>JAJDCP010000075.1 GCA_029260765.1 Planctomycetota bacterium
GCCGGGCCGGGTCCCGCGCCGTTGTCCTTGACCTTGCCCGTCACCGCGGCCGGGGCCGTGCCCGTGGCCGAGGCCCTTCCGTGAGACAGTCTCCCCCAGAGCGCCGCTACAGAAGACGGCTTCGATTCCTGCGTACTTCAGCGGTCGCAACGGATAGTGGTCGCCCAAACCCCTCCAGGCCGGTTGCATCGATCCCATGTCAGGAGCTCTCGGAGCTGGTCCCCGTCACTCCCAAGGCTCATGCAGCCAGACATCCTCATCAGACCCCTCACCGCCTTCCTGGCCGTCCCGGCCGAGCGTGGCCAGGTTGAACGGAGCGCTGCCGCGCGGGTCGTTGGGGTAGAAGACATACATGCGGTTCCAGGGATCGCGCGGCGGGTCGAGGAGATAGGCTGCCCCCTCGGCGCTCTGCCCCCAGCCGTCGACGCCCGGATCGCGGTGCAGGTCCTCAAGCTCCTCGGGGTACTCGCCCGTGTCGCTCTTGTAGAAAAGGATCGCGTTGCGCATCGACTTGAGGTCGGCCATCGCCTTGCTGCGCTCGGCCTGTGGCCTGGCGCCCGAGACGCTGTAGGCCACGATGCTTGCCAACATACCGATGATGGCGACCACCACCATCAACTCGACCAGAGAGAAACCCCGTCTTGGGGATACAGGTCTGTTTGTCATGACGCCTCCAGCGTAGGGAATCCACAGGCCGCTGTTGTCGCGGGTAGGGAAGATCGGGAATGGTTGGTGGCGCCTGGAGTGAGACGCTGCAGCGGGCATAAGGTTCAGGCATTCTGGGTGGACGCTGAGGACTTGACTGGTGAGACCATTTCGGCTTTGGTGGGGGAGCACGAGTGGTGAAGAGGCGGAAATGGAGGAGCAGATTCCGCGCGGCAAGAGCGCAAAGTCCGATCCGATCGCGGACGAGCTCGCTGCCGTCTCCCTCCCTCCCAGCGAGAGGCCCGCAAGCGCGCATCCGATCGCCATGACGCCGCCGGCTTCTGTAGCAAGTCCGTCGCCCGCCTTCGACCTGGCCATCGATCACTCTTTGGTCGAAGCTCCGCGGGCCCCGCTGCCGGCGGTACCACCCCGCGCCAACGCATGCCAGAGCCGGCTCGAGCACTCGCTGGCAAGGGATGCCCCGGGGGCGCCCAGCCCGCAGCTCGTGGCTGGGCGCTATCAGGTCGTCGCCTTCTTGGGCAAGGGTGGGATGGGCAGTGTCCACCGCGCCTGGGACAGCCAGCTCGACCGAGCCGTCGCCCTCAAGCGGGTGACTCCCCCACCGGAGGCCGATGCTGCCAGCTTTGCGACCCGCTTCCTGGCAGAAGCCCAGGCGCTGGCAGCGATCGAACATCCGCACGTCGTGCGCTTCTTCGACTGCGGCACAGACGCGCAGGGAGCGTTCATCACCATGGAGCTACTCGAGCGCAACCTCGGCAAGGTCCTGGCTGACGACCCGCTGACGAGCAGCCAGGTCTGCCGGATCGCAGGCCAGATTCTCGCTGCGCTCGCTGCCGTACATCGTGCCGGATTTGTGCACCGCGACGTCAAACCCTCGAACATCCTGTTCGACGCGCAGGGGCTGGCAAAACTCGGGGACTTCGGGTTGGTGCGGCAGCGCCAGGGACCTGCGCTGACGATGACCGGCGCCGGCATCGGCACGCAGGCCTACGCAGCTCCGGAGCAGCTACGCGACGCCCGCAAAGTTGACGGGCGCGCCGACCTCTATGCCCTCGGGGCAACCCTCTACCACTGCCTTGTCGGAGAGCACCCTCGGGTCGTACGTGAGTCGCGGATCCCTGAGCCGTTCCGCGAGTTTCTGCTCAAGGCTCTCGAGGAGTCCCCCGAGCGTCGCTTTCCCGATGCGCAGGCGATGCACGACGCGCTCGCCGTGGTGGAGCGGGAGCTGCAGGCGAGCCTCCGGTCGACCACAGGGACCGCGCAGCAGATTCCAGAGACACCCAGCGCTCAGCTCGTGCCGGAAACGTCCACGCAAAAAATCTCGCAGGTTATCCTGCGTCGCCTGCAGACACTGTTCGACGCGCAGCGCTACAGCACGCTGGTATGGGAGCTCTGCCTCCTTCGAAGCCTGCACAAGCTCCCCAAACATGTCGCCCGGCGTTGGCTCGAACGCAGCCAGGCCGAGACCCCGCCAGAGATGGCCCCCTGTGAGCGCTGCAGTGCGCAAGCACGACGAGGGCTGATGCACACCGTCGGGGGACGGCTGAGCTGCGTCGCCTGCATGCAAGCGCTGGTCAAGCGTGTCCCCAAGGCCTATCGCCGCGCCGAGCCCTTCCTGTTGCGGCTGATCGACGCAGCGAACACCCCTGGCGGCGAGGGCCAACTGCACTACGAGGCTCGCATGCTGGGCGCGTTGCACCCACACTTCCGCCGAGCCGCCAACGACTTGGCATCTCAGGCCGCGGCGCGGGCGCACGGGGAACTGAAAAGCTGCGAGGAATGCCACACGCAGGTGTTCGAAAACTCGCTGACGACGGTGCAGTACAAGCTGCGCTGCATGCCCTGCCAGACGCGGGCCGTGGAGGCCGGCGACTGGGTTTTTGAGCCCGCGCCCCTGCTCAGCCACGCTGACGACGAGCCCCGGCTGCGGCCGAGACCTCCGTGGGCAGCTCCCATGGCCCTTCTGCTCGGAACGACGGGAGCCATTGCGGCGTTTCTTGGCGCCAGTGCCCCGATCCCTGTGATTCTTGTGGTAGGGGCCATCTACCTGTGGACGAGACGAGACTGAGCAGATGGGCTGTCGAGAGGAGGCCTTCCCCGAAGATTGACGCGCGCCCCAGCGTCTGGTCGAATCGGGTCAGCCCCCACGGGAGACACCATGATCGAGTCGTACCTGCAGTACAAGCCCGAGATCGACCCCAGCGCCTACCTCCACAAGGCCTGCACCATCATCGGTCGGGTCAAGGTCGAGGCCGAAGTCTCCATCTGGCCCGGCGCCGTGTTGCGCGGCGATGATGGCCCGATCTTGATCCGTAAGCAGAGCAACATCCAGGATGGCACTGTCGTCCATCTCACCCACGACTTCAGCGGCGTGGATGTCGGCGAACGCGTGACCGTCGGCCACAACGCCTGCCTGCACGGCTGCCGGATCGGCAATGAGACCATCGTCGGCATGGGTTCGATCCTGATGGACAACTGCGAGATCGGCAGCCATGTGATCATCGGCGCGGGCACGGTGATCCCGATGCGCAAGAAGGTCCCCGACGGTGTGCTTATCTTTGGCAACCCGTTCAAGATCGTGCGCGACCTGACCGACAAAGACCTGCGCATGATCGAGTACTCCTGGAAGTGGTACGTCGAGCAGGGCCGCACCTATGCCGAGCGCGACGGACGGGAGACCTGAAGCGATGGCCTTCGCCGAGCGGCTGGCCGGGCTCCCACGGCTCGGCCTGGGAGTCAGCACAGAATACGGCGCGATGTCGGGCCCGGGCAGTCTGGACGCGCTGCGCTTGCGGGCCGCGCATCCCGAGCTGGCCGGCTTTCTTGAGATCGGTGTCGAGACCGCCAAGGGCCTGGACGCATCCGCCCGCCAGTGGTTGGCCTCCGGACTTCCCACCACCTACCACTTCCTCGACATCAACCTCGATGAGGAAGAAGACTTCGACGCTGCCTGGCTTGCGCAGGTGCGCCAACTGGCCGCCGAGATCCAGCCCGCCTGGCTGTGTGGAGACGCGGGGCTTTGGCATTTCGGCCGCCGCGAGCGCGGCCACATGCTGCTGCTGCCGCCGATCCTGACGGACGAGGCGGCGCGGGCGATGGCTCGTGGGATCGTGCGGCTGCGCGAGGAGACGGGCTTCGAGGTTTTGCCGGAGAATCCGCCGGGAACAGTCTTCCTCGGCGACCTGCACCTGCTCGAGTTCTTCGCTCTGGTGTGCGAGCTGGCCGACACCGGCATGCTGCTCGACTGCGCCCACCTGGGCATCTACCAGAGCATGGCCGGGCATGAGCCGCTGACCGGGCTGGCCGATTTCCCCTGCGAGCGGATCGTCGAGATGCACGTCGCGGGCGGCGAAGTGCGCGAGCATGCGGGCTTCCGTTACTTCGAAGACAGCCATACGACGGCGGTGTTGCCTGAGACCTGGCAGATCTTCGAGGCGGCCGCGGCGCGCAGCCCCGAGCTGCGCGCGTGTGTCTTTGAGTGCGAGCGCAATCCGCTGGAGGCGTGCGTGCCGGGTCTGCGGCGGCTGGCGCAGGTGACGCAGCGAGGCTAACGCACGTCGAGCACCAGCGTCTCGCCCGCCACAAACTCGACGCGGCCCTACGCAACGCCAGCCAGGCTGAGCTGGTAACCCCACGGCAGCCCGGCTCCACAGCGGGATCAGCGGCCCTGCTACCAGAAGACCCACAACAAGGACAGAAGCAAGAGCGCGCTCCCGCTTGTCACCAACACCAGGACCAGGGTGCGCTGGACCGAAGGCAGCACCACCTGGCCCTGCTCGGCGAGCTTCAGGCGTCGCTTCACCTGCGAGTAGCGGCCGCTCTCGTCGAAGCGGACCGGTTCGACCGCGGGCCCCTGGGGATGATCGTCCAGCCGGCCCGCACTGGCCAGGCGCTCGGTCAGGCGATCCAGTGCGGCCACAATCCGCCGCGGATGGCTTGGGCGCAGCTCCGGACGCTTGGCCAGGAGCTGGCCGAGGAGGCTTTCGAAGCCCGCGTCCACGTTGGACCGCACTGCACGGATGCTGCGCACCGGAGCGCTGCGGTGCATCTCGAGAGCATGGGCGGCGACCTTGGGCGCGAAGGGCAGGGCCCCCGCCAGCATGCGGTACAGGACCACGCCCAGCGAGTACAGGTCGCTTCTCCCGTCCACAGGCTGCCCCCACGCTTGCTCGGGGCTGATGTACTCCGGGGTCCCGAGCACCATCTGTGAGCCGGTGCCGGCCCCGTCCTCCTTGACGTCGAAGCACTTGGACAACCCGAAATCCAGCACCTTGGCCCGGCCCTCGGTGTCGATGATGATGTTGGCCGGCTTGATGTCGCGGTGCACGATGCCCCGGTCCGCGGCCAGAGCCAGGGCATCGCTCACGTGGCGGGAGATGGCCACGATCTGCCGAAAGCTGAGGACTTCGGTCCGCAGGAGCTCGTCAAGCGTGCGGCCGTCGACGAACTCCATCGCGTAGTAGGGCCGCTCGGAATTCTCGTCGATCCCGACGGTGTACACCTGCACGATATTTGGATGAGCCAGGGAGGCTGCGTTGCGGGCCTCGCCCAGGAAGCGCATGGTGAAGTCGGCATCGTTGTACAGCGCGGAGTCGAGGATCTTGACCGCGACTGTGCGCTGTAGCGACAGCTGCCGGGCACGGAAGACCCTGCCCATCGCGCCTTTCCCGATCTCTTCCTCGAGCGCGAAGTCCCCGAGGATCTCCAGAAAGCCCTCGCCGTAGGCAGCGTGCTCCGAGGTCTGCGAAGCGAGCGCCGGGGCCTTGCCCTCGAGCAGCTCCCGGACCCTGGCAAGCAAGACCTCGCGGGTTGCCGGCTTGCGCAGGACCTTGCGCGGCTTGCCAGCGACCAAGGTCTGGGAACGGGTACCGGAGCTGGACAGGAGGAAGGGCATCCCGAGGCCTTTCTTGCGGGCGTAGTCGAGGACCTCGCTGCCACCGATGTCGGCGAGACGCAGGTCGCAGATCACCAGCTGGAAGCCCCCGCGCGAGACCTGGACCAGACCGTCGATCCCGCAGTCCGCCGTCGCGACCTCGAAGCCGGCTCCCGCCAGGATCTGACGGCTCCAGTGGCGGAACAAGCGATCGCCGTCGATCACCAGGACCCGAGGCTTGTCCGCCTTCTCCAACACGGAGCTCGGAGGCTCGAATTGCCCCGTCTCCAGGTGTGGCTCCTCGAGCACACCGGTCAACGCGCCCGACGGCAGCAGAGCGGCGGAGGCGGGAGCCGGCTCCGCGCCGAAGACGTCTGCAGCTTCCCAGGCAGACTGGACCTTGGGCACGGACCTGTTCAGCCGGGCGCTGAAGCTCTTGAGCCGTTCCTGGAAATCCTCCCGTACAAAGAGGTCTTCCGCCTTCAACGGCAGAAGCGGGTCCGTTTCGTTCACCCGCCGGCGCGGGTTGAAGTGCGAGGAATGGGGCGGAGGCTTGCGCGAATGCCGTGTCGGGCCCGAGCTCGCAGCCCCTTCGGCCACCTGCGCGCGGACCTTGGCGAAGCAGACCTCGGCCCCGGGCCGCAGGCGCACCCAGACCTGGCCGATGAGCCGCCCTTCGACCAGTGTGCCGTTGGTGCTCCCGGTGTCGGCGATCCACAGCTTTCCTTTCTTGTTCTCGATGCGGGCGTGATTCCACGACACGCCGGGATCCATCAGCGCACACTCGGCCTCGGGATTGCGCCCGACCCGCAGACCCGTGTCCAGCGCGCACTCCCGTCCACTGTCCAATCCGCTGAGGATCCTGAGGAACACGCTGGGCATGATTGCCTCGCTGGTGAGCCCGGGAGGCGTCCCGTTCGCCCCAAGGCTATGCAGATTGCAACAACTGTGAAGGTTTGGTCCAGTATAGCCAGCATCCGGCGCGGTCGCACGATGGATCGGTCTGCGACGAGCCTCATCCACCCAGAGCGGCTCTTCGGGCGCCAGACGACGCAGCACCACCTGCTGCGAGCTGCCGCGAGGCCTGGCGCAGAGCAAAGAGCCCAAGTCCACGTTTGAGCAGCCGCTCAGGACCACCGCAGGCGCACGCGGCACCGAACACGCAACACCGAGCACAGCAGTCTTGACGCAGCGGGCAAGAATTCTGCCAGGCCCCGCCCAATCGCGCGATGACGAGCACGATGGCGCTCAGAATACAGGCTGCTATAACACCCGCCGGCCACTGCCCTGCTCAGCCGAAGCTGGAGATCAAGTCCGCGGCCACGCCGAACCAACCCAGCGCCAGGAAAAGCACGGTGCGCCGCAGCATCACCGCAGCAGCCAACACGGACCGCGCTTCCCAAGCCGGGTCTCTGGCGTCGCCCGCTCAAGCCTCGGCGGCGTGCAGCCCATTGCTCTCGCAATACTGTTGGCAGAAACCATGGGCGCGCGTGAGGAGGAAGAGCTCCTTCCCCTCCTTGTCCTTCTTCTTGACGCTGGCCCCGTCTTGATGCGCGTCGCAATGGGGAATCTGCAGCGAATGCGACTTACGGAAGCTGGTGATCGGCACGGCCGCGCCCAGCGCGAGGGAGGCTCCGATAGTAAACAACGCATTGAGATCATCGCGCTTGACACTCCAGCTCACATGGACAAGCCGCGTGGCGGGCTTGCAGCAGGCGGCGCAAACCAGCGGCAGGGTGACCCCCTCCTTCAGGGGCGCAGAGAAGCGGGGAGTTGGATGCACGTCGTCGTCTCCGCACAGCCGCAGCGCCTTCTTCTCGATATCGACGACGCAGTACCGTCCGCAACCATGACAGAGGTGCAGGCCAGGGAGCGACGGATCGACGCTGCTGATGGTGTTCTGGCACGACGGGCACTTCGCCTCTCCGAACTTGAAGAAGCTCCCAACGAACAGAAACAGACCGAGCAGACCGGCCAGGATGGCTGCGCAGCCGTTCCAGAGGTAGAACAAGGCAACGGCCAGCAACAAACAGAACAACCCGACCCCCAGGAAGAGGTTCCTGACATCGCGAGAACCTTCGGCTTCTGTGTCGATGGCCGAAGCAGGGACAGCTGCATCGTCCCCTGGCGGCTCTCTCTCAAGCGGGGGAAGATCAGGTGGTCGCGGGTCATGACTCATGCAGTGATCTCCAGAGTGGCGCGCAGATCCTCGATGCCTGCTTTGCCGCGTTGGACGCAACCCGCACCAGCGGGGGCAGCGACGATCTGTGCACACGTCGGAACCAAACGTTCGGAAGAACTTCCTGAAGCGCTCCACGCGGTGGCCTGCGTCCTGTTCGTGCTCGTGCCGATGGAGGGCGACACGGGGTACCGGACGGCCATGAATCTGCTCTCCAACACGCAGGTCGGAGTCGGTCGTCTGGCCGACGCCCGCTCAGCCTTCCTCAGCCATGAACTCCATCGCCGTGCCGTCGTTCGCGGGTGCCTCCGGCTGCGCCTCGCTCTCAAGCTTCTCCGTGCGCACCTGCCGGTCCAGACGCCAGAGGTGCTCGGCCAGCTCTTTGACCCGCGGACGAGGATCGTCGAGGAACTTGCGGAAGTGCCGGCGCTGCTTGCGACGCACCAGGCCATCGTCAGTCATCATGCGTTCGAGATTGGCGCGGGCCGAGCGGAAGTCGAGCTCGTCCTTTCCCAGGGCCTGGCACTCCCGGCACAGATAGCGTCCGGCCCCCGGCGCGGAGAAGCTCTGGCTGGAACGCTGGCGCTGGCAGGACCAACAGAAGCGTCCGGCCGTGCGCGGCGTCGCGGGCTTCGGGGTCTTGCGTGCTTTGGCGGCCATGGCAGCCTCCGGGCTAGTGGGCGCCGGGATGGTAGCCGAGCCCGACCTCGGACGCCACCTTTGTCAGCCGCCCGGCTGCGGGAATTTCCGCCAGTCGCCTCTGGACGCAGACCGATCCTTGGCCTACTTTGGCCGGTCCTGCTGCAAAGGAGAGCTGCCGTGAGCTCCCTGGCCCTGCAACGCGTCGTGGTCCGCATGCTGTTCGATCCCGAGTTGGTCCAGGCCGTCTACGCTGACCCCGAGGACGCGCTCGCCGAGGTCGAGCTCAACAGCCGTGAAAGAAACTGGCTGCGGCAACCCGATCCCCGGGCCTGGGGCACAGACCGCTACCGGCGTTCCCGCGGCCTCCAGGCGGTGCTCGAAGAGTTCCCGTGCGCTTTGGCAGCCGGTGTAGGAGACGGAAAAGCCCTGGGCCGCCTCGATGCGTTCTTCTCCTCACAGCGCTTCCACCGCTGCATCCAGGAGCGCGGCTCGTTGGCGCTCAGTTTCGCCGCCTGGTGCCTGCAGAGCGCGCCCGAGGCCTGCTTCCAGACTCCGCTGGCGCGGGCACTGTTGCGGCTCGAGAGTGGGATTGCCCGCCTGCGGCGCCGGCCGTCAAGCCGCCCCGCGCAGGGAAGCCGTCTGCGGCTGGCCGCCCACGTCGCTCTGCTCACGCTGCCCGGGGGCAGTCTGGACGCCTACCAGCGGCTATGCCGTGAGCTGGCAACGCGCGACCCCGTGGCCGAGCTGCTGGCGGGGAAGCGGCCTGGCGCCGGTCTGTCGTTGCTGGTCCAACCGGACGCCGAGGAGCAGGTGCTGCTCGAAGAACGCGACGGCCAGGTCGGCGTCGAGCTGTGCAACCCCGGCCTCGCGGGGCTCTTGCGCCGGGCGGCCGAAGGCTGCAGCCGCGCGCAGCTCTGTGCCGCGGCGCGTGCGCTCGGAGCTGAGCCGGGCGAAGATCTCGACGTAATCGCCGACTTCGTCGCGCAGGGATTATTGGAGCCGGTGGACTGAGATGGACCCCTCTACGCCATCCAGGTTGTCCAGAAAAAAACGCTGGCTGTTCGCAGCCGCGTTGTTTGCGGTTCTCTGGACGGGCGCTGAGCTGTTCTGGCGCATGCGGGCCCGCGCCGCGCTCGCCACGCGGGAAGCGCGTGTCGAGCATGCCAACGCCTACTTTGTCGAAGACCCGCGCCTGAAGCAGCGCCTGCGTCCGGGTCGCTGGCAGACGCCGGACGTCTGGGGTTGGGCGACCCAGCCCTATGCGTTCCAGATCAACAAGGAAGGCTTGAGAGGGCCCGAGCTTCCGCCTTCGAAGCCGGAACCGGGCTTCCGTATTCTGTGCCTGGGGGGCTCGACCACGTTCGGCACAGGCAGCCCAGCAGATAGCCTGACCTACCCTGCGCTGCTGCAAACCGCCTTGCGTAGCGCGCTCCCCCAACGCGGCATCGAAGTACTGAACGCGGGCGTCCCGGGCTACACCACGGCAGAGAGCTACCTCAATCTGGGGCGCCTGGCGCATCTGCAGCCCGATCTGGTGCTGGTGCTGCACGCGGTCAACGACATCGCCTTCGGCGAACAGTTCCCGGCCTTCTACAGCGACCCAGACCACGGAGTCCGGCCGCTGAACGCCTTGCAGCGGGCGCGCCACAACGCCGACTCCTTCATGCTTGAGGCGCTCTGGAACCAGCTGACCTGGCCACGCCGCCAGCGCGTGAACGGGCGCAGCGAGCTCGATTCTGCGGTCCCGAGCGCCTACGCTGCCAACTTGACCCGCATCGCCGTGCGGGCGCGCGAGCTGGGGGCGCAGACCGCCTTTCTCAGCTTCCAGCTACGCCTCGATCCGACCTGGGGACCAGCCACCCGGGCGGAGGTGGCCCGCCATTCCTGCCTCTCCTACGAAGGGCTGGTGGTTGCGCTGCGCGATCTGAACGCGGTCGCGGCCCGCGTCGCGCAGGAGCAGGACGCGCTGTTCATCGACCTCGATGCCTGTGTGCCCCCCGATGCTTCGTTCTGGGCGGACTATGTGCACATGAATCCGGCCGGCTACGCCTTGTTCGTCGCTGCCCTCGAAACTGCGCTCCTTCCCTGGCTGCAGGAGCGATGAACAGCGTGGATCTGTCAGTGGTGATTCCCGTCTACGGCGAGCTCGACAAGTTGCGCCGCTGCTTGAAGGCCGTGGAGCGGGCATTGGCCGGGGCTCCAGAGCTCAAGCACGAGGTCGTGGTCTCCGACGACTGCAGCCCCGGAGACCTGGTCCCGAAGCTGCGCTCCGAGTTCCCATGGCTGCGGCTGCTCGAGAACACCCGCAATCTCGGCTTCAGCGGCAACACGAACCGCGGGGCCTCAGCAGCGCGGGGACGGATCCTGTGCCTGCTCAACAGCGACATGTACGTCGCCGAGGATTTTTTCGTCGACTGTCTGGCACCCTTTGTAGACCCGAAACTGTTCGCGGTCTGCGGCCGGATCCTTGAACCTGGTGCTTGGAATGACGGCTTCAAGACGCTCCGCTTGACGCCACGCCGCGCCCGCGTCAACAGTGTGAGCGCCACCGACCCGCGCTCCGACCTGCCCGCAGCCATTCCCTATGCGAATGGTGGGGGAAGCTTCTTCCGCCGCAGTATGTTTGAAGAGTTGCGCGGCTTCGATCCCATCTTCTCACCCTACTATTGGGAAGACGCGGATCTGGGCTACCGAGCCTGGAAACGTGGGTACACCATCAGCTATCTACCCCGGCTGTGCCTGGAACATGACCATCAAGCCAGCATCGGCAAACAGGCACCAAGCCGCGTACGGCGGATCAAATTCCGCAACCACCTGCTGTTTGTTTGGCGTAACTTTACTGACCGCTCCCTGTGTACCATCCTTGCCTGTGCCACACTCCCGATGGCACTCTCGCTGTTGGCCCGGCTGCGTTTTAGGCGTTGGTTTTGGCTGCTCGCCACACTTCGATACCTGCCCAGCGTACTTCGGAGCCGAAGGGAACGACGTAGATTTCAGCTTCGAACCGACGCTGAGCTGGCGAAAATCTTGTCAGCCGCAGGACATTTGCACGAAAACCGACCTTGAGAAGTTGTTTCTCAGGGATTAGGCTACAGACGGTTGCAGATCCGTGCTGGTCCAGTGCATGAGCCGCTTGTGGAGAAAAATGCCCAGGCGGTCGATAGAGGCATAAGGAGGCCTCTCTGCCGGCAGAGCTGTCAGGCTGCATGGCTGGAGACGAAACCCAGAATCCCGGGGGTCCTTTCACGCGAGGACGTTACCCCACTATGCGAAAGGCTTCGCGGCATGGCAAAAAAGAAGAAAGCTCCCAAGAAACAAGACACCAAGGCCAAGGCCAAGTCCAAGTCCAAGGCCTCAACAAAGAAGAAGAAGACTGAGGAAGAGGCCAAGCCCAAGGCTAAATCCAAAGCCAAAGCCAAGGCAAAGACCAAGGCGAGCACCAAGACCAAGAAGGCTGCGCCGGTAGAGACTGCCCCGGCAGCCGCGGCCGTCGACGAGGGAGCTCTCGCTGCCGAGAAAGAACGCGCCGACAAGGCCGAAGCTGCTCTCAAAGAGGCGCAAGAACGCGCTGCCAAGACGGCTGCCGAGCTCGCAGAGCTGGCCTCGCGCATCAAAGATGCCGAGACCGCCCTCAAGCAGGCTGAAAAAGAGAAGGCCGCTGCCGAGAAGGCCGCCGAGAAGGCGATCAACCAGGCTGAAGACGCACGCAAAGGGGCTTCGGGCATCGAGGCCGCGGTCTCGAAGCTCGAGGGCAAGCTCGCCGCCGCCAACAAGCGCGCCGAAGCTGCAGAAGCGCAGACAACTGGCTACGAGATGCAGATCTCAGAGCTCAACGCCAAACTGCGCGGCAGTCAGGAGAGCTCTGAGGAAGCCGGCAAACGGGTGGGCCAGCTCGAGTCGCAACTCGAAGAGCTCGAGCAGCAAGCGCAGTTCGCCGAAGCCAAGCTGATCGATGCGCAACGCCGCGCCGACGAGGCCGAAGCGGATCTAGGCTCGGTTGAACGCATCGTCGAGCTCGAGAAACAGCTTGAGGACGAGTCCAACAAGCTCAGCGCGGCTGTCGACAAATATGTCGAGCTGCAGAAAGACCACGAAGAGCTGGCTGCGCATTCCGAAGAGTACAGCAACCTGAAAGAATCGCTCGAGATTGAGAAGCGCCGCAACGCTCAGCTGCGCAAAGCTGTCGAGGAAGAGCGGCAGCGCTGGAATGCCGAGCGCACGCGCATCAAGGCCAAGCAGAAGGAAGTGATGGAGCGGGCGACCGAGTCCCTCGGCGTACAGCTCGAGGGGCGCCGGCGTGAGATTGAGAGGCTGCAAGAGAAGCTCAAACAGGCTGAAGACGCCTCCGAGGCCGAAAAGGCCAAGGCCGCCGAGACAGAAGGCCAGCTCGAAGCGGCGCAGGAAGAGTTGAAGGCCGCCCAGAGCGAGATCGAAGAGATGCGCTCTCGCGGTTTCTTCAAGAAGCTGTTTGGAAAGTAGGGGAAGCCGCCGCGGGTTTCGTCTTTTCGTGTTCGGAGCGCCCCCTGGGCGCTCTGTTTCTTTGTCCCGCCCCACAAGCCATTTCTCGAACCCAGCCCGGCATGGCCGGCGCGCCGTCCGCTGCACGAGACGTCCACTGCCGTTATGCTTCGGCCAACGCTGGCTGCAAAGGAGATTCCTATGGTCGCCGCTGAGCTCGTCAACATTCTGTTGCTGATCCTCTCGGTCGTGTTGTTCCCCTCGGGCCCAGACGATGCGGGCAAGATGCCCGAGATCGACATGCTGGGGCCTGCAGGCTACGAGGGGACCCTGGTGCTCGAGGAAGAGCCAGGAGAGGTGTTGCAGGTCTACCGCAAGACTGCCGATGGCCGCGAGAAGGTCGCCACCATCCAGCCGATGGATGAAGCGGGGATGCTGACTGTTGAGCATGCCAGCGGATCCAGCGAAAGCCTGAACCTGATGGAGTTGATGGAGAGCGGCCGTGAAGCTCTGAGTGGATTGACGATGGGCGGCGCCCCGGTGAGCCTGACGGTTGCCGGACAGGACGTGCGTTGCGCGATGCGCGCAGGCATGGTCTACGTCAGCGCGGGTGGCTCGAGTTACGTCACGCGCATGCCTTGAGATGCGGCCCGCCCGCGCGCGATGGTTCACAGACATACTGAACCCTGGTAGACTGACAAGCGTCTGATTGTTGAGGCCGACAACCCAGGGGTGCACGGGTGATCAATCTCGCGGAAAAGCTGGTCTGGTTCTTTACCATCCTCTCGATCGTGTTCGTCGCCGCACTGATCCTCTCCAAGAGCAACATCAGTGAAGAGTCGGTCCAGGCGAAGACCGAGGCGCTCAACGAAGGGGGCCTGCCCTGGGACGTCCCGGACGACGCGGCAACCTACGTCACCACCCAGCCGGGCGGGCAGCCGTCCAACCAGCCGTCGGACCCCGCCAACCCGCGCCCGAATGGCGCGGCAGACAACCAGCCCCGCACCCAAACGACCACGCCGCAGCCGCCCGTCCGCTACGACGAGAACAACCGGCGCATGCCGGCCTACCTCACCGCCGGGCACTGGGAAGGCGAGCTGTTTGTGGTACCCGAGGTGAAGATCGACCGGTCCTTCCAGGAGAAGTACTCCCACAAACAGGATGTGGTCGAACTGCTCAACACCGCCTATGCGACCTACGAGGAGATGCCCGGCGGGAGCATCGAAGTGACGCTCGAGAAGATGAACCGCACCAGCCCCTTCCGGCGCCTGCTGGGCTTCCAGGAAGGTGACCGGCTGATGTCGATCAACGGCCAGAACATCGGAGGCATCACCGGTGCGTGGGACATGTATGAGACGATGAAGAGCAACCCGTCCTTCGAGGTCGAGGTCCTGCGCGACGGACAGCGCGTGCGTTTCAACTACTCGATCGGGCAATAGGATTGAGGGCTGCCCGAATCCAGGGCGGCATCCCCGCCTTGAAGGCAGTTTCCCGTCCGCTTGTCATGCCCTCCCCAATGAGCTAAGCTGAGTCCCTGAAGGGAGGCGCGTTCCGTGCCTCCGGCGGGCACTGCACATGAGCAAGCTCCTGCGGATGCCGGCTGAGGTCCAGGCCCTTCGATATCCCTGGCCCAGCCTTGTCGACAAGATCCCAGATCTCACCTCCGAGCTCGAAAAGCGCTTCCGATTCGGGCAGCGGGTGTCGTGCACCTCCAAAGGTTTCTTCCTGGGCGGAGCGATCAAGGGCGGCTCCTCGAGTGTCTGGGTTCCGACGTCCAACGAGATCTTCCAGGCCTACTGCAGCTGGCGCGCGCTCGAAGGCTTCGAAGACCGACCGCCCAACGGCTCCCTGACACGGCTCGAGAGCCTCGCCGGGGACCTCGGCCTCTCACTTCTCAACAGCCGCGCAGAGCCGATCCGCCAGGGCGAGGCTCCCCTGGCCGAGATCTATGGGCTCAGCCACCGCATTCTCGACGGTCTGCCGCGCTTGCACCTGACCCGAGGCAGCCTGCGCCAGATCCAGTTTGGAGGTTGGGGACCCGACTCGGCCAAAGCCTCCGCCTACCAGAACCACCGGGTCTCGCTCTACGATTTCGCGCTGCGCGGGGCACGTCGCACCTTCATCGGCTTGTTCCTGCACGAGCTCGGTCACGCCCATGAATCGATCTGGGGCCCGGCCGAGCGCGCAAAGCTCGAGGCCGGCTACCGCGTGATCTCGGAGACCGATACCTTTCTCGGGGTCGAGTACCTGCTCGATGCCCAGTCACGGCGCACCTACCAGCGGCTGGCCTTCAACGAGTTCCTGGCCGAGAACTACATGGTCTATGTTGCCTGCGGCGGCCGCCTGCGCAGCTTCGTGCAGTCGCTGCAGGGTGCGGCAGCGGGAGCCTGGAGCTCGGTCTACGACTCCTTCGCGCGCAGCTTCGACGGCGTCGAGTACGCCTGAGCAGGGGAGCACGATCTAGCAGCCTGCGAGACATAAGTTCCCCAAATCAGAGCTTGCACTCTGCCCGCCAGCTCCTATCGTCTGGATCAACAGCCGGAGCCGAAAGGGGAGACCGTGCGCATCACAGCGGCCATCATCATGCGCAACGAGGCGGTCCTGATCGCCTCGAAAATCGCAGCCTGCGCCAGCTGGGCCGACCAGATCGTGGTTGTCGATCAGCGCTCTGAGGACGGCTCGCTGTTCACCGCCAAGGAGGTCTTGCGCCTGCTCGAGATCGACCATCAGGTCTTCACGATGCGCAGCGAGGTGCTCGGCAAGGAGTTCTCCTATGCCGAAGCGTTCGAGGCCGCCGATGGCGACTGGGTGGTCTATACCGATGTCGACGAGATCCTGGTCTGCCGAGGGGGCCTGCGGAACGAGTTGGCCGAGGTACCCGACGCCTGCAACGCACCGGGCATCGTACGCTGGCACGCGATCGTACAGGGCTCGGAGTACTTCAAAGTCGAAAAGTTCGACCTCAAGCGCTTCCGCATCCTGCGCAAGCCAGGAGCGGTGGTCTTCGATGCGAAAACCAAGCGCTACAAAGACCTGCTGCACAAGCACGAGCCTGTCGAGCCCGAGGCTGAGTTGCCGCGCTTCGACTTCCCGCAGAAGACGGCCTTCTTGATGGAGTTCAAGGCGCCCTACCAGCACTTTGCCGACCAGTTGTTCTACGAAGCGGTCGGCAGCAAGAACGACCGCAAGGCCTGCGAGGCGGCCTTCTCGAAGCGAGACCAGCAGCTCGGCCGCACGATGTACGAGCTCGGACACCTCGAGAACGCCGCACGGCGGCGCTGGTGGTGGCCGTTCGGGAAGAAGGGCTGAGCGCAGCGTGAGCCACGCACGCATCCGCCCAAAGAACACGCCGGAGTCTAGCGACTCCGGCGTTTCTCGTGCCAGGAAGCAACCCTCAGGGCCTACCTCTTGTTTTTCTTGCTGTACTCTTCGATCAGCTCTTCGATCACGCTCTTGGGCGCCGGCGCGTAGCGTGAGAACTCCATCGTGAACTCGGCCTTGCCCTGGGTCGCGGAGCGCAAGTCGGTCGAATAGCCGAACATGCACGACAGGGGCACCTCGGCTTCGATGTTCGACACGCCCTGCTTGACCTCGGTCCCCACGATCTGTCCGCGGCGGCGGTTCAAGGTGGCCAGCACGGTGCCCTGATACTCGACCGGTGTCTCGGCGCTGACCTTCATGATCGGCTCGAGGATCGTCGGCTTCATGCGAGCGTAGTTCTCGCGGAACGCTTTGCGGGCGCACGTCTGGAAGGCCAGGTCGCTCGAGTCGACCGCGTGGCTGTTGCCATCGTTGATCTCGACCTCGATGCCGACGATGGGGAAGCCGATCAGGCTGCCCTTGGCCATGATGTTCTTGAAGCCCGTCTCGCAAGAAGGGATGTACTCGCGGGGAATCGAGCCGCCGACGATCTTGTCGATGAAGCTGAAGTCCCCATCTGCATACGGCCGGAAGAACCCACAGATGCGGGCATACTGACCGGAACCACCGGTCTGCTTCTTATGGATGCAGTCGAACTCGATCTCCTGGCTGATGGCCTCGCGGTATGCGACCTGTGGCTCGCCCTTGCCCACAGTGCAGTTGTACTCGCGCTTCATGCGCTCGACATAGACGTCGAGGTGCAGCTCGCCCATACCAGAAATCAGGGTCTGGCCCGACTCTTCGTCCTTGCGCACGCGGAAGGTCGGATCTTCGCGCGAGAAGCGGTTGAGCGCCTTGGAGAAGTTGCCCATATCCTTCTTCTTTTCGGCCCAGATCGCATACGAGATCACCGGCTCGGGCACATAGATGCTGGCCTTTGAATAGGCCACCTTCTGCCCGTGGAAGGTGTCACCCGAAGCGCATTCGATGCCGAAGATGGCGACGATCTCGCCAGCACCTGCGGTCTTGATCTCATGCAGCTCGTCGGAGTGCATCTTGACCAGCCGGCCCAGTTTGACCTTGCGGCCTGTGCGGCTGTTCCAGATCCAATCCCCCACAGCCAGATGACCCTGGTAGATGCGTGTGTAGGTCAGCTGACCGTACTTGCCGTCTTCGAGCTTGAAGGCCATGGCACACAGCGGCTTGCTCGAGTCGGCTTCGAGCTCGACCTCGACCTCCTCATGACCGGTCTCGTCGAACGCGTGGTTCACGCCTTCGGACGGATTGGGCAGGTACTTGCAGGCCGCATCGACCAGAGGCTGCACGCCCTTATTGCGGTAGGCGGTTCCACAGAAGACGGGCGTGATGTCCAAGGACAGGGTCGCACGCCGTACGACTGTATGGATCAACTCACTGGGGATCACTTCACCACCGAGGTAGAGCTCTGCCAACTCGTCGTCGAAGTCGGCCAACACCTCGATCAGGTTGGCGCGGTGCTCTTCGACCAGCTCTTCCAGCGCGGCGGGGATCTTCTCGCGACGGATGATCTCGCCGTTGTCGCCGTCGAAGTACAGCGCCTGCAGCTCGACCAGGTCGATGACGCCGTCGAAGTCAGCACCTGTGCCGATGGGCACCTGCATCACACACGGCTTATGGCGCAGTTTGTCCTGAAGTTGCTGGGCCACTCCAAAGACGTCGGCTCCCATGCGGTCCATCTTGTTGACGAACGCCAGGCGCGGCACGTTGTAGCGGCGCATCTGGCGGTCGACCGTCAGCGACTGGCTCTGCACGCCACCGACAGCGCACAACACCAAAATCGCTCCATCGAGCACGCCCAGAGCACGCTCGACCTCGATGGTGAAGTCGACGTGGCCAGGGGTGTCGATGATGTTGATGTTGTAGTCGCTCTTGTCCGAAGTGCGCCATTGGCAATAGGTTGCCGCAGACTGGATGGTGATCCCGCGCTCGCGCTCGAGCTCCATCGAGTCCATCTTGGCTCCAACACCACTCTTGCCACGCACCTCCTCGATCTTGTGGATCCGTCCCGTGTAGTACAGGATGCGCTCGGTCAAGGTGGTCTTGCCGGAATCGATGTGGGCAGAGATGCCGATGTTGCGCAGCTTCTCCAGGTGCTTGTCGGTGACGGCCATCTTCGGACTCCTCGTCGTGCGTTCAGCAAGTTTCATCATGGCAGTAGCTCCAATGTGGGCTCCCCCATCCCAGTCCACAGCTCGACTGTGCCCGGACCCGCAGCCCAAAGGCTGCGCGCCGAACGGCGTGCCGCTTGCCGGGGGGAGGGAATGTCGTATTCGTCGGCAGCCCACCGCCCTGGCGGGGGGGTCCACCGCTGGGGGCGCATTATGCCAGGCGAGTTGGTGCTGGCAAGCTTTAATCCGCCTTTGGATCGGGAGTTGCGTTGACTTGATGCAAAATTTCCCGTGTCTTCGGAGTCTGCATTGCAAAGGAAGCAAGCGCGGTCGCTTGCGGCCTCAGGCCATGCGGCTCGTGTCCTCTGAGCAGGGCTCTTGAGAAGCCTTGGGGGATGTCTATAATCCTTGTCATCGAAATACCCTCGCGGAGGCGAAATGAAGGCTATCGTCAAGGCGCTGAAGTCCACCATCGGCAAGAAGCTGGTGATGGCCGTCACGGGCCTGCTGCTCTTCGGCTTCCTCGTCACCCATGTAGCAGGCAATCTTTTGCTGTTCGTCGGTGAAGAGGCATTCAATGACTACGCACACATGCTCGAGTCCAATCCCTTGCTCCCCCTGGCCGAGGTGGGACTGCTCGCGCTGTTCGGCGTCCACATCGCCTGCGCGATCTCGCTGACCTTGCAGAACAAAAAAGCCCGGCCCACCCCCTATGAAGAGAAGCAGTGGGCAGGCGCTCGTAGCCTGGGCTCGTCGACAATGATCATCTCAGGCATGCTGGTCACCCTGTTCCTGGTGGTCCACCTGTACGACTTCCGGATCTCCAAATACTGGGTCCTCGACGACCTCAAGGTGGCCGCCGCGTCGACCGACACCGGCGCCGAAGGCAGTCAGCCTGCGCTGGTCGCCGAATCGAGTCCACCCGCGGTCGTCAGCGAAGCCGATGGTGCAGAGAAATCCGACATCTATGGTCTGGTGCAGCACCGCTTTGCCCATCCCCTCTCGGTGCTGCTCTATCTGGTCTGCCTGGCCGGGCTGGGGTTGCACCTGAGCCACGGCGTGCAGAGCGTCGTCCGCACACTCGGCTTCGGCCATCCGAAGTACATTCCCCTGGTGCAGAAGGCGAGTATGGGTCTGACGGCGCTGGTCGTCGTGCTCTTCGCGCTCATGCCCTTGTGGTTCTTCTTGGTAAAGGGAGCTTGATCACGTGACACTGCAATCCAATGTTCCCGACGGGCCGATCGCCGAGAAGTGGACCAAGCACCGCTTCAACCTGAAGCTGGTCAACCCGGCCAACAAGCGCAAGTACAACATCATCGTCGTCGGTACGGGCCTGGCCGGTGCCTCGGCAGCCGCGACCATGGCGGAGCTGGGCTACAACGTCAAGTCGTTCTGCCTGCAAGACAGCCCCCGGCGCGCGCACAGCATTGCCGCCCAGGGCGGCATCAACGCGGCGAAGAACTACCAGAACGACGGCGACAGCGTCTTCCGGCTGTTCTACGACACCGTCAAGGGCGGCGACTTCCGCTCACGCGAAGCCAATGTCCACCGGCTGTCTGAAGTCAGCTCGAACATCATCGACCAGTGCGTCGCCCAGGGGGTGCCTTTCGCCCGGGAGTACGGCGGTACTCTGGCCAACCGATCCTTCGGCGGGGCCCAGGTGTCGCGCACCTTCTACGCGCGCGGCCAGACGGGCCAACAACTGCTGCTCGGCGCCTACAGTGCATTGATGCGCCAGGTCGCGAAGGGAAAGGTGAAGCTCTACCCCCGTTCGGAGATGCTCGACCTGGTCGTGGTCGACGGACACGCCAAGGGAATCGTGGTGCGCAACCTGGTCACTGGCCGGCTCGAACGGCATGCGGCGGACAGCGTGGTGCTCGCGACAGGCGGCTACGCACAGACCTACTTCTTGTCGACCAATGCCAACGGCTGCAACACCAAGGCGATCTGGCGTGCCTACAAGCGCGGTGCCTGCTTCGCCAACCCCTGCTATACGCAGATCCATCCCACCTGCATTCCGGTCTCGGGCGATCACCAGTCGAAGCTCACGTTGATGAGCGAGAGTCTGCGCAACGACGGCCGGGTCTGGGTGCCCAAGAAGAAAGGTGACACCCGCAAGGCGAGTGAGATTCCCGATGCTGAGCGCGACTACTACCTCGAGCGGCGCTATCCCGCCTTCGGCAACCTGGTCCCGCGTGACGTAGCATCGCGCGCCGCCAAGATGGCCTGCGACGAGGGTCGTGGCGTCGGCCCGACCAAGATGGCGGTCTACCTCGATTTCCGCGACCCGATCGCCCGCGACGGCAAGGATGTCATCAAGGCCAAGTACGGCAACCTGTTCCACATGTACCAGAAGATCACGGCCGAGAACCCGTATGAAGTGCCGATGCGCATCTTCCCGGCGCTGCACTACACTATGGGTGGCCTGTGGGTCGACTACAACCTGATGAGCAACCTGCCCGGCCTGTTCGTGATCGGTGAAGCGAACTTCTCCGACCACGGCGCCAACCGCCTCGGTGCCAGCGCCCTCATGCAGGGCCTGGCAGACGGCTACTTCGTGCTGCCGTACACCATCGGCAACTACCTGGCCGGCGTGACGCCGGGCAGCGCAAAAATCGACCAGGGTGCTTTCCTCGACAGTGAAAAGCAGGTGGATGCGCAGATCAAGAAATTGCTCGGCGTGCGTGGCAAGAAGACGGTCACCCACTTCCATCGGCAGCTCGGCAAGATCCTCTGGGAATACGCCGGCATGTCGCGCGAAGAGAAGGGTCTGACCAAGGCCATCGAAGAGATCGGTGCCCTGCGGGAAGAGTTCTGGCAGAACGTCAACGTGATGGGTAGCGAGGGCGAGTTCAACCAGATCTTGGAGAAGGCCGGCCGGGTGGCAGACTTCCTCGAGCTGGGCGAGTTGATCGCGCGCGACGCCCGCAACCGCAACGAGTCGTGCGGCGGCCATTTCCGCGAGGAGTACAAGACCGAAGAAGGCGAGGCACGCCGCGACGACGAGAACTATGCCTACGCGGCCGCCTGGGAACACACGGGCGACGGCTCCGAGCCCAAGCTGCACAAAGAGGCGCTGGAATTCGATGTCGTCCAGCTTGCGACGAGGAGCTACAAATGAGCGACCACAAGGACCTGACTCTGCGCGTCTGGCGCCAGAAGGACGCCAAGTCCGCTGGCGAGATGGTGACCTACCAGGCCAAGAACATCTCTGAGGATATGTCTTTCTTGGAGATGCTGGACGTCGTCAACGAAGAGTTGATGGACAACGACGATCCGCGTGGGCCGATCTCTTTCGACCACGACTGCCGCGAGGGAATCTGCGGCACCTGCAGCCTGGTTGTCAACGGCCGGCCGCACGGCCACGAGAAGGGTACGACTGTCTGCCAGGTGCACATGCGTAGCTTCAAGGATGGGCAGACCATCACCATCGAGCCGTGGCGGGCCGAGGCCTTCCCGGTTGTCAGAGACCTGGTGGTCGACCGCTCAGCCTTCGACAAGATCATCGAGGCGGGGGGCTATGTGTCGGTCAACACCGGTGGTGCTCCTGACGCCAACGCGCTGCCGATCAGCAGGCAGACCGCAGAGAGCGCGATGGACGCCGCTGCTTGCATCGGCTGCGGCGCGTGTGTCGCAGCGTGCAAGAACGCTTCGGCTATGCTCTTTGTCGGCGCCAAGGTCTCCCAGCTTGCCCAGCTGCCGCAGGGCGCACCTGAGCGGCGCAAGCGGGTCGTGGCGATGGTCGAGGCCATGGACGCCGCAGGCTTTGGCGCTTGCACCAATGAGGGCGAGTGCGAAGCCGAGTGTCCCAAAGAGATCTCGGTGTCGAACATCGCCCGCCTGAACCGCGAGTATTTCGCGGCGGTGCTTGCCGGAGAGTAGCTTCATCTGCGGCGCACACAGCCAGTGAAGGGGACCGAGCCATGCCAGAGAAGGTGCTGGTGGTCGAAGATGAGCCGGCCATCGCGCTCGGCCTGGTCGACAACCTGGAGATGGAAGGCTACGAGGTCGAGATGGCGGCCGATGGCGCCGCCGGGCTGGCCAAAGCCTTGGATTGGACACCAGACCTGGTCGTGCTCGACTGGATGATGCCCAACCTGAGCGGCATCGAAGTGTTGCGTGAGCTTCGCTCCCGTGGTCTGCGCTGTGGTGTGATCTTCCTGACCGCGAAGTCGGCGGACCTCGACAAGGTCAAGAGTCTCGAGCTGGGCGCTGACGACTACGTCACCAAGCCTTTCAGCGTCATCGAGCTGCTGGCCCGCATCAAGGCCGTGCTGCGGCGTCGCGCCGAGAAGCCTGCCGAGACCTCCCGCCTGCGCGCCGGTGACCTGAGCATCGACCTCGACCGTATGGAGGCAACCCGGGCAGGCAACCGTCTCGAGTTGACGCCACGCGAATTGCGCATCCTCGAGCTGTTCGTGCGCAACCCCGGAAGAGTGATCAGCCGCAACGAAATGCTCGACAAGGTCTGGGGATACGAGAAGTTCCCCACCACCCGCACCGTCGACAACCACATCGTCAATATCCGCAAACAGCTCGGTGACCGGCCTTCCAAAGACCGCTATATCGTCTCGGTGCGCGGGCGTGGCTACAAATTTGTTCCCAAGCTGGAGAGCTGAGCGCCGTGCTCGCGCACGGGCTTATCCCGGTCGCAACGATCTGCCTGCTGACAGGTCTGGTGGCGGGTTGCAGAACCAACCTCCCCAACGACTCCGATCCTGAGAGGGAAAGCGTCGCTCTGCGCGGCGCCCCTCTCGACGCAGATGAAGCCGCCTGGCTGCTCGCACGTGCACGGGCCAGCTTGGAGCGAGGGGCGCAGTTCTTTGGGGACGCGGGCGCCGACCCGCTGGTCGGTCAACGCCTGGAGATCTGGATCGTCCGCGACCCGATGATCTGGCAAGAGCTGCGAGCTAGTGCGGGGCGACAGCATCTGGGACCGGCGTTCTTCCTGGTCACGACAGAGCCCCAGGGCGAGCGTCGGCTGCGGATCGTGCTTGGCGAGACGCCCAGCGGTGCGCTGCCGGTCGACCCTGGCGCCCTGGCCCACGAGTTGGGGCACGCCCTACTGGCGGCCCGCAGGCCACAACATGGGCCGGCATGGCTCGAGGAGGGTTTCGCGGAGTGGTTGCGGGTCCAGTCCCAACCGGAGCGCCACAGCCAGCTGCTGGCGAGGGCCGCCGCGAACGGTCCCTGGCAGCCCGACTCCCTGATGGAACGCACGCTGCTGCGGGCAGACGACCCGACCGCCTATGCCCGCGCCTTCGCCTTGTTTGTCGAGCTCCAGCAGGCCTGCGGCGACCGTTGGCCGCAGCTGGTGTTGCAGCTGCAACCCGGGCCGGCGGCCCAGCAACGGTCCGCAATTGAGGCCCACGAGCGCTAGTGCCGCACACCCCAGAACGCGAGCTGTACGGCGATGCGCTCGACGCACCGGGAAGCCCGGCCGGAGACGCCGCCTTCGCACGCCTGGTCGCAGACTTTCAGGGCCGGCTGTACGCCCAGATCCTGCGCTCGGTGGGCGACCACCACCGCGCCCGCGACGTGCTGCAGGAGGTGTTTCTGCGCGCCTACCGCGCCCTGCCCCGCTTTGATTTCGGCGCGGGCCTGCGCACCTGGCTCGGACGCATCGCCACCAACCTCTGCATCGATCAGGCCCGCCGGACCCGACCCGAGATCTCCCTCGAGGCGCCACGCGGGACACGCTGCCAGTCTCTGCGCGAGCTGCTGCGCGACACTTCGCCGGGACCGGACACGCAGTTGCTGCAGAAGGAGGCACGGGGCGCGGTGCGGCGCGCAGTCGCGGGCCTGCCCCCGCTGTACGCAGAGATCGTGCAACTGCGGATCTACGAGGGCCTGAGTTATGCCGACATCGCCGAGATCACCGGCGCTCGGCAGGGTGCGCTGAAGCAGCGAATGCTCAAGGCAAACCAGCTGCTACGGAGTAAGCTGGAGAGAGGAGAGGCCGGGGATGGAAAAAGGCGCTGACTTTCGCACAGTGCGCGCGTTTAACGCAGAGGCCGGGAAGGTCTGGCTGCAGACGTATACCTCGGTTGGAACGAGAGCGTCGCTGGCCCGTCTTGCTGTGGCAGCACAGCCAGCAACGATACCGAGCCGCTGGGCGGCCGGGGAGCCACGAACGTGAAGTGTGCGCGCGTACAAGCCGACCTCGACGCCTGGCTGCGGAGCGAACTGGACGCTTCCCGCCAGGCTGCCATCGAGCGGCATCTCGCCCACTGCGCCGACTGCAGCCAGCAGAAGCAGCAGCTGGAAGAGATGGCCGAGCTGCTCTTGCTGGCAGGTCCTGAGCCTTTGCAGGTTCCTGCTGGGGTGGCAGCGGAGGTGCTGCGCAAGGTCCGCCCGCGCCGCCGCCCGGCGCGCCGCCGCTCGCGCAGACAGCCCGCCGCGCAGGGCAGGTGGTTGTGGCTGGCAGCCGCCGCCCTGCTCGTGCTGCTTCCGCTCGGGTTCTGGCTGCGGAACCGGGTTCAGCGTGCGCCTGGAGCGGAGCCCGAAACCGAAGCGGCCGTACCCGGCGAGCCGTCGGTTCCGGAAGTACCGCTGGCGGAGCTGACTCCCCAGCCCGAACCGCTTCCAGACCATGCTCCGGAGCCGCTCCCCGAGCCTCCTCCGGTGCCGCTCCCCGACCCCCCACCCGGACCGGTGGCGGAGCCCCCCACGACCGACCCCGAATCCGAACGCCCTCCGGAGCCGGTGGTCCATCCGGATCCGGATCCGGAGCCGGCGCCGACCAGTGTCGCCGAGTTGCCGCAGCCCGAGCGCACTGGGACGCCGGTGGCGGTGGTCCTGGCGGGCCTGGAAGACCTGTCGGTCGACTCCGCGGCTGCGCCAGACACCCTCTGGGCAGGCGCCACGCTACGGGTCGAATCCAAGCGCCAGGGGGCGCGTCTGCAGCTGCTGGCCGGGGGCGAAATCCTGCTGGGGCCACAGTCCGAAGCGCTGCTCAGCGGCGACAGTCTGGAACTGCGCGCAGGAGAAGCGCTGCTCGATCTGCGAGACAGTACGCAGGGCCTGACCCTGCTGCTCGGGCCCCCCGCGTTGGTCGTCACGCCCGGCTGCCGCGCGTGGGCAGAGATCGAACGCCAGGGAGCCTTCCTGGCCGTGCTCGACGGGCAGGCCCAGCTTCCAGACGCGGCGCCGCTAGCGGCGGGTTTTCGGGCCGTGGCCAGCGAGTCCGATTGGCAGATCCGTACAAAGACGAGCTCCGAGCCTGCCTGGGCGCGCAAGCTCCGGCCACGGTACCAGCCGCTGTTCGGCCTGGAGCTCGACAGGCAGCCCTTCCCCTGGAGCGATGGCTCGCGCGGTCAGGTGGGGGAGCAACCAGTGCTGCACCTGGGGCCCGTGGACAACCAGTACTACGGCTTGAGCGCTGGCCAAGCCAGTGGCCAGGCCATGTTCCGCAACTACGGACGCATCCAGCTGTATCTGGAGATCGAGGTCTCGGCGTCGATGCGGGCGGTGGTCCAGGTCTTCGATGGCACGCGCCAGGACAACTACCAGTGGAGCCTGCAGCTCCAGCCAGGGCAGCGCCGGAGCTTCCATACCCAGCTCGACGCGATGAGCGCAGCAGATGGCAGCAACATCCCGTTCGGAACCGGCCACGCCGTGAACGGGGTGCGCATCTACGCCGCCGAACCTGGCAGCAATGCCGAAGCAGTCGTCTATGACTTCAGGATTTTCCGGGAGCGTGAATAGCGCCCTGGGAAGAGCGCGGAGCGCCGAAGGCGCAGACTCAGCGCTTCTTGGCGAGATCTTCGAGCTTCTTCTGCAGACGCTCCTTGCAGCGCTGCTTGTACGCCTTCCCACGTTTGCGTTTGACGACTCTCTTCCTTTGCTGGCTCACGATAGTTCTCCTGTTTGCGGCGGCACGGCAAACGAACAAGTTTAGCTATCCCGTGCGCAGCTGTCAAGCCCAACGCCATACATGGAAAAGCAACCGTGCAAAAATCTCCACTCTCCCGAGAGAGCGTGCTCGACTTGACAGCACCCGTCTGCCCGGTGACAATGCCGCTCGCCGGCCCCGGCACCTCCCGCGGGCGCCTGCGCGAGGAAGCCCATCATGATGGCGCACCTGGGTGAGCTGGCAAGCCGCTTCGCGCGTCGCTGGGTTCCTCATCCCTTCGTGTTCGCCATCCTGCTCTCCGCCCTCGCCTTTCTGCTCGGGGTGGTCTTCGGCGGCGCATCCGCGCGAGAGATGCTCGAGCACTGGTACGGCGGCGAGCAACTGGTCGCTTTCGGCACGCGCAATCCGGGGTTTTTCTCGTTTCTCGGCTTCGCGATGCAGATGTGTCTGATTCTGGTCAGCGGCTTCGCGCTCGCCCACTCGCGCCCCGTGCGGGCCTTGATCCAGCGCGTCGCGAGCTGGCCGAAGACCACCGCCGGAGCCGCCGCGCTGACCAGTCTGATCGCGATGCTCTGCGCCCTGCTCAACTGGGGCCTCGGCTTGATTGTCGGAGCGCTGCTCGCCCGCGAGATCGGCATCAGCGCTCGCCGGGCCGGCCGCCCCTTGCACTATCCGTTGGTGGTTGCGGCAGGTTACATGGGACTCTGCATCTGGCATGGCGGATTCTCCGGCTCGGCACCACTCAAGGCGACCACCGACCTGGCCGACTTTCTGAGCCCCAAGACACGGCTCGCGCTCGCACAGGCCGAAGGGCTGCTCGACGACGAAGCCGTTGCGCGCCTCAATCAACTCGAGGGCATCGCGCGCAGCTCGACTCCTCTGAGCGCAGTCGAACACAGTGAGCTGACGCGCCTGCGCAACACCGTCGACGGCGTGGGCCTGCCGCTGCAGCGCACCATCGGCAGCCCTCTCAACCTGATCGTCAGCCCGCTCTTGTTGCTCTGCGTGCCCTGCCTTTTCTGGTGGCTCGCCCCGAAAGGAGAGCAGACTCCCTGCCCGGCCTCGCTGGCAGGGGACCCTCCTGAAGCAGAGAGAGACCCATCGGGCCCGGCCGACTGGCTTGAAAACAGCTTCGAGCTCAGTGCGCTGATCGCCGTGCTCGGCATCGCGGCGCTGGTGATGTACTTCCGCGCCAACGGCTGGGCATCGCTCGACCTGAACATCGTGATCCTCGCCTTCCTGTTCGTCGGCCTGGTGTTGCACGGGCGGCCGCGGTTGTTCGTGCGGGCGGCCGAACGCGGAGCCGCCGGCTGTGGGGGCATCATCCTGCAGTTTCCTTTCTATGCTGGCATCATGGCGATGCTGGCCGGCTCTGGTGTCGGGGTCGAGATCGCCTCCGGTATGGTGGCCCTGAGCGGGAAGGGTGCGTACCTCCTGAGCACCTTCCTGGCTTCAGGGCTGCTGAACATTTTCGTGCCTTCCGGTGGTGGGCAATGGATGATCCAAGCCGACGTGGCCGTGGCGGGTGCGCTGCAATTGGGAATCGACCCAGGACGCGCCGTGTTGGCCGTCGCCTACGGCGATCAATGGACCAATCTGCTGCAACCCTTCTGGGCGCTGCCTCTGCTCGGGCTGACCGGCATGAAAGCTCGCCAGATCTTCGGATACACTCTAGTCGTGGCCGTCTTGCTGCTTCCCCTCTACGCCCTACCCCTGGTCTTGGTATGAAACGCACTGTCCTGTTGCTCGCTTTCCTGCTGTTTCTGCCGGCCACGGCCGACGTGCAGCTGACGATCGAATGCCCCATCGGGAGCAACTCCCAAGGAGAGCTGCCGGTCGTCTTCGTGCGCTACAAGAGCTGGTTCAGCCTCAGTGCGCTGGTCCAGAATGACGGCCCCCCACTCGACGCGAGCATCGAGATCTACCGCGTCGATCGGAATGAAGGGCCGGTGGACGATCTGATCTACCGCCAGTCCATCGACCTTCCCCAAGGTGCCCGCAAACGCGAGCAGTTGTTCATCTTCGATCAGGGCTCGCGGACGGGTGTCAACCGCGACGCATACATGGCAC
Organism: Planctomycetota bacterium; assembly: GCA_029260765.1. GTDB lineage: Bacteria > Planctomycetota > J058 > JAJDCP01 > JAJDCP01 > JAJDCP01. The sequence goes on from JAJDCP010000075.1 coordinate 28,251, forward strand.
GCCTGATCAGCGACGGTGAAGTGCTGGCGCAACAGCTGATCCGGCGCGAGAGTCTGGCCGACCATTTCCTGATCATGGAAGTCTCCCGGACGGGGACCTACAGCGGTCTGCGCTTCCCGATCTCAGACCTGACGGTGCCCGACAGCTTCGTGCCGTACAAGGTCCGCAAAGTTGACCTTCAGGGTGAGGAACTGCCCGACCGTCCTGAAGGCCTTGAACCCGTCGACCTGGTGATCCTGCACGACATCGACCTCTCCAAGGTCTCCCCCTTCAGTCTGGAAGCTCTGGCCGAATGGGTCGCCCGGGGCGGACAACTGTTGATCACGGGCCGGCCTGACCTCGACCGTCTCGCCGACACTCCGCTGGGAAGTCTGCTGCCCGCCACCTCCACGGGCCTGACCGACATCGACATGCGGCCGCTGCGCGCTATCGATGGAGGCCTGGAACCGCCAGAGTCCGAGGAAGGGCAGGCGCTGGAGCGGATCTATGGCTGGAGCTACCCCGAAGATGGCCCGCCCTTGATCTGCTCCCGGCTCTGGGGGCGCGGGCAGGTGACCCAGCTCGCCTTCGTGCCTTCGGTCATCAAAGGCCAGACCAGCAACGAGCTCTTCCGCGCGCTGATCCGCGGACGACGCCCCGGGCTGTTGGACGACCCGTTTTCACGACGCGCTGACTCGGTCGACGGCGAGGCACAGCTCGAACGGGCCCTCCTGCACTCGATGGCCGACGTGCCCGAGCTCAATCCACCCAACGTCGGCATCCTGCTCTTGCTGCTGGTGGTCTATGTGCTCGCCGCCAGCCTGGGAAACTACATGCTGCTGCGCATGCTCAAGCGTCGCGAGCTGTCGATTCTGACCACGCCGCTGATCGCGATCAGCTTCGGTATGCTGTTCTACGGCATCGGCTACTTCTACAAAGGCATCAACAGCTTCAAGATCGAGTACGCGGTGTTGCGGGCGGGGACCGATGGGAAGGGCGTGCTCGAATCCCATGTCGGTCTGTTCTCAGCCTCCAAGACGACCCGCGATCTCGATGCAGAAGATCGCTTCTTGTTCGCGCCGTTCGTCAACATACGGACCGGTCTGTCGTCCGGAGCGCGGCGCCAGAGCTGCAGCATCGACTTCGGCCGCGGCGCGAGCCTCAGCCGGGTCGACTTCGACCAGTGGTCCTTCCGTTTCTTCAGCGGAAGGCAGACTTTCGACTCGCCGATGATCGAGACCCAACTCGAGCTGAACCGACGACTCGACGGGAGTACGGTGCTGCGGGGGACCATCCGGAACCTCAGCTCGGGGACCATGGAGGCGGGCTGGCTTCTACTGGGCGACGCCATCTACCCCGTCCCCAGGATTCCTGCCGGCCAGACCATGAGCGTCGCAGGAGGAGGGCCGGGGATTCCCGGCAATGAGCTCAGTGGCGATTGGATGATCGACAACGGCAAGCTGACCCAGACCCTGTTCCAGTACGACCTGCGGCGCAACTACTCCAACCTTCTCGACGGCAAGACCGCGGGCTCTGGCTGGGCGATGGTGCAGGCTCTCTGGGGACAGATGCCCCAACAGAGCGCACCGGACCAGTTGCCGGGTCTCTACATCGCGCAGCTCGATGGCCGGCTGCCGTACGGGGAGAGCGGCTTCGATGCGTTCGCCGAGCGGCGGGCGCAGAACCTGCTTCTGCTCGACGTGCAAGTCAGCCAGAGGACCACGACCCTGAACGGATCCGCGCTGCGGATGCTACGACTCGACGGCCAGGCCAGCCACAGCTTCAACAGCCACGGCGAGATCGAGCTCGGGGATGGCCCCCTGTTCGTGGAATTCGACACGCAGTGCCGACCTTCGCAGGTCGCAGGCTTCAACCTGCGCGTCGAATGCAACGATGACCAGAACCTGACCATCGAGTTGTACAACTGGAAGCTGGGAGAGTACGACCTGAGCGCGAACTTGAGCTCCAACAATGTGGTATTCCGATTCAACAACCGGGCGGACTATTTCTGCCCGATCGGCGGCCGGGTCCGCTTCCGCTTGAACAACAGCAAGCCTTTGAGCGATGCGATCCTTATGAGCCGCGTGCATCTGGAGTGTCTGCCCTGAGCCCGCCCGCTGAGCATTGGCCCGGCCAGACCCTGGTACGAGTGCGCTACGGCGAGACCGACCAGATGGGCGTGGTCCACCACAAAGTCTACCTCGACTACTTCGAGGTAGCCCGCACCGAGCTTTTGCGCAGCCACGGCCTGCCCTATGTCGAGCTCGAAAGCTCCGGCTTCATGCTTCCGGTCGTCGACGCTCATGTGCGCTACAAGCAGCCCGCCCGCTACGACGAGCAGCTCGAGGTGCTCACGCGGGTCGAACGGGTCCGGGCTGCAGATCTGCGGCTGGGCTATCGCCTGCAACGCAAAGAGGATGGTGCGCTGCTCGCGACCGCTGAGATCACTCTCGCTTGCACGGGACAGACGGGCCGGGTGCGCCGCCTCCCGCAGCAACTTCGCCAACTCTTGCTATCCCTGCTGAAGGAAGATCAATGATGAGGAGCATCTCGCTGACAGCCTGTCTGTGCCTGAGTCTCTGCTGGAATGTGCAGGCCCAGGACTCCTTCAAACAGCTGCGCAAAGAGTTCAAGGCCGCGCTCGAAGACGGCAATGCGGCAGACGCCGCTGCGTTGGTCCCACGGTTGCTCGCCAGCGGCGACAAAGACGCCCTCGAACTGCTACTCGACGACGGCTTGGACAGCGGGGATGCCCGGGTCTTCGACGCGATCCGCCAGGCCCTCGATCCGCTGGACGCCGCGGCCGCCAAGGCGGTCGCCAAGCAGGCAGCCAAGGGAAGCAAAGTCGAGCGCGCTTTTCTGGTCGAGCTGCTCGCTGCCGCGCAGGGTGAGGACGCGGTCAAAGAGGCCCGAGCCCGCGTGCTCGCTGCGCTACGCGACAAAGACCCCCTGCTCAACCTGGCGGGGATCGCCGCGAACCTTCGCTTGCAGATCGACGACGCGCGCGCGCCGATGCGCCGCCTGCTCGACGCCGACAATCTGCTCGTGGCCGAAGCCGCGCAGCATGCCGAGCTCAAGCTTGCGGAGAAAGACGTCCCCGAAATCAGCTACCAGCATCTACTCCCCCAGAGCTTTACAGCCAATAAGCTGATGGTTCTGGTCGATATCAGCGAAGCGATGTTCGAGCGCTTCAGTTTGCCGGCTCCGCCCCCTGCGGAGGGTGAGACCCCGGCTCCTGCGCAAGAGCTCAGCCGGCTCGAGTTGGTCGCCGCTGAGCTGCATCCGCTGCTGAACGGCCTGCCACCAGGCTGCCGTTTCCGCCTGGGCAGCTTCGCACGCGCCTACAAGCAGACAGCCTGGGAGCGTCCGGCCAAGCGTGCGATCAACGATGCCCTCGAATGGTTGAAAGGCTCCCGCAAGGCGCGCCAGCGTGATCTCGACAAGGCCCTGCATGAAGCGCTCGCCGACGAGGAGCTCGACGGCCTGCTGCTGGTCGTTGCGGGGCCTCCCGACCGCGGCAAGGCCACCGACTATGACGAGCTCAGGCAGCGCTTCCGCCAGCTCTGCTTCCAGCGCCCCCTGAAGCTGTGCGTGGTCTCCGCGTCGCCGGCCCTCGATCCAGACTTGACCGGCCCCGATCTGCTGAAGGCCCAGGCCGATCGCCGCGAGCTCGAGGCGTTCCTGCAGGGTTTGGCCGAAGACAATGGGGGAGCCTTCCACAAGGGGACCCTGGGCGCCCCGCCCGTGGCGGACGCCGCGGCCGCACCCGCGGACGGAGCGATGACCGCAGCCGATTCCGTCGCGGCGGGGCTCTACGCCGCCCGCGATTTCGAGATCGACACCAAGCGCGGAGAGATCACCGCACAGGGCATCAAAGACCTCGAGCAGCTGCTGGCCGACGTCAGCCTCGAGGCCGCAATGATGGCTCTCGACGGCCTGACCGACCGGGTCGACGACAAACGCTTCTCGGAGTGGCTGCACGAGCAGGGCATCGTCCACTCCCGCATGGAGCTGGCAGAACGCTGCCGTACATTGCTCGGCAGCACCAGCGACAGCGAACGCCGCGACGACCTGGCCCGCGCCCTCGACGAAGAGCGCGGGGTAGCACGCCAGCTGGCCATGCTGCAAGTGGTGCGCGGCTTTCCGGTCTCGGAGCTGCTGGTGCGCGAGGTCGCCAAACTCGCCGGTTCGCGCGCCTGGGCCGTACGCCTGGGCTGCGTCGGGGTGCTGCGCACGCAAGGCTCAGAGGCCGCGCGCGACGCTCTGGACAAGCTGCTACGCCACGAAGCGCACCTACGCGTGGCGCGGGCTGCGCACGACGCGCTGAAACTGCTGGGAGGCGAGCCACGCAAAGCGCTTCCCGAACAGACCAGCGGACCGATCCTGGCCGTACCGGTCGCCAGCTCACGGGTGTTGCTGCTGGTCGACTCGAGCGCTGCGCTTGACGAGAGCCTCCCCGACATCGGCAGCGCATTGCCTGCACCCGAGCCGGCAGCAGGGGCGCCCGAAGACGCACCGCCTGCCGATTCAGGCGTCGTGCCCTCGATCAGCAAGCGTGCCTGGCTGCAGCGCGAGGTGGGTGCGATTCTGGCTGGTTGGGACAAACAGACCGAGGCCGGCATGATCGAGCTCTCCCGCGCTGTACGCCGCATAGGTCCGGTCAAGATGAACCGCGAAGGCCATGAACGCCTCGACGGCTGGCTCAAAAAGCTCGACACCGCAGACCGGCGCGAGCTGCTCAAGGCCCTCGACAAAGCGCTCGACGATGGCGAGCTCGACCGCATCGTGATCGTGCTCGCGGGCAGCCAGAGTCCGAGCGCAGGCACGGACGCCGAACGTATGGACGCCATCTGCCGCCGTGTCTGGGACAGCGGGGTGCGCGTGGACGCCGTCTGCCTGTTCGCGCGGGACGATGACCTGGCCGCCGCCGACTACCAGCAGCTCGCCCGTGAGCAGGAGCTGGCCCCCACGATCGAGATGTTGACAGCGCTGACGCGCTGGAGCGGTGGGCAGCTGCACGTCGCAGCTCCACTCTGGACCGAGGACGAGGAGAGCGAGTGAGCAACGGCTCCTCTGCAGCCGCGACCCGCAAACTGCCCGGCCCTCTCTTCCCCCGACTGCTCGGTCTGCTGGCTGGGGCCCTGATCGTCTGGGCTGGTCTGGGGTTGCGGTCGTCGCAGCACGACAGCTGGCGGGAACAGCTGCAGCACGAAGATCACCGTTTGGCGCGCATCCTTGCGCGCGAAGCCAACCTCGCCATCGCCGAGGCCCGCTTCGCGTTCGAGGACGTCTCCGCTTCTCCTCTGGCCGCCGCAGTCAGCCGCGCAGACCCTGACTCCACAGCCATTCTGCGAGCTTGCCTGGTGTATCTGCGGGCGCACCAGGGCGTGGGAGAGATCTACCTGGCCGACAGCACGGGCCAGGTTCTGGCTGCGGTGCAACAAACCGAACGCGAGATGGTGCCTGTCGAGCAGCCCCAACTCAAGCTCTCCCTGGCGACGGCCTGCAGACAGGCTCGTGAGCTGCTGCCCGGGGAGAGTTTCTCGCTGCGTTGCGACCGGCTCGCCGTCGATGACGAAGACCGCCCGGACTTCAGCGATCCGCACCTGGTGTTCGCCGCCCCGCTGTATGCGGCCACGAATCAACCCCCTTCGGGCTGCGTGGTCGGGAGTTTCGATATGGCCCGGCTCGACGCGCTGTTCGGACGCAGTCTCTGGAGCGATCCGCGCCGGAGCGTCGCTTTGTTCGACCGCGATGGCCAGCTGTTGCTTGGCGAGCCACCGCTGCCTGCCGAAGTCCGCGAGCTGAGTCAGGAGCTGCCTTCGGGCGGCTGCATTCTGCCCGATGCGGCCTATTCCTTCGCCTGGCTGTCCCTGCCACGCAACGCCCGCCACTCGGCCAGCCAATGGGGCAGTGCGCGGCCTCGGGTGCCCAAGCGCGGCCGGCCCGGCAAGGACTGGCTGTTGATCATCAGGCACGCGCTGGTCAACGCCGAGACCGGCCTGAGCGACGAACGCAGCAGCATCGACAAACGCAATGGACTCAGCTACGGAGCGTTGCTGCTGGCGGTCTTGCTGGCAGCCGTGGCGGGCTTGTGGCCGCGCTGATGCGGAGCCTGCTCAGTCGCTCACACGGTCCTGCCGGTAGTAGGTCTCCAGGCTGAGCGCATTCAGCGCTGTGCTGTACACCCGACCGCCGACAAAGGCCCACTCCCCCAGCGGATCCCAACTGCCGCCTGGCCGTTGGGTCGGCAACAGAGCCTGTTGCAGCGCCTGGTTCCAAGTCTGCCAATCCTCACCGCCCCACTGGAACATGGCCAGCGTGCCGTAGTACCAGTAGTAGAAGCTCACGCCCTGATAGTCGCGGCCGTCCCAGGCGGGCAGCTCTTGCAGCAATAGATCTTTGCCGAGCCGCAAGACCTCTTCACTGCGCTTTGCACCCAACGACAAGCGGCAAGCCAACCCCACCGCAGTCATCACGGGCAGCTCACGGTACATTTTCCCAGCGATCTGTTCTTCGAGGGCAGGCATGTAGGCGCTGCCGCTGCCTGCGCTTTCGTAACCCGTGGCGCCATCTTCGCCCGTGGCCCGTTCCAGCCAGCTCCGTCCAGCTTCGATGGCCTCGTCGGGCACCTCCAGACCCGCAAGGCGTGCCGTCTTGAGCGCCAACAACATCCAACCGGTCAATGAGCTGTCGCTCTTGCCCGGTTTGATGCCGTACTTCCATCCCAGCCCAGGATTCTGGGCCTTCAGGCAGAAAGCGACAGCGCGTTCGGCGGCGGGACGCAAGCGGAAGTCGTTGCTGAGCGCGTAGGCATCGCACAGCGCAAGCGTGGCAAGGGCGTGGTTGTAGATGGTCTCGGAGTCCTCTGCATCCCAGCCCACCGCCCCATCGGCGTCTTGCTGGCTGCGCAGCCAGCGCAGGCCGCGCTCGACCGTAAGCTTGTAGTTGCCGTTCTTCTGGCTATTCCCCCGTCCAAGGAACGCCAGCAGAGCGAGCGCACTGACACCGACGTCGTAGCGGGCTTCACCGCGGCCCGGGCCGACGTGGCCCTCTTCGGCGAAGGACGGGCCTGCACAACTCTCACAGTCTGTACAGAGCTCAGGCCAGTCATGGGCCCGCCAGGCACCCGCGTTCTCAGCTTCGCTCTGCTGGTGGCGTTGCAGCCAGTCGAGGGCAGCCTCGACGGCAGCCTCGGTTTCGGCGGAGCCGCCTTCGTCGCTGAGCCTGTTCCGCTCCATACGCTCGCCGAACGGACCGGCCCAACCTGACCCAATTCCGAATGCGTCCTCCACGCTCGTCGAGTCGAGGTTCTTGTTGGAGAAGTTGTCGAGGTCTACTCCGCGAGGAGGGCCGTCAATGAGCTCGATCTCGGTCTCCAACGTGACGACCGGAGTCTGCACGAGCCCCGTTGTGGTTCCGCCCCGGGGAGCCAGGTCCAGCTCCAGGTCGCCCGCCTTGATAGAGAAGGTCAGCCGATAGACACGGTTGCGCACACAAGCCTCGAGCAGCACAGCAGCGGCATTCCACGGGGCGCGAGCGTCGGCCCGGAGGCGCACGCCCAGCAGGGGCAACTCGTCGCCCCCCTGCGCCGCGCGGGCGCATTCGGCAATCAGGACCGTGTCGAGCAGTTTCTCCAACTCGCCCGGGGCACGATCCAAGGGCTGCTCGAGCCGCGCAAGAGTCGGATGGACTCCGCTCTCGAGCAGCCGTGCCAGAAGGCTGACCACGAAGCCCATGGGAACATCAGCGCCCGGATCGACGATCACCTGTCCCGGTCCTGCCTCGAGCAGCTGCGCCAGATCAGTGATCGAGGCCGGTTGCCGGTCGGCCGACAACAGCACGCGCCCTGCATCACTGCGCAGCCGCAGGCGCAACACAGATCCTTCGCCAAAGCCCGAGTCTCTGGGCAACTCCAGCCCACGCCAGGGCACATCGTGGGCGACGCTCAGCCCATAGCCCGAGCCATGTTCCAGGCGGACCTCGACGCGGGTGACCCGCTCAGTAGATGGGGGCGCATCCTCGTCGCTCTCCCATAGACCGCGGGCCTCGGTAGCAATGTCGGGCAGCAGCAGGCCGTCGCATGCCGGCCAGAGCCCCTGCTCCCAGTCTGCGGCGGCACCCGCCGCAGTGGAGGACCGTGACTGGGCGGAACAGAATGCACAAAGCGCGGCGACAAGTGACAGAGCGAGGGTGCGGGGTCGATGCATGGGAGAGCTCCGGGCTGGCAGTTGTCTCTTATCGTCAGGGATGCACCACCAGGTTGCAACCGCGCAATGGGTATCGACCAGGTCTGCATGTGCACGGCTCCATCCATCACGCAAGCCCCCTCTCGGGGGCCTGCCTGGGCGGGCCATGAGGCCGGCTCAGTTGTCGATGAAGATGCCCCACGGATCGCTGAGACCGCTGGAGATGATCGTCTGGGAGTTGGCGCCGGTGTCCATGTCGGCGCGCTTGATGACATTGAGGCTGGCGTCCGTCCAGTAGACTTTGCGGTTCTGCAGGTCGAGGGCCATGCTGACCACAAAGGGGATCGGAGTCATGGCCCCGGTGACGACCTCTTCGAGGTTGGTGCCGTCGAGATTCGCGCGTAGTATCCGACCGTCGCCCCGGTTGGCGATGTACATCTTGCCGTTGGCGAGGTCCAGGTCGATGTCGCGCGGTTGGCTCAGGCCATCCGTTGACTGCAACAGCAGCTCGGGGTTGGAGCCGTCGAGGTTGGCACGCCACACGCGGGCCGTGTTCAGAATGCACATGTAGATCTTGCCCGCTACCACATCGAGGGCGATGCCCGCGGGAGACGTGAATTCCGCCGAGTTGAGCAGGAGTTGCTCATTCTGCCCATTAAGGTTGTATGAGTAGATCCCCAAAGTCCACTTGGCTACGAACAGCCGTTGGTTGACGAGGTCGAGAGCCACCTGCTCGACCGTGTCCGAGCGAGGAATGGGCAGGGTCTCTTGACCCGTCCCGTCCAGGTTGGAGCGCTTGACAAGGTCGAGATTGACGTCGCCCCAGTAGAGCTTGCCACCAGCGATGTCCGCAGCGATGCCCACCGGATAGCTGCCCGTCGCGATGTCCGTCAGCTCGCTGCCGTCCAGCCGCGCCTTCTGCACCTTGCCGGCGGCCGCGTTGGTGAAGTAGAAGAAATCGGGCAGCCCGCCCCCCACCGGCGCTTCCGCATGGGCGCTGAGCAAGTAGAAATAGCTCGCCTTCGCGTGGAACTGCATGACCGTGACTTCATTGGCGCCCGAGAGCACCTCGAGCGGATCTCCAGAGAAGACGTAGTTCGACGCGAAGTTGAGGCCGTGGCCCCCGGTCGCGTCTTGAGAGACCCGGAGCGTGTATGTCCGGCCGTCGACCGCACCGGTGGGATTCGCGAGGGTGCGGTTGCCCGTCAAGTTGATGTCGAAAACGCACCCCATGGACCCGTCCACCGCGATCGTGGGGTCGCCGGTCAGGTTGATGGGGGTTTCGCAGTCCTCCAGGTAGCCGATGCGGGCGTTGTTGTCATTGACCGCGTTCGAGACCGCTGTGAAGTTGGCGTTGACGTCAGCAGCAACGGCCGTCGTACCGGCCTGGAAGACGTTCAGTCCACTGATACTACCTGCCACAAGGAGGCACGGGACGCACAGACCAAGGCTGAGCAGCACAGCAAGCTTCCAAGCTCTGCGCGCGATGGATGGGTTCATGAGTTGACGAGCCTCCTCAGTGGGGTTGCCGGATCTGAAACAAACTGGACGAAGATGGTCGCATTCTAGCAACGATTGACTTGCTGTGCCAGGCAACAGACTCTGGACCCATCGAAGCGGGCCGCCAGTGTCGGCCGAGTTGGCCCACGCGCGCCGTGGATCAAGGCCCCTGCCAGGCTTCCACCTCAACCCGCGCGTCGTTGTAGCAGGCGCCCCCGCCGAGGTCGCTCAGGGTGTCGGGCGCCAGCGCATTGGCTGTGCACCCGTTGGCCGTATGGCGCGCCCACAGACCCTTGGGCAGGCAGACCACCCCACGGCGCATGGTCGTCGAGCAGGCGAGCTGGCAGACCACCTCGCCGGACGCGTTGAAGACGCGCACCGTGCCCTGATCAAAAAGGCCGCGATCCGCCGCATCCCCGGGATGGATCTGCAAGGGGATCGGGCCGCGCAACGAGCCCCCGAAAGTCGAGCTGACCAGTTGCGGAATCGCCGGTGAGATCAGCTGCAGCGACCCTTCTTGGATGGCCGGACGGAAGCAGTACAGACCGCCGGGGGCCTCATCATCCAGGGCTGCGGGACACAGGTCCACTTTGCCGTCCGGAGTCTTCGGGAAGACGTCACCGAATTGCACGGGCGCATCTCCGAAGTCTGGCAGCGCCAAACCCCGCTCGCAGAGGGCCTGGCGCTGCTCGGCGTTCAGCTGCGAGAGCAGGCGTGTTTCCAGCCCCTCAACATCCTGAACCTCGCCTGGCTGGTTCAGCCCGAGCCGCGCGCACAGCTCTGCGAAGACTGCGGCGTTGCTGCGCGCCTCGCCGACAGGCGCGATGCACGGTGCCGCCCGGCGCAATGCATAAGAACCGTAACTGACCTTGAGCTCGCGGTGCTCAAAGAAAGTCGTGGCGGGCAGCACCACGTCGGCTAGCCGGGCAGTGTCGGTCCAGACCTGCTCGAAGACCACGCTGAAGAGGTCCTCACGCAGCAACCCCTGGCGCACCTTGTTCTGTGCAGGACAGCTCGCCAGGGGATTCATGTTGTAGACAAACACCGCCTGCAACGGAGGATCGCTGAGCCGCAACAGACTCTTCCCCAGCTGGCTCAGGTTGACGGCACGCGTCGCCGCGGGCTGACTGCCGACCGCCGCACGCGGGTCGAGCTGGAAGCCACTGGAGTTGCTCATCGTGTAGCCGCCGCCTGCCACCCCGAACTTGCCGGCCACACTCGGCAGCGCCAGGATCGCCGCGACCGCGGAGCCCCCGTTGCGGTTGCGCTCGACCCCCCAGCCGCAGCGGATCACCGCTGGAGAGCTGGCCGCGTACAGCGTAGCGAAGCGTTCGAGCAGCTCCGGCTGTAGACCCGCCACCGCAGCGGCTCGCTCGAAGCTCCAGGCCTCGGCGCGCTGACGCAGCTCTGCGGCCCCACGGGCATGCGCGCTGAGAAACGCCGTGTCCGCAGACCCCTTGTCGAACAGCCAACGGATGATGCTGAGCGCTACCGGCAGGTCGGTGCCGGGCAGGACCGGGAGATGCAGATCGGCGTGCCCTGCCAGGGGTGTCCGCCGGGGATCGACCACCACCAACCGGGCCCCCGCCCGCTGCGCGCGGCGGATCACCGGCACTAGGTGGATGCTGGTCGCCGAGGGGTTGCACCCCCAGACCACGATGAGCTGGGCCTGGTCGTAGCATTGCAATGCCACACCGGGCATCTTCCCGTACAGCCCGCCAGCCGCCCGACCGGTGGGTGCCGCGCAGACGGTGCGCAGCAGACGGCTGGCACCGAGTCGGTCGAACAGCCGTGCATCGAAACCGTCCTGGCTCAACAGGCCGTTCGACCCACCGTAGCTGACCGGCAGGATCGCGCTACCGCCCCAGCGAGCACGGACAGCTTGCAATCTGCGGGCGATCAGCTCGAGGGCCGCGTCCCAGCTCAGCGCTTCGAACTCTCCACTGCCTTTGGCACCGACCCGGCGCATCGGCTGGCACACCCGCTCGGCAGAGTAGACGCGGCGGGCGGAACCGCGCACTTTCCCGCAGATGAAACCGCCGCTGAAAGGGTGGTCGGCGCGGCCGGCGATGCGTCGCAGCCTCCCATCCTCCACGTCTACCTCCAGACCGCAAGTATCCGGACAATCGAGCGGGCAGGCGCTGGGTAGACGAGCCATGGTGAGAGCTCCTGGGAGGTCTTGAAGCCTGGTAGGTTATGAAACACCCACCTGGATGACCTCAACACCGTAGTCTTGGAAGACCAGATCCGCTGTCACCACGGGCCAGTGCTTGGTGAGTGCCATCGCGATGATGAACCGGTCGCAGGGATCACGATGGATGGGTGGAAGCTCGATCGCCCGAACACATACCGAGAGATCCAGCCTCGCCACCGAGAGGTCGTGGTGGGCTAGCACCGCATCGAGCCATTCTCCTGCCGGCATAGGCAGAGTGAGCTTACCCTGGCTGGCCTTGAGCGCGATTTCCCAACCGGATATCGCGCAGACGAAGACGGCGGGCGCCAACGAGATCCGCTTGCGCGCCCGCTCGCTCAGCCGCTTGTTTCCCTCAGCCAACCAAAGCAGTGCGCAGGTGTCGAGGAGCAGGGTCATGACGGCTCCGGCCAGTCTTCATCAGCAAGCGGCTCGGTGGGATCGTAGTGAAGCTCGAGCCTGGACAGGATGGGATCAGGAGTCAGACGATCGCGCGTGGAGTGCTTGGCCAGTCGGGCGACCGGCCGACCGTTGCGGCAGATCAGGTAGACGCTGCCTTCGGCTTCGATCTCTGCAAGGATTGCGGAGAGGTGCGTCTTCGCTTCGTGAATATTGACAACTTTCATGGTATGTTCTCAGAGAACCAACTAAGTTTAGTTTAGTAGACCAAACCAGTGCCTGCAAGAGCCAAGGACAGGACTTGCGCCGTAGCAGCGGGGTACGATCTCGCTGCCAAGTTGCTTCGAAGGAGTGGAACCGATGGCTGAAACATCGACGATCTGGCAAGACGACTGGGAGTCGCAGGGCGAGCAGCCCTGGGAAGGGGGAACGCGCTCGCGCAGGCTCGCCGGGGGCAAGAGCCTGGGAGCCAGCCTCTACGAGATCCCTCCCCACGCCAAGGGTGGCGCCTACCATTTCCACCACGGCAACACCGAGCTCCTGATTGTGCTGCGCGGCCGCCCCACACTGCGCACTCCCGAAGGCGAACGCGTGTTGGCTGAGGGCGCAGTCGTCCCCTTCGGCCTCGGTGCCGCATCGGCGCACAAGCTGCGGAATGACACAGACCAGCCCGTACGCTACATCATGGTGAGCACCATTGTTTCCCCCGACGCGGTGGAGTATCCAGACACCAAGCAACTCTCGGTGATGGCCCTGACCAGCTCGCAGCTGGGCGAAGAGCTATGGCACATGCAAACCCTGGACGTCTGAGCAGCGGAGGCACCATGCGCTACGAGGAGTTCCGCGACTCGATCCGTAACGGGTTGCGGGCGCATCCCCAAGGCCTGACCTGGAGGGAGCTCAAGGACCAGCTCGAGCTTCCTCAGAAGACGCCCTGCTATAGCTGGATCGCACGCCTCGAGACCGAGATCGGCCTGGAGCGCTCGCGGGCCGGGCGCAGCATGGTGTGGCGGTTGGCCTGAGCCGTAGGTCGGCATCCATTGAGTGGGGTTCCCCGTGTTTGCGCAAGTCCGTTCCCTTGCTGACGGCTCGCGGCTGGTTGTGTATGCTCTTGACGAACGCGGCAGAGTGGGAAGGAGCCAAGCATGGAAGCCCGTAGTGAAGTCGTAGATGGTGTAGCGCGCCTGACGATGTGTTCCGGCAAGGTCAACGCGATCAGCCTGGAGCTCATCCAGGCCATGACGGCCGAGCTGGCCGAGATCCGCAAGCTGGCCGACAGCGGGAAGATCCACGCGGTCGTGCTGGCAAGCGAGCGCGAGCGCTTCTTCAGCCCGGGTTTCCACCTGCAGAAGCTGATGGGCTGCGGCCCCGACGGCATCGTCGACTTCGCCGACAAGTACACAGACCTGTGCCTGGCGCTGCTGCAGCTGCCGGTCTACAGCGTGTGCGAGATCGGCGGGCACGCCATCGCGGGCGGAATGATCCTGGCGCTTTCCTGCGATGAACGCATCGGGGCAGACTGCGCTGATGCCAGGCTGGGGCTCAACGAAGTCGGCATCGGCATCCCGTTGCCGCGCGCGGCCATCGAGCTCGCTCGAGCACGGCTCGGGGCCAGGGCCTTCGAAGCGACCATGCTGGCAAAGTCCTACACGCCGCGCGAGGCCCTGCAGGTGGGCTTCCTGGACCGGCTCGTGCACCCCGCTGCGCTGCGTGCCGCGGTGGACGAACGTATCGCCGAATACCGCGAGGTCGCGGGCAAGGCGTTTCGCCTCACCAAACCCGACTTCCAGCGTCCGCTCATCGAGAGCTTCGCGGCCGCCCGGAAGGAGCTGCCTGCGGCTTTCCGGCGGATGACCAATGACCACGAGCTGCAGGGGCAGCTGATGGCCGCGATGCTGCGACGCCAGCAGGAGAAGGAAGCTCGATAGGCTGCGGGCAGGATCAGGGCGCCGCCAGCTCTTCGACCTGTAGCGAAAAGGTCGAAAGCCAGCCTGTGTACGCGTCCGTGGAGTTACCAGTCACCGAAACCGTCAGTTGGTGGGCGCCGGCCGGCACGCCTTCAGCAAAGCCGATGACGGTGCTGCTGCGATGGTGATTCTCGACGCTGTGACTGTGTATGGAGGTCACGCTTCCTGAACGACGTCTATGGCAGGAGGCTCGGACTCCCAGCCGTGGCTGAGCCGCGCAGACGGGTGTCCGTTTCCGATCCCAGCTCGTAAGACCCGGCTACTTTGGGCTGAGTCCCGGAAGAGGTGCCCAGCGAGGGGCTTCGACGCGCTCCGGTGGGCCCCGGGGCAAGTACGTTCTCGAACCGAAGGGAAAACTATGAGGAACCCAGGAACCCAGGAGGCGCCTGCGGCGCGGGAGGTTCTGCGGCTCTTCTCCTGCTCTCCTGGTTTCCTGGTTTCCTCAGAACCTCTTCTTGTCTTCAATGCCTGGGTGTGTGACCCGATGCTCCCGCAGATCACGGCTCCACATCGACCCCAATCTCCTGCTGGTCTTTTTCTCCGATCAAGTCGCAATGCAAACTCGCCTATGTCAGGAGCTCTGGAGTCGGGGTCCAGAGCTTCCGACATGAGCTCGACGCAACCGGCCTGAATGGGGATTGGCGGCCACTATCCGTCGCGACGGATTCCAACGACCTCAATCACGCACGATACCGAAGACGTCTTCTGTTGCCGCGCTCTGTGAGCAGGGCGCGCTACGCGCGCCAGGAAGGAGCTCTGGCTGAGGTTGAATCCAGAGGTTCTGGGTTTGTCATACGGATCGGCCATCTCGTCGGTCATAGACCGACGCTACAGGCGGTTCTCAGCAGTTCGAAGGCATTGACGAGGCCTGAGCGAATACACAGGAGCGAAGTCGCGATGAGAAGCTGCCCGTGTCAGGAGCTCCGGATCCAGACTTCACCGGCCCCGATGGTTGCACGCCGAGCAACGTCGGCGGAGGGTCGAGGTCGCGCCGCGACATCCCCGGCGAAAGGACGTTGGCGAGCCCGCCCCCCTCACTCCTCCGGCGGCTGAAACAGCGCCGCCCGCGGCGAGCCGCCGAACAGCAACTTGCAACGATAGAGACGCCGCTCGCCGATGTCCTCGATGTCGATCAGACCGATGTCGGGACTCTTGAGCACCGTCAGCGTGCGCCGGATCTCCGCCGGCGAACACTCCCAGGCCTGGGCACATTGTTCGACATCGAACTCGATGCGCCCACGCCGGGTGTGGGTCTTCATCAGCCAATAGGCCCGCGCCGCCCAACGTTCTCGACGTTGGGCCTCCTCGAGGCGTGAGATCTCTTCTTCACTGGCATCGGGGACTTCCCATCCGTCCACGCTGACCTCCATCGCAGCAAACGCGTCTCCCAATGGTAGCCGCCCGGGCCCCATCGGTTCCAGCCCCAGCCTGGATCCGCCACCAGGTTCGTCGCGAGGACCCGGATGGCCGAGAGAATTCGGGCTTGAGCAGCGCAGACGCTACGCGGGTATCTTCGAGCAGCGAGAGGTCGAATTCGCCGGTCAAGCGGGGCCGCAGCAGAAACTGGTGGCGGATTCGGGCTACACGCGATGTCTTCACGCGCGGCTCCCGCCAGGATATCTTCACAGCACCGTCCCGTGTACTGGAAGGAACCATCATGCAGATCCAGGACAACCATATCCGCCAAGTCTGGGAGCAGCTTGGCAGCGAGGGTTTTACCAAGCTGGTGGCCGCCTTCTACGCACAGATCCCCGACGACCCCATCCTCGCACCGATGTACCCGGAGGGCGACTTCCCTGGTGCCGAGCAACGGCTGCGCGATTTCTTGATCTTCCGCTTCGGGGGCCCCGACGACTACATCAAGAAGCGTGGCCATCCACGCCTACGCGGCCGCCACAGACCCTTCAAGATCGACCAGGCTGCCCGCGACCGCTGGATACTCTTAATGCAGAACGCCTGCGCCCAGATCGAGGTCGCCGAGCCCTACCGTGCGGCTCTGCTCGGCTTTCTCGGCATGGTCGCGACCTTCCTGATCAACCACGAGACCGCCTGAAGCCGCGCTCCGGCCCAGCCTCGACCAGCTGCCTGCGCATGCCCCCGAACTGCACCGTCCCGGGACCCAGCACACCGACCAGCGCCGCGGTCAAGCCATCAGAGGGCTCGACCGAATAGCTCGAAGAGCGGATGCGGCAGGTGCTTCCGTTCTCGAGCCGCACATTGAAGAACAAGGCCAGCTTGCCCGGGTGGTGGCCGAGAATCTCGTGCACGCGATCGAGCGTCTTCGGCCCCACTTTTCCTTCATCCAGGCGCAACGTCAGGTGCGTCGCCACCGTCCCGGAGACCTGCTCGGGCTTCATGATGGTGTCGATCTTCACGCTCGGATCTTCTCGATTGGTGTCGACCTTGCCCGCGATGAACAGGATCGCATCTTCGACAAGTAGCTCGCCGACCTCTTTGAAGGTGCGCGAAAACACCACCGCTTCGCAATGGCCGTGCATGTCTTCGAGATTCAGGAACGCCATGGTGTTGCCGTTCTTGTCGAGATGCCGCCGCATGCTCTGGATCAGGACTCCCATCACCACCTGGGTGTCCATCGGCAAGCCCTTCAGCTCACGGGTGGTGTGGGTCGAGTACTTGCTGACCAGATCGTTGTGCTCTTTCAGCGGGTGGCTCGACATGTAGAAGCCGAGGGTCTCTTTCTCGAACTGCAGGCGTTCGCGCTCGGAGAACTCTTCCACATCCGGATAGCTCACCTCCGCATCGGACTTCTCGTCGAAGGTGTCGAAGAAGGTCATCTGGCCGGCGGCCTTGTCCTTCTGCACGCTCTGCCCTTGTTTCATCGCGTTCTCGAGCACGGCGAGCAGCTGTTTGCGGTTGGCCCCCATGTTGTCGAAACAGCCCGACTTGATCAGGCTCTCCATCCCCCCCTTGTTGCAGGAGTGCAGATCGACACGCTCGCAGAAGTCGAAGATCGAGCTGAACGGGCTCTCCTTGCGGGCCTGATTGATGCTCTCGATGGCCTTCAGCCCCAGCCCCTTGATCGCCGACAACCCGTAATGGATGGTCTTGTCGCCCTGCGGCGTGAAGTTCCGCCCGCTGCTGTTGACGTGCGGGGGCAGAATCTCGAGCCCGTGCTTCTCGCACTCGGCCAGATAATCGACCACCTTGTCGGTGTTCTGGAACTCTGAGCTGATCAGGCTCGCCATATACTCGATCTGGTAGTTGGCCTTCAACCAGGCCGTCCGGTAGGCGATCAGCGCGTAGGCCGCCGAGTGGCTCTTGTTGAAGCCGTAGCCCGCGAAGAACTCCATCAGCTCCCAAGTACCGCTGGCGACCTTCTCGGGGACGCCGTTGGCCTGCGCGCCCTCGACAAACTTGCCGCGGAACTTGGCCATCAACTCGACCTTCTTCTTGCCCATCGCCTTACGCAGCGAGTCGGCCTGGTTCATCGAGAAACCAGCCATCTTGTTGGCGATCCGCATCACCTGTTCCTGATACAGGATGACTCCGTTGGTCTCGGAGAGGATCGGCTCGAGGATTGGGTGGCTGTACTCGATGGCCTGGCGGCCGTGCTTGCACTCGATGTAGGTGTCGACCATTCCGCTGCCCAGTGGCCCCGGTCGGTACAAGGCCACCAGCGCGATCAAGTCGGTGAAGCGGTCCGGCTTCAGGCGTGAGATGATGTCGCGGAAACCGCTGGACTCGAACTGGAACACACCGATCGAGTCGCCCCGCATCAACATCTCGTAGGTTCGATCGGCGGTCTCGCCGCCATCGAGGGCGATCGACCCGATATCGATCTTCGTACCCCGGTTGGCTTCGATGTTGCGCACGGCGTTGTGGATCACCGTCAGCGTGCGCAGGCCAAGGAAGTCCATCTTCAGCAGGCCGATCTCTTCGAGCACATCCATCGTGAACTGCGTCACGATTTCACCCTTCGAACGGGCCAGAGGCACGAGGTTCGACAACTCCTGCGACCCGATCACCACACCGCAGGCGTGGGTACCGGTGTGGCGCTTGAGCCCTTCGAGCTTGCGCGCAAAGTCGAACAGCTCGCGCAACTTGACATCGGACTCGTACTCTTTCTGCAGCTCGGGCTCACGGTCAAAGGCTTTGGCGAGCGTCATCTTCGGATCCGGCGGGACCAGCTTCGCGAGCCGGTCGACAGTCGACAAGGGAATGTCGAGGGCACGTCCGACATCACGCAGTACCCCACGGGCCGCCAGGGTACCGAAGGTGATGATCTGCGCGACGCACTTCTCGCCGTACTTCTCACGTACGTACTGGATCACCTGCTCGCGCCCGTCATTGCAGAAGTCGACGTCGATATCCGGCATCGAGATGCGCTCGGCGTTCAGGAAACGCTCGAACAGCAGGTCGTACTCGAGGGGATCGACGTCGGTGATGCGCAGGTTGTAGGCGACGATGCTACCAGCCGCCGAGCCCCGCCCCGGGCCGACGGGGATGCCCTGCTCGCGGGCAAAGCGGATGAAGTCCCAGACGATCAGGAAGTACGACTCGAAACCCAGTCGCTGGATGACCTCGATCTCGTACTGCGTGCGGGCTTTGGCCTCTTCAGGGACGGGATCGCCATAACGCTCGCGAGCGCCCTCCCAGACCAGGTCGATGAAGTATTTCAGCGGCTCGGGAGCGACCTTCTCCGTCTTCTTCTTCGGCGGAGAGAAGACGGGCAGGTGGCGGCTCTTGAAATCGAGCTCGACCTCACAGCGTGCCGCGATGTCGAGGCTGGTCTGCAAAGCATCAGGGCAATAGCTGAATTTCTGATGCATCTCCTCGATGCCGTGGAAGTACAGATCGCGCGTCTCCATCCGCCAGCGATCTGGATTGTCGCGCGTCTTGCCGGTCCCGATGCAGAGCAGCATGTCCTGAACCAGGTAGTCCGGTTTCTCAACGTAGTGCACATCCCCCGTCGCCACCGGCGGGATGCCCACTTCCTTCGCGAGCTGCAGCAGGCCTTTGTTGACCTTGGTCTGCATATCGAGGCCGTTTTCCTGGATCTCGAGGAAGAAGTTCCCCTCCCCCAGGATGGAGGTGTACTCTTTGGCGACCTCGCGGGCGCGCTCGATGTCGTCTTTGAGCAGCCAGTGGTTCACTTCACCGCGCAAACAGGAAGACAGCCCGATCAGGCCATCGCCGAACTCGCGCAGCAACTCTTTGTCGATACGTGGTTTGCGGTAGAAGCCGTCGAGATGCGCCGCCGAGATCAACTTGCCCAGGTTCTTGTAGCCCTGGTTGTTGCGCGCCAACAGCACCAGGTGGTAGTTCGAGAGCTCGCCGCGCTTGTGGCTCTTGACCGAGCGGGGTCCGGGCGCGATGTAGGCCTCGCAGCCCAGAATCGGCCGGATCCCCTGCTTCTTACAAGCTTTGTAGAAGCTGACCGCCCCGTACAGCACGCCATGGTCGGTCAGGGCGACGCTGTGCATGCCGGCTTCTTTGGCCTTGCGTGCGAGCTGGTCGCATCGCGCCGCGCCGTCGAGCAGGCTGTTGTCGCTGTGCACGTGAAGGTGGACGAAATCCCTGGCTGCCATGATGGGCCTCGTGGGCAGTGAAGACCCGAACTATACCCGAGGGCCCCGTCAAAACCATCCCGATGCCAGACAGCGCGCCGGAGCGCGCTGTCATGCTGCCTCGAGGGATGACCTTCAGAGATCAGATCGGCGAGCTGCCGTTGGCCTGCAGCCAAGCGCCGATCTCACGCATCGTGACGCTGCCGTCCCCATCTTCGTCGACGTCGGTGAAGGAGGCCGTGGCGCTCGCAGGCCATTCGGTAGCGCTGAGCGCATGATCGCCGTCGGCGTCCGCCGCCTGGAAGGCCGCGGCGGCCCCTTGCCGCAGCTGGCGCTGCGCGGCCACGTAGGTATCGAACTCCGCCTGGGTCACCTGACCATCGCCGTCCGCGTCCGCCGCCAACAGCTTGGCAGGGTCTCGGGAAGCCGCGATCTCGGCGGCGTCGAGCACACCGTCATCGTTGGCATCGACGTGATCGAAGACCCGCTGCATCGCCTGGGCGGCCATGTAGTCGCGGAGCTCATCGATCGTGACGCCGCCATCGCCATCCGCGTCGGCCAGCATGATGTCGAAGTTGCCGGGAGCATTGGCGGCTTCGGTCGCATCGATCACGCCGTCGGAATTGGCGTCGAGACGATGGAACATGCGCCCGACCTGGCGCTGCCCGCCGCCCGGCCCGCCGCCACCACCTGGGCCACCGGGCCCCCCACCGCCGCCGGGACCTCCTCCGCCACCGGGACCACCATGACCACCACCTGGACCACCGCCACCACCTGGGCCGCCACCGCCTCCGGGTCCCTGCGCCAGCAACGGCGCCGCCAAGAGCACGAGCATAATTCCCAACCATTTCGACAAACGCATCGCAAACCTCCCGTTTGATGCCTGCTTCCACCTGCGCGCTCGGGAGGGCACTCCTCCGATGCGCTACATGGGAACCTCAGTGCAAAGCCCAGACCAATCGCGCACGCTGCTCGCAATCTCCCGCGACGCCTTTGCCAGGCCGTCGCAGGCGTATCACATTTTCCCACGCCAGGACTGTCGCGTCGCAAAACGCCCATCGCGGCAGAGACACTGCCAACCTGCAGTTGGCACTTCGGCCGGCCGCCTCTCTTCCCGATTTGCGGCTTGATGTGCCATCCCCTTTGTGCCACAACCCAGCAAGCCGGAACCGGCTGGGGGCGATCCCAAGCGACGTTTCTGGCCGACCTCATGGGGCGACGCGATGCAACCTGACTCGATCGACGCGGAAGGCTCACGCGACGAGCTTCTGGCCGTGCGCTGTCCTGAGTGCGGGGAGAAGACCTACTACCTCATCCAGCTTGACGACGACGTGCCGCGCGCCTGCGTGTCCCGCTGCCCCGACTGTGGGTTCACCAGCATCGCCGCCACGGGCCGCCTGAAGTGGGTCGAGGAGCTGATGCGCGAGACGGCGCTGCGCCTGAAGGAGGCCCTCCAAGAGAAGTCCATCAATGCCAGCATCGAGCTCAAGGTCCGCCTCGACCCATCGGGCGACTCGATCCGCGTGCGCGACACGGCCTTCAACCCCGAAGACAACCCCTACCCGAACACGCTCTTCGAATAGCAGCTGTCCCCCCGGCGTCGGTTGCCAGGGCCCGGGCCCAAATGCTACTCTGGCCGCAGAATCCGGCCCGGAGGTTCTCATGCGCGCCACACTGCTGACTCTGTTGCTGCTGACCGCACTCGCCCAGGCGCAGGACGAGCTCGATGCCGACTTCCTCGCGCAGCTCGCCACCCTCGAGCGCTACGCTCTGCCCGCCGGCTCCGAAGAGGCCGAGGCTCTCGAAGACCTTATGGACTGCCTCGGCGACCCCGACTTCGCCACCCGCGAAACCGCCGAGCAAGAGCTGGCCGCTCGCGGTATCCAGGCTGTCCCTGCATTGGTCGCCCGGCTCAACGACGGGCCGATGCCCGAGGAGGCGTTCCGCATCGACTCGCTGCTACGCAATCTGGTCCAGGAGATGTGGCTCGACAGCCGCACCTACCGCGACGGCACCCCCAAGAGTGAGACGCTGCGCTTCGGAAGCGACAAATGGGGCGAATGCCGCTGGTACAAGAACGGCCAGCTGCGCGAAGTCAAACGCTTCCGTGCCGGCGAGCCTGCCGGAGTCTGGCAGACCTGGCATGACAACGGACAGCTGAAAGAGCGCTACACGTTTGCGGCAGGCCAACGCCAGGGGGTGTCCCAGTCCTGGTGGGAAGATGGCTCGCTCGCACGCGAGTGCTACTACCTTGATGACCAGCTCGACGGCAGCTGGAAATCGTGGCAGCGGGGAGGACAGCTCTACCTCGAGGGCACCTACCAGAAAGGGCTGAAGCACGGAGAGTGGATCTCCTGGGCCGATCCGGAGCACCCGCGAGGCGAAACCTGGGTCGAGGGCGCACCGCAGCCTTGAACCAGCTTGTATTTCGGCGTCGGGCGGGGCTTGCAGCCCGCCGTTTTTCGTCTAAGATACAGCTGGTGGGATCCGCCGGGAGGGCGATTTTTGGCTGACGGAGAAGGGGCCGGACCTCGACGACTCGACCTGAGCGAGGCCTTGCGTTCAAAGACGCAGCGTACCACTCTGGCCGCGCTGGAGAAGAAGGGCTTCAAGAAGGTCAACGTCCTCAACATGAAGACGATCGAGAAGATCGTCTCCGAGGCCGTGGAAAAGAGCCTGGACCGCCGCGACGCCCACGTCAGCGGCGAAGAGCGCGAAAAACTCGAGGCCGACGCTCGCTCTGAGTTTCTCAAGCTGCTCAAAGAGCACAAGAAGGTCGTCGCCCAGAAGAACCTGGCCGAAGGGGAAAAGTCGAAGCTTGGAAGCCAGCTCGACGCCCTGCGCGCCGAGCTCGAGGCGCAGACGGCGCGGCTCAACAGCGAGCGTGCCCGCTCGATAGACCAGGAAAACTGGACACTCTCCCCCAGCTCATTCAGCAAGCTTGAGGGCAACATCCGCACCCTGTTCGGGCAGCTGATGAACGACGAGCGCCGCAAGGCCCTCGCAGAAGTCGGTCCCGGAGCACTGCGCGGCTTGAGCGAGCTCGAGCGACGGCTGCTCGAAATCATCGACCGCATCCTGATCGAAGAGCGCGAGCGCTTTCTCAGCACCGTACAGTCTGAGCATGAGAAGAAGGTCGGCTTGCTCGAGCGCCGCGTGGCCAAGCTCAGCCAGACGCTCTCGGAGACTGAAGACGCTCTGCGCACGGTGTACAATGCCAAGACCATCGACGGCGGCATCGCGTCGATCTACAAGGTGGTACAAGGACTCAACCTCGATGACAGCTTCCTTGTGCAGAAGAAAGAGCTGCTCAAAGAGGTCTTCGTGCAGAACCTCGTACTGCAGAAGAAAAAGATCGACGAGGCCGACAAAGAGGGCGTGCGCGACGAGGTGCTCGAGCACATGCAAAAGGAAGCGGAAGCCCTGGCTCGGGCCGAAGCGTTGGAGGCGCTGGAAGCGAGCGAGCCCGAACCTGCCGTACCCGCAGCCCCGGTAGCAAACTGGGACTTGAGCCACTCCGCCGAGCGCGCGGCTTACGTGCTCTCGGACGAGCCGACTCCCAAGAAGCTGCCTGCCGCGTCGGGCGTGTCAGGCCACTACTGGGAATCGCCCCTCGAGCCATTGGACTCGGCTGAGCCGCTTCCGGTTCCACCCAGACCCCGCACTCCCTCGGGCCGCTATTGGGAGATTCCCTCCGAGACCTCGCTGACCCCCTCGCGTCCGGTCCAGGCACCTATGCCGCCGAGCGGCATCCGCGAGCCGAGCATCGACCTGCCGACGCCCGTCGAGCCCCTGGTGACAGAGACCGGCTTTTAGGGGTCCGGCCAGAGCAACAACCGGCCTCACCGCGCCCGGCCCGGGCGGCCCCAGGGGAGACTCCCGTGTACTGCGACGCCTGCGCCCATCCCAACCGCTCCGAGGCCCGATTCTGCGCCGCCTGCGGCAGGCCGCTGCCGGTATCGCAGCCCAGCCTTTCGACCCAGAGCACTTTGAGCGGCAGCAAGACCCTCAACGAGGCCGCCCCCGAGACCCTGAGCGGCCAGTCGACCCAGCTGGCGACCCCGGGTCCGTCGCTCAACACGACCATGTCGAGCGAGGCCGACACGGTCGCCTCGGCCGACCAGCTCGGACTGTACGCGGAGTTTGTTGGCCAGACCATCCGCGGCTACCGCGTGGAGCGTAAGCTGGGCGAAGGCGGCATGGGCGCCGTCTTCGAAGCCACCCAGCTGCAGCTCAAGCGCAAGGTCGCCATCAAGGTGCTCCCGCCCGCCATGGCCCGCGACCGCAGCCTGATCGAACGCTTCCAGCGCGAGGCACAGCTGCTCGCCAACCTCGACAACCCCCACCTCGTGCCTGTCTACGACATGTTCAGCTTCGCCGGCCTGTTCTTCATCGTGATGGGTTTCGCGGCAGGAGGCTCGGTCAAACAGCTGCTGCGCCGCGGAACCCTGTCCGAAGCGCGCGCCGCCTCGCTGGCCTACCAGACGGCGGTCGGCCTGCACGCTGCCGCCAGCGAAGGCATCGTGCATCGCGACATCAAGCCGGACAATCTGCTGTTGACCCGCAAAGGCCGCTTGAAGATCGCGGACTTCGGCCTGGCCAAGGCGTCCGAGGGCTCCTCGGCGCTGACCCGCACCGGCTCGGTGATGGGCACACCGCCCTACATGCCCCCCGAGCAGTGGGAAGATGGACGCAAGACCGGGCATCGCTCCGACCTGTACGCGCTCGGCTGCGCCCTGTACGAAATGCTGGTCGGTGCCCCTCCCTACCGTGGCCCGACCACGGCGAACATGATGAAGCAGCATCTAATGGAAGAGCCGCCGGACGTGCGGGCCCGGCGCTCTGACGTGTCCGAGAGCATGGCGCTCATCATCCGCCGGCTGTTGCAGAAAGACCCCGAGCAGCGCTTTCCCGACGGACACGCCCTCGCCCAGGCGCTCGAACCCCTGATGGGGAGCACTGCGGACGCGCGCTCCGGCGCGCTGACGCCGTCGCTCCGCAGCATCGGAGGGGCGACTCTGGCGGCTTCGACGGGTGCCCCGCTGGCGCGGCCCCCGTCCCGCAAGCTGCCGCTCTGGCTGGCGCTCGCGGCGATCCTGTTGCTGTGCCTGCCGGCGGTTTTGTTTCACGGACCGCTGCGACGCTGGCTGGTCGGCAAGCCCGAGCCGCTGCCCGCGCAGGGCAGCGAGCCCGGTCTGACGGGCAGCCTGCGATTTTTGCGCCTCAGCCCCGCCAATCAACAGGCCGTGCGCTCGCTGCCCTTCGAGCTGAGCGGCCGGGTCGCCGCCGAGGGAAGAACGCTGCCGGACAGCGTTCTGGTCGCCGGCACGCCGGTGGAGGTGGCTGCCGATGGCTCCTTCCGACACGCGCTGCAGCTCGAGGATGGCACGCACAACCTCAAGCTTCAGGCCGAGGGGGAGGTCGCCTGGCTGACCTTGGTGGTCGACACCAGGGCCCCTGGCATCGCGATCCTGCGTCCCGAGCAAGGCAGCCTGTTGAACGGCAGCTCCACGGAGATCGAGTTGCTGGTCGCAGACGCCGATGTGGCTGGAGTCTGGATCGACGAGCGCCCCGCGGCCCTGGTCACCCCGGGCCGCTACCGATTGGCCATCGATCTCCCCGACGGAGCACACGCGCTGACCATCCGCGCCGAGGACCTGGCGGGCAACCAGAGCAGCCAGCAGCTCAGCTTCGATGTCGACACACAGGGACCGGCCTTGCAGTTTCTGGCTCCGCGCTCCGGAGACACTCTCGATGCGGCACAGCTGCGGGTACGCATAGCCTGCGAGGACGCCGATCTCGCCAGCCTGCAGGTCGCGGGACAGCCGGCAGAGAGCCTCGGCAAAGCCTGGTCGGCTGCGCTCGACCTGGCTCCAGGCCCCAACGAGATTCATGCGACAGCCCTCGACAAAGCGGGCAACAAGACGGTTGAGACGCTGGTCGTGTTTGTCCGCGAGACGGCCGCGAGCATCGCTTTTGTCGGCGTGGCCAACGGCAGCGTGCATAGCGGCCCCGACTTGGCGCTGCGGTTGCGGGCGCAGATGCCTGGCCTGGTCAGTGTGACCGTCAACGAGCTGCCTGCCCGGCGCGACGGGGACGCCTGGGCGATCGACCTCGTGCTGCCCGACGGCCAGGACCAGACTTTGACCGCCCGGGCGACCGACGAGCAGGGCCAGTCGATCACGGGGCAGCTGCGGGTACACATCGACCGCAGCGAGCCGCGGCTGGAGATGATCAGCCCCACCCCAGGCGCTCGAGTCGGTGACGGGCCGCTGCACGTCCGCCTGCGGGTCGAAGACGCCAACCTGGCCGCCGTCACCGTCGCCGGACTACCGGCCCGCCGCAACGGCGATCTCTGGGAGATCGAGCTGCCCGCGCCGGAAGAAGGCGCGCAGGAGCTGCACGCTGAGGCCGTCGATGCGGGCGGCCTGCGCAGCCGGGAAACTCGTCGCATCGTGGTCGACCGCACTGCGCCTGGGGCCATTGTGCGCGCGACGCTTCAGGGCCATCTCGCGCGACTGCGGATCGAGGCCGACGAGCCCCTGGCACGTGTGCGGATCGGAGTGGGCGACTGGCGCGCGGTCAGCGGCGCCGAGGTCGACCTCGAGGTGGCGTTGCCTGCCGAGCGGGGTCCGCTCGAGCTGCTGATCGAAGACCTGGCCGGCAACCGCAGGCCCTACACCGTCGAAGCCGAGGCTCTGCGCGCACCCACTATCGAGCCGATCGTGGTGCACGGGATCTCTGCCTGGTGGGACGCCGCCGCGCTGCAGCAACAAGCCGCAGGGCAACTGCGCCAACCCGTCGCCATCGAGACCTCACATGGCCTGCGCTTCGCTCTGATCCCTGCGGGCAGCTTCATGATGGGCTCGGACGAGCGCGAACCGGAGCGCCAGAGCGACGAGATTCTGCACGAGGTCAGCTTCAGTTACGCGTTCTACATGCAGCATGCCGAGGTCTCACAGCGCCAGTTCGAAGCAGTCATGGGCAACAATCCCTCCAGCGACGAGGGCGAGAGGAACCAGCCAGTGGAGAACCTCACCTGGCTGGAGGCCGTCGAGTTCTGCAACCGGCTGTCGGAAGCCGAGAAGCTGCAGCCCGCCTACGAGATCGAGGCCGACGGCAGCGTGCGCTTCCTCGGACTGGCACGCAACGGCTACCGGCTGCCCAGCGAAGCTGAGTGGGAGTATGCCTGCCGCGCCGGCACCGCGGGTCCCTTTTGGACGGGAGCCAACATCGAAGGCCGTGAGGCCAACTACGACGGGAAGCAACCGATGCCCGGCTTCAAGGAAACCAAGAAGCGCGGGCTGCCCCGTAATGTCACCGACCACAAGCCCAATCCCTGGGGTCTGTACAACGTGCACGGCAACGTCTACGAGTGGTGCAACGACTGGTACGGGGCCTACCCCGGGGGGCCCGCCCAGGACCCGGTCGGGGCAGACGCCGGCAGCCAGCGGGTGATGCGCGGCGGCTCGTACACCAGCCGCGCCGGACTGTGCCGCAGCGCGAGCCGCAGCCGGCGCCGCCCGGGAGACCGTCAGGGCTTCATCGGCTTCCGCATGGTACGCACGATCCCTTGAGCGGCCTCAGGGATGTGCGATCACCATCAAGGTGGGTGCGCGCCGCAAGACTGTGCTCAAGCAGAGCTTGAGGCTCTCAGGATCGAGGGCGGCGAAGCTCTCATCCAGCACCAGTAGACGCGCGTTCTGCAGCAACGCACGCGCGAGGTACAGGCGGCTCTTCTCACCATGCGACAGCTGCCAGCCCGTCTCCCCCACCATCTGGTTCAGCCCCGAAGGCATACGCTCGAGCAGTGGCCGCAGACCGAGCTCTTCACACAGCTGCTCGGCTTCCTCCAGGTCCTTCTGCTCCGGCGGCCAACGCCTTCCCATCAACAGGTTGAAGGCAAAGGTGTGGGTCAGCACATGGTTCTCGTGGAACTGGGGAGCAGCCGCCACCCAGCGCCGCCAGCGCTCGGGGCCCAGGCTGTGACGATCCAGCCCATGCAGGAGCAGCAGGCCCGAGCTGGGGGCGCGCAGCCCGACCAGGATCGAGGCCAGCGTCGATTTGCCGCCTCCGGAGGGACCTTCAAGCAAGATCCGCTCGCCCGGAGAGATCTTCAGACTGCACGCGCGCAGCACCGGCTCGGGCCGATCTGCATACCGGAACACCAGATCGCTGGCGTCGAGCAGCACCTGCCCATCGTGCTCTTGCCCGCCGAACCCGGCCAGGACCTGCTCCGCCGTTGGTAGCTCGCTGGCGCGCCCCGCAGCTGCGAACATGAAGCGCACTTTGTCCCAGGCGATCAAGGCGCCCGACAGCTGCGAGATCCCTCCCGTCACCGAGGCGAGCGCCTTGTCTGCCAGCAGGACACCACCGAGGCCCACAGCCAAGCCGGCGGGGTTGAGGGCCCCGGCCGCCAACGCGGGTCCCAGCCCGAGCAGGCCCAGCACCATCCAGCCGCGCGAGAACAACGCCCCCACCAGGGCCTGCAGCCGGTCCATGCGGCGTGAAACCAACACGTAGCGGTCGAGCTGGCCATCCTCTTCGGTATGCCAGGCCTCGCGCGCCTCCTGCACCAACCGGGTGCGGTTGCCGATCATGCGCTCGACCAGGTCATGGGTGAGGTCGAGACGCGCATCAGTCCAACGCCAGCGGCTGCGCACGTAGCGCCAGGAGAGCACGCCCACCACCACCATCCAGAGCCCGAAGAGCAGCAGATGCAGCGCGCCGCCCGCTCCCATCCACAAGACAGCCGCGGCGGCGGCCAGCTCCATCAGCCCGAAGACCGACTGGAAACCTCCTCCCAATGCCAGGCTGGTGACCGCTTCGCTCTCCATCACCCGGCCCATCAGTTGGCCAGCCCCCAGGTGGCGTGTCTCCTCAGGCTCCAGGCTGAGGGCGCCGTGCAACAGACGCTGCTTGAGCAGGCCTCCCAGGCCGATCGCGAGCTTGCCCTGCAACCAGACCAGCCGCAGGCGCAGGGGAATCCCACTGAGCAGCACCAGCGCCCAAGCTGACATGTAGCCGAAGTCGAGCGTGTCCGCCAAGATGCCATGTCCGAGCATCGCCCAGGACAGCAGCATCAGCCCGTGGCTGAGGATATGCATGCTGATGAGCTGCCAGGCAACCTTGAGCTCACCACTGACGCGCGCCTGCTGCCAGAACGGTGCTCCCGGCGACAAACGCAACAGCCAGCAGCAAGCCACCGGCATCCCTGCCAGGCGCTCGCGCAACAGCAAGCGGGCCGTCCGCTCTCGTTGTCTGCCCTGCAGGCCCACTCGCTCGAGCAGGGCCTCGACCTGTGGGCGCACCGGCGCCTCGAGCGGACCCGCCAACGCGTCGCGCACCCGAGCCAGAGGCAACCAACGCCGTTCGCCATCGGGCCCCAACGTCTGCACGCGGGCGCGGCGGGTGCGCAGCAGCAGCAAGAAGCGCGGCGCCCGCGGCTGCGACTTGAGCGCGAGCAGCTGCGACTCGGTCGGATCGAGGGACTCCGCGGCGACGGGCTCGAGATCCGGCGGGACATCGATACGCAGCACCGCGGGCGCGCAGTCGCGGACCATCGCTGCCAGGTCGGCGTAGGGCGTCTCTACCGGCTCGGCCTCGAGGCCCAGCCGGGCGGCCGCATAGCCGATCCAGATGCCGACATCCTCCCGCTTCTGCAGACTGGCCGGCAGCTGCGGCAGCTCAAGGCTCTGGCGGCTCAAACGAGCTCCTCTCGCCAAGGCCTCCACCGCTTCGCTGAGCTGATCGAGCGGCCAGCAGCTACTCTCAAAGCGCTCCATCAGTCCCTCCTGCCGCCGGCTGCGGCTGGTTGCGGACGTGGAGCTGTCCTTCCTCGAGCCACAGGGCCTTCCAACGCCCATCCCGCCAGTGCTCGCGCCAGACCTGTTTCTCGGCCTTGAGCAGATCTTTGTAGCGGGAGCTGGGACGGGCCTGCAGCGCAGCCGGTGTGCCGCGCTCGACCAGCCTGCCCTTTTCGAGCACGACCACCTCGTCAAAGTCGCGTGTCTCGTGCACATCGTGGGAGATACAGATCAAAGTTGCAGCGCTCCAAAGAGCCCGAGCACGCTCGATCAGTTGCCCACGTTGGGTGCGGTCGAGCCCTCGGAAGGGCTCGTCCAAAATCACCAGCCGCACTCCCGGGCGCAACATCGCACGCCCCAACCGCACACGTTGGCCCTCCCCGCCAGACACCAGCGCGCCCCCCTCTCCGAGGGAAGTCTGCAGGCCTTCAGGCAGCTTCTCCAACAACTTGCGCAGGTTGGCCGCGTTCAGGGCCTGCCCGACCGGCAACGCGGCCTGGGCGTCAAGGCCGTAGCGTAGATTGGCGGCCAACGAACGGTTCCAGAGCTGCACCGATGGATCCACCCAGGCCGTCGCACGCCGCAGAGCATCGATGGATGCAGCGTCCAGCGGCTTCCCGTCCACCTCTACTGTGCCCCGCACAGGCTTGTGCCAACCCAGCAAGACACCCGCCAGGCTGGACTTGCCCGCACCCGAAGGGCCGACGATGGCGACATGGCTGCCGGGCTTCAGCTCGAGGTCTATGTCTTCGAGAATGCTGTGGCCCGAGGCCTGCACGGCCACGCCACGCAGTGCCACCGCCGCGGGGCCTTGCGGCTCTGGACGATCGAGGCCTCGCTCGGCGACCAGGGCCTCTTCGGCAGGTTCGGGCGCGCCCAATGGCTCGAGGAGCCGCAGGCAGATGTTCTTCAAGCCCGGCAGCTGCCGGATCGCAAGCGCCAGACTGGCGCCGTGGCTCGGCAGATTGAGCACCCAGTACACCAGCAGGAGGGTGCCGCCCCCCACCCCCTGCCGCAGTAGATGGTCGATCAACAACCAGGCGCTGAAACCAAAACCGAGCAGCGACTGCAGACCTTCCAGGCCGACAGCCGCGCGCTGCAAGCGCAGGCTGGCGCGCGTCCAATCTGCTAGCAAACCCTCGTGCTCACGCCGCACCGCCGGGCCCGCACCATGGCTGCGGATCGGCACCAGCCCCAACAGCGCATCGAGGTAGAAGCGGCTGAGGGCGCCGATATGCGAGCGCACCCGCAGGTCCCGTTCAGCCAGCAGCTTCTGGGTTCCCATCGGCAACACGACGCTGACCAGAGCGGTCAGCGCCGTCAAGACCCAGAGCTCGGGGTCGAGCCAGACCACTCCGAGCGCGGTGAAGACCAGGGCGAAACCCGCCGCGCTGAACCCCTGTGCCAACGCAGGCAACTGCCGCAAAGCCGACACGGCATGGCCCCGCTCGGTCATGTCCGAGGTCAGGCGGCTGCTGAAGTAGCGGTCTCCCAACCTGGGGATCTTGCGCAGAAAGGCGACCCTGAAGCGGGTCTCGAGACGCCGCCCCAGTGCCAACAGGATCGAGCTGATCGGAAGCTGCAAAAGCAACAAGGCCAACACCAGCAGGCACAGGATCCCCAAGGCCGCCAGCCGCTGACTGAACAGACCGAGGCTGCGTCCGATATCGAGCAGGCCCTTGAAGAGCAGAGCCTCGACCAACACTCCTGCGGCGGCCGCCAGCATGCCGAAGCCCGCCAGCCATACCAACCAGCCATCGCCCTTGAGCAACCCGGCCAGGGTGCGCCAGGGACGACTCCGTGGTGCCTTCAGGGCGGCAGCCAGCTCGGCGGGGAGCTCCTCTTCTGGTGGTCTGGCGCGCTTACCTGTGACCCGCACCAGCACCGCGCCGCGCAGGATGAGCTCGTCGGGGCTGTCAGGCAGGGCACGTACCGACCAGTATTCCTTCGGGACACTGGTCCGGGCATCGGCGATCAGCTCTTCGAGCAAGCGCCCCAGCCGGCTGAGCCCGCCTGCCCGGGACAGCGAACAGAGCATGCGCGTGGCCGCGTCGAGGGCTGCGAGCCCCTGCCAGCTGGGGTTCTCGAGCGCCTTCGCCAGCAGGCTGCGACGCAGTCTGCGGCCGACGCCCAGGTCTGCCAGCCGGCCCGACAGCGTGCCGCAGAACTCCTCGCTGCCCGCCCACTCCCGCCAATCTTCGGCGGGCACCGGCATCGCGTGCTCGTAGAGTTGCTCGAGCAACGCGCTGCTCGCGATCCAGCGCCGACCGCTGCCAGGATCCATCAGCTGGATCAGGCTACCATGGCGGCGCCAGACCACGACGAAGTGCGTCAGACCGTTGGGAAGACGTGTCACGGCGATGGCTGGCAGGCATTGAGCCTCAGGGCGCAGCACATGGTCGAGGGGCACCATCACCTGCTCGGCCTGCAGCCCCAGCGCGACGGCTGCGTCCTCGAGGTTGTCGATGGAGGTCCCATCGAGGCCTGTCTGGCAGGCTTCGCGCAGGCGTCCGTAGCTGGCTCGAATGCCGAAGCCCTCGAGCAGGCACTTCAGCGAGGCCGGTCCACAGTCCATCGCGGAGGTCTGGATGACCTCCGCGGCAAGGCGCTTTCGGCTCGGACCAGCCAGCCTCATTGCTGTGTCTCCGCAGCCCCTGCGGGCGCATCTTCGAGCAATTTGCCCACGCCGCGCAACAACAGCTCGAGCGGGGAGATCTGCTCGAGGGCGATCTCGACCGTGCCTGGCAAGCCATGCTGCAAGGGGATCCGGCTGCCGTCTTCTTGCTGCGGCGCGAGCTCGACCCTGACCCGCAGGTCGCGGGGCTCGCCGGCGACATGCTCGACGATAGCTGCGATGGTGCCGTATTGCGTCCAGGAGAAGCCATACAACCGCAGCCGCGCAGTCTGGCCGGGCTGTACACGCCCCAACGCTGCCTCGGGGGCGAAATAGGCCACGATCTTCAAACTGTCATCCGGGATGATGGCGGCCACCCGCTGGCCCACGTTGACCACTGAGCCGAGCTGCACATCTCCGATCTCGCCCAGGGTTCCGCTCAGAGGCGCGCGGATGACCCGCGCGCTGATGCGTTGTTCAAGACGTTGACGGGTGGCCTCCAGCATGCCCAGCTCGCCCTCGAGGCGTGCGCGCTCGGTCTCCAGCTCTTTGATCTGTGCCTGCTGCACCGAGGCCTTGACCCGCTCCTCCTGTTCCACCGCCCGGATCTTCGCATCGAGGCTGGCGGTCTGCCCGCGCAGGTCGAGGGTCTCGGCCTGCGCACGCAGCATGTCGAGCTCGGAGAGACCGGTCGTGCCGTGGATGGTCTCCCAGCGCAGCATGATCTTCTCGGCCATCGCCAGCTTGAGCCGTACCTCGTGCAGCTGCACGGAGAGCTCATCGACGCGGGCCAGGCGCGTGCCCTGCATCACCTCGAGCACCTGCCGCTCCGCGCCGATGGCGGCCTCAAGTGCCTCAAGGCGGGCCCGCAGCGACTGCAGGGCCGCCTGCTTCTCGCCCAACTCGAGGTTCTCCTGCTCGGCGTTCAACTCGAGCAACAGAGCGCCCTGTTCGACGCGGGCTCCCAACTCGAGGTGCGTGGCGACCACCTGGCCACCTACCGAAGCTTGCACGTTGTGGGCCTGCTGGCGCACCTCCAGACGCGCTGTGTTGCTGACTTCGTAGACGGTCAAGCGCGCGAGCACCATCCAACTGGCCCAACCGGCGAGCAGGACCACGACCAGCAACAGTCCCAAGGCGGAACGGCGAGGACGCTCGTTGCGCAGTGAGCGCAACGTGCGGCTGAAGCTGGCAGCCATGCGGAGACCTCTTGCAGATGTGTTCCCCACTGTACACGATGCGGGCCGAGTGTTCCTTCCACAGCCCGGGCCATCCCCGCCGTCGATTGAAAAAACCTGCCAGACCGGCTGGCCTGTGTTAAGGTCTCCCCAGCCACGCTGGGGCAACGAAGGAGCGGTCATGGACGCGCACGAGATCGTCGAGCTCTGGGAAGCTACTGCCGCGTTCTACCCGGCGGCCTCCCGTGACCCTGAAGCCAGCTACCGGCCCGCAGACTGGGACAGCCTCCTGCTCAGCAGCTCCGTGGATTCAGGGGTCTCGAGCACCCTGGCCTGCAACCCGGGGCGCCTGCTCGCGCTGGCCGGAGCCATATCGGGCTTCGAGCTGCAAGAAGAGATCGGACGCGGCGGCATGGGGGTCGTGTTCAAAGCCTGGCAGCGCAGCCTGCACCGGGATGTCGCGGTCAAGATGGCGCGGCTCGAAGCGGGGGAGTCCGAGGCCCAGCTCGCGCGCCTGCGCTCGGGCTTCCTGGCTGAGGCCTGGGTCACGGGCGCCCTGGAGCACCCGAACATCGTGCCGATCTATGAGCTGGGGCGGCACGCCGACGGCGAGCTGTTTCTGGCCATGAAGCTGGTCGGTGGGCAGGCCTGGAAGACCGTGCTGCGCGAACGTCCGGAAGACACGGACCTGCACCTCGATGTGCTGCTGCAGGTGTGCAACGCCGTCGCCTTCGCCCACAGCCGCGGCATCGTCCACAACGATTTGAAACCCGCCAACGTGATGCTCGGACCTTTCGGGGAAGTGCTGGTGATGGACTGGGGGCTGGCCGTCAGCTTCGCGGAAGTCTCCGGCGACCCGCCCCTGCGCCATCGTTCCGCGATCACTGCTCCCTGTGGGACGCCCGCCTATTGTCCTCCAGAGTTGGCCCGCGGGCAGGGCCAGGACGTCGGGCCGGCTACCGACATCTATCTATTGGGGGCGATCCTCTACGAGATCCTCAGCGGCCGTCCTCCCCACGGGCGCGGGGACTTTGTGCGCGCCGTCGCCAGCGCCATCACAGCCACCCGTCCGCCGCTCGGTGAGAGCCTGCCGGCGGAGCTGCGGGCCATCTGCCGACGCGCCATGCAGGCCGAGCCCGAAGCTCGTTATGGCGAGGTGCGGGAGCTGTCCGAGGCGCTGCAGACCTACCGACGCCACAAAGAGAGCCTGAGCATCACCAGCGCCGCGCGCCAGCGGCTCGCTGCCTGTCAAGCACGGACCCCGTCGGGTCGGCTGAAAGAGGACGCCCGCAACCTGCTCTATGAAGGCTTTGCCGAAGCCGTCGCTGGCTTTGCCCAGGCACGCAGGCTCTGGCAGGAGAATCCGCACGCCTCCGCGGGCGAGGCCGGCGCCCGGCTCGCATACGCCCAGGCAGCCCTCGGCCAGGATGACCTGGGACTTGCCGCCAGCCAACTGGCACAAGTAGAAGGGAGCTCGCTGGTCCGTGCTCAGGCCGCCGGCCTGCGTCAAGAGCTCGAGAGCGCGCGCAGCCGCCGGGTGCGCGCGCAACGCACAGCCCGGCGGATGCGCTTCGGGCTGGCCGCGGCCCTGGTCGTAATCGTCGCCGGTCTGGCGGTGGGGTTGTTCCGCATCGACCGCGAGCGGGCGCGGGCCGAGAGTGCCCGGGACGTCGCCACCGGCGCTCTGGAGCGGCTCACGCAGGAGGCCCAATACAACCTGGTGCGGCAGTCTGGCACGGAACAGTCGAACAACGCCGCGCGCGAGCTGCTGCGCATCGCCCTGGAGGGCTGGCAGCAACTGCGCGAGGCGGCCGTCTCCGAGCGGACCATTTCGTTTGCCAGCGGCACGGCGCGGCTGCAGGTCGGACAGCTGGCCCTCGAGCTCGACGGGGACGACGGCCGTGCCGAACAGGAAGTGCGCGCGGCCATCCAGATCTTCGAAGAGCTCCTCCAAGAGGCGCCGCAAGCGCGCGAAGTGCTGCACAACCTGGGCTACGCGTTGCGCGTCCTCAGCCACATCCAACGCGAGCGCGGCGAGCTGGCGCGTGCCCAGGTCACTCTTGAGCAGGCGCTGGCCATCCAGCGTGCGTTGGTCGCTCAGTATGGAGACGTGGGCGCGCTGCGCGGGTTGACCAGCAGCCTCGATGCCCAGGGCATCCTGGCGATGCAACGAGGACAGCTCGAGACCGCGCGAGCCATTTTGGAACAGGCTCTGGAGATCGACGAGCGGCTGCTTGCGCTCGAACCCAACGCGCTCAACCAACGCAACCAACAAGTCGCCTTCAGGCGTCTCGCGCAGCTCCATTG
Organism: Planctomycetota bacterium; assembly: GCA_029260765.1. Classification (GTDB taxonomy): domain Bacteria; phylum Planctomycetota; class J058; order JAJDCP01; family JAJDCP01; genus JAJDCP01. The sequence continues at coordinate 63,909 of JAJDCP010000075.1, forward strand.
CAACCAGGGTGAGCACCAGAAGAGTCTGAACTTCTACCGTCGCAGCCTGGAGCTCGCCCGCGAACAGCTGCGCCTCAACCCAGACGACGCATTTGCGCAGAACGATCTGCTCGACGTGCTGACACCGCTGGCAGACCTGGAGCAGATCCTGGGACGGCCCGGCAGCTCAGGAGCGCTGCTCGAGGAAGCTCTCGAGCTGGCCCGCGGGCTTGAGGCGCGCAACCCTGCCAATTTCCGCGCGCAAGCCGACCTGTGCGATGCCCTGCATCAGCTCGGGTCGTTGCGCCACAACCAGGGCGCGCACGCCCAGGCCGATGTGTTGTTGCGGGAAGGGCTTGAGCGCGCTCAACGATTGTTCAGCCGCAGCCCCGGCCTCGAAGAGAGCCGCCTGCTGCTAGGGAAGGCTCTGCGCAGCCTGGCGAGCCTGCTCGATTCCGAGCGCTCCCTGGCAGATGCCCGTGAGCTCTACCATGAGGCACTCGAGCTGTGGCGCGCCGCACCGCGCCGCACCAGGAGCTCCCTGGGCCACACCCGTACCTGCCTCGAAGACCTCAGCGAGCTGGCGCTGAGCCTGGGTGAGCTCGAGACCGCCCGCCGGCTTGCGGCTGACGGCTTGGAGCTGGCCCGTCACCTGGGCGCGGCCGACAGCGCTGACATATTCTCACGCCTGTCGCTGTGCCGCTCTCTTCTGCAGGTGGGACGGGCGGAAGAGCTGGCAGGCGACCTGAAGACCGCCGACGCCATCTTCAGCGAGGCCATCGAGCGGGCGCGCAAGCTGCGCGCTCTGGGCCTGGGGGACCTGCGGGCTGCCGATGGGCTGGTGCGCGCTCTCTCCGAAGCCGGCAATAGCCGTTTCCTGGCGGGCAACCTGCCGGCAGCCAGCTCGCTGCTCGCTGAGGCTGACCAGCTGCTGCGGCGCTTGCGGGAAGACTTTCCTCAGCACCCGCTGCTGCGTGAGACGGCGCTGCAGCTTTGGGGCCGGCAGGGACGCGTGCTGAGCGCGCAAGGGCAAGGGGACGAAGCCGCGGCCGCATTCTCCGCCAGCCTCGAGCAGGCGCGAGCCCTCGAAGCCGCGTACGGGAGCACGCCACCGATGCGTCGCGAGGTGGCGGTCGGCTTGTTCTCGCTGGCGGTGGCCCGCGAGCAGCAAGGAGCCGACTCGCTCGCGCTGTTATTGCTCGACGAGGCCCTCGCCACCCAGCAGCTGCTTGTGGAAGCAGACAGCAACTACGCCCGACTGCGCCACGACCTTTCGCTCAGTCACGGTGTCAGCGCCCGGGTCTGCGAACGTCTCGGACAGCCAGAACGGGCCTGGCAACATTTCGAGCAGACCGTCGCGCTGCAGGTCGCGTTGGTTGCCGACCAACCCGGAAACACTCTGGTTGCCGCCGATCTATCGATGAGCCTGTACTTCTTCGCGATGCTGGCGACCCGCCTCGGTCGCCTCGAGAGAGCGCACGAGTTCCTGCTGCAGGCCGTCGCCAACCACGAGCAGGTCGTGTTGCGCGCGCCCCAACATCAGGATGAGCTGGAGTTCCTGTACGAAGAGCTGGCGGATGCAGACACACGGCTGCTGCGCACACAGCTGTTGGCCGGCACGCGCCTCCCCGGCAACGCCGTCGAACACTTTCAGCTCGCAGAGGCACTGCAGCGCGACGGCCGCGGCCAGGAAGCCCTGAAACACTATGAGCTGGCATTGGCCGATCCCACCTTCTCTGGAGAAGGTTCAGCATTCCTGCAGGGAGCGAGGGCCGCGGGTATGCTACCCGATGCCCGCAGACAGTGTCTCACCTGGCTGGAGATCGCTCTCAGCGGGTTGCGCGCATACATCGTCGAGCTTGAAACACAACAGGGCGGCGAGGCCAGGCAGGAGCTGGTGAGACTGCGGCAGATCTATCAGGACGTGCAGACGCGCGATCCAGCCTTCGAGCAACTGCGCGGCACGCCTGAATTCGAGCGGCTGTTCACCGATTAGGCCGAAGACCCCACACCCGCTCGCGGCTTCGGCCAGGCAATACGCACACAAGTCCCCCGACCGCCGTCGGATTCGATCGCGATGCTGCCGCCCACCAGGTCGACGATCTTGCGTGCCAGCGCGAGCCCCATGCCACTGCCCTCGACGGTATCCCGAGGCCGGAGAGTCTGAAACATCTCGAAGACCCGCTGATGGAACCTGGGCGGGATCCCCGGGCCGTCGTCCCGGACTTCGAGAATCAGCTCATCCTTTCCCGCTGAGACCAGCAACTCGACCCGCCCCTGCTCACGGTCGTGGTGCTTGACCGCATTTTGCATGCAAATCCCCAGCAACCGCAACAACAGACCCGGCTCGCAATCGACCCGTGGCAGGCTGTCGGGGAGCACCAGCTCGAAGGGACCCGAAATGAATGAACCCCGTCGCATCGCCCGTAACAGTTCGTCCCCATCCGATCCCGCGGTCTGCGGCCGGCGCGTGCTCAGGGCCGCGTACTCGCGCAGGTCATTCAACAACTCCTGCATCCGACGCAGACGTCCACGCATCAACGTCAGGTGTTCCGCCACCGATTCGGTCTCCCCGGCCGCGAGATCTTCTTCGACAAAACAGACCAGATGCCCCAATCCCCGCAAGGGTGCCGTGAGGTCGTGGGACGCCCCGAAGATCAAGCTGCCGAGCTCTTTGTTCGCCTCTTCCAGGCTGTGGCTGGTCGCTTGCAGGATCTCGTGGGTGCGGTGCAGCTGCAGGTTGACCGACACCAGCCGAGCCAGCTGTTCGAGCAATGCCGTGTCCTCAGCATCGAAAGGGCCCGTGAGCTTGTCGAACAGGTGGATCCCCCCGACCTGGCTGCCGTCGTTGCGCAGCAGCGGCACTGCCAGCCAGCTGCGATGCCCCACCGCGGCGAGTTGTTCTCGCGTCCCCAGGCAGGGCCCATCGGTGGAATGCAGCTGCACCCGCAGCACGTCGGGGACTCTCTGGGCCGGCGCCCTGGCGGTGGAGACGGCCCTATGCTCTTCGCCATCCTCCGAGCGGAACTCAACAACCGCAAGACCCGCACCGAAAGCTCGCCGGGCTGCACCTGCAGACAGCTGCAGCATGCGGGCAAACGTCGCCGCCGTGACGACCAGCACGGAGGCATCGGTCAAGCGCTGCAATAGCTCCGCACGCCGCAATCTCTCGCCCATCCGCTGCAGCTCTGCTTCTCGTCGGCGTGAGAAGGCATAGGCGATCGAGCGCCGCAACTGCAACGGATCGATGGCCCCTTTGCCCAGATAGTCCTGGGCACCGGCTTCGATGCAGGCGCGCGCCAGCTCGAGATCATCCTGCCCGGAGAGGATGATGATCGGAACTTTGGGACAAAGGCTGCGTGCCCGCTGCAATGTCTCGATGCCGCCACTATCGGGCAGGTGCAGATCGAGCAGCAGCAAGTCGCATGCAACCGCCAGCTCTTCCAGCTCGGCCAGGCACGCAGCATGCTGCACAGGTTGGGTGAAACCTGCCGCGCTGAGAAGACTCTGCAAAAAGAAGGCGTCGGACGGATTGTCCTCGACGATCACAATGCGGAGAGATTCCTCGACGCCGGACGACGCCGTCTCGACCGGCTTGGAGGCCGTCGGATACTTCGCACTTTTATTCGACATCGCCTCGGTCATGGTCTCGCCGATTCCTGCATCGCATTCTGTGGCTGCGCGTCTATCTCAACACAAGGTCTGCTCCGTGCCCATCCCATAGCTGTTCGGGTCAAACCCCGTGGGCACCCTAGCGTGGGGCAAGAGCAGCTCGGCCAGCTCCTCTCCGGTCTGGATGCGGCCGCTGGGATCTTTCGCCAGGAGTCTGCCGATGACCCGCAACAGCCCTGCCGGAATGTCGGGACGCCGACTCCCCAGCAGCGGCACAGGCGTGTCCAGGTGGCCCATCATCACCTCCATGACGCTGCCACCATAGGGCACTTCCCCAGCCAGCAATTCGAACATGGTGCACCCGAGCGCATACAGGTCGGCACGGTGGTCGGCCACTCCCTGCGACCAATACTCCGGAGCCATGTAATGCGGCGTGCCCAACAGCGTACCACTGCGGGTCAGGCGTTGATCTTCATCGAGATTGCGCGCCAGGCCGAAGTCGGCGATCTTCAGCTCGCCCGCCGAGGTGAGCAGCAGATTCTCTGGTTTGATATCGCGATGGATGACCTGCTGGCGCGCCGCCGCCCACAGTCCCAAGCCCGCATTGCGGGCGAAATGGGCAACGAGCCCCGGCTCCACGCACGGCTTGCGGTCGAGCAGGTCACGGAGGCACCCGCCTCCGGCAAAACCCATGACGATGCAGAGGTAGCCCTCGATCTCGAAGATGTCATAGATCGGAATAATGGCCGAATGTTCCACTTGCGCAAGAATCCGCGCCTCGCGTTCGAAGCGCTCACGGTAACGCGCTCCAGGCCTGAACTTCGGGCTCAAGACCTTGACAGCCACTTCGCGCCCCAGTTTCAGCTGGCACGCCAGAAAGACCGCCCCCATCGCCCCCTTGCCCAGCAAACGCAAGACCTTGTAGCCCGGCAGCTTCTGTAGCAACTGCTCGGCATGTTCAAGGCTTGCATTCGGCGGAGCGGGAGGTGCCGCCATACGTGCTTCGCGGGCCTGCCCGAAGTCGGTGGAGTAGCCACTGCGCGCATCGAGGCAGGCGGTCAAGACAGCAGGAGGCACGACCACCAACGACGCCTCGACCTCCAGCTCGCTGCGGACCTGGCCGACGTCGAACGGATTCGAGACCGCCAGGCGCAGCTCTCCCTGTTCATTGCGCAGAGGCACGACTCCCAAGACGGTGCAGCGTCCCACCGGTGCCAGACGGAAATCGAGCTCGGCCACCGGGATCTTCGCCAGAAAACCCAGCCCCAGAAACTCTGCCGCGACCCGCGCCAAGCGCTCTTGTTCCCAACCGAGCTGCGGCGCGAGCTCATAGAGACGGGTCGGATCACTGCCCGTCAGCGCCTCGGCGGACAGACCGGCCTCCTTGGCCAGCTGCTGCTGAAACGCACTGAAACTCTGAGGATCACTGCGCAACAAGCGTCGCACACACTGCTCAAAGACTGCGCCTTGAAGGGGCCGCTCGAGCGACACCGCGCTCAATGCGGCGGCCCTGCCCGGGGCGGCAACACTGAGCAACGGCAGGCGCTGCCGCTGCACAATCTGCCAGGCCTTCTGACAATCGGGATCACTTTGATCCCAGAGAGCCTCGTCGATCACCACCAGCTGGGGGCTCTGGAAATGCAGCGCCTCGAACAACTGGCGCGGCGTGATCAATCGCACGGCAACCAGCGAGACATTCTTCAGCCATTCTCGCAGCCTTTGCCGCTCGGCCCCGACGCCGAACAACAACACAGCAAAATCATGGCTCTGCAGCGCCAAGGTGTCCGAGGGCGGCTCGACCGGCATGGTAGGCGGCAAGCCCGGCATAGAAGGCGGCACGCCCTGCAGGGAAGGCGCGTGCCCCGCGCCAAAGCGATGCCGCAAGATCGCGAAGCGGATGGCGTGCGCGAGCTTCTCCCCGTCGAGATGGCCCTTGAGCAGAAAGTCCTGAACCCCCGAGTTCAACAGACCTTCTGCTTGACTGTCATCCCCCTCACCGGTCAGGATCACGATGGGAATGCGGGGCCGACCCGCCTGCTGCAAGGCATCGAGCACATCGTACGCGTTGCCGTCAGGCAAGCAGAAATCGAGCAGGGCGCAGTCGTAGCTCTGCAGACACAGGGCGTCGCAGGCTTCGCTCACGCTGACCACCTGATCGAGCTTGAAATCGAGCCCGCTGCGCTCGAGACAGCGGCTGACCGTCTTGCGGTCGATGATGTCGTCGTCGACCAGCAACAGACGCAAACTGCTCATCGCTCCGCCCTGCTGCGCGCCGTCAGGCAGGCGTGCAGGTCGCGGGCGAGCTTCGAGCCGTCCTGGTAGCGCCGCTCCGGGGCCTTCTCGAGCAGCTTGCGGGCGATATCTGCGAGGGCCGTGGGGCAGTCGGCACAGTAGTCCGAGACCTCAGGCGGATCGGACTCTAGATGGAAGCGCATCATCTCTTCGGGAGAGTTCGAGACGAAGGGGAGCCTACCAGTCAACAGGTGAAAGAGTGTGCAGCCGAGCGCGTACAAGTCACAACGCGTATCGAGCTCGGCCGTGTCATACCATTGCTCGGGGGCCATGTAGGCCGCAGATCCCAAGACGATGCCCGGAGCCGTCAGAACCTGTGCATTGCGGCTCAGCTTTGCGAGCCCGAAGTCAGCGATGCGCACTTGACCGCGCGCGCTCAAGAGCAGGTTGCCCGGTTTGATGTCTCGATGCACGATCCCCTGACTCGAAGCCGCGAACAGGCCGAGAGCCGCATCGCGAACGATCCCGGTGGCCCGCCGCGGAGACACCCGTCGCTCACGCTGCAAGAGCCCTTCGACGCTGCCCCCATCGGCAAAGGCCATCACGATGCAGTAGAGCTGCTCGTGCTGGAACATGTCGTAGATCGGGATGATGAAAGGACTGTCGAAGCACGCGAGAATCCGCGCTTCCTGCTCGAAGCGTTGCATAGACTCGGGGTCTTTGGCCAGCAACGGGGGAATCACCTTGATCGCCACCTTGCGGCCCAGGCTGAGCTGGACAGCCTCGAACACCGCCCCCATCGCCCCCGCACCCAGCATACCGTCGATGCGGTAGCCATGCACCTCACCGCGCAGACGCTCGGTCCAAGGACGTATGCCCGAAGGCGGCGCCACGGGCGGGGCCACCGGACCGGAGGCATGGAAACGCGGCGCCTGGTGCCGGGCGATGGCGAAGCGCACCGCCTGGGTCAGGGCCTGGCCGCTCAATCGGTCTTTCAACAGGTAGTCATCGGCGCCGTTGGCGAGCAGCTCGAGGGCCAACTGCTCGTCGTTGTTGCCGGTCAAGACAACCACAGGGGGCGCGCTCGTGCGCTGGTTGAGGAAGCGCAACAGGTCGAAAGCTGTGCCGTCGAGCAGCAGATGATCGAGCAGCACGCAGTCGAAATGGCCATTCAGCAAGCGCCGGCGCGCGGCACGCACACTCTCGGCCTCCTCGATCGAAAAGCTGCCCTCTGGGGAGCCTTGTTCGAGGTAGCGGCGGAACAGCTTCCGGTCGATCGGGTCGTCATCGACGATCAAGAGACGTGGGATCATGCAGCCTGGTTCCTGTGGCCTCGTTGTGGATCCATTGCTTTGCTCGTACGAACAGGACGCACGCGCGTGCTCTTTCGCGGGCCTCCTACAGCCTACATCATACGCAGATCGAACTCTCCCCCGATCTGAGGTGCTTGCGGCCGCAGCGTTTCCAGCTTCCGCATGCGCATCTTCAAGCCAGAGATGCTGTCCGCATGCGGGAGAGCATCATCCAGCCGGATGCTCTCGCTGCGGATCAGCTCGAACAGGGCGTCATCGAAAGTCTGGATGTCGGCGCTGCCGCGGGCTTCGCCCATGTATTCCCGCAATGTCTGCAGGTCTCGCTGCGCGATCAGCTCGCGGGCACGCGGGCTGGGCACCACGATCTCCAGAGCCGCGAAGCGTCGTTGGTGGCGGGGACTGTGCACCAGCCGCTGAGCCACCAGGCCTGCCAGCTCCATCGACAGATGGGCATAGACCTGCTCGCGGCGCTCCTGCTCGAACAGGTCCACAAAACGCTCCAGTGCCTGGATGCAACTGGACGCGTGCAGCGTCGACAGCACCAGATGGCCCGTCTCAGAGACCCGAAGCAGCGCCTCCGCGGTATCGCGGTCGCGCACCTCACCGATCAACACCACCGACGGTGCTTGACGCAACGCACTCTTGAGGGCATCGGCGTAGCTGTCCGTATCGGTTCCCAGCTCACGCTGACTGACGATGCTGCGCCGATGGGGGTGGAGGAACTCGATCGGATCCTCGATGGTCACGATGTGGCCACTGCGGCGTTGATTGCGATGGTCGACCATCGCCGCCAGGGTCGTCGACTTGCCCGTGCCCGTCGCGCCGACGACCAGCACCATGCCGCGGTTGAGCACGGCCAGCTTCTCGAGCACGGGCGGCAAGCCGAGCTCTTCGACCGTCGGCACCTCGGTCTTGACCCGCCGCGCCACGAAGGCCAGCCGCCCCCGCTCGCGGTAGACATTGACACGGAAGCGCGCCTTGCTGGGCAGACTGTAGGCCAGATCGAGCTCGGGTTTCTTCTTGAGCGCCTGGAGTTGCGCCTCACTCAGCAACACCTGGACCAGCGCATCGACATCGGCGCGCCGCAGAGGTTGCTTCATCAGCGCCCGCAGATCGCCGTGCACGCCGGCCATCGGTGGACTGCCTGCGACCACATAGAGATCGCTGCCATCGAGCGTGACAAGTTTCTCGAGCCAGTGCCGCAACAGCCCTTCGGGATTGCGTTCCATGCCGAGCCTCAGGTGTAACGGTAGTTGCTGCGACGGCTGGGGCGCTGGCTGCGGCCCGCGCTCGGGGCCTCGCCCTCGTTCCGCGTGGTGCGCTTGGATTCGCGCCCGAACAAGGAACCGCGTTCGGGCTTGGGCGGTGCGTTGCGGCTGGAATTTGCCTGTCCGCCGGCCCCACCGGAAATCCCTTTCGACAGACCGAGCAGGCCGAGGTGATGGTCGGCCACTTCCTGGTCGATGGCGCGCTCCTGCGCCAGGCGGGTCAGCGACTGCTCAAGACTGACCATGCCGTACTTGCGCCCTGTCTGGATGGCGCTGGGAATCTGCACGGTCTTGCCGTCCCGGATCAGAGCCCGTACCGCCGGCGTCGCCACCAGGATCTCGAAGGCCGCCACCCGCCCGCCACCGTTCTTCTCGAGCAGGATCTGGGAGATGATGGCTTGCAGGCTATTCGAGAACATCGCCCGGATCTGCGCCTGTTGGTTGGCCGGGAACACGTTGACAATACGCTCGACAGTCTGTGAGGCGCTCTGGGTGTGCAGAGTGCTCATCACCAGGTGGCCGGTCTCGGCGCAGGTGATGGCCAGCGAGATCGTCTCGAGGTCGCGCATTTCTCCGACCAGAATCACGTCGGGGTCCTCGCGCAGAGCGCTGCGCAGGGCATTGTTGAAGCTGAGGGTGTGCTGGCCCAGCTCGCGTTGGTTGACCATGCATTTGCGCGGCTCGTGGACGAACTCGATCGGGTCTTCAATGGTGATGATGTGTCCAGCGAGCGTCTGATTGATCGAGTTGAGCATGGCCGCCAGAGTGGTCGACTTGCCCGAGCCGGTGGGCCCGGTGACCAGCACCAGCCCCTTGTGGAGCTTGCAGAAGTCGTGGATCACCGCGGGCAGAGCGAGCTGCTCGATGGTCGGGACTTTTGTGGGAATCACCCGGAACACCGCGGCGATGCCGCGCTTTTGGTAGAATATGTTGCCGCGGAAACGGGTCTCGTCGCTGAGGCTGACGGCAAAGTCCAGCTCTTTGTCAGCCTCAAGCCGATTCTGCTGCCCTTCGCTGAGCACGTCGAACAGCAGCCGCCGCAGGCTCTCTGGTTCAAAGCACAAGGGCCGCGTCGAGCCGGGTGATGAGAGCTTGTGTGTCGAGCCGTGCTTACGCACCATCGCTGGCGCGCCGGAGCTCAGATGCAGGTCGGAGCCGCCGACTTTCTTCGAGTACATCAACAACGCCAACAGGTCCATCGGGACTCCCGGGGAATCAGGCTGTCCAAAGCAGGCGGGCCAGCTGTGTGCGGTCATCGGCTGCGATGGCCGCGCGCTCATCGTTGCCGAGCCGCAGAATCTCCAGCGCGTGAGGTGGCGTGGAGTCTGCCTGCAGCACGACGATCAGGTTTGCTGCCACCAGAGACGGCCGACAGCCCGCTTCCAGCATCGCCAGCACGGCGCACGCCGCTTGAGGTTCGCTCAGCGCCACGATCACCAGCCGTCGGCTGGCGACTTCCACTGCGGCGGGCAGATCGCGGAGCTCGGTGCGCAAGGACACCACGACATCCGCCGCGCGTGCCGCCGCTTCGAGATCAGGCAGCCGCCGCGCGCTGCTCGGCCAGGTCCACGGACCGGCCTCGACCAAGCCCAGGATGCGCCCCATGCCTCCAATACGTGCTAGGGCGCAGGACAGGCGCGCAGCGAGAGACTCCTCCGGAGCGCTGCACAGCAACAGGCCGGTTTCTTGCGCAAGTGAGCACTGCACGGCCGTCTTGAGCGTCGCATCGAGCTGAAAATCGGACAGGGCCGGCTCGAGTCCCCAGCTCCGCAACGCAATCCGAAAGCTGGGCCCGCGTGGATCTCCAGAGGTCTGCTCGAGCAGACAGAGAACCGGGTCAGAATCATCGATGGCGAGGGGGAAGCCGGGGAAGCGGTTCTGGGCCTCGACCAGCTCTTTCAAGCGCGCACAGGGCAGCTTCTCGACCAGCTGCCAGCCGCCTTCAAGAAGTTGGCGCACTACCAACTCGTCCTGCAGGGCATCGATCCGCAACGCAGAGGCACCCTGCTTCCAGGCCCGCACAAGCAGGACCCGCAGCCAGTCCGGTGGACCATCGACGGATAGAACGACTCCAACGCTCGGGGGCGGTGCGCCTTCGGGGTAGAGGATCTGAAAGACGCGGCTCCGGGTGGTCATTACCGGCCGCACCCTATGTCCGGTGTGCGCTTCGAGCTCGGCCAGCACGCTACCGTCGGGAACCTGGTCGAAAGCGACCACGACCTCGTCGTCGTCGCGGCACAGGGGAACCGCGCGGTGTCGGCGCAACAACTCGGGGGAATAGTCGGCCAGCACATCGCGGTCGATGCCCTCAGGGTCCGCGAAAACGACATCGGTCTGGGCCTCTTCGGCCAGAGCCGCCGCGTACTGGACCTCACTCAGCGAGCCGTTCTCGATCAGGCGTGTCGCGAGAGCCTCGGGGGCCTCGGCGCTATCCGCTTCGTCCGCAAAACTCTCTGTCAAGAATTTGCGCCGGATCAGGCTCTTGAGCCCGCGCCGGGTCATGTCTCTTGCACCTGCGTCGGCCACACCACCATCCTCTGAGCTAGACGTTCAGAGTCTAGATCAGAGGCAGGTTCTGCGCAAAGCCGCAACGCACATGACTCCGCCGCACGGATTGGCGCAGCCGCCTGTTCCCCGCTACTATGGGGCGGAACCTGATGGCGACAATTATGAACATTCTCTTGATTGATGATGATGATGTAGACCGCATGGCCGTGCGGCGGAGTCTCGCGCGCGCGGAGGGGATGACAGTCCACCTCGACGAGGCCGTCAATCTCGCCGAGGGCCTCGAGGCGTTCAAGACAGGAAGCTACGACTGCGCTCTGCTCGACTTGAATCTGCCGGACGGGACGGCCTTCGACATGCTGTCCAGGGTCTGTCCCGATGGCCGGTCTGCGATCCCCATCGTGATTCTCTCTGGTGAGCACGACGGCGAACACAGCCTGCAGCTGTTGACTGCAGGGGCGCAGGACTACCTGGTCAAGGCCCGCATCAGCACGGAAACCCTGCTGCACGCCATCCGCTATGCGATGGCCCGCCACCAACGCATGGCCCTGCCTGCTGCAGGGCCTGTGTCACCTCCCCAGGCAGGCAAAGAGTCGACCGTTGAAATCAAACCTGAGCCGATTCCGCACCGGCTGCTGGTCGCTGATGCCGATCCAGCGCGCCAGGCCGAGGTCGCCCATTGGCTCGTTGTCGATGGCTTCGAAGTCGATGCCGTCAGCGATCAAGCGGGCCTGCAGGCGCAGCTGGCAACGGACCCGCCGGAGTTGCTGGTCTGCGAGCTCGAGAGCGAAAACTCGCCGCTGGTGAGGCTGTTGGCTGGCGCGCGTCCTCCAGCGATGCCGATCTTGTTCACCACCAGCATCGACTGGGATGTCGCCCAGCGCTGCCTCGGCTTGTTCGACCGGGTACGGGTGCTCGTGCGGCCTTTCACGCCCAGGCAGCTGGTCGAAATGGTGCACAGCCTGCTCAACAGCGAGGCCGCCCGTCCTTCCCACCACCTGAGCCCCGGTTCGCAGCTGCGTGGCTATGAAATGGGCAACGTGCTCGGCGTCGGGGGCATGGGAACCGTCTACGCCGCCCGTCAGATCGAGTTGGACCGCAAAGTAGCGCTCAAGGTGCTACCCGCAGAGCTGACCAACGACTTCGAGTGCATCGAGCGCTTCAAGCGCGAGGCCCGGGTGCTGGCGAGCCTCGACCATCCGAACATCATCCCGATCTACGACATGTTCGAGGTCCAGGGGCGTTTCCACATCGTGATGGGTTTTGCGGGTGGAGGAAGTACCGGCGACCTGATCGAAGAGCGCGGAGCGCTCAACGAAGCGCTGGCAGCTCGCCTGATCAGCGAGGCAGCCCGCGGATTGCATGCCGCCGAGTGCAAGGGAATCGTGCACCGCGATGTCAAGCCCGACAACCTGCTACTCAACGACGAAGGCACTGTGCGGGTCGCGGACTTCGGCCTGGCCAAGATGGACGACAGGCAGGCCCAGGTCACCCAGACAGGCTTTGTCCTCGGCACGCCTGCGTACATGGCGCCTGAGCAATGGGACGACCAACGGGTGCCCGACGGGCGCACCGATCTATACGCGCTCGGCTGCACACTGTTCTACTTCCTGACTGCCCGCCTGCCTTTCCCGGGAAACACCCCGGCGTCGATCATGCGCCAGCACATCCTCTCGGCGCCTCCGCGCCTGGCAGCCTACCGTCCGGACGTCTCGGCCGAGATCTGTGCGGTCGTCCAGACGCTGCTGCACAAGGACCCTGAGCAACGCTTCCAGAATGGGACGGCTTTGGCCGAGGCCCTGTCGGGCTCCGGATCTTAGCTCTAGCTCAGGACTCGACAACTGTAGGCGACACCCTGCCAGGACGTGCAAAAAGATAGCCCTGCACGAAGCGGATCCCCAGGGCCTTGACCGCCTCCAGGTCTTCCCGCGACTCGACCCCCACCGCGACGATGCGTATCTCCAGCGCCTTGGCGATCTGCGTCAGACCTGCCAAGACCGTATTCTTCTCGACGTTGTTGGCCAGCCCACGCACCAAGCGGCAGTCCGTCTTGACCACACGTGGAGCAATGCGCAAGAAGCTCTGCAGGGTCGACTGGCCGTAGCCGAGGTGGTCGACTGCAAACGGGACACCGCGCCGGCGCAGCGCGGCGACACGGTTGAAGAACGAGCCCTGGGCCCGAATCCAGCGACTATCGAGGTCGATGATCGGGAACTTGGGCAGAATGCGGAACAGCTCGATCAACTCTTCAATGGGGGTCTCCGTCAACGTTTGCGGGAAAAGATTCAGATGCAGCGGATGCGTGCGGGCGATGTCCTGGGCTTGTTGCAAGCAGCAGGCGGCCATGCGCAGGTCGACCTGCCGCAACACGCCGGCCTGCCGTGCGTGTGCAAACAAGGTATGCGGCTCGAGGTCGTCCTGAGGAAACCGGATCAGCAACTCGTAGCCCACAGGACGGTTCTCTTGCAGGTCGATCACGGGCTGGATTGCGACCTCCGGCTGCAGTTTTTGCAGCAGCCACTGGGCCGTGTTCGCCGTGCTCGCCGCCTTCTTGGAGCGAGGCGGGGGTGCTTGCGCTTCACGCAGGGTTGCCTGCAGGGTATCGAGAAACGGCCCCAGCGTATCACTCTCGGTGCGCACGCTCGCCGCGGCGACCTCGACGGACCGAGAGCTCTCGGGCAGCTCATCGAGCAGCGGTTGTTCCTGCAATGAGGTACGCAATGCCTCTGCTTGCGCGCGGACCTCTTCTTCGAGCGAGCTCGGTTGCAGACTGAGGAACTCGCCCGCTCCCAAACGCGCCAGTGGCACACTCGCCCCGAGTACCGTGCGGAGTCGCGCGGCCAGAGCCACGAGACAACGATCCGCCAGAGCGTACCCGTGCTCGCGATTGAGGGCATCCAGACCGCGGAGGTGGACCCGAAGCACAGCGGTCCAGAACTCTTTGCCCGGCTGCCCGGCAAACTCTGCTTTCAGGAGGCTCTCGAATCCGCGCCGGTCGAGCAGACCCGTCAAGCTGTCTTGGCCGGCGATCTGAGACAGCCGATCTACCGTCTCGACCAGATCGCGGTGCAGGCGTTGTCTCTCCATCGCATAGCGGATCGAGCGCAGCAGGTTCTCACTCGTGATGTCGCCCTTCCTCAGGAAGTCCTGGGCACCGGCCTGCAGCAGCTGCAGCCCAAGGGCGTGGTCACTGAAACCCGTCAGCACAACGATGGGCGTCATGGGGCAATCCCGCTGATGGACCCGTTCGAGCACCTCAAAAGCATTCCCATCGGGCAACAGGTGATCGAGCAACGCACAGTCGAACGCCTGCTCGAGCAGCGCTTCACACGCCTGGGCGACGTTCGAGGCCTCGTGGATCTCGCAGTCCAAGCCACTGCGCTGCAACAGCCGCTGCACTGACATACGATCCACGTCATCGTCATCGACGATCAGAATATTGAAACTGTCGGCCATTTCAGGTCTTCCCGCGCATCCCCTACCTGGTATGAAGTCTAGACACTGCCCGATCAAGCCTCAAGTTGTCCAATCTGAGGTCTGACGTCTACCCTGCGGCATGATCCGCCGATCCGCGTGTGCTTGGCGACGTTGACCGACGTCAGGTACCTGGGAATAAAGACAAAAATGGCAGAAAATTTGCTGCAAAGACCTGCTGATTGTACGACGATGTCCTCCAGAGAGCGCGCTAAGAGCGGAAAGGAGTGCTACAATTGGCGCTCGACGTCTATGGGACCGCCATCTACACTTTCCTGGTATTCCATTAATGTTCCGCCGAATGAACGCCCTAGAGGAACCGAACCACGGTGGAAAGCGACCTCTTTCGCAGCAAGCTTAGCGTGCTGGTCGTCGATGATGACGTCGTGGATGCCAAGGCTCTCCGCCGCGCATTCCGTCGCCGCAACATCGACTTCCCCCTGCTCTTCGAAGAAGACGGCATCGAAGCATTGAAGCGGCTGCGCGGTACCGATGACAAGGTGCGTCCAGCCCGCCCGTTCTTGGTATTGCTCGACATCAACATGCCGCGCATGAACGGACTCGAGTTCCTCAAGGAGCTGCGGGCAGATCCCGAGTTGAAAAAAACCGTCGTGTTCATGCTGACGACTTCGCGAGCAGAAGATGATAAAGCGGCGGCCTACGCCCAGAATGTCGCAGGCTATATCGTCAAGTCCGACGTCGGTGAGCACTTCGACAAACTGATCGGCCTGCTGAACTGTTACAACGACCTCGTCCGTTTTCCCTGATTCCCTACTGCGCTATCCGCTTGGCCTCATACTCCCGCTCGGGATCGACGGTCTCAACGTAGGGGCCCTGCCACAAGTCTTCGAAGAATCCGTCCAGATCTCGTGCGAAACTGCTGCCTTCGACGACCAGGCCCAGATTGCGGCTCTGGTAGAAGTAGTCCGGGCTCCAGTTGCTGGTTCCCACCCACGCGAAGTGGCCATCTACAGTCATGTACTTGCAGTGGACTACCCGGGCGAACGGGATGAATCCCTGCTTTGCCTCGGGAATGGTCACCATCCGCACCTCTATGCCTGTTTCTTTTTGCAGCGATTTCAAGCCGGCGATGGCGCTGCGACCGGTGTTCCAATCTGCCAGCAACAGCTCGATCTGCACCCCTCGCGAGGCCGCCGCCCGCAACGCATCATCGAGATCGGTAAAGGTTTCACCCCCATAGCCATAGGTCTTGTAGCTGAGCAGCTGCACGCGCACGCGCTGCTGCGCTCCCTCGATGGCAGCGAGCAGAGCCGGCAGATCCCACGCGCCACCGCCCGGCAGCCAATCACGCGGGCTGAACACAGGGGTCACCTGCACTGCTGCTCCGTCGTAGTCGAGCTTGACAGGGAATGCGGGCGCGGCGTCCAGACCCGCCCGCACCGCTTCGAGCTCGGCCTCGGACTGTGCCAGCGCCCAGTCGAGGGCAAAGACCTGCCGGATGGCCGCGACCAGCGCGGGCTGCCGGACACGCATTCCCAGCTCCTGGATGTGGCTGAGGGCGCGCTCGTCAAAGTTCTGGCTGCCGAAGAAGGCTTCACTGCCATCGACGATAAAGTACTTGGCGTGCATGACCCCGCCCCCACGGGCCGCGAAGTCGTAGATGCGCACCTCGATGCCCTCGACAGCGGCGAGCCGATCAGGGATCTGCTGCATGCCGTCATTGCCGTAGAACTTCTTGTCGAACAAGCAATGCACCTGCACGCCGCGCGCCGCAGCTGCCTCGATGGTTTCGACCAACGGCCAGACCAATGTTCCGTCGGGCTCCGGACTCGCATAGAAGAAACCCAGCTCGAGGCTCTTGGTCGCTCCGGCGAACATCTGTTGCCAGACCTCCGGGGCATCAGGGATCTCCGCGTGGTCCAGACTCGTCTCCACAGGCCAACTCTCGACCAGCTCCAGGGCTGGGAGGGCTGCTTCCTCGGGGGCCACCTGCAGGGAGTCAGCCGGATTCTGCCCGGCATCAGGGGACGTGGGCGGAACCTGTCCCCGATCGCCGCAGCTGGACAGGGTCAGGGCAACGACGATCAGGCATGGCAGAAATTGTGACATCGCGAATCTCCGGTCGGTTTGGGGTATTGTTCCTGTGCTGCCGGCCAATGCAAGAGTCTGCTGGCCGCTCTCCCTGCAAGAGGAGCGTCGAGCTACAATCCCCCCATGAAACGCGTGCCCCGTATCGTCGTCCCCAGCCTCGCCATGCCTACGGGTTGCTTGATGTGCTCCCGCAGCTGCCAGGGCTGGGAAGTGCGGGTCGAGGCGGAGGAGAAACGCGCCATCGAGAGCGCTCTGGAAGCCAGCGGCGAGGCCATCCCCGAGGCAGCAGGTTTCCATGCCGATGAGGACGGGTCCTTCCACCTGCGCAAGCAACGAGGCCGCTGTGGCTTCCTCGAAGAAGGCGGCGCATGCTTTCTGCATCGCCAGTTCGGTCCAGCGGGCAAGCCGCTTGTCTGCCAGGCATTTCCGTGGCTGGTCTTCCGCACCCCAGGGGCAGAATATTGGACTGTGTCGCTGGCCTGCAGCGACACGCTGACGCGCTTGTCCAGCGAGATCGCTGAGCTCGAGCCCGCATCTCAACCCGCTGCGGCTGGCGTCGAGCACGACTTCACCCAGCTCGAGCGGCCCAGCATCTCGCTGCGCGAGCGCGGTCCCTGGCGGCGCTGGGAGGCCGTGCGCGCGCGTGTGCTCGAAGCGGTCCGAAACGAAGCGGACCTCGCGACGGGCTTGCGGGAGGCCCGCACACGGGTGGGAGCCCGGCGGGCGCGCCAGATTGCTGGCCGGCAATTGCTGCGTGACTGCCTCGAGCTGCGCGCCGCCGGGCCGGGCCTCAGCCGCAGCGAGCGTACCCTGTGCCGCTCGCTCGCGCCGCGGGCGTTGAAGCTGGGACCGCTGCGCGCAAGCGACCCGGAGAGCGCAGCGCTGAGACATTTCGTCTGGTTGCGGCTATTCGTGTCTACGACAGCGGTCGAGCAGGGCTGGGCAAGCGCCTTGACGTTGGCTGCAATCTACGCAGGCCTGGCGCGACTGTTCGCGCTTGAGCTCGGTCTGAACGAGGGTGTGTTCTGCGTCGAGAAATGGTTCGTGCACGCACCGGCGCAGCGCTCCTGGCGAGAGAGCCTGGAGAATTGGCAGCCAGGAAGTCTGCTGCGCTGATCTGATCTTCCCCAAAAGCTGCTCGCATCCCGAGCCGATATTCCGGACAGCAGCCGGCAGTTCTTTTCCGGCGCACGCCCGCGTCCGGCCAGCCCGGGCGCTCCCCGTGAGGTATCGCATGCCCAGGTTGGTGAGCACTCCGCGCCGTTGCGCGCCCCGTCCGCGCTTCCAGAACATCTGGTACATGGGGGCCAAGACCCGCCTGCTCGAAGGGTTCATCGACGAAGCGGCGAAACAGGCGCTCCCCGAAGGAGGGCGCCTGCTCGACCTGTTCTGTGGCACAGGCGTGGTCAGCCGGTTCCTGGCGCGCGACTACACAGTGATCGCCAACGACGCCCAGGAGATGTGCCGCGTCCTGGCGGAAGCCCATCTCGTGCACGGGAAGCTAGCAGAGCTGCAAGGCTTCCTGGCCTCTCTCGATCCTGAGGCTGAGCTGGCCCACGCCTGCGGCCGCAACCGGAGAGCGCTCGAGGAACAGCTGGCGCCGGCCCTGGAGCTCGAAGACCGTGCCCTCGCGGGCGAGCTTGAGCCCGCCCGCTACCTCGAGCTGTTGGCGACAACGCCCGTCCCAGGCCAGACGCCGAGCGGTGCCTGCTTCGGGGGAGCTCGCGGGATCTACTCGAGCACCGCCCTCGAACGCCGGCGGCGCGACCCGCGCGCCTTTCCCTACACGCTCTTGACCGCCTACTACGGCAACGTCTATCTCGGCCTGCGGCAGGCCATCGAGGCGGACAGCCTGCGCTACGCGATCTCTCAGCTGGCCAGCCGCAAACGACGCATCCACTACCTGTCCGCGTTGTTGCACGCCGTGAGCGTCTCGACCTCGGGCACCAGCCATTTTGCCCAACCGACCGACCCGCGCCGGCCCCGCGAGAGGGCCCGCGTGCTTCAAAGGCGGGCGATCTCCATCAGCGAACGCTTCCACGCCGCAGAAGCAAGCCAGCGGCGTGAGCTGCGCGCCGCCAGGCTGAGTCCCGACAACCGTGCGCTGTCGAGCGACTTCGTCGAGCTGATCGGCCCGCAGGGGTTCCGCTGCGGACCGCTGGACGCCGTCTACGCCGATCCCCCGTACACAGCCGACAACTACTCGCGCTTCTACCACGTGCTCGAAGAGCTGGCGCGTTATCGCTACCCGCGCCTCAAGCGGACAGCCCAGGGCCTGACCAAAGGTCGCTATCCCGAGCAACAGCTGCGCTTCCGCTCGGGCTTCTGCTCACGCCCGCGGGTCGAGGCCGAGTGGCGCCGCCTGATCGCTGCCAGCGCCGACAGCGGGGCCAATCTGCTCGCCAGCTACGCGAGCCCAAGCGGACTGCTGCTCAAGACCTACCACTCCAAAGGGCTCGACGAGGAGGCCGCCCTCGCGCGTTTCCAGGACCTCTTCCGCGAACGCTACAGCTCGGTCTCGATGCGCCTGCGCGACCTTGAGCACTCCGGCCAGGGGGACGGATTCCTGGGGGTACAGGAAATCTTGATGATCGCCACGGGGGCCAAAAAAACTGCTTGCGGTTTACCGAAGGCTCGATAAACTTTGGGCCGTTCGGGCGTATAGCTCAGTTGGCTAGAGTGCCTCGTTGACATCGAGGAGGTCACTGGTTCAAGTCCAGTTACGCCCAATCCAAGAGGCCGTGATCCGCTCAGGATCGCGGTTTTTTTTGGTGTCGGCTGGCTGCTAACAGGATGGCTGCAAGAGCGCCTCAACGCTGGGCCTTCGAGGCGTTGCGGATGGCCTTGAGGCTGTTGGCCGCTGCTTCGCCCACCGCCGGTCTCGCGTCTTTGCGCAGCGCCTTCAGGGCGGGCAAAGCCGGACGGGCGGCGGCGCCCATCGAGCCGAGGAGCTCGGCCGCGCGCCAACGCATCGTCCAATCGGTATCGCTCAGGGCCTGCATCAGCGCCTCGACGGCCGGGGCCCCCAACATCACCAGCGCCCCCGCAATCACCCGACGCACTTCGCTCCGGTCGAGATGCTCGCGCAGAATATCGATGAGCATCGGTACATCGGCGGCGTCCCCCAGCCGACCCAGCGCCCAGACCCGCCGCTCCCACAGTCGCCAGACGTCCTGACCGGTGCGTTTCCGCGGAGCCCCCGTGTCCGCGAGTTGGCGGCGTAGAACCGAAACCGCCTCGACGGCTTGCTCCCCGATCAGACCGAGCGCCCAGGCGGCGACACCCGACACCGCTGGCTGTTCGTGCTCGAGCAGGCTCTGCAACCGCTGCACCGCGCTGGCAGCCAGACGTCCCAGAGCGCGCGCGATGGCCGGCTCCGGCCGCTCCTCAGCGGCCAGCAGCAGCGCCGTCAATGCCGTAAGGCCGCCGATGCGGCCCAGGGCCCAGGCGGCGTGCAGGCGCACCTCGGGATGCTCGTCGTGCAGCGCCACGCACAACCCCGGAACCGCCGCACGCGCCGACGGACCGATTCTGCCCAGGCAGTCGGCGGCCTGGCTTCGTTCGGCGGAATCAGGGCTGGCGAGCTGGTCGGCCAGCTCGGGCCGCCTTTCGAGAGGAACCTGCAAGCTCACGAGCAGCGCTTCGAGCTCAGCTCCGAGCTCGCTCTCGTTCTTCTGGTCAAGTTGTTGATGCAAAGCCGAGCGGATCCACCGCAAAGCCGCCTCGGGGGGGAGGACCTGGAAGGCGCCCCCATCACTGTCCGGCTCGGTCGCGAGTGCCAGCGTAGCGCAGGCCACACACTTCCTGAGCTGCTCGCCGCCCACTGGGTTCCCCAGCTGACGCAGCTCCTGGCAGTCTTCGCAACGATTCATGATGGCTCCCGCGGAGGTGCATTCCCAGTGTATAGCGAGGCCCAGGAATGTGCGCGGGATTCCGCGGGCGGCCCCCTCCTAACCAGCTTCGGCACATCGATGCAGCCAAGAGATGGACGCGGGCGCGCGCATGCAGAAAGATTGAAGGACACGCTCGTCCGCACAGACGCACCGAGGAGCCCGCCGTGCCACTCAACTCTGCTCAGATCGAGGCCCGCTGGCGACAGACCTTGGGGCCCGAGGTCGATCTCGCCGACCTCTCCACCGAACGGTCTTTCAAGCTTCCGAGCTCGGCGGCCAGCACCCCCCCCACGGCGCCGGAGCCCCCGCCCTTCCGCCTGGGGGAGGAGCTGGGCCGCGGTGGCATGGGGGTGGTCTACCGCGCGCGCCAGGCTTCGCTCGACCGCGAGGTTGCGCTCAAGACCCTGCGCGCCCCGAGCGGACAAGCCAGCAACGCGCAAGCGCGGGCTTTCGTCGCCGAGGCGGTCACCCAGGGCCGCTTGGAACACCCGAACATCGTGCCCGTCCACGACCTGGGCTTCGACGCCAACGGCCAGCTGCAGTTGGCGATGAAGCTGATCGACGGCGAGCCCTGGAAGATCTCCGCCGACCATCCCACCGAGCGCCATCTCGAGATCCTGCTGCAAGTCTGCAACGCCGTCGCCCTGGCGCACAGCCGCGCCGTCGCGCACTGCGACCTCAAGCCCTCGAACGTGATGCTGGGGCGCTTTGGCGAAGTCTTGCTGACGGACTGGGGACTTGCCGTCAGTTACGCCGAACCACCGGATGCCCGGCTGCGTGGCCGCGACAGCGTACGCAGTCCGTGTGGCACTCCCTGCTACATGCCGCCCGAGCTGGCCGAGGGCCGGGGCCAGGCAATAGGTCCCTGGACGGATGTCTATCTGCTCGGAGGTCTGCTGTACCAGATTCTTCACGGTCGGCCACCACATGTGGGCGCGACCTTTCTGCAGGTGGTCACCCAGGCGATCCTCGGCAGGCTGCCCGCGCTCGCGCCGGATCTGCCAGAGGAAGCGCGCTCGCTGCTGCAGTGCGCGCTGGCCGCGCGGCCTGAAGAGCGTTGCAGCGTGCTCGAATTCCAGCAACGCTTGCGCCGCTACGTCGGCCACCGCGAGAGCCTCGAGATCAGCCGCGGGGCTCTGACGCGCCTGGAGACCTGCCTGACGCGAGCCGAACAGGCGCCCCAGCTCGACGCCAGAGCCCGCAGTGACCTCTACACGCGCTTCTCCGAATGCATCGCGGCGTTCGGCGAGGCGCGCCGGCTCTGGCCGGAGAGCCCCGAGGCGCAGTCGGGCGCAAGGAGCGCCAGCCTGGCCTTTGCGCGCTGCGCCCTTGAGCTTGGGGACCTCAACCTGGCTGACACCCAATTGGGCCGGCTGGCCGATGCCCCGGAGCCAGGAACGCATCTCGAGCCCCTGCGGGAGCAGCTCGACCAGGCCCGTCGGACGCAGCAAGCCAACCGCTCGGCGCGCAAACGTTTGCGGCGGACGCTGATCGGCGGAGGAACCACCATCGCTGCGGTGATGGTCTTGACCGTGGTGGTGCTGAGCCTGATGGTCACCGAGCTGCGCGCCCGCGGAGACGAGATCGCAGCACAGAACACGCGCCTCGAGCAGGGCAGCCAGCAGCTCTCCGAGCAGAAACGCTGGGCTGAACGGCGCGGGCAGATCGCCGAGGGAGCCCTGAACGCGCTGGCCGACAAGGTGCAGGGGCGGCTGATCCAAGAGCTGGGGGACACCCACTCGCAGCAGATCGCGCGAGAGCTGCTCGATGTTGCTCTGGCAGGCTGGGAAGAGCTTCGGCAGGCGCGCAAGAACGAGGGCAGCCGCTCGCGGGGTACGGCGTTCACGATGCTGCAGATCGCCTTGCTCGAGCGCGTCGCGCGCGGGGATCTCGACGCAGCGCTGCGTGCGGCGCAAGAAGCACAGCAAATCTATCTGGAGCTGACGCAACGCGAGCCGCACGATCCGGAACCGCGGGTCGCGCTTGTACAGGCCTGCTTGCATATCGCGGAGATCCAGCGACTCCAGGGCGAGCTGGCGGCCGCAGACCAGACCCTGACGAGCGCTGTGCCCTTCATTCCAATGCTGGCAGCAGACACCGTCGACGCGAGCATCCAGCGAATCCACGCACAGATGTACAAGACAGCGGCGGGCATCCAGATTCTGCGCGGCCAGATGGAGCCGGCGCTGACCAGCTTCGGCCTGGCGATCGAGATCGGGCGCGCGGCCTGGAGACGCGATCCCACCAACATCGACGGCTTGCGCGATCTGGTCGAGAGCCTGGCCAACCTCGGCGATGCGCAGTCTGATTGTGCAGACCTGGCAGCCGCCCGCGCGGCTTTCAGCGAAGCGGCGCAGCTGCTCGGGGAGGCGCGTCTGCGCAGGCCCGGCGACCGTCAACTGCGGGTGCAGACCACCCTGCTACGCATGAAGTCCGCGCGGCTGCAGTTCGAGCAGGGTGACACAGGCGGGGCCATCGTCGTGCTGGAGAGCTGCCTCGAAAACCTGGCGAGCATCCTCGCCAGCAATCCAGAGAACTGGCACTACCGACAATATTGGGCCTCAGCACAGACAGACCTAGGCGAGTTGCTGTCGTTCGCCGGCCGCGAGACGGAAGCCCTGCAGCTCTTCCAAAGCGGGCTCGAGGCTCTCCGCACGCTGGGCAGGCTCGACCCCAGCCACGTCAATGTCGCGCGCCTGCGCAGCCAGACCGCCCGCCAGCTCGGCAGACTGCTCCAGGAGCTGGGGGCCCTGGACGAGGCTGGGGAGCTTCTTCAGGAGTCCCTCGAGCTCAGTCGAGACCTGGCCGCACGGGATCCAGCCTCCTTCCTGCTGAGGCGCCAGCTATCCGCGTCGTACGGAAGCCTCGGACGCTGGCACCTGCACCAGGGTCAGCTCGATTCCGCACAGGTCATGCTGCAATCAGCCTACGAGCACGACCTCTCACTCCTCGAGAAGGTCCCCGACAACCGGCGTGCACAGCATGACTTCAGCGCCAGCTGCCTGCTGCTCGCCGAAGTCCTGCAGCTCGCTGGGGAGCTCGACCGCGCGCAGGAACTTGCCGATGATGCGGTAGCCTTGCGCGCTGCGGCCGCACACACAGATCCTGCCAATCTGTACCTCGCCCGTTCGCTGGCTGTGGCACAGGAGCGTCAAGCCCAGATCGCTCACCAGCGCGGGCAGGACACCGCCCTGCCCGGTCTGGTCGCGGCCCTGGACGGGTACCGACGGCTGGCTGAGGCCGACACGGGCAATCTTCGGGCACAGATCGACCACCTGCATGTCGGTATGACCCTGGCGGAGTGGCTGGCCCCTGAGGCTCCCGAGCAAGCGCGCGCCCGCGTCGAGACCTGCGTGGCCCGCTACCGTGCCCTGCGAGAACAACATCCCGACAACCCGGCCGTGCTCGACTATCTAGCCGATGCGTGCCGCAGCCTGGCTGGCCTGGTTCTGCAAACGCGTGAGCTGCAGACCGCCGCAGATCTGCTCGAAGAGGCGAGGGGCATGCAGCGCCAGCTGGTCACCCGCAACCCATCAGACATGGCGTTGCAGGACCAGTTGGCGCGCATCTGCCACAAGCTCGGCTCCGTACTGCTCGTGCTGCAACACTTCGAAGAGGCCGACGCCGCGGCCCGCGAGGCGCTGGCGACGCGCGTGGCTATGTTCGAGGCGATGGATGGCCATCCGCAGATTGGCTTCCGGCTTGCACGGACTGCAGGTCTTGCGGGACAGACCGCACTGGCCGTGCGCGATCTGGATGCGGCCGCCCAGACGCTGCAGCTCGGCCTGCAGCACGTCGACCAGCTGGACCCCCAAGCCCACGAGGGGGCACGTGGTGCGCTCGGACGGCTGTTGTTGCTGCTGGGCGATCTGTATGCGGCACAGGAAGAGTATGCGGATGCCGAGCAGGTCTACGCTGTGGTCGAGTCGTTCGGACTCGGACCGGTGCTGCTCGGCGAACGGCGGGGAGACCTCGCTTGGCGGCGCGGCGACCTGGCTGGCGCACGTATGGAATACGCCCGGGCTAGCGAAGCGGGCGCACCGCTTTTGCGGGTACGCAGCGGTCTGGCCGCACTCGCCGAAGGGCAGCGCGAAGCAGCACTCGAGGACCTGCAGAGCGCGCGAGACAGCGGCTCGGCTGAGGCCGTATTGTGGCTCGCTGCTCTGGGCGACGAGCCGGCTGAGCTCGAGTCCGTGGCGGAGAACGACTCCTGGGCCGCTGAGCGTGCGCGCTGGCTGCTCGGGCGGAACAGTCTCGACGCGCTGCTCGAGTCTGCAGTCTCGCCGGCGTCGGCGGCCCTGGGCGACTCGCGGACCTGCCAGGCGCTTGCGCTCCAGGGAGTGCGCGCGTGGGCCGGCGGCGATGCAGAGGAGGCACGTACAGCTTTCCTGCGCTGTTCGCAGCTGCCCAGTCGAGAGCGCTACGAGCAGTGGTTGGCGAGGCAGCTTCTGGAAGGAATGGCCGAATAGGGTCCTCGGACGAGCACGCAAAAAAAATCTGCGCCCAGCTTCCTTTCCCTGCCAATACTCTTGAGCCGACTTCGCCGTCTGGCGGAACGCCAGGCCGAAGCCGTGGAGAGCGCGATGACGAAAACAGACTGGCCACGCTTGCATCGGACTGTTGTTCGCGAGACCCGCCATGCTGAGAGTCCTCGGCGGCTCCGCCGCGCCCGAAGGCAACTCGTCGTGGGCCTGGTCAGCCTCGGTCTGGCGGTGTTGCTGTTCAGTCAGAATGATCCAAGCCGGCGGGACAGCCGGGGGCGCTCAGTCGACAACACGCTGCCCGCGAGCCTGGCGGGCTTCGTGGGATGCGCCCTGACGGCTTCGGGCCTGGTTCCGCTCTTGGGGCTGCCATGGGGCCGCCCGAAAATCAGCGTGCTGCTCGGGAGGGCCGTCGTAGACCCGCGCGCCGGCGATGGCCCGCGGGTGCGCCTGAGCTGTCGAGGCCCCGCTCGATGGGTGCAGGAGACGGGCCCCAACCCCGGGCTTGCATTCCCCCGCAGGGCTCGCCGGCGAGGCCGCACGCGTCAGCCGGGAATCCATGCCACCGAAGTCTGGCAGGGAGAGAAGGATGCCGCCTGCAGCCGGGCGCTACAGAGCCGGCTCTCGAGCGGGGAGCCGCGACAGATGTTGGTCGGCGTTGTCTGGGAAGGCGAGCCGCGGCTGGTCGTGGGGACGCTGCTGGACTGAGCCTCTCAAGCCCCCCTACAGATCTGCGGCAGCTCGTCGAGCGCCTCGATGCGCCAATGGCCTGCCCGCCCCATACCCACCATCCGCACGCCCGCAGCAGCCGCTGCACGGCTATCGCTGCTCGAATCGCCGACATAGATGCAGGCGTCGGCGAGCAGTTCCAGGGCGCTCATCGCCCGCAGCACGAGGTCTGGAGCGGGCTTCTCCGGGGCATCTCCGCTGGCCGCCAGGGCCTGAAAGTAGCCTGCCAGCCCCTGATCGCGCAGCATCAGCTCGGCGGTGGGCCGAGGTGTGTTGGTCACGACGGCCAAGCGCAGACCCGCATCACGCAATGTCTGCAACATCAATTGGACGCCTGGCATGGGGCGCACCGCAGCAAGCTGCTTGGCAAACTCGCTATGGTAGTAGGCCCGTAGACGGTCTTCGTCGAGGCCAGGAAAGAAGCGCTCGATGTCTTCGCGCACCCCGGCGCCGAAGTTTTCGGCGAACAACTCGAAGGAAACCGCCGGATAGCCGAACTGGCGGGCAGCGGAGCAAAGGACTTCGTACCAGGCCTGGCTGGAATCGAGCAGCACCCCGTCCATATCGAAAAGGACGCCAGCCAGCCCCTCAAGCATCGGCCGCCTCGGCGTCCGCTGCGCCGTCTGCCTCAGGAGGGCTCTCTTGCTTGGATGACTCCTCTTGGGCTTTCTGCAGCTGGGCAGCCGCTCGGCGCACCTCGGCCCAGAGGGCTTGCGCCTCGTCCACCGCCCCGAACTCCTCCGCCATCCGCGCCAGGTTGCTGGCGGCAGGCAGACGGAAGCCCGGCAGCTGACTGAGGTCGAGCACCCGCCGGAAGCACTCTTCGGCCAGCGGCGCGTTGCCCAGAGCCAAGCCGACCTCTCCCAGACCGAGGTACGAAGTCGGGTTCTCGCCTTGGATCTCCAGCAGATCGCGGAAGACTGTCTCGGCCAGGTCGATGCGGCCCAGCTGGATCAGTTGCGAGCCCAGGCCGGCCATCGATTCGGACAGATCGGGGTCGATGTCGAGTGCACGGCGGTACTCGACCCGTGCCCGGTCATAGTGCCCCAGATTGCGCAGCGCCGTGGCGAGCTCAAAGTGTGCCGTCGCTTTGTCAGCAAATTCGCTGGCCGCAGTCTCACAGTGCTCGAGGTACTTCTCCGTATCTCCGGTGCGCTCGGCGACCCGGCTCGACCCGTAGAGGGCTTCGAGCCGTTGCGGACCGTCGAGGAGCTCGGAAAAAATTTCGCCAGCTTTCTCGAAATTCTCAAGAAACTCGAGGCACTTGGCCCACCCGAGCTGGATCTCGGGCTTGGACTCTTCGTCGGCCTTGCCGATCGCCGCGAGGAAGGCTGCTTCGGCAGCGTTCTCCGAAGCTTGCGAGAAGGCCGCCAGCTCGCCCAGCACCCGGTCGGGTTCGGGGCTCTCGGGAGCGATGGCGGCGGCAATCTCGGCAAACAACTGGGCCCACTCGGGGCGGCTGGCCAGGGGCTCGTCGGTCAGTCCGTCGAGCAGGGCGTCGCTGAGCTCGCGGGTCTTGAAGGATTCGGGCAGCAGGTGGGCGAAGTCGCTGGCTTGAGGCATGGACAAACCCGCAGTGCCTACGGCGACCTCGCGCACTTCTGCGCTGAAGAGGCTCGCCAGGTAGTACAGCAACCAAAGACCTGTGTGGTTGGGATCTTTCTCGAGGTCTTTAAGCTCGACTTCCAGTGCGTCGCCGAGCAACGAGCCCACGTCTTCGAACAGCCCATCCCAGCTGCTTTCGCGCTCGAAGCTCTGCAGCTCGCCCTCTTTGTCGAGCCTACGGCAGACCAGTTTCAGCCCGTCGTCGGCGCCATCGACATCGAGACAGAGCACACCGTACACATCCGCGGTGGCCCCTGCCAACGCTTCGCTGAGCGCCTCGTCGCCGAGCGGCTCGGGGGCGACGGCTGGGGACGGGACACCTTCGAGCTGGGGGAAGCGCGGCTGCACGCGCTGATGCATCAGGCTCTTGAGTACGGCGAAAGCCCGGCACTGCACCGTGATCAGAGAGAGCTGTCCGTCGGTGAGGCCCGCAGCTACGCCCGTGGGCAACAGTAGCCAGCGCCGTGTTTTTGATGTATCGTTAGTGGCGAGCATGCGCGTCTCCGCAGTCTGGTGGTTCGGGCGCCCGCGAGCGAGACTCACGGGTTACTGGGCTGGGAATTATCAAGGCATTCTAGCCACCTTTCCGAGGCGAAGCAAATATCCTCACCGGTCCCCGCTTCGGTTTGTGCCGGCGGAGTCACGGAGCTATAATCTCGTTTTCCAGCGAAGAGGGAGCGACCTGATGAGTCGCGAGAACGCAAAAAACGTAAAAAGCGAAATCGAAGCGGAGCTGGTCCGCAAGTTTGAAGGTTGGGAAAAAGAGAAGCTGGTCTCGTACCTGGCCAGTCTGGTCAAGACCTACGTGCGTGACGCGACGCTGCCTTTCAATCTCGAGCTACCCGAAGCGGACGTGCTGGCCGAAGAGAGCCGGGCTACTGCTGAAGGCTTGACCTTCGCCAAATTGATGGAACAGCTGAAGAGCCGCGTGGCGCTGCCGCAACTCGACGAGTTCGGCATCGAAGACGGCAAGGTCACCCTGACTGTCAACAACCAGAAGATCACCTTCGGCGAGCGTACCACGGTCGAATTTGTCGCCCGCGGCAAACGCCGGCCTTCGCAACGAGTGATCGACACGCCTCAGCCTTCTTCCCCCAAGCCGGCCGCCGAGAAACCCAAGCACGAGCCGCCACCGGAAGAACCTTCCGACCAGGAAGCCGCCCACAATGTCCGCGAGAGATTCCGTCGTCTGGACATGGGTTGATCTCAGCGTCGCGCCTGCCGCCCGCTCGAGGTTCGTCCCCCGCACACAACGAGGTTCGTCCCCCGCACACAAGCTGTCCTTTGATGCAAAGAGGGAATGATGAGTTCGCAAGGTTCTTCAGATAGGCTCCCGACCTACAAGGAAGTCGAGTTCCTGATCCGCGCCCGCTACCCCTTGATCTACATCGTCTCGTACGAGGAATACCGCGTCGAGACGAAGCTGAAGAGCATCGCGATGGCCCGCGACAAGAAGCTCTTCATCTGGTCGAGCACCGAGGGAATGCGCGGAGTCGCTGGCGCAGGTGGCGGCGGTCGCGAGATCCGTGACCCGCTCAAGGCGCTGGACTACATCCTCGACTCCAAAGAGGACGCGATCTTCGTCCTGCGCGACTACCATCCCTACCTCAAGGTCCCCGATGTGGTGCGCAAGCTGCGCGACGTACGGCATGAGCTGGGCAAGACCTACAAGACCTGCATCCTGCTCTCACCGGTGCAAGTCATTCCGACCGAGCTCGAGAAAGAGCTGGCCGTGGTCGACTGGGAGCTGCCGGGCAAAGACGCGATGCGTCGGATCATGGAGCGTATCCTGCAGGCTGTCGACGACAAGACCCGCGAGGCCATCCTGGGCGACCCGGCGCTCCTCGAATCGATCCCCGAAGCCGCCCTGGGCTTGACCGAGGTCGAGGCCGAGAGCGTCTTCGCCAAGTCGCTGGTCCAGAAGGGCGAGCTCGACATCAACATCATCCACTCGGAGAAAGAGCAGATCATCCGCAAGGCGGGTATGCTCGAGTTCCTCAAGCCGACCGAGAACATCGCAGGCATCGGGGGCCTGGATCAGCTCAAGGACTGGCTGCGCAAGCGCAGCAAAGCCTTCTCGAAAGAGGCCCGCGAGTTCGGTATTCCCGAGCCGAAGGGCATCCTGCTGATCGGCATCCCGGGTTGCGGCAAGTCCTTGACGGCCAAAGCCATCGGCGCGTTCTGGAAACGACCGCTGCTGCGGCTCGATGTCGGCAAAGTGTTCGGCAGCCTGGTCGGTTCCTCCGAAGAGAACATCCGCAAGGCCACGAAAGTCGCTGAGTCGGTCGCTCCCTCGATTCTGTGGTTGGACGAGCTCGAAAAGGGCCTGGCCGGCGTGCAGAGCTCGGGCCAGTCCGACGCCGGTACCGCGGCACGCGTGTTCGGTACCTTCATCACCTGGCTGCAGGAAAAACAGTCACCGGTGTTCGTGATCGCGACCGCCAACAATGTCAAGATGCTGCCCCCCGAGCTGCTGCGTAAGGGCCGCTTCGACGAGATCTTCTTCGTCGACCTGCCCTCGCCTTCGGAGCGCCGTAAGATCTTCGATATCCACCTCAGAAAGCGGAAACGCGATCCTGACCTGTTCGATATCGAGGCTCTGGTTGAAGCCAGCGAAGGCTTCTCGGGCTCTGAGGCCGAACAGGCGATCATCTCGGCGCTCTACGACTCGTTCGATGCCGGTGAAGAGGTGCGCACTGAGCACATCCTGCACTCCATCGAAGAGACCGTGCCGCTGTCGCAGACGATGCAGGAAGACATCACGGACATGCGGGACTGGGCCAAGACCCGTGCGCGTATGGCGTCGCTCGAATACGTGATGGAAGCTGCCAAGGGCACGTCCCGCAAGCTCGAGCTGTAAGGGCTTCGCGCCCCAACATGCGGCAGTAGAGGCCTACCGAGGGAGATCAGAATGTCACACTTCACGACGGTTGAGACCAAGATCAAGAACTACGTGATCTTGAAGCAGGTTCTCGAGGAGATGGGTTACAACTATGTCGAGGGCGACTGCCAGATCCGCGGCTACCGCGGGCAGTTGAGCGATGCGATCATGAAGATCGACACCAAGTCGTCCTACGACATCGGCGTTGTACAGACGGCCGAGGGCTATGGGTTTATTGCTGACTGGTCCGAGCTCGAAACCCACGCGGGTATTGAGAAGGACGCCTTTTTGAAGAGCATCAACAAGCGCTATGCCTACCATACGGTTCTGCAAGAAGTGCAGAAGTACGGCTACAATCTAGTTGAAGAAGAAGCCACGGAACAGCAGCACATCAAGCTGGTCCTCAGGAAGTGGAGCTGAGAAATGGCAAACAAACAAGAACTCCACATCGAGATCGACGACGACGGCAACGTGACGATCAAGGTCGAAGGGCTCAAGGGCGATATGTGTCTGCTCGAGACGCGCAAGCTCGAAGAAGCTCTCGGTATGGTCGCGGGCCGTGAGAACACGATGGAAATGTACGAGCAGCCGATCGAGGTCGAGACCGAGATCGATCAGACCGGGGGCTGATAGAACCGCGCGGAGGGAGAACCACCTCCGCGGCCAGCGTCGTCCCCAAGGGGGAAGAACCCTGGTGGATTCCCACAGCGCCGCTGAGGTTGGAGTGTCATGAGTGCCTACACGGCCTACCACAAGTACCAGCTGGTCGAAAAGCTCAACAAGAAACCTTCTCTGAAGGAAGACAGCCTCGAAGGGGTTGATCTTTCAGACACCAGCTATCCGGGGCTGCGTTTCGAGCAGACGACCTGCACCAACGCCAGTTTCCGCAACGCGCGGTTCAAACGGGCCGTGATGCAGCGAGCGACTTTCAAGGGCGCCATCCTGCGCGCAACGTCTATGCCGGATGCGGCGGTGGAATGGTCCGCTTTCCTCGGCTCAGACATGATCGAGCTCGACGCTTCGGAGGCGACCTTCTACAAGACGCGCTTCGAGGGCTGCAGCCTGATGAAGGCGAAACTGCTCAGAGCACGGGTGTTGCAGTGCCGCTTCGTCAACACTGATTTCCACAGCATAGACATGCGCGACTCGGTCTGGATGCATGCCAAGATCGAAGACAACCACCTCGGCAACTCATCTTTTGTGCGCGCGAACATGGCCGGGGCCTCGTTCACAGACATGTCGATGAGCAACTGCAATTTTGCCGGTGCCGACCTCTCCAACACTTTGTTCGTGCACGCAGACCTCGATGGTGTCAACTTCAAGGAAGCCAACCTCAGCGGGGCGGCTTTCTATGGTTGCCGGATCGACTATGCGACTTTTGAGGACTCCGACTTGAGCGGGGTTCGACATATGATGACTGATTTCAAAAACGCCAGCTTCCGGGGTTGCGAGCTCCCCGAAGGAGTGGAAGGAGTCTAGCGATGCCCGGGAATGTTTTCGATCCGACCTCGATGGGGGCTGCCGGAGCTGGGGGCAACCTCGGCAAGAAGCTCGAGAAGGGGTCCGCCCCGGGCTACCTTGACGACGGCACCTCTCGCTACATCAGCTTTGACAATGAGACCGGCGAGCTGACGATCACACTGCCTCCCGAAGTGGGCGAGCATCGCGATGCGCTGCAGCGGGCGATCATCGAAGAGTTCTACCTCGCGGCACCGGACCGCGAGACCCGGCAGGACATCAACTCCTTCATCGCCGAGTGGCTGAAGAAGCACGGCATCGAAGTGAGCCCTCCCCCTTCAGACGACAAGCGATAGCACACCCCTGGCCCGGTTCTGGGCCCTCCTCTCCGCACGAGACTGTTTGCCCCCTGACGTCGGCTGTCCAGGCTCCGCTCGACGTCTGCGTCTCCTTGCAGGGAGGAATCATGCCTGTCCTGGCTTCGTCTTCCAACGGTCCACAGCCCGGTCCCAGCCGCAGCGCGGTGTCTGCGCTCGCCGTAGTGGTCGCCGGCTGTCTGCTGGTCAGCCTGTTTCAGGGCTTGCCCGGCGCTGAAAGGCAAACCCCAACGCCTGAGCCACGCTGGCTCTCGCTGCCCAGGCCATCAGCGCGCGCCTTCCCGAGTTTTGCGGCCAGCCTTGATAGCGACAGCTTCCATCGCCTGAGCTGTAAGGTCACGCGCCGTGTGGCGGTGGGGAGGTTGTGCTGGTTTGCCGAGCGGCAGGATGCCGCCACGGGGCGCAAGCCCTGCAAGCTCTGTGTGCCCTGAGGCTCAGAGCTCTACCACGCGCAGGCATAGCGTGCGGTCACCGAGCTGCGAGGGACAACTGGTCGCCGGCCGGGCGTCTTGCAGGCGCTGCGCGGCCGCCGGCAGCCCAGCGCTCTGGTCGCCCAGCTGCAGCTGCAGTGGGTCCACACCGCGCAGCAGCAGCTCGATCTGCACCCCCACAGCCGGCGTCGTCGGGCAGACGAAGCCGACATGCGAACCCAAGCCGCGCAAGTTTCGGAGCAGCTGCCCCTGAACCCGTACTTCGGCGACAGGTGCGCCTCGAAGCCATCCGAGCTGGCAGACAGCGGCTCCGCGCGGAGATATCAGGCGAGCGCGGATACGACGGCCCTCAGGGACCCATTCCGTGCGGACATCGACCAGCCGCGGCGGCTCCAGTCCAGGAATGGGGTCGACCGGGGCACGGTAGGCCCTTCCTGCGTCGAGCAGCCAGGGTGCGTAGCTCGGGGTGGAGTCGAAACGCGCCACAGCCGCGATCTCGACCGGCAGGGCTTCGCCATAACTTGCGACCCGCCAGGCCGCGTCGCGCGTGCCATCGAGTGCCGTCCACTGCTGATGCACCAGGTTCAGGCGCTGCGGATGCTCGCGGCTGTAGGGGCCGAGCAGCCACGCGCTGGTTCCTCCGACAAGTGCCGCGATCAGAGCCGCCCCCAGCAGACGCCCGACGGCGCGTTTGGAGAGGCAGGCAAGCCAGGGCAGCAGCCAACCCGACAGCAGGGCCAGCAGCGCCGCGAGCGGCGAAAAGCTACCCACGCCCAGCGCGTCAGCCAGCAACCAGGCCAGCGGTGTCTGCAACAGCGTGGCGACAGCTAGCGGAAGCAATGTTGCGGCCGTTCGCCAACCCGGTCGGAATGCGACCAAGGCGGATGCGACAGCGGCTGCGACCACCGGCAACACAAGCACATAGCTCGCAGGGGCAAGCGAGATCGCGAGCGCCAGGCTCATTCCCGCGGCAAGCAGCCAGGTCCCCGCCCACGCTCCCCAGAAGCCCGCCCGGCGTCCGAGCAACAAGGCAGTCAGGAGCAGGCCCACTCCCACCGCTCCGAACATACCCAGCAGCAGTGGAAACGGGTACGCCACCCAGGGGACGCGCGACGGCACCGCAGCCAGGCCTGTCAGAGCGTGGCAATAGCCCCAACCGGCAGCGATACTCAAAAGCAGGGCCAGTGGCCAGGCCAGCATGCCCCACAGCAGACTGCCGATCCGCAGCCGAGACCGCCGGACCAGCACGACGCCTGCGACAACCAGCCCCACCAGGCTCAGTCCGGCCAGCCAGGGCATCCACAGCGCCGGCAGGACGACCAGGCCCTGGCCATAGAGATCGAAGAAGACCGGCTCGGCCTCGACAGGAGCCCGCCAGGGCCGCGCGCCGGGGGACAGGCCATAGAGGAAACTCTCGGCGTAGCTGCCGTGATGCTGCAAGCTGCCCGGATCGAGCTGCGCGAATGCGTCCCAGGGCGTGTGGTAATGCTCGATGCCGTCGATGAAGGCGAAGTTGAGCCCGGCGTAGCCGGCCTGCCCGAAAACGGTCAGGTCCGTGTCATTCGGGAGCCGTGCATAGACCGTGCGCGCCAGCGAATTGCTCAACAGACGTGGCGCGGCAGCGAGGGCACCAACCAGGGCTCTGGTGGGTCCAAAGGTCTCGAACATAAGGCTGGGGCCGCGGCTGCCACGCGCTTCGAAATTCAGCACGACCTCGACCTCGGGCGCACGCGGATGGTGCTCGACAAACAGCTGGGCGCCGAGCAAGCCGACCTCTTCACCGTCGCTCAGCAACAGCAGCACAGACACCGGTGGCGGCCGCAGCTTCAGCTGCCGGGCCAGCTCAAGCAAAACGGCCACCCCGGCCGCATCGTCGGCGGCGCCGGGGCCTGCGGGCACCGAATCGTAATGCGCGAGCAGCATGACCAGGCCTGAGTCCGGGCTTGTCCCCGGGATCTCGACCAGAACATTGCGCAGGCGCGCACAGACTCCCTGGTTGCGGGAGGCCGACCAGGCGTCCTGGAGCTCGGGCTGGTAGCCGAGGGCTTGAAGCTCGTTCAACAAACGCACCAACACGCGCTCATGCGCCGCGCTGCCCGTCGGATGGGGCAGGCACGCGCCGTCGGGCTCCTGCATGACGCGTCGCACGGCGTCCAGTGCGCGCGTGGCGGAGAAGACCGTGTCCGGAGCATCGAGGGGTTTCGCCGCCGGCGCCCGGTAGATGCCAGCCGTCAACAACCACGCCAGCGCGCACACAGCGACAGCGGCGAACAGGGCTCTGGGCCTGGGATGCAGCTCATTCATGTCCGCAGCATAACGTGGCCCAACGGCGCTGGAAAGCGAATCCGACTGAGAAGACGACTCGGTCACGCCGGCTCGTACGGCCACCAACCAGCTCTCGGCTTCAGTGGATACGCCGCTGCAGGCTTCCATTCAGGACCGCGGTTTGCTGGAGGTGTGTCGCAACCCGACTCGCAGGAACATCATGCGCTTTGAGCTGCGGCATCATATCCACAGTGACGCCGAGACCTTCTGGCAGGTCTTTTTCTGCCCGGCGTACAACCGCGAGCTCTTCTCACCGCGTGGGCTCGATTTCCAGAGCCATGAGGTGTTGCTCGACGAGCGTCCCCCTGACGGGCGCATCCATCGGAGCTTGAGACTCGAGCCGAAAGTTCCCGTCCCTGCCGCCATCCGCGGTTTGGTGGGTCCGGCAATGGCCTACACAGAAACAGGCCGCTTCGCGCCGGAGACGCAGCGTTGGCACTGGACCATCGTGCCGGCACGTTTCGGGTCGCGCGCCGACATCTCCGGGAGCGATTGGCTCGAAACACGGCCTGATGGTGAAGTCGATCGGGTGATGGCCTGCTCGATCGTGATCTCGTTCCCCGCGCTGGGTCGGTTGATCGAACGCTTCGTCGAAGCCAGCGTGCGCGACTCGCACGTGCGCGCGACGACCTGCATGAATGCCTGGTTGCTCCAGCGGACGACCTGAGAGCCGTGACCCACAGCCTGCAACAAATGAACAGACGGCGGACAGGCCGCCGTCTACTCTTCGTGAATTCAGTCCTGCTCAGACCAGGGGCAGACCGACCAGGCTGCTGTAACTCAGGTGCATGACCAGGCCAGCCAGCACGGGAATCGTGAAGTTGTCGTCGATCTTCTTGAGCGGCAGAGCTTCAGCGATCGCAGCTGCCAGCGCGCCGATGAAGACCAGCGCCAGCAAGTGCGTCAGGCCGAAGATCAGGCAGAAGCCCACACCAGCGATGGCGGCTGCGGCGAAGGAGCCCAGGGTTCCCTCCAGGCTCTTGCCCCAAGGCAACTTGGCCTTGCCAAAGCGGATG
This sequence comes from Planctomycetota bacterium, assembly GCA_029260765.1. Taxonomy (GTDB): domain Bacteria; phylum Planctomycetota; class J058; order JAJDCP01; family JAJDCP01; genus JAJDCP01. The sequence continues at coordinate 99,540 of JAJDCP010000075.1, forward strand.
CCGAAGTAGGACGCGGCCGGGTCGGCAAAGCCCACAAAGATCGCGCCGAGGGCGGCAACTTCTCGGCTGAAGAGGGCCACCGAAATGAAGGCGGCGACGAACAACCAACTGGCAGTCGACAGGCTCTGCTTTTCTTCGGAGCGCATGATCTTGCCGAAGATGCGGTGCACAAGTTGGTTCAGGCCGGGGCGCGTCAAGCGCAGGAAGTCGAACAGAATGAAGGGGACAGCGATGCTGCCCAGAATCCACAGACCGGTCGTCTTCGACAGATCAAAGCCCAAGTACAGGAAGGCGATCAGGCTGCCTCCCGTCACATGGAAGATCTTGCGGCCCCAGTCGATGTCTTTGCGGGTCTTGGTGCTTCCGAAGCCGAACGGCCGAGCTGGCGCTTCGTTGGCCCGGACGACATCACCTACCGGCGCTCCGCTGAGCTTGGTGGTAGAGCGCGAGGGGAATTGTGTTTTGGTGGCTTGCATGGAAGGGCCTCCTGCTGACAGTCCTTTGACTCACCCTCCCTTCGTGCAAATTCGGGACCAATGCCCGAAGAGACCCTGAATGGGGCGCAAAGAATCGCCTGGCTGGCCGTAGGCGCGGGATCCATGACGCGAAGTGTCAGAAGCTTCGGCGCGCTTCGTCAAGACAGGTGTCAGAGGTTTGACACCTGCGGTTGAACTTGAACGTTTTCGGACTGCGCAAGGCACCGCGAGCGCTGCCTCAGCGCTGCAACCAGGCGTGGATCATGGGGAAGACCTCGCGCGCTACCCGTGGTCCCATCAACAAGTCGGTGTGACCGTATTCGGTTTCGCAGCCGCTCTCGCTGCCGAAGCAGTGGAAGCTGCGGATATCCGACCCCAGGCCATCATAGGCGCCCATCACATCCTCAGGCGGAGCCAGCCGGTCCTCGGATCCGGCCAGGATCAAGCTGGGGATGCGGATACGCCCGAAGCACTTGCTGTACTTCAGCGGACCGCTGGTCGAGCGGAAACCCTGGCTGCGGATGAAGCGCAATCCCTGACGGATCTCGGTGCCGGAGATATCGTCGAGTACCCGCCGGAAGAGATGGTCCACAGCCGAGCGATCCATGTTGCGGGGATTGTAGATCTGCATCGGCAGGTAGCGATGGGCCCGGCCGATGCCCAGGGCAGCCAGCGGCGCCAACTTGCGCAGCGGAAAGTGGGGAACAACCGTCAGCAACGAGCTGAGCGCATCGGCCAACCTCCAACCCCAGAAACTGTTGGCCTGGAATGTCGGGGACCCGATCGCCACCAAGCGCGCCAACTGAGGCTCCAACCCGAGCATGGTGTAGGCATAGGCGACCATGCCGCCCATCGAGTGGCCGACCCAATCGACCTGTCCAGCTCCACTGGCCTCGAGCACACACTGCAGCGCCGCGGGCAGGTCTTTGAGCACGTAGTCGTCGAAATGCCAGGACGTGCGCAGGTTTTGGCGCTTGCGCTTCGATTCGCCCCGGCCACGCGGGTCGAGCACCCAGACGTCGTAACCCTTGCCGGCCAGGTAGGGGGCCAGTCCCCGACCGTTTCCCAGATCGAAGAAGCTGGCGTTGCAGGCGATGCCCGGACACAGCACAACCGGCCGTGGCCCGCGCGAGCGCCGCGGCCGGTAGTGATGCAGAGCCAGGCTCCAGCCGTCTCCGGTGCGGGCGAAACGGGTTTCCATCGGCAGCGAGGGGGCCCAGACAGCGGCCATGTCATTTCTTTCCGAAGAGGGTGCGCCGCAGCTTCATCCAGAAGTTCTTCCACTTCAGGCGCATCCGGTGTCTGCTCAAGAAGCGGTCGATGTCTTTGACAAGCTCTTTGCAGGTGCGGTAGCGGTCCTTGGGCAGCTTCTCGAGGCACTTCATGCAGATCGCCACGACCTCCGGCGGGATGGCGGGCCGCAACTCTTCAGGCGATTTGGGAGCATCACTCAGGACCTGTTTGATGATGCCGCGAGCGGTCCAGCCGCTGAAAGGGGGCTTCCCGGTCAACAAGAAGTAGAGTGTGGCCCCGAGCGCATAGACATCCGAATACCGACCCACCCGGACGCCCCCGCTCGGGCGCGCTTGTTCGGGAGGCATATAGTTCGGTGTGCCGAGGATCAGGTTCTCGCCCTTTTCATCAGTCATTTCGGCGATCAGTCCAAAGTCGATCAAGACCGGCCGGTACGGGTGGCAGCTGCGGTCCAGCATGACATTCGAAGGCTTGATGTCCCGGTGCAGAATGCCGGCTTTGTGCACCTGACTCATCGCCTCGGCAAGATCGTGGATCAACGACAGAGCCATGGTCACCGGAGGAGGCTTGCCATCAGCGAACAGGATGCGGACGTCTTCGTCCTTGATCAGCTCCATCGCGTAGTACCACAGGCCCTCTTCCTCTCCGAGGTCGTAGACCTTGATGATGTTCTTGTGGTCGAGGTTGATCAGGGCTTTGCATTCGTCGCGGAAACGCTGGACCTCTTCTTGGTTCTTCTCGTTGGCGCCCGTCAGCATAACCTTCAGGGCGACGACATCGGCCAGCCCCCAGCCCTTGGCCATCACGTCGAGAATGCCGAGGGGTTTTGCCTGGAAAACCGCCCCCATACTGCCACGGGCGATCTCTTCGAGGACCTCGTAGTTGCCGATCTGCATGCCGATGGTATCGATCGAGCGGTCGCGGATGACTTCGGCTGTCAGGGCGCGCTTGCCGCCCTTCGACTTGCCCAGCTGTTTGAGCCCGGTCTCGAACTCTTTGAGCTTCTTTTCGAGCACTACCTCGCCGGAGTCGTTGCCTTTCTGGTCATCCTCGGCCAACAGCGCGATCAGTTTGGGACCGTTCTCGGCCGCCATCAGACCCTTCTCGAGCATATCGTCGATCAGGTCATAGCTCTTCATAGTGCCGGCCTGGGAGAGGACAGCCGCGAGCTGATCTTGCTGCAAGAAGCCGTGGGCAAGCGCCACTCTGATGATCCGGGCGCTAGTTTTCGCGTCCATACAACTTTCCACACGCCGGGCTCCTGGCCAGAATCTAACACTTCGCGGCCGAAAGAGAAAGGCCCTGGCAGCGGATTGAACGGCCGCTCTCTCTATGGTCATCGGGTCGGACTGGCTCGGGCTTGAGCACGTGTATCCTGAGTCAAAAATTGTCTTCCCACTGGAAGGTACTAGAATGTCCGCACCAAACCCCGAGAGGAGCCCGGTCGATGCCAAATCTGAGTGAAGCCGTCCGTATCGAACGTTGTGGGCTCAGCCACGAACAGCTGCGTAGCCTGCACCTGCATCTGCGGCGCACGAGGGCCTACGAAGAACGGCTGTCGATCCTGTACCGCCAGGGTAAGCTCAAGGGGGGGGTCTACAGCGGCATAGGGAACGAAGGCACCAGCTGCGGCACAGGCTACGCGATGGGAGAGCGCGACTGGCTGTTGCCGATGCACAGGGACGTCGGGGCTGCCCTGACCCGCGGCATGCCCCTGCTCGAGATGTTTCTGCAAGCGATGGGACGTGCGGACGGCCCCTGCCGCGGCCGTGACAATGGCCTGCACCAGACCGTTATGGAACGCCGCCAGGTAGGCATGATCAGCCACCTGGGAACCATGGTGCCGATCGCTACGGGGGTGGCCCTGGCCAGCCGCATCATGGAAGACGGCGGTGCGGTGGTCAATTTCATCGGTGATGGAGCAACCAGCACAGGGGAGTTCCACGAAGGCCTCAACATGGCCGCAGTGCAGCACCTGCCGCTGGTGCTTGTCATCGACAACAACCAGTTCGCCTACTCGACACCGAACTGCAACCAATTTGCCTGCGAACGATTGGCAGACCGTGCCATTGGTTACGGTATTCCCGGTGTACGTGTCGACGGCACGCGCGTGCTGGATGTCTACCGCGCGGTCGGTGAAGGCCTCGATCGCGCGCGCCGCGGCGAAGGGCCCACCTTGATCGAGGCGTTGACGTTGCGTTTGCGAGGCCATAGCGAGGCAGACCCCGCCAAGTACGTGCCTCGTGATCTCAAAGAGGCTTTCCGTGGCAAGGATCCGGTGATCAGCTTCGAGGCCCAGCTGATCGAGGCAGGAATCCTTGACGCGTCAGCGGCCAAAGATCTTCGCGCGACCATCGAGGCAGAGGTTCTGCGGGCGGCCGAGGAAGCCCTCGACCACCCCCTGCCTGAGGCGCGTTCCGCCGCCGTCGGGCTGTGGGCGTCACCTCCGCCACGCCAGCCGCGTGCGACCCCTCTTCGGCCCCTGAAGGCGAACGAGGGGGACACCTTCCTGAAGGGGGTGCGCGCCGCGCTGGTCGAGGAGATGGAGAGGGACCCGCGCGTGATTCTGCTCGGCCAGGACATCGGCCATTTCGGGGGGGCTTTCAAAGTCACCGAAGGCGTGCAGGCGAAGTTCGGTCCCGAGCGCGTTCGCGACACACCGATCGCGGAGGCGGCCATGATTGGAGCCGGCATCGGCGCAGCCATCCGTGGCTACCGCCCCGTGGTCGAGATGCAGTTCATCGACTTTATCACCTGCGGCTTCAACCAGCTGGTCAACTACGCCTCAGGCTTCCACTATCGGACTGGGGTGCCCCTGCCTATGGTCGTGCGTGGCCCATGCGGCGGCCGCGTTGGCGGTGGGCCCTTCCACTCGCGCAACCCCGAGGCCTGGTTCGCCCATCAACCGGGCTTGAAAGTCGTGACGCCCTCCACCGCCGAAGATGCCAAAGGACTCTTGAAGGCCTCGATCCGCGATGATGACCCTGTCATTTTCCTCGAGCCCAAGTGGCTCTACCGGCGCGTGAAGGGGAACCTGGGCGGTCCTGATGCGATCGTCCCGCTGGGCCGTGCGGCTCTCCGGACCCAGGGCGACGATGTGCTGGTGATCACCTGGGGCTCATCGATGCACATCGCCGTCGAGGCAGCCGGCGAGTTGGAAGCCGAAGGCATCGGCGTCACCGTGCTCGACCTGCGTACGTTGATCCCCCTCGACATCGAAGCTGTTCTCAACTGGACGAAGCGGCTGGGAAAAGTGCTGATTCTGCAGGAGGCGAACCTGACCGCAGGGTTCGGTGCCGAGCTGGCGGCGCGTATCGCGGACGAGGCCTTCATGTACCTCGACGGACCGGTCAAGCGGCTCGGAGCGCGAGACGTGCCGCTGCCGTGGATGACACCGCTCGAGAATTTCGTACTGCCGCAGACCAAGGATGTCGTGCGGGCGCTGCGGGAGTTGGCGCGGTTCTAGCGCCGCAGCGCGACCATCTCGGGGCAGGGCGTGGCGGCTCTGTGGGTTCAGGGGCGTCCCCCCGGCCGTGGCTTCAGGCTTCAGACTTCAGCCTGCCTGCTGGAATACCCGGAATTCCCGCTGGTCTCGACTCATGACGAGTCCCTTGGCAGAAGCCTGGAGCCCGGAAACTGGGCAGAGCTAGCGCCGCAGCGGCTCCCCCCTACTCCCGCCGGATCAGGATTTTGCCACTCTTCTCAAATACCCGGCCATCGTCCGCCTCGAAAACCACACGGAACGGCACCTCGCCGCTCAAGTCTGCGGGCCGGTCCCAGACGAACCTCGTCTCCATCGGCCGATCAGGCGGATAGCGCCGCACGCGGGCGGGGAAGGAGTGCACCTCGCGGCCGTCGATGTAGATCCTGCGGGTGACCAGCAATTTGTCGCCATCCTTGACCAGCACATAGACCGTCGCGCTGATCTCAACTTTGTCGCTGCGCGACTCGGCGGCCACCTCGAGGATGTGCAGATTCGGCACCAGCCAGAGCTTCTGCTGGCTGACAACCTGTTTATTGTCGATGCTCAGCTCTGCATGCAGGCTGCACAGCTGGTTGTCAGTGAAGACGCTCGGCACGGTCAGCGAGTCGAAGCTGAACTCCATGTCGCGGTCCGTCTGACGTTTCAAGGTCTTCTCGGCTTGCATGCCAGGGACGGGATTCCCCTCGGCGTCGAGTATGCTGATCCGAAGGGTGGCATCATAGGCTCCCTCCGAAGCGAGATCGCCGGCGTCAGCCTGCACGACGATCGGGATTCTCTCCCATTCCTCGAAAGACGTCTGCCCGCCCTCGCCCATCTCGACACTGGTGATCGTGAGTGGATTCCAGATGCGGAAGGTGTGCGGCGCGGTCTTCGAGTCGCTGATCGTGCGCGAGCCCTCATAACGGGTGATGGTCGATTTGAAGATCAGCTCACCCGAGAATTTCGCCTGGTTGTGGGGCAGCGTGACGAGGAAGAACTCTTCGTGCAACCCATCCTCAAGATCGCGAAGCACGCGTTGGGTCGACAGGTTCTCGACCGTACGCCCCTTCATCTCGACCTCGAAGTACAGGTCGGCCTTCTTGACGTCGCGGGTCTCGAAACGCACGCACAGGTACGCCGCCTGCCCAGGAGCGAAGTCGACGCGGCTCTCCGGAGTCTCGCCTTTGATCGGCTCATTGGCGCTGACCCAGAGCTGACCAAAGACCACCGGGCTCGAGGTGTTCTCCTGAAAGGTGACATCTTCGTCGCCGGCCGCCAGCTCACCGTTCGGACCGATCCCGATACAGTAGACGATGACATTGCCCCGGTTCTTGGCGGTAATCAACGCCTGCGCGTCCGCGCCCGCGATCTTGGCGATATTCCTGCCCTGGTCTTCGACGAACCAATGGAACTCCCACTTCGGCAGATCGCTACGCTGCACGCCATCGACGCCTGCTACCTGGACGGGCACGCCGACACGCGCCAGAGACTTCGGGTTGTCGATCGACAGCTGCACATTGATCTTGAAGGCCCCGGTAGCCGGGTCGATGAAGCCCCACTTAGGGTCGGACAGCCGCACCAACCAGGTCACATCCAGTGCCCAAGGAGTCGTCTCGTCGCGGAAGGGTTTCAAGTCGAGCCGACGCCCGGACTCGAGATCGACCGGCAGGACCATGGGCACCAACAGCAGCACATCGCCATGGCTGGGCACGTTCGCGACCACCACCTCGACCTTCCCCGCCAAAAGCACATCGTCCCGGCCCAGCAGAACCCTGCGCGCCGCAGGCGACAGCAGCCCCAGCTTTTCCCCAGTCAGCGCGAAACTGCAGATCTCTTTCTCGAAAGTCGAACGCGGCGCCATCGTCCACTCGATGGCACCGTCAGAGGTCGGGTTGGCTTTGACCTCCGCAGAGCTGCTCCACCTCTCCTCGAAGGTGATCGGTCCACGGCTCGCCCCCGCGATGCCGATCAGCTCGACACGCCCTTGCAGGTTGCCCGGTCCGACCAGCGAGAAGTAGGTCTGGAACAGAGGCGCTCCCAACTCTTCTTCATACCAGGCGCTCAGACGGGCCTCGATGGGGTCCTGACTGTCGCTGGCAAATGGGCCCGTAGTGATCGAGCCGAGTTGCTCACGGAACTGCCCGAGGAAGGAGCGCAGGGTGACAAAGACTCCTCCCACGGCCCCCATGCCCAGGTAGTAGCGCGGCCCGCGCTTCTGCACCAACAGACGCCCACTCTGTGAAAAGGCGAAGGAAATCTGTGCTTGCTGCAGCTCGGGAGCGTCGGCGTCCAGGCGGCTGAGAAGGGCCTGGATCGGACCGCTGACGTCGATCTGCCAGCTTTGGCCCGCCCCCTCGACCTCACGCTGCCGCCACTTCTCGATCAGATCGCCACCATTGGCAAGCGCCGCCTCTTCGTAACGGGCGACAAAGTCAGGGATGTCGAAATCGGCGAAATTGCGGCCCAGCTCAGCCTCGAGCTTGAGATAGTCGAGAATTCCCGAGATCTCGTCGATCAGATTCTGACCCGTCTTGGGCGCCGCCAGAGCGCGCATGCCGTCTTCGAAGCCGAAGGCCTCTTGAAGCTTGGCGACCTCGATGCGCCGCAATGCCCCCTGCAGCGCCCGGTCGAGAGTCGACGGCAACATCACGGTCCGCTCGCCCTCATCGACGCCGACTCCCTGGGCGATCTTGTCGGCGAGCCTGACCGGAAAACCGGCCGCTTCAAGCTCAGAGGCGACCCTCCCCTGCAAGACGGTCACCAGCTTGAAGCGCACGCGGTCGAGGCCTGCGGCCAGTGCAGCCGCGTTCCCGGACGGCTGGCTACTGTCTGCCTCCCTGAGCAGGCGCTGAAATCGGCGCTGCTGTTCCGCAATCGACTCGCTGACCCAGTCACGGCTCACGTCCGTGCCCTCCAGCGAGGCGAGGATTTCGAGGAAACGCTGCACGCGGTTGCGGGCGCGCGTGAACTTGTCGAGGCTCTGGTTGAGAAAGGCCGGCAGCAGGTCTTGCCAGCTCTGGCTCTCGAGCGCCAGCAGGCGACCGGCCTCTGCAAAGTACCCGTCCCACTCTCTCGACAGGAAACTCAGCAACGCCGCACGCATGCCTGCCAGCGCCTTCTCAATCCGCATGAAGACGGCGTCTCCATACACCACCACACCACGCTCGATCTGCAGCTCGACCTTGAGGTCAACAAACATGCGGTACAGACTGCCGAGGAAGAAGAAATTGCGCTCATGGTCGTTGGAGTCATGGCGGACGGGGTGCATCACCACCCGTGGCTCGCCATCCTCGGGCCCATAGAGCTCGTCGAGACGCTCTTTGAGCAGCGCGGATTCTCCGAGCAGAAACCGTTGCAACTCGGTGTTGCGCGCGCCTTCGGCGCCGGAATCACTCAAGCGACGGGCCGCCAGCTCGCCACAGACCTGCTCGAGCTCGCGGTATTGGGTGGCATAGCTGGTGGGAAGCTGCAGGACCGGAAAAACCTCCTGCCAGGGGATCGAGCCATGCAGACGCTTCAACTCCTCTTCCCAGTCCTGCAGAAAATTCTCGTCCGCATAATTCAGCCGCCCGTACAAGTCGTTCAGGGGCTCAACGATCAGGGTGAGCTGTTGCTTGGGCACAGCCTTCGTGTTGATCGTGGCGCGCAACCTCTCGTCCAACAGCGACTTGCGCGCTCCCTCAGCACGGATCAGCAGCGTCTCGACTTCAAGGCTGGCCAGGTTGCCACGCTTACAGATCTCATCCAGCAGTTGGTAGTCGGCGTGGTCTTGCAGCCAATAGAGCTCTTTGACCGGTTCGGTGCGCATGCCGATGGTGCGCGTAAAACTCGGCTCGATCTGCGAAACGATCAGCCGCGACATCTGTTGTAGCAGCTCGCTCATCGCGCGGATCGCCTCCTGGCCATCCACGCTGTCGCGCTTGCGGCTCAGCGAGCGGCGCAGCAGGTGGTAGTATTCGGCCATATAGCTGAGATCGCTCTCGATCGCTCCGCGCAAGCTCTCTTCGCGGCCGAGATAGGCACGGTATAGCGTGGGACTGCTCGCCTCCCACAGCGACTTGACCTCGATCACATCCGTGAGTCGATCATGGTGCTCGGCCAACAGGCCCAGCCGGTCCATCGCCTGTTTCTCGATGCCCGCACCAGCACGGAATTCGACGGTCACCAGCTCGAACCCGATCGGTTCGCTACCAGCCAGCACAATGTCGCGGCTGCGCAGCAGGTTTTCGACACTGCGGCTGGCGAAGATCTCCAACAAGGCCACCCGCGCCTCACGGACCTGGTCCAGACTCTGGGAATGGAAACGCGCGTCACCGCGCACGGTCTGACGGATCAGGCTACTGACCCGCTCTTTGTCGACCTCGGGCGCGTCGCGTTCGTCCTCGGACACCTGGCGTACCCGTGCCGTCCATTCGGTGAGCTCACGCTGGGCGTCGGTGTCGCGGTCTATCAACGCTCGGTCGAGCAGCTCGGCCATCGCTACATAGATTCCCTGATAGTCCCAACTGTCGGCGTCGCCAGCGAGCAGGTCCTGGGAAAAAAGCGGAGCCGCGAGGCCGATGAGCATTGCGATCATCAAGGCTTTCGCGGGGAGTGCGGTGTGACGGCGCATACTGCGTATCTCCAATAGCGGCTGGCTGCTCTTGCAGCCGAGGATCGCTGCCTCAATGTCAGCGGGCGGCAAGCTCGTCAAGGGCCTGGCGCGCCGTTGCGTCGTGGCCTGCGCGAAGAAACCCCGGCAGATTCAGCCTCTACGGGTACAGGCTCAGCAAAGGGATCGTCGGGCTGCTCCGAGCCAAAGGGATCTTCCGGGGGCGGCGCGTCATTGGGGTTGTCTATCTCGGGCTCGGGAGCCGGGTTGAACGGGTCGGCTTCGTTCTCGTTGACGGGATCCGGCGCGAAGGGATCCGGCGCGAAGGGATCCGGCTCAGTGCCGACCTGTGGTTCTTCTTCAAAGGGATCGTCCGCCGCAGTGGCGAAGGGATCGCGCTCGCTCGAGCCATTGTTGAACGGGTCGTCGCCGGCAACCACCGGGGTGCTGTCGGGTTGGAATGGTCCTTCCAGGATCGTCCCCCCCACTGTGCCACGTTCCCGGTCGGCCAACGCCGCCAACACCAGACTCTCAAACTGCTGATTCAGGCGCAGACGCGCAAACTCTGGACGCGTCTTCAGCTCGAGCAGTTGGGCACGCGTCAGCGCCGGCTGGCCCGCCCGCAAGAGCTCGATGGACCCCTCGACATCGCGCAGGTTGGCTCCGACCCGCAACAGCGCATAGACGATCTCTCCCCGCCCGGGTGCCATTTTCAGGCAGCCCGCCAGGACACTGCGCGCGGACTCGGCCGAGCCAGACTCGAGCAATACCCGCCCGAGGCGAACTTCGACATCGAGCGGGATGACGGCCGCCCGCTGCAGCTCCCACAATGCCTGTACTGCCTCTGCATCGCCCCCAGCCGCTCGTACCTCTGCATACGCAGCCGCATAGCGCGCATCGTCCGGTGCGCGTTCGACCGCGAGCTTCAGGAACAGCTCGGCCCGCGTCAGGGCAGTCTGCCCCGCTTCACTCAACTCATCACTCATGGTGCGCGCAGTCTGGTAGGACTCGAAGTTGACCAACCCAGCCAAGAATGCGAGCCCCGCGGTCTCTCCCAGGTTGCGCCGCTCGTCTTCGAGGAAGCTGCGCGCCGCCTCGAGATCACCTTCAGCAAGCAGTTTCCGCAAACGGATCTCGACCAGATGTTCGGTCCAAGCGGTCGCGTCTTCGCCCGTCGCAAGCTCGAAGCCCTGCTGATAGACCCGCTCCGCATCCCAGGCACGGCCGAGATCTTCGAGCAGTCTACCCAGCGCCACGCGGGCATCCATGTGTGCCGGACGCAGATCCAACGCCCCCCGCAGCATGATCTCCGCACGTTCCAGCGATCCTTGGCGCACCAGGACGCAGCCCTGCCCCCACAAGAAGTCTGCCCGCTTTGCATCGCTACGAGCCAGCTCCTGGCCGGCAGCGAAGAGCTCAGCAGCGCCGACCAGGTTGCCGCTGCGCAGGTAGTCCCAGCCCTGCACGGCGTACATCCCTTCCAACCGCGCGATCAAGCGCGCATTGCCTTCCAGACGCAACCGGCCGATGGTGAGCACATCAATGGCAGCATCCGCCCGCCCATCTTCGACAAGCAGGTCGGCGAGCCGTTCGAAGAACACCGGGCTGGTGCTGCCCTGGTCGATGGCCTCCCGATAGACCTCGGCTGCCCGCGAACGCTTGCCAGCCTTCAACGCAGCGAAGCCCAGGTTTTCGCGGAAAATGACCGCGTCCGGAACCAGTGAGACGGCATGTTCGAAACTCTGAAGCGCCTGCTGCCAAGAGGCTTGCAGCAGCTGAGCGCGCCCCACCTCGTTCCAGATCACCGCGCTGCGGGGGTCGAGTTGCAGAGCGTCGTTGAAGATCGCCAGGGCCGTCGCTGGGTCGTCCGTCAGAACCTTGCGCCCTTCTTCGGTGCGTCGCAACGCCTCTTCTCGAAGCGCCTGATCGAGGCCCGCCAGCTCTTCTCTCGCCGAGGGCTTCGAGATCTTGTCGTAGTGGCTACGGGCGCTCTCAAGCCGGTCGCATTTCAGAGCCATCAACGCCGCTTCTTTGTGAAGAAAGGAGTCGCCGGGAAAATCTTCCAGTCCCGCCTCGAGCAGGCTCAGCCCGTCCTGTGCACCAGCTTTGCGCGCCTCTATGAGCAAGAGATCCCGCGCCAGGCTCTTCTTGCCACGGTCCAGTTGCTGCGCCTTCCTCAGGGCCTCTTCGGCGGGGTTCAGCGAGTCGAGGCGCAGATGCGCCGTCCCCAACCCCTCCCAGGCCTCTGCCGAGCTGGGATCGTGTTCGACAGCTTGCTTGAAAGCGTCGATGGCTTGGGCGTATCTGCCCAGGGCGAGCAGGGACTTGCCCTGAGCCAGGGCTTCGTTCCTCCCAGCGGGCGGACCGTCACGACCCTGGGGGGTCGCGCTGCAGGCTGTCAATGTCACAAACAGCGTTGCGGAAACCAGGCTGACGAGGAATGCTTTGAAAGACCACAAAACTCACCTGCCTCGTAGCTCAGGACCCGCGCAGAGACACCCGCGTGCGGCGCAGTTCTATGACCTGCCTCACTCTGCATAGCACCAACATGCGTCGCTCACCAAGCAGCGGATGTGCTGCCGCATGCGAGTTTTTGGTACCGAAGTTGCTTCTGCGCGGCCCCTTAGAAAAAAACCGTCACACACAGTGATGTGTAACACACTCCTGCTGCCACATCAAGCCGCGGCAGGCCCCGCGAGCCTGCTCCCGGTCGCCCTCTCGCCGGGTTTGGAGCAGCCTGCCTCGATGACGGCTCGTCACTGGTGAGAATTCACTCGAACAGCTTCCGCATCTCGGCCAGCCGGGCCTCGAACATCTCGGACATCTGTTGTTCCAGCGCGATCAACAACTCTTCACAGTCACGCGCTCGGCGCCGGCGGGCGCGCTCGAACTGCTCGATGCGCTCTTCGATCAGGGGCTCAGCCGCGCCCGCCGAGACCTCGAGATGGCCGAAACCCGCGAGCAGGCTCTCGGCGATCGGCGCCGGCGCGGCCTCGAGGGGCACGGCCTTGGCTGCTGGTGCGAACGGCGGCTCAGGGCTGAGGGCCATCATCGGCTCAAGCTCGGGGCTGAAGCGCATCGCCGGCGGCACGCTGGGGAGCAGTGCCACGGTCGCTTCCTCTGCCTCGGATGCACCTGCCTCGCGCAGCGATTCCAGCTCGGCGTCGAGCTTGCGCCGCTCGGACTTCAACTTGCGGATCTCGTGATTGGCCTGGCGCAGCTCGCGGTTGCTCTCTTTCAACTGCTGCTGCAGGCTTTCGAGCAGCTCTTCGGGACTCTGGGGCTCTTGCACGCTCTCCCGGCTGATGCGCCCCGTGCTGCGGCGGCGGGAGCGACTGAGTGCCTCGATCTCGTTCCCCTCAGAGGCCCGGGACCGATGCCTCCGCGTGCTCTGGCGACGCTGGCGCTTGGGCTGGGGATCGCTCTGATTCGCGGCCTGCACCACGAAACGCACGTCTCCTAGCTTGATCTCATCGCCAGGTTTGACGGCGGTTTTCGCTTCCACCGGCTGGCCGGCAACCGTCACAACTTCGAGGCTTTCAAGCTCGAGACTGCCGTCATCATGCACGGTCAGTCTGCAATGCTCACGCGCCACCGAGGTGCATGTCGAGACGATATCAGCCCGTCGGCCACGGCCCACGAGCTGGCTCCCAGACCTCAAAGCGGCGGACCCGGGCGCTTCGGGTCCTGCCAGCCAAACTAGCTCGAAAGGGCTCATGCTCCTCTCCGCGAGAACCGTAAACCCCTAGCATAGCAGACCACCCTGCCATCCGCCTCCTCAGGCATGGCGCAAGCTGGTGATCGGATCGAGGCGGGCCGCGCGGCTTGCGGGATAGAGGCCGAAGATCACCCCTGTCAGACACGAGATCCCCAGAGACAGAGCCACTGCCGTCCAGGTGATCGCAGGCTGCCAGTCCGTCAGCGAGTCGAGCACCGCCACGAACACTGCCCCCAACGCCACTCCGACCAGTCCCCCGCCAGCCGAGAGCGCTACCGTCTCGACCAGGAATTGCAGGGTGATGTCCGCGCGGGTGGCACCGATGGCGCGGCGGATACCGATCTCGCGGGTGCGCTCGGTCACGGTCGCCAGCATGATGTTCAAGATTCCGATTCCCCCGACCAGCAGAGAGATGCCTGCGATGATCGGCAGCACGATACGGAAGATACGCTGCGTCTTTTCGCGCGAGGCCAGCAGCTCTTGAGGAACCACCACTTCATAGTCGCGCAGCTTGTGGTTGCTCTCGAGGATGTTGTCGATGGCACGCGCGGTCGGCACCACGCGCTCCTCATCGTCCACCACACAGATGATCTGGTCCAGCTCGACCCGCACCGGTTCGTCGCCCTCGACCCGGACCAGCCCTTTGCGCTGGACGGCAGTCTCGAACGGGATGAAGACCTGGAAAGCGGTGCCCGTCACGCCGAGCAGCTCGCGGTTGCCGGCGCTGACCTGGCGGTCGGGCAACACTCCCACCACCCGGTAGATGTCGTTGTCGACCTTCAGGCGCAATCCAAGCGGTGGGCCGAGGAAATGGGCGGCATGGAGAAGTTGCTGGTCGATCACACAGACACGTCTTTGCTCAAGGCCATCGACCTCGCTCAGCGTGCGGCCCAGCGAGGGCTTCAGGCGGAAGCAGGGAAAGTACTCCGGCGTCACCCCGCGCACCCGCGCAGCCAAGCGACGGCTTCCGAACCAGAGCCAGGCCTGCTTGTCATGGACCGGGAGCAGCTGCTGCACAGATGGAATCGTGTCACGGATCTGCTGCCGGTCGGCAAATGTCAGCCCGTAGCGAACCTCCTGCTGTTGCTGGCCCTGCTCCTCGCTCAGCTCTTCAGCAGGGGGGCGGCGCGCGTTGAGGATGATGTTGCGCACACCCAGCTCGCCGATCTGGCGCAGCACGGCCTGACGAGCGCCCTCTCCGGTCGACACCATCGAGATCACCGAGGCGACCCCGAAAATGACGCCAAGGGCCGTCAGAAAGGAGCGCAGTTTGTGGCGTCCCAGACTGCGTAGAGCCTGGGCGAACAACTCAAGCAGCAACCGGAGCCTCCGAGGTGGTGTCTTCGACGATCTTCCCGTCGCGCAGCACGATCCGCCGGGGCGCGAGGGCCGCCACTTCCATGTCGTGGGTGATCAGAATGATCGTGCGCCCCGTGGCGTGCAGCTCGGCGATCAACGCCATGATGCGCTCAGAGGTTGCCGTATCGAGGTTGCCCGTCGGCTCATCGGCCAGGATCAACTCGGGGTCGTTGACCAGCGCTCGGGCGACCGCCGCCCGCTGACACTCGCCGCCGCTCAACTGGGTGGGGCGGTGATCGAGGCGGTGGCCCAGGCCCACCCGCTCGATCAGCGTGCGGCAGGTCGCCCGGCGCTGCCTGCGCGGAACCTTTGCATAGAACAGCGGCAGCTCGACGTTTTCAAGCACCGTCAGATGCGGAATCAGGTGGAAGGACTGAAAGATGAAACCGATCTTGCGGTTGCGCATTGTCGAGAGGCGTCGGTCGTCGAAGCTGTGCACCGGCTCCCCAGCGAACAGGAAGGCGCC
Organism: Planctomycetota bacterium; assembly: GCA_029260765.1. Classification (GTDB taxonomy): domain Bacteria; phylum Planctomycetota; class J058; order JAJDCP01; family JAJDCP01; genus JAJDCP01. The sequence continues at coordinate 114,867 of JAJDCP010000075.1, forward strand.
TTCACTCGGGCGGTCGAGACAACCGAGGATGTTCAACAACGTCGACTTCCCGGAGCCACTGGGACCGACGATGGCCAGATAGGCTCCCACGGGCACAACCAGGTTGATGCCGTGAAGGACGGGAACAGGGTGTTGTGGTGTTCCATAGGTCTTGACAACCTGCTGCAGCTCGATCAGCGTGCGGCCGCTCACGGCTGGACCACCACGCCTTCCCCTTCGTTTCCGGCTCCGTCGTCGCCTTCCTCTTCGCTGGGCTGGACCAGGTGGGGGTTTTCGAGCAGCACCTTGTCGCCTTCGACCAGGCCCGCACGCACTTGAACGAAGCTGTCGTTGCTCGGCCCGATCTCGATGGTACGGGTCTCGGGCCCCTCGGGACCTGCGACGTAGCAGAAATTGCTGCCTGCGTCGGAGAACACGCACTGGGTCGGGATCTGCAGCACATCGGGCAGCCGGTCGATGGCGACCACCACCCGCGCGCTGATGCCCGGCTTCAGCTGACGATCGGCAAGATCGCTGGCGAGGGTGACCTCGACCTGAAAGGTCTTCGGCCCTTCGCGCCGGCGACGCCGGCCCTCTCCCGAGCTGGCGATGGCCGCGATGCGCGTCACATGGCCATCCAGAACCAGACCTGGATAGCTGTCGAAGGTGACCATGGCAGTCTGGCCCTTGCGCAACATCTCGATGTCGGCCTCGTGGATCTGTAGCTGGACCTGCATCACCCGCAGATCGGGCACGGTCATGACGGTCTGGCCGCTGTAGACTGACGCACCGACGTTGATCTCGCCCTGCTGCCACCAGACGCCAGGATCACCGTAGATCACGATGCCAGGACAGGGGGCGAGCAGCGTCAGCTTCGACAGGTCCGAGAGCGACTCTTCGAGCCGGGTCTGCTGATGGGTCAGCTCGGTTTCATAGCGGCTGACCGCGACCTGGCGCTGCTGCAGCGTCGACGCGGCGCGCAAGCGGGTGTTGTCGAGCCCGCGCACGCCTTCGGTGACCGCGGCCTCGCGGTCTGCGATCGCCATCGGCCAGTTGTAGGTCTCGAACAGCTGCAGGGCCAGCTCTGCGCCTTCTTTCTCGACCAGGGCCTTTTCATAGGCGATCTGATCGTCGAGCAGCTCACTTTCGCGGATGTAGTCCTGATCGAGCAGCGCCTTGGAGTCTTCGTAGCGTTTCTTGGCCTTGTTGAAGGTCGTCTCTGCGTCCTTGATCAGAACGGTCAGCCGCCTGCGTTCTTGAGGCCCGTCGCCCTCACGGTAGCGCTCGAGCTCCTTGCGCGCCTTGTCGAGCGTGATCTGGGACCTCTCGACGTCGGTCAGGTTCTGCGACTCCTGGATGGCCATCTCGGTGCGCGCGTTATCGAGCTCGGCGACAGTTCCGGTGATCTCGAGGCCGACGTCGCGGATGCGCGTGGTCAACGCTGTGGTGTCGAGCCGGCAGATCACCTGGCCCTCGTAGATCTCGTCGCCCTCGGGAATCAGCCAGGTGATGGTCGCCTCGCCACCGGCCTCGAAGACCACGGTACGCGACTCCCGTGCCAGCAGGGTGCCCGACTCGGTCAGGGTAATCTCGAGATCTGCTCGACCGACCTCGTGCAACAAGCTGGTGCTGCCGAGGGGGTCGGCATCTTCAGCGGACCGAACCCCCCACCAGACGGCCCCCGAGGCCCCCAACAGCAGAGTGACCAGGATGGCACCACGCATCATTGGAATTGTCCTTCTTCATCGACGATCAAGAGACCCAGAATCCGCAACAGGTCGAGGCGTTGGCCGACATGGTTGGCCTTCAGGTCGATCAGCCGGTTCTCGGCGTCGATCAGCCCCTGTCGAGCCTCGAGCAGATCGCGGTTGTCGAGGTCTCCCGAAGCATAACGGATCTCGGTAACGGTGACCGCGCGCAGCTCATGCGCGATCAGCTCGATCTGCAAGGCGACCTGCTGTTCGGTGCTCGAGAGCCGCCGCAGCTGGTCGCGCACGGCGAAGTCCAAGCGATCGAGGCTGAGCTGAAGGTCGCGCTTCGCCTGGTTGAGGGAGAACTCGGCGCGCCGCAGAGCGATACGTTCGTCGGTGCGCTGCAAGGGCAAGCCGACGTCCAGACCCGCGGAGAGCGACCAGTCTTCGGGGTCGGCTCCCAGGAAGTCGTGGTCACTGCCGCTGAGCCCGTAGCTGAGGCTCAGGCCGATGTCCGGCTGCAAGGCGTTCTCAGCGATGCGCAGCGAACGTTCGGCGTCGACGATGCGTTCGGCGCTGGTGCGGATGTCCAGGCGGAACTGACGGGCGATCTTGACCGCCCGGTCTGCGGCGACGACCAGAGGCTCGAAGGGAGGCGTGTTCGGGACGATCTCCAACCAGGTCTCGATCGGTAGCCCCAGTTGGATCTTCAGGTTGTCGAGCGCCCGCTGGTAGGCGGCTCGGGCGTCGATCAGGTCTGCCTCGGCCTGGACCTCGCGACGCCGCGCGCGGAAGACCTGCTCGTCGTTGTTGCGGTCGACCTGCAGCAGAGCTTCGGCCTTCTTGCGGTCGAAACGGGCCTGCAGCAGGTTCTCTTCCTGGTTGTTCAAGGTCTGGCGCTGGCTGACCAGCTCGTAGTAGGCCCCAACGATGTCGATGCTGAGTTGCTGGCGGAAGAGCTCGAAGTCGCGCACCGCATAGATCAGGTTGCGTTCGGCCTGCGTGTGGTTCTCGTGGGAGACCTCGTAGCCGAAGCCGCGCAGCAGTGGTTGGCTCAGCTCGATGCCCACCTCCGTGCCGTAACTGCGCTCGCTGGCCAGCTCGGGCCAGCTGGCGTCGAGACCCGAGCGTAGCGTGAGCGTACCCCCGGTCGGCAGCAACTGACTGACCGACGCGTCGAAAGAGCTGGTGTTGCTCTCGCTCTCGTTCTCGCCATCAGCCCATCGGTAGCCGAGCGTCGCCGCCCATTGCGGTCCCACGGCAAACTGGGCGCTCGCCAGGGAGAGGCCACTGCTCGCCAGGCTCTCTCGCCGGTCGAGCAGGTCGCGGTTGTGCTCGAAGGCCAGATGCAGTGCCGCATCGAGATCGACCAACAGGCTGTCGAGGGCCACGCGCCCGACGGCCAGCGTGTCCGCCTGCAAACTCTGACGCGCCACGAGTTGCTCGCGGGGATGCGCCAGCGCGTGGGGTGACGCCTCGGCGAGCAGCCGCGCCGTCTCTGCATCGGCCTGCTCGAGATGCCAGCCCCGGCAGCCAACCAGCAGGGTAAGAGCGAACAGGCAAACGGAACGGTAGTGGAGCATCGTTCTCCCTGATCGTGGGCGAAGGAGTGCTCTCTGTTGTGAGCTCAACGGGCGCCCGCCCCGCTCATTGTACTGGTCCAAGCAGCCGCGGTACAGGGATGAGCGTGCTCAGGACCGCCTCCAGGGCCGCCTGCCCGCCCCGGCCCCCAGGCTCCCGACCAACATCCCCAGACCCGCGCCGCTCAGGCTACCCAGCACCCCGCCCACACCAACATCCAGGGGAGTGTGCACGCGCAAAATGTTGCGCGCCAGGCCCATGCCGATAGCGAACAGCAACAGGGGCGTCAACGTCCACAGCTTGCGCGGTCCCATGCGCAGCAAGCCCCAGAACAGGAAGAAGGCACACACGCTGAAAGCGGCCAGCGTATGACCGGAAGGGAACGAGAAGCCTGCCTCGTGCAGGTAGTGCGCCCGCACCGCCGCAGAGGTGTCCACGCCCGGGATCTCGCGGTCGCCGTCCGCCATGATCCACTCGAGACGCGCCCGCCGGGCGGGCTTGGACATACTGTAGAAGGCCTCGACATCCTCGATCAGGCCAGCCTCATGCAGCAACAGGATGCAAGGACGTGGCTCGCGCACCGTCTCTTTGATCAGGCTCTCATTCAGCCAGGCCTGGGCAGCGATGCCGGCGCTCAACACAAAGAACACCAACAGGCCTTCGGTCACGCGCTGTCCCCGCGGACCCACCCAGCCCAACAGAATGCACAGCGCCACGATCAGGATGGGCGTGCCGATCGTGCCGCCGATATCACTGAGCAGTAGCGCGGCCGCGGCCATCGAGCCGTCGAGCGCAAACTCGGGCAGCAAGGCAGCGAGCAGCCCTGTCATCAGCGCGCACGGCAGGCAGAGCAGCAGAGTGATTCTCAGGACTTCGGACAGCTTCAAGATGTCTCCTCCTAGTGCTTCCGTGCACAAGTCCCGGTCCATCCGGACGATGTGTGCACCATGGAAGGCAAATTCTTGTAGGGGAGGGGTTTATCCCCTCCCGCGGCCTCGGGCGGGGGTAAACCCCGCCCCTACAGGGCGTACCGGAACTT
>JAJDCP010000076.1 GCA_029260765.1 Planctomycetota bacterium
TGACCTGGGCCGCCTAGCGGAATCGAGGCCTGGTCCATGCTGTGCACATCGACGGCCGCTGCTGCAGGACCCGGTGTAGCCCTATCCGAATCTGCTTCGTCGGCTCGCTGCAGAGCAAGGTGCAGATGGTCGGACGCATACCCTCTATGAGCAGGGGAAGGAGCTCGTGTCGAAGTACTGCCGCGCAGGTGATCTCCGACTGGCCGCCCCCCTATGCCGAGGAAGACTTCGAGATGGCCGGGCTCCAGCCGCTGCTCGAACCAGGGCCACACCAGCCAGCCCTACTGCATCGGTCCCGGCAGCTGGCTCAGCAGGCGTTGGTAGGCGGCGAGCTGCTCTGGCGTCAAGATGCCATCCGCCAGCAGGTCTTCGCCCTCGAGCCAGACTCCGGCCATGTCGTAGAGCTGGTCGGGCTGCCCCATGGTCTGTAGCAGCTTCCAACGATCGTCCTGCAACGCGCGCAGATACTCCCAGTGCGGGTCGAAGCCTGGCGACCGGAACAGCTCGCTCATCACGGTCTCTCGGATACGCGCCGTGGGCTCGAGCAGCACGGGCACCAGGCTGCGGCCGTCGATTTCGGTCAGCTCCAGCTCGGACAACGGGGCGCCCGCGAGCTCGGCCAGCGTGGGGAAGATATCGGCGGCATGCACCAGGGCGTCGCTGGTCTGCCCGACAACAGGAAGCAACGGGCTCTTGACGATGAACGGGACATGGATCCCGCCTTCGTACACCGTCCCCTTGCTGCGTGTAGCGATGAACGGATCCTCGATGGGTTGGGTGGGCGTGCCATTGTCACCGACGAAGACAATCGTCGTCCGCGCGGCGACATCTGCGGACAGACCTGCCAGGATACGGCCGATCTCGCTGTCCATCGCTTCGACCATCGCGTTGTACTTGCGGCTGGCGGGTGTGCCCCCGACCCGGGTGCCACTCCACAGGTTCGCCGGCGGAAAATGGTAGGGCGCATGCGGCGCGTTGAAGGCGACGTACAGCAGCCAGGGCTCGGGCATCGCCGCCATCCGCGCGATCGCATCGTTGGCATTCTCGCTGGTTGCATAGCTGGACGTGCGCGCGGCGCTGCCGTTGGTCACCTTCTCCCAATCGAAGTAGCTCTGTGGCAGCCCATCGCTGGCATTGCCCGAGCCGAATCCGACCATCGAGCCCCCATACCAGTCGAAGCCCTGCAGGTTGGGGTTGTCGAAGCCCCCGTGACGTTTGCTGGAGACGTGCCACTTGCCCACGGCCGCATGCGCATACGCGCCCGTTCGCTGGTCGAGCATCTCTGGCATCGTGAGCTCGCTGAAAGGCAACGAAACCATACCGTGGAAGGACAGCGCGGTGCCGACGCCCGTGCGCCAGGGTTGCCTGCCCGTCAGCAAGGAGGCTCGGGTCGGCGAACAGTTGGGCTGGCTGTAGCCCCGCTGGAACGTCAGCCCCTGCGCGGCCAGTTGGTCGAGGTGGGGCGTCGGGGGAATCGTCGCCGGATCGCCTGTGCCGTAGAGGGCCAGGCGGTCCACCCCCAGATCGTCGGCGACCAGGATCAGCATGTTGCCGCGGGGACGGACCCAACGCTCGACCAGGTTCGAGCTGCCGACGCCAACAACCACGGCCTGCAGGGCAAACTGTTGGTTGAGCGGCGCCCCGGCAGGGATCGCCAGCTCGCGCAGGACCCGGCCTTGCGCATCGGCCGTCACGCTGCCGATCTGTGCCGGACCTTCGACGCTGAGCACCTGGTTGCCGATCACCACCGGCCCATTGCCCTGGCCGGCGGGTCGGCCGCGCACGAACCAGACATCGGCTCCGGCTGGGGCGCCTTCGCAGCGCACCTGAAGGGTCCCGCCGCGCACGGCCAGGCTGGTCTGCAGCTCAAGGGCGTTTCCCTGTGCCAGGGCCGGGGCGATGCTTGCAAGTGCAGCAAGAAACAGATGGACAAGCTTCATCGAGTTTGCTCCGGCTTGGGGTTGTTTGGGAATCAAGGCTGCATCTGGCCGGCCCAGTCGTTGGGCGAGGCGGCGGGACCCGGCCAGAGCTGGGCACCCCAGGCAGCCAGGTCGTCGAGCACGGCCTGCTCGACTCCAAGGTCCTGGAACAGGGGCAACGCGCGGTAGAAGGACTCTCCGTGGCGGAAGGGCTCAGAAGCGAAGCTCTTGCCAAAGCCCGGATAGGGCACAAGGGCCTCGTCAGCAGGCTCGATCGTCCACCAAGTGCGGCGCATGTTCGTCGCTGTGTCCGGGTCGTAGCGGACCCAGTCACCTGGGGCATAGCTGCCGACCTTGTCGAGGTACGCCCGCAGGTAGGCTCCCGCCAGCCGCGCCCGCATGCCCGGCTGGTACACGTCCAGCTGCGTCCAGAGCCGGTCGGCCTTGGGATCGCCGGGCACATCTCCAGGGGCTTTGCCGCGGTACTCGCCGAGCAGGATGCGCGGGCTGACGTCGCGCAGGGCCCAACCGGTCAGGCGAGGCTTCTTGCCGTTGTCACGCATCTGGTAGGCCTTCATCAGCGTCGCCGTGTAGCGCAGCCCTTCCCAGACATAGCCGCTCGGAATGGTCTCACCGTGCGCCGTGGCCAGATCGTCCGCGCGCTTGGCGGCGTCGTAGATGTGCATGAACCCGTAGGCCCAGTCGATCGGCTGCACGGCCTCGACCGCCTGATCGTTGCGGGGGCCTGCGTTGAGGATCAGCTGCAGGTGGTACCAGGCGGTCGAATCGAAGTCGCCCTTGCCGGGCAGCTGCCAGGCGTGCACCTGGCCTGGATCGCCCGCAGTGTAGTGGTCGCGGTTGTCCGAAGTGATGTGCGCAGCGACCTGATGCACGGACTGATGGTCGCCGATCGGCCACGACAACTGCTCGCCGTCGGCGCCCCAGACATCGGGTCCCAGCGCCTCGATGCCGAACTCGTGGGCCAGCTCCCAGTACTTGACCGCTTGCCATTGCGCTAGATTGCGCTTGGCAAACTCGCCCTTGTAGCCGCGTGCCTCCACCCGGTCGATCACCGGCCCGGTGTTGGTGCGCCAGGGTCCGCCGCCACCGCCGCCGATGCGGCCGAAGGAGACAAAGCTGCGTGTGTCGTCGTTGAGGCGGCCGAAGGTCGAAACAAAACTGCCCGTGGCGATGAGCACCGCGGTGGGCGTAGCCTGCAGTGCCAAGCGCATCTCTTCATAGCTGATCTGCGGCTGCACGGGCAGAGCCGGCTGCAGGTTCTGCCAGACAGCTTCGCCCCACAGGTCGATGGGATGCACCTCAGGCAGCCAGCTGTTCCAGTCGGGCAATTGGATCGCGACCGGCAGCTCACGCAGGTTGACGGTGCTTGCCGGCAGACCTTCGCCCTTGATGGCCCGTACCAATGCGGCCTGGCTGCCGCCCTGAGGAAACAGGGCGCTCGCCATCGCCATGCCCCGGTCCAGCTCGTGGTCGAGTGCCCATGTGAGGCCCGCACCCGCAGCCCAACGCTCTTCGGCCCGAGGACGGCTGTCGATGCCCGGCCCGGGCTGGTACGGAGGATCCCAGGGACGTCCCTCGCGGCCGACGCTGTGGCTGCGCAGGTAGGACGCGATCGCTTCGCCCTGTGCCTCACTCAAGCCATGGAACACGGAGCGGTTGACGATCGACAGATTCGAGTAGGAGTAGTACTCGAGGTCGCGCCCGTCCTGGGCGTGGCAGTCAGAACACGCAGCGACCAGCGTCGGTGCGGCTGCGCCCGGATGAGCACGCAACAGGTTCCTTTCCCGGAAGAGGGTCGCGCCGTAGCTCACGGCGCGGGGCCGCGGTGCGGTCCAGCTGTCGGGGTCGTCGGCGAGCAGCTGGCTGCGGTCGAGCTGGCTGACGCCGTTGCTGCGCAGGTCCAGATCGAGGATGCGGTAGCCCGAGCCCGTGCCGTCGGTGCCGTTGAAGCGGAAACGGATGCTGTTCTGCCCCGGCAGCAACAATCCCGCGCCTCCGAAGTCCGTCAGCGGGATCTCGAGCCGCACGGTGCGGAAGCTCCCCCCGATTCCGCCGTAGAAGCGTTCGGGAATCGCGACCTCAACGGCGCTGTTGCACAGATCGATCCATGCCCCGTTGTTGATCTGTACGCTGGCCTTGCCGTCCTTGATCAGAGCGCCGCTGAGCTCGTTTCCATCGCGGTAGCCGAGGCCGTGGCCCTGCAGATAGAGGCGGCCGTCGCTGGTCAGGGCGACGACCTGCCCAGCCGTGAGCGTGAAGCTGCGCTCTTCGACGTGGCTGCCGTTGAAGAACGCAGCGGGGTCGAGAGGCATGACGCGGACGGGCAGGCTGATGTCCGCCCAGAGTGCGCTGGAGAGAAAAGTCAGGGCCCAGCCCAGAGTGTTTCGCATGGACAAGATAGATCCTCCTGGGAACACGCCGGACGCTCCTAGCGAGGCTCGTGCCAAATGCGTGGAGTGAGGCTGCAGGCGGATCGAGGAGAGTGGGGCCGTCAACCAGTCATCGACAGCCGCCAGCCTCTGGTTGACGGCGGTCAGAGTCTGACCCCAGAGCTCCTGACATAGTCAATTTTTTATTGAGACTCCGCTTCGGATTCTTGGGACAGGTCTGGTCTATGCCTTCGATCGGCTGAGAACCGCCTGTAGCGTCGGTCTATGCAGCCTGCGGCGAAATTCGAAGAAGGGCTTTTTGGGCCCTTGTAGGGTGCGGGGTTTACACCTCCCCTACAAGAAGAAAAGGCGGTCGACGCGTGGGATCGTGGCGAATGTCGGATTGGCATAAGAAACCAACTCTGAGTCTCTTGGCGTTCCGTGAGACAGCCTCTCACAGAGCGCCGCTACAGAGGACGTCTTCGATATCGTGCGTGGTCGACGTAGTTGGAAGCGGTCGCAACGGATAGTGGTCGCCCATCGCCATCCAGACCGGTTGGCTCGCCCCTATGTCAGGAGCTCTGGACCCGGGCCACCACCGATGCCCATGCTGCTCAGGCACTGGCGGGCCAGACCAAAGCTTGGCGCCCCAAGCCGGCAGCGAAGCCGCCTGGCCGCGCTGCAGGGGCGCAGGACACGTGGTCCGTCGTTTGCTTTGCAGTGGAGTGTTGGCTCAGAGGAGACAGTCATGAACCGAAACCTGGGAGCGCGTCTCGCCAAGAGCGGCCAACGGATGCAGCGGGATATCCGCAGGAGCAGACGCAGGCCGCGTGGCAGGAAGAAGGAGAAAAAGAGAACGGACCTTGTCGCTCCCGCCGCGCGCCCGATGAACCGGGACCGTTTCGCAACGCCCGCCTCGACCTGGGTCGCGGTCGGGACGGTCTCCCTGGTGTTTGTGACCATCGTCGCGAGCCTGCTCTACAAGCTCTATCTCTGAGGATCTGCCGCTGCCCGACGCGCTGCTTGTCAGAGCCTGACTGTCGCGACCACCGCTGCGCGCGGGGCATCACCGCGCCGCAGCCGCTCCAACAGGGCCGCGCCTCCGACACCAACAAACGGCGCCGCGTGGGGCCCCACCGCTTGACTCAGGGCATCAGCGTCGGCGAAGGCCCGGGCGCGTTGTGCCTCAGGGAGCGCTTCGAGCGCGTCGCTCAGGGTATCCTCGGCATGGCGGCCGAAGTGTGGACGCCGGCCATCGACATCCACCAGCCCGTACCTTTCCCCCAGCTCCCCGCTGGAGAGCACCGACCCGCCCAGGCTGGAACGTCGCGGATCGGCCGCCAGAGCCGCCAACCCGCGGCCCAGAAAGCGCGGCGTCTCAGAGGCGGCAAAGTGCGCGTCCTGGCTGACAGCCTCACGCCAGTTGTCCTCACGCACACCGAAATGATCGAGCATCGCCTCGGAGCGCAGGAAGCCGGGTGTCACGGTCAAGGCCGTATGCCCACGCGGAGCCAGCTCTGTATGCAAGGCCCATCCAAGACGGCGCGTGGCAGCCTTGACCAGGTCGAAGAAGAGCGAGCCCCGGTAGTGCTCCCCCACGCCATCGGTGACTTCGATGAGCAACGCCTGCTCGCGCTCGAGCATCAACGGCAGCAGCAGGCGGGCTGTGATCAAGTGCGTCGTCAACCCCGACTGCATCATGCGCAGCCCGTCGTCGAGGTCATGCTCCCAGAGCGGGCCCCAGTGGGTCAGTGCGTCGCCGCCCCAGATATCGTTGACGAGCAGGTCGAGCCCGCCGTGCTCGGCGCCGATGCGCGACGCCAGCGCAGCCACCGCCTCCGGTTCGCGATGGTCGACCTGCAGCCAGTGTCCCTGGCCGCCGGCGCGGGTGACCAGCGCAGCGGTCTCTTCGATCGTCTCGGGCCGGCCAGGAGGCGTCGCCCCCGCCACACTGCGGCCTGTGCACCAGACCGTGGCCCCCGCTTCTCCCAGGCTGACGGCCACTCCACGGCCCGCGCCGCGGGTTGCACCGGCCACCAGCGCAACTCTGCCTGCCAAAGGCTTCATCGGCCCCTCCCAACGACATCAGACCCCAGTACAACCAGAGTAGCCGCGCTCGGATAGGAACCGCAAACAGATGCCCTATCGAGAGCAGCCGCCCGCTGCGTACAATTAGGTGCATCACAACGCGAGGTTCCTCGGTGAGCAGTTTCAGCAGTGAGATCGCCAAAGTCGTAGCCGGCCTACGGCGTTCGGCCGATCCGCACGCGGTCGCTTCGAGCATGGCAAGCGTCGAGACCGGCGCGATGTCGGTGATTCAGCGGGCAGCCTCACGCCTGCGCCTGCGCCTGCGCCAACCGTCCGGCTCGGCGGCCCGCGTGATGGCACGCTTTGGAGCCGGACGTGACCCCGCGCACGTGGTGGCCCAGCGCGCCTACAAACGCCTGCAAGAGCTCCTGGGCAAGCTGACAAGCAACTCGGGAGCCGCCAGCGAGGCGACCGCCAACGAGAGCGTCGAGTTGCTCGCCTCGCTGCGCGCCTTCGTCGGCAGCAAGCTGGAGGACGCGGGCTCGCGGCTGGGCAAGCCCGGGGAACATCCGGACACGCTCGGCTCGGGGGGCTGGGGTGACGACCGCAGCAAGCGCGGGCTGACCGACTACGCCAACAAGGCCCTGTGGATGGGAGTCGTCGGAGCCGCGATGGGCTGGGGATACCCCAATTCCGCGCGCCACATGCTGCACTACCTCAAGAACTCGGGTGAGAAGATCCAGGTCGATGTCGACACCATGCTCACGCAGATTCCCAAGCTGCGCGAGTGGCTCGAGCAGGTGGTGCAGACGGTCGGTCTCGACACCGAGCGCAAGTTCTATGCAGGCGGCGGTTCCGCGGTCGTGACCAAGCTGACAGGCAAGAAGAGTGTCGTCGTGGCCCGCGAAGGCGACTGGCACTATGCCCTGGGCGGCTTCACCGCCTGGTACACCGGCGAGGCGCGTGCCGTGCCCGCAGAGCCAGAACCTCGGGGCACGCTGCGCCTGGTGGTCCACGTCTATGACCGCTACGACTGGGACAAAGGCAAGTCGGTCACCATCCGCGGTATCAAGGTGACGGATGAACAACTCGGCCGCTTGCATCGCGTCGGGCTGGCCCGCGAGTTCGACGTCAACGGCAGCTCGTCCCCGCTCGAGATTCCGTGGACTTTCGGAGCTGCGATCGCCCTGCCGGGCGCCCAACAGCCCTGAGGACAGCTCTCCGCGTTTCCATGCGGTAGCATCGAGCTTGCCCGCGCTCCCCCCGCCCCCTATCATTGTAGGATCCCTTGCCTCCGAGGCCTGCCATGCCAGAGCCCACCCGCCGTGACGACCTTCAGCCGCGGCCCGGAGAATCCATCCGGCTGCGCACCGGGCGCACCAGCCACATCTCCTTCAAGGTTCTCCCCGTCCGAGTGGACTGGGAAGCAGGCCAGGGGCGACCGGTCGAGCCCGCGCGCAATGCGCGCTTCTACCTGCGCCGGCCGGGGGAGAGCGCCTTCTCCTTCTGCCGCAGCGATGCCGAGGGGCTGTTATGGCAGGTGCCGGACGGACTGGCGGATTCCAAGCGCCGCGAGGCATGCACTCTGGGTCAGAACGAGCAGAGGCCCCTGGAGATCGCCTACGCCTGGGACCCCTGGGACCTCGACGAGCGCCAGCTGCTCGAACGCGACTTCCCCGCAGACATCGTCCGCCGCCGCGCCATCCCAAGCAACGACGGCGGCCTGCGCATCGAGGTGCCGCGTCCCGAGCAGGCCGAGTTCGACTACGTCGTGATCGGCTCGGGGGCAGGCGGCGCCCCCCTGGCTGCGAATCTTGCCCGTGCGGGGCACAAGGTGCTCGTGCTCGAGGCGGGCGGCGACCGGGGTCACGAGAACATCTACCAGGTCCCGGCCTTCCACGCGAAGTCCACCGAAGACCCGGACATGCGCTGGGACTTCTTCGTGCGCCACTACGAAAACGAGTCCCTGCAGCTGCGCGACACCAAGTACACCAAAGAGCAGCGGGGCGTTCTCTATCCGCGCGCCGGCACCCTCGGCGGCTGCACTGCCCACAACGCGATGATCACAGTCTACCCCCACGATAGCGACTGGGACCGCATCGCCCGCCTGACAGGAGACGCCTCGTGGAACGGCCAGGCGATGCGGCGTTACTTCGAGCGCCTCGAGCGCTGCCGCCACCGCAAGCGCAAGACCGCAGAGACCAGCCGCCACGGCTTCGACGGCTGGCTCGAGACCACGACTGCAGACGTTTCCCTGGCCTTGCGCGACTTGCGGTTGGTCAAGGTTCTGGTGGGAGCGCTGCACGAAGCTGTTGAAGAGCGCACCTTCAATCCGATCCGCGAGCTGCGCAAGAACCTCGATCCCAACGACGCTGCGCTGCAGGCCAAGGACGACGAAGGCCCGCGCATGATCCCGCTGGCCGTCACCGAGAAGAAGCGGCGCAACGGACCGCGTGAGTTCCTGCTCGACGTGCAGCGGCAGCATCCTGAGCGCGTGCGTATCCAGACCCATACCCTGGCGACACGCCTGCTGCTCGACGAACAGCTGCGCGCCGTCGGAGTCAAAGTGTTGGAGGGCGCTCACGCCTACCGCGCCGATCCGCAGGCAGGATCTTCGGGCAACCTGCGGAAGCGGCGCGTGTTGGCGCGTCGCGAGGTGATCGTCTGCGGCGGGGCGTTCAACTCCCCGCAACTGCTCAAGCTGTCAGGGCTCGGCCCCAAGGCAGAGCTCGAACGTCTGGGAATCACCGTCCGCCGCGACATGCCCGGGGTGGGAGAGAACCTTCAGGACCGCTACGAGGTCGGTGTGGTCACCGAGATGACCAAAGACTGGAAGCTGTTGAAGGGCTTGCGTTGGCAGGTGCCGCCACCCGGTGTCGTTCCTGAAGGGGACGATGCTTTTTCGGAATGGCTCGAGGGCAAGGGCACCTACGCGACCAACGGCACAGTGATCGCGATTGTCAAGCGTTCCAAGCCGGATCTCCCCGATCCCGACCTGTTCATCTTCGGGGCCCCCAGCTACTTCAAGGGCTACTTCCCCGGCTATTCGCAGGAAGTCGAGCGGCGCAAGAACTGTTTCACCTGGGCCGTGCTCAAGGCTCATACCGAGAACCGTGCCGGCTCTGTGACCCTGCGCAGCAAGGACCCCCGCGACCGCCCCCACATCAACTTCCGCTACTTCGAGGAGGGGAACGACAGTACGGGCCACGACCTCGAAGCGGTCGCCAGCGGCGTCGATTTCGCACGCGGCATCGCCGAGCACTACAAAGGCATGGTGCGCCGTGAGCTGGTGCCTGGGCCCGCGGTCGCATCTCGCGAGCAGGTCAAGCAGTTCATCCGCGACGAGGCCTGGGGACATCACGCCTCCTGCACCTGCCCCATCGGCACCGAGAGCGACCCGATGGCCGTGCTGGACAGTGACTTCAGGGTCCGTGGTAGCCAGGGATTGCGGGTCGTGGACGCCTCGGTGTTCCCGCGCATTCCGGGCTTCTTCATCGTCTCTGCGGTGTACATGATCTCCGAGAAAGCCTCGGACTCGATCCTTGCGAGCGCGCGGGCCACGGCGAGGGATGCCTGATGCGCTGGCTCGCGGTCGGCCTGAGCTGTCTGCTCCTGGCAGCCAGCGCGCAGGAAGTCCAGCTGACAACGGACTTCAGCGCGCCGGGCGATGCGGTGCTGCGCGCCCATGGCAGCGACCACCCGCCGCTAGTGAGTGAGGGCGGCCTGCAGTTGCTCACGGGCCAGAAGGGCGAGAACAATTCGGCGGCCTGGCCTGTGGTTGCGCCCGGCAGCTATAGACGCATCGAGGCAGAGCTGAGCTTCCGGCTCGATCCGGCAGCCCACGGCTTCAGCCTCATGCTGTTGCACAGCAACCACTTCCACAGCTCAGGCCCCGCCTTCGAGCTCTACAAGCCGATGCCGCTGCCCGGCCATCCCAAGCCTGCCGCGCCGCACTGGGACGAGCCCAATCTGTGGGGCAGCTTCGCCCTGGCCGTCGATACCCACAATCCGCCCACAGACGACCCCTTCGACGCCGCGGGCAACGTCCATAAGCGGCCGCAGCGCGAGATCAGCCTGCACTACGACGGCAAAGAGCTGGCCAACGCGTTCTGCGAGCCCATGCTCACGGGCGCAGACTCCGTGAAGCTGCAGCTGACGATCGAGTTCGTCACCGGAGGCGCGGAAGTCTCGGTGGACGTCGACGGGCACGCGGTGTACGAACGCCATTTCCTTCCCCATCTGCTGCCGTATGAGGCTCGTGTAGCGCTCGGTGCCTGGGGCGCCGACGGAGGTACGCTGCGCATCGACAGCCTGCGGGTGCACTGGCTGCGGCCGGCTGCTGAGTCCCCGCCTGCGCTGACGGTCGAGGTCGTGCGCAGGGGGGGCACACGGCCGGCAGGCGAGCACGCACAGAGCAGCTACGAGTTGCTGCCTGAGGGCATCGAGCTCGAGCGGGTGTTGCTGCATTACCGGCTCAACCCGCTGGTCAAGCGCGACGAGTGGGACCGGCTCGGCTGGCTCTATGTCTGGGACGGCGATGCGCGCTACGAGCTGGCGCTCATCTTGACACCGTTCCGCATGTGGGGAGCGGTCTACGAATACGTGATCGATGTCACCGACTTCGCCTGGTTGCTCCAGGGACGCAGGAAGCTCGACTTCGGGCCCCGGCGCGGATTCGTGACCGATGTCTCGTTCACCGCCTACCGGCGCCCGGCAGATGTCGAGCCTCTGCCACGCGTGGTCGGCATGGCCAATGTCTGGAACGGTGCGGCCCACTTCAACAATCCCGCCTCGGTCGAAGCGACCTTCGGCGTGCGACGGATTCCGGTGCCGGCCGAGGCCCGCGGGGCCAAGCTGCGCATCTGCGTGACGGGCCATGGCGGGACGGCGGAGTTCAAGCCTCTGCAGCGCACCGTGCGGGTCGGTGGACAGAGCTTCGAGGACACGCTCTGGACCACCGACTGCTACCTCAATCCCTGGCGCCCCCAGTTCGGCACCTGGAAGTACGACCGCGCCGGTTGGGGCCCGGGAAGCGCGGGCCGGATCTGGGAGATCGACCTGTCCGCGTTGATCGAACCGGGCAGCGAGCTCGAGCTCGAGTACATCCCCGAGACCATTGAATCGAGCAGTTGGGACAATCATCACGTCGAGTCGCAGTTGGTGTTCTACGGGGGGTAGCCCTAGCCCCCCAATCCCGGCAGCGCTCCGCGGCTGTCTCCGAACTGCTGCGCCGCCACCCCGGCCATCCCCAACAGCGACAGGTACAGATCGCACAGCGGCGTCTCTTTGGGATAGCGCAGGTGCCGCCCGCCTTGCAGCTGGCCCCCACCGCCCCCGAGCAGCAGAATCGGCAGGTTGTCATGGTTGTGCCGGCTGCCTTCGCCGATGCCACTGCCGTAGACAATCAGCAGGTTGTCCAGCAAGCTGCCCGTCCCCTCTTCCACAGCCGCGAAGCGGTCGAGCAGACCAGCGAGCTGGTCGACGTGGAAGCGGTCGATGCGCCGGATGGCTTTGAGCTTGTCTGCCTCCTCGCCGTGATGCGACATGCCGTGATGCCCCCCGGGCACACCCAGCTCCGGGTAGCTGCGGTTGCTGCCCGCATTGCCGAGCATCAAGCTGGCTACGCGTGTCGAGTCCGACTGGAAGGCCAGCGCCAGCAGACTGCCCATCTGTTGGATATGCTCGGCGCGGCTCTGCGCCACGCCAGGCACCTCGAGCCCAGCAGGCACCTCCTGCGACGGATTCTGCAGCCGAACCTCAAGCTCACGCACGGCCTCGAGGTATTCCTGCAGCTTGGCTCGGTCGCTGCGGCCCAGCTCAGCCTGCAGACCACGCGCCTGCTCGCGGGAAAGATCGAGGATGCTGCCGCGGAAGAAGTCGCGGCGGGCGCGTTCTTCGGGCGTGCGCCTCGCCTCGTCGCCGAACAAGCGCTCAAAGACCAGGCGCGGCCGCACCTCTTTGGCCATCGGCTGCTGGGCGCTGCGCCAGGAGATATTGGAGACGTAGGCGCAGCTGTATCCCGAGTCGCACTGACCCCGGCGGCTCCGCTCGATTCCGAGC
This sequence comes from Planctomycetota bacterium, assembly GCA_029260765.1. Lineage (GTDB taxonomy): Bacteria > Planctomycetota > J058 > JAJDCP01 > JAJDCP01 > JAJDCP01. The sequence goes on from JAJDCP010000076.1 coordinate 12,398, forward strand.
TCGAGTGATGGGAAGCGGGTCTCCCGCCCCAGCCAGGCTGCGGCGAGTTGGTCCACCGACTGCCCATTGCGGAGCTTGTCGCCGCCCGTCTTGACAGGATGTGCGCCCGTCAAAAAAGCCGCGCCCGCCCGGGCGTGATCTCCGGGACCGTCGCCGTGTGCGCGTGCCCCGTCGAGGGTCAGACCACTGAGCACCAACAGCTTGTCGCGGTAGGGGGACAGACTCTCCATCACGGGCTGGAGCACAAACTTCTCGCCCTCGGCATCCGGAGTCCATTCCCGCATCAGCTTGCCGTTCGGAGCGAAGATGAACAGCAGCCGCACCGGCGGCCTGGCCATCACCGGGTCGTCGGCAAGCGCGCGTGGAAGCAGGCTCGGCAGAAAGGGTAGCGCCAGGCAGGCCCCGGCCTGGCGCAGAAAACGGCGGCGTGAAACAGAGCGCATCAAGGTTCTCCACGGCGTAGTTGGAAGGCGTCGAGCTGTACCAGCGCGACGATCAGCTCCGCAAAGCGATAGTGCGGGGCCAGCCGGACGACCAGCGCATCGATAGCGAGCAGGTCATCGGCGCTCAGGCCGCGCCCGAGAGCATAGATCAACAGCTTGCGTGCCAGGCAGCGCACAAAGTCCTCGCCACGGCTGCGCAGGTAGCGGCGCAGGTCGGCGGCCCCGTCCAGGGGCACGCCCTTGTACTCTCCACGCGTATCGATGGCCTGACCGTCTTCATTGCTGCGGAACGCACCGATGGCGTCGAAGCTCTCGAGCGCAAAGCCCAGCGGATCCATCAGCTGATGACAGGATGCGCAGACAGGATCGCGCCGGTGGCGCTCGATCCGCTCCCTCACGCTGAGCGGCTCGGCGCCATGCTCGACCTCGGGCAGATCACCGGCCTCCGGAGGTGGTGGAGGTGGCGGGGCATCCCAGAGCGAGACCAGCACCCACTTCCCGCGCAGCACTGGAGACGTGCGGGTCGCGGTTGAGGTCAGGCTCAAAATGCTCGCCTGGCTGAGCAGTCCACCGCGCGTGTCGGGCAGGCGCACGCGCCGGAAGCGCGCCCCTTCGATGCCCGGTATGCCATAGTGCTCAGCCAAGCGGCCATTGACGAAGCTGAAGTCGGCGTCGAGCAGATCCCGCACATCGCGGTTCTCGCGCATCACCGCCTCGAAGAACATCTCCGTCTCCTGCCGCATCGCCGCGCGCAGGGCCTCATCGAAGCCGGCGAAACGCTGCGGGTCCGGACGCAGGGCATCGAGCTCTCGCAATCCCAGCCATTGGGCGGCAAAACTCTCGACCAGGGCGAAGGCCCGGGGATCATCGAGCATCCGTTCGACCTGCCCCCCCAGCTCGGCTCGCAGCACGCCGCGTTCCGCCGCCGCGAGCAGCGCCTCGTCCGGCAGACTGCTCCACAAGAAGAAGGCCAGCCGCGTCGCCAGCTCGTACTCGTCGAGCGGCTGGATGGCCTGTGGATCTTCAGCTGCGGGCTGGCGCTCTACCTTGAACAGGAAATGCGGCGAGACCAGGATGGCCTGGACCGCGTATTGCAATCCCTGCAGGAAGGGCAGCTGCTGTTCGCCCGCCAACAACACCAGCCTGACCAGCTGCTCCAGCTCTTCTTCACGCACGGGACGGCGGAAGGCGCGCACCGCCAGGGGGCTCAGCACGACCCGCGCCGCTTCCTCCCATCGCTCGGGCTCTTCGGGCACACCGCGCAGCAGGCGTTGCATCGAAGCAGTCGGAGCGGGCAACGCGAGCGGGCCCTCGATCTCCAACCAATCGACCGCCAGGTTGCGGTCACGCTGGCTGGGATCCTCGTTCTCCGGATCGAAGTAGTCGTTGCGGAACGCAAAGGCCAGCTGGCGCCGTCCGGCCTCAAGCCTGAAGCGCCCCTCGATCACGGCAGGTTCGTCGCGTTCGGCAGCCAGCTCATGCAGAAGCAGCGGCTCTCCGTCGACCAGCAGCGCGACCTCGACCAGCTCGGGACCGGCTTGCTGGCCGTAGGCGCGCGCGCGCAGCAGATAATCTCCCGCGCAGGGCAGCACCACCTGCGCCTCGACCTCCCCATTCGAGACCAGCACCTGGAAGTCGCCGACCAGGCCCCCACGCACGGTCCTCTCGCAGTCTTCGGCCTCGAAGCGCGAGGACAGGGGCTGAATCACGGGCAACGCTGCGGCACTCGCCCGCTCGGCGGCATCGAGGTATTTTTCCAACAGCATCGGGGGCAGGCTGAGGACATCACCGATGGTGTCGAAGCCATAGCCCGCGTCGTCGACGGGCAGGTCTCGGGCCAGCGGCAGAACCACCCCCAGCAGCTCATGCACACAGCGCTCGTACTCGTAGCGGTTCAGACGCCGCAGGGTCACCCGGCCTGGGTCGCGCGCTGCGGGCGGGAGCTGCTGCCGCGCCTGTTCGATCCAGGCGATAATGCGCTCACGCTCTTCGGGCTCGGGATGCTGCGCGGCCCGTCGCGGCGGCATGTCGCCATCGCGCAGGCGCTGCGCGATCTTGTCCCAGAGTTGCAGCTCTGCGGGCTGCCGAGGCGCATGCTCGAAGAGGTCGAGGCGCAGGTCTGCGGAGGCGGCGTCGCCCGCGTGGCATTCGAGGCAGTAGCGGGCCAGAAACGGCTGCACCCAGTGCCCGAAGGCCGCGCTGTCCGCGTCGGGGGGAGCTGCGCGCGCCGTCGTTCCCCGCCAGAAGAACATGAGACACATAGCAGCCAGCAAAGCCAGCAAAGCGCTCCGTTTCACGTGGGGTCCTCGGCAACGTTCCCCTTAGACTATACCAGCTCGTTGCCGTCGTGCGTCTTGGTTGTGGCGCGATCCCAGGGGTTGCGCATTGCCCTCGGGAAAATACCATCCAAGCCGGAGCGGGCCGCGTCTACCTCATAAATCGCTCTCCAGGAGTCTCCCATGCACCGTGCTGGACGCATCGACCGATTTACACTGGCCGTTCTCTGTATCGCGCTGCTCGCCGCAGGCCTGACCTTCTGGTGGTTGGGCGGCGACACGCCGGGTTCCGGGCCGCGATCGAGCGACGAAGCCCAGCCATCGTCCGCGGATGAGGCGCTGTCCGACGACCAGGGCCCCAGCCTCGATGCGGGAGTGGAGCCAGCTCCGGAGGCCCGCCCCGGCGGCGCAGAAGCGTCCCACACGAGCTTGCGCAGCGATGCCACCGTACCTGAAAACGTACCGACACCCGGGTCCGACGACGTCGCCATGCACACGCTGCCCCTCCCCGGCGGACCCCTCTCCCCCGGCTCCTCTACCGACGACGTACCTGCCGAAGAGCGCGCCGGGGTACGTGGCCGGGTGGTCGATAGCAGCGGGCGGCCGTTGGCTGGGGTGCACGTCAGCATCGGCCACAGCCCGGAATTCGCGGGCAGCACGCTGGCACTCGACCCCGCTATTTTCGGCGCGATGGCCGAGAACGTGTCCGGTGCCGAGGCCACCACCGATGCCGATGGGCGCTTTGAGATCCTCGATCTCCATCCAGCCCGCGCGCCGGTGCTGTCGTTCAAGCCGCCCCAGGGATTCCTCAGCAAGCGGCAGAAAGCTCCGACCCTGCGCAGTGGTGAAGTGGTCGACGCAGGCACCATCCACATCGAGCGGCCCGGCAGCATCCAAGGCGTCGTGCGGGACGGCGAGGGCCGCCCGATCGAGGGTGCCCTGGTGCGCCTGGGTGAGCCACTGCCTGAGGGCGTGCAGATGTTCCACGCTGAAGGCGGGGATGGCGCCCGCTTCATGATGGTGCAGCTCGCGGTGGAGGCGGACAGCGTTGTGGAGGAAACCGAGGATCCTGGGGAAGCCGACCCGCGCGAGATCCGCCAGCAGTTCCCGGGTGTCGCCCGTAGTGACGCGGAGGGGCGCTTCGAGCTCACAGAGGTGCGTCCGGGCCAGCACCTGGTCTCCGCCCGCCTGAAGGGCTACCGCGATGCCAGACTCGAACCTGTCGAAGTCGAGGAAAGCGCGACCACCGGACCCATCCAGCTGGTGATGGCGCAACCCCTGCAGCTGCTGGTGCGGGTCCGCGATCAGGAAGGTCTGCCGATCGAGGGTGCGCGGGTACGCGCCGGCACAGGCAGAATGGGGGGGATGAGCTTCCATGAAAGCCCCCGGGGGAGCGACGCAAACAGCAGCACGACCGACGGCTCAGGCGAGGTGCGCTTTGCCGACTTGAATGACAGCGAGATCGCGCTGAGCGTGCGTGCCGATGGCTATGCACTGCACGAGAGCAAGCTCAAGCTCAGCGCCGAAGGGGCCAACCTGCGGGAAGTCACACTGCAGCCGGCGGGCGCGTTGCGCGGCAGGGTGCTCGACTTCGAGGGCAAGCCTCTGGCAGGTGCGCAGTTGCTCCTGCGCCGGCTCGGTGAGAATCCCTCGTTTGCGCACAGCTTCGGAGCGGGCGAACAGACTGGAGCCGACGGCCGCTTCGTGCTCGACGGTCTAGAGCCAGGCCCGCACGAGCTCGAGGTCTCGCACGACGCCTGCGAAGACGCGAGTTTTGGCCCGTTCGCCGTCGAACAAGGGGCATCGCTGGACGTCGGAGACCTGCGCATGAAGGCCGCGGGCAGCATCGAGGTGCGGGTTGTGGATGCAGCCGGAGAGCCGCTGGCTGGTGCGACGGTGTCCCTCGGAACAGTCGGCACGTTCGCCTCCATCAGTGTGGAATCCGACGGCGCCGCCCTGTTCGTCTCCGACGGTATGGCAAAGACGACCAGCGACGACGACGGACGGGCGCTGCTGACGGGCGTTGAGCCGGGAACGCACACGGTGCGTGCGCACAAGGACGGCCTGGGCGAAGGCTTCGCCGATGCGGTCGAGGTGCTCTCAGGCGGGACTGTGCAGGTCGAGATCAGCGTGGGTCAGGCCGGTCGTGTCGAGGGCGTCGCCAAGCGGGCTGGCGGTGAGCTCCATGCCAACCTCGACCTGGGGCTCTACCGGGAAGGGGCCGGCATGATGGCTGTCGCCCACTGCCGGACCGACGCGCAGGGGCGTTTTGTGCTCGAGCAGGTGGCGCCCGGTTTCTACCGGCTGGGACAGGAGATGGGCCACGATGGGCACGGGCCGGTCTTCGAGGTGCGCGACGGGGCGACCACTTGGCAGGACTTCGAGGAAGCGGCGCGGCTGCGCATCGCCGGCAAGATTCTGCGCGCCGATGGCAGCCCCGCTGCGGGCCTGGCGCTGAGCGTCGGTTGGATGAGCCCGGTCGCCGATGGAGCCTGGACCGTGCGCTGGCCGAGCGCCGAGGGCTACAGCGACGAGCAGGGCCGCTTCAGCTTTGAGGATGTGGCAGAGACCGGAGGCCTCGGTCTGCAAGTCACGGTGTCGGCGGAGGAGCGCTATGTCTATCCTCTCGACGCCCGTGGGCCGGAGTTGGAGGCGCTACTATTCATGCTTCGCCACGATTGGATGGAAAGCGGTGCAAGCCTCGAGGTGCTGATGCTCGACGCCATCCACGGTCAGCCCACCCCTGGCGCAATCCTGATCGTCTCGCGACTCAATCCGCCAGCAGGCAGCCCCGCGTTCCGCCGCGAGCTGGCCGCTGATGCAGAGGGGCAGATCGGCCTCGAGGGCTTGGAGCCTGGCAATTACCGACTGGAAGGAGTACAGCCCGGAGCCGCCCTGGAGGTCCGGGACCTCGAGATGGAAGCAGTCTGCCACTATGCATTGCGGATCGCGCTCCACCCCATCGGGCATCTGCTCTTCAACGTGCGTTCGGCCAGCGGAGCCCAGGGAACCGTGCGCATCGAAGCCACCCTCGAAGGCGAGCCGGATGCGACCAGAGTGCGTAGCGGAGAGCTGGGAGAGATGCTGACCTTCGAGAACCTGCGGCTGGGCACCGAGTACCGCTTCGAGATCAGCGCCCCCGGGCATGTCTCCCAAGTGCAGACTCTGCTGGTCCGCCCGGCGGATGCGGCAGCTGTCGAGGTCCAGTTGGCAACTGGCAACTGAAGGCTTGCAGCTGCAGGGTGCAAGCACTAGCTTGGCCGGGTCTCCGGAGGCTCTCGATGCACCGCCTGCTCTGCCTGTCTCTGTTCCTGCTGTTGCCCGGTTGCAGCCAGGGTCCGCCTGGCGAGCCGCATGATGTGATCGAGCAGCTGCGCGCCCGGGGCAACGAGCAGGACTGGGACGGCATGCTGGCGCTGGTCGCCCCCGACGACCGCAGGCTGTTTGCAGAACATCTCCTGGTCAGCGCGGGTATGTTGGCGGGTTTCAGCGACACCGCGGTGCGGCGCGACTTCGAGCAGCTGCTCCAGCAGCACCGCTGCTCTCCTCCGGCACGCTTGCCGACCGATGGCACAGCCCTGCAGAAGCTGGAGCCGATGTTTCCCGATGACCTCGTCCCCGAGGCGCTGGCGCGTGGCTGCCTGGCTTTTCTATACCGCCATGGTACCCAGCATACGCCCGGATTTGCCGACGGCTCCCTCCACGAGCTGCGCATGACCCCGGGCGGCGCGCACGGCAGGCTGGGAGGCAGCGAGCTCAGCTTCGTCGAGCTGGACGACGTCTGGTTTCTCGCTGTGCGCTGACGCTCCGCCGCCTGAGGCACGCAACTTGCTGCACCAGGCCCGATGGACAAGCGAGGAGGAACCCCGATGACGCGCTCTGCTCTCTGGCTCTGCCTGATCCTGACCCCTACCCTCTGGGGAGACGGGGCTGCCGAGCTGGAGCCCGAGGTTCATAGGCTGCTGCAACAGCGCTGTGCAAACTGCCACGGTCCCCGGCGTGCAGAAGGCGGGATCGACTTCATCGCAGACCTCGAGCGTGTCGCGGGCAGCCTGAAGTTGGTGCATCCGGGACGGCCGCAGAGCTCTGAGCTGTACCTGCAAGTCGAGAGTCAAGAGATGCCTCGGGGCCGCGGGCGCAAGCTCAGCAGCGAAGAGCTGGGCACGCTGCGCGACTGGATCGTCGCCCTGGGCGCACGGGAAGACGCCCAGCGGGCAGAGCGTATCGAGGCGGCGCGCGCGCAACAGACTGCCGAGGCGGCAGCGCTCGGGCTCGAAGTGGAAGACAGCGGACCCGCGGGCATCACGCTGCGCCTGATTCCCCACGGCAGCTTCGTGATGGGCTCGCCTGCGGGCGAGGTCGGCGGCTGGAAAGACCAGCCCCAGCAGCAGGTCCGTCTGGAGCGATCCTACTTTCTGTCCGCCACCGAGGTCACGCAGGCGCAGTGGGAAGCGGTGATGGGAAGCCAAGCGGGCTTCCACACCTCCGAGGGCGGCGACAGACCGGTCGAGAGCATCAGCTGGTTCGACGCTCTAGAGTTCTGCAACCGGCTGTCCGAGCTTGCCGGGCTCGAGCCGGTCTACCTGCTCGAACAGGTCGAACGCGGAGGACGGCGGGGCTTCGACTCCGACGCGCTTCCCCTGCATCCGCTGGATTTCCGGGCTCTGGACGCAGACCGCGATGGGCTGGTGAGCTTTCAGGAGCTCGGCTATCCGGCCCCGCCTGTGGGCAGCATCAGCAGTGCGCAGGTCACGGTGCTCGGCGACGCACGCAGCGGCTTCCGTCTGCCCAGCGAGGCGGAGTGGGAATACGCTTGTAGAGCCGGTACCCGCACGCCTTTTTGGAGCGGTTGGGAGTTGAGCGCTCGCGAGGCCAACTTCGCCGGCAGCTTCGAGACCTACCTCGACACGGTGCCTGTCTTCTCCCGTCCTTCAGCAGTGGGTAGCTTTGCCGCCAATCCCTGGGGGCTGTACGACATGCACGGCAATGTGGCCGAGTGGTGCGCCGACGTGTTCGCGCAGGGCGCTTCTCCAGCAGCTGCGCTGCGCAGCTGGCGCGGAGGGGGACAGCCCAGTTCCGGCAGCGCCTGCCGCGCAGCCTACCGCGACGGAGCCTCGCCAGCGTTGTGCCGGGCCTTCCTCGGACTGCGTGTAGCGCGCAGTCTGCCACAGGGCGACTGATCTGGCTGCTCTCAACGCGCGCGGATGCGCATGCGCAGACCTCCGCGTGGGCGCAGGGTGATCTGCGGCAGCAGCGCCTTCGGCGCCGGCTCAGCGAGCTCGAGATCGAAGCGCTGCAGTACCATGCTCAGTACCACCCAGAGCTCCATCAGCGCGAAGTGCTTGCCGACGCACGAGCGCGGGCCTCCTCCGAAGGGGTAGTAGGCATAGCGCGGCCTCTTCGCTGACGAACCGGATTTGGCGAAGCGTTCGGGCCTGAACGCGCCCGGCTCCTTCCACAGGCGCGGATGGCGATGGGTCAGCCAGGAAGAGATCAGCACCCAGCCCCCGGCGGGGATGGTGTAGCCACCGACATGGTCATCCGCCAGCGCGCGCCGTTCGACGATCCAGACCGGCGGGTAGAGGCGCATCGCCTCTTCGAAGACCTGCCGGGTGTATGTCAGCGCAGCGAAGTCGCTGACCTCGGGAGCGCGTCCTCCCAACTGCCTGTCAAGCTCGGCACGCAGGCGCGCGAGCACCTCGGGATGCTGAGCCAGCAGGTAGAAGCACCAGCACAGCACCAGGGCGGTGGTTTCGTGGCCCGCAGACACCAGGGTCAGCACCTGGTCTCGCAGCTGTCTCGAGGACAGGCCGCGCGCGTCCTCGTCCTGGGCCGCGAGCATGCGTCCGAGCAGGTCGTCGCCGCCAGCGCCGCCACGGCGGCGGGCTTCAATCATCTGCCCCACGAGCGCATCGACCCGGCTTTTGGCACGGCGCACGCGACGGTTCTGGGGCGTCGGCAGCCAGCGAGGCAGCTGGACCAGCGAGCTGAGGCGTGCGTCCGCATCCGCGAGCAAGAACCGGATGGCCGCACCCACGCCTGCCGCCTGTGCTCCGGAGATGTCGGTCTGGAACAGAGCGTCGCCCACGATCGCCAGTGTCAGCCGGACCATCTGCACAGCCATATCAAACGGAGCGCCGGAAGCGGCGAGAGGTTTCCAACGTGCGAGCATCGCGCGCGTGATCTCGACCATGCGCGGCGCGAAAGTGGCGAGGCGGGCCCGGGTGAACTCTGGTTGGATCAGACGGCGCTGGCGCATCCACGATGCGCCTTCGGCAGTCAGCAGGCCTTCCCCGAGCAGCGGACGCAGCGTCTCGTAGCTCTTGCTCTTCTCATAATTGCGGCCGTTGTCCGCGAGGATGTGACGGATGCCCGCGGGGTCGTTGACCAGGTACAAACGCTCGTGCAGCATGCGGAAGCTGACGTAGTCGCCATGCTCGGCGGCCAGCCTCTCGAGGAAGGCCAGAGGCTCGTGTGCCAGGGGCGCGAAGAAGCCCAAGGGATTCCAGCTACGCGGACCGGGAAACGCTGCGCTTCGGCGTGTGTTGGGAGGGGAAACTGTCAAGCGGGCGACCTCCTGGGATGGCGCCGGGAGAACGCGCCGGAAGCACTTCACAACGCCCCGAGCCACAAACGGGTAAGGAGTAGGGTGCGTGCGGCACGGGCAGTATACTTTAAGAGAAAGGCAGGGGTCTCGATCCCTACAATCCCGGAGATGTCATGGGCTTCGATCCTTCAGTGCTGCTGGACAAGTCGACAAATTTCACTGTCAAGGGCAAGCGCGCATCCCTGAGCGTGGAGTTCTTTGAGGTTGGCGGTGGTGTCGCCAACATCAACGGAAAGACCGGCTACGTGCCCTGGCCGCTTCAAGTCGCGGGTCTGGGCCTCTCGGCCGTACCCGTCTCCGGCGCTTTTTCGTCCGACAAGTGGACCCTCAAGACCAAGAACATCACCCTCGCAGAGGCCTTCCTGACCTTTCAGGCCGGTTGCGTCTACGCCGGGGTCTATGGTTCGGTGCCCTTCAAATACAATAACAACTATCGAATCCTGAAGACTGGCGTCAAGTCTCTCCCCAGCAGCAGCACCCGCACCAAGGTGCTGAGCGCTCTCGAGAAGGCCAAAAACCACAACGCCTTCGAGCTGTCCGCGAGTTGGGCGCTGTGCGGCGGATCGTTGGCCTGGCACAAGTTCAACTACTCGACCACGACCAGTTTCTCCAGTCCACAGGCTGCCATCGGCGTGACGGCCATCCGCTTTGTCGGAACCCAGATGCTCGAGCAGGTTTTGCGCGCGGGCAAAACCGTCCACAGCGTGGCGACCAACAAGAAGGTGAGAAAGGCAGCCGACTCGGCTGCGCGCGTCGCGATTCCTGGTTACGGTTTGTACCGTTGGCTGACGGACTGATCAGACACGCAACAGCTCAAGACTGGCGCGGCCTTCGTCCACGAGGGCCGCGTCGGCCACATCATGCCCGTACAGAAGCAAAATGACCGCGTAATAGTAGGCCCGGAAGCGGGCGAGTTTGCAGCGCAGACTATCGACCTCTCCATACACCTCGAAGAAGGCTGGTTGGGCACTCCGCGGCAAGAAGCCCCACACCATCGCCAGATCGGTGACCGGATCGCCCAGATGGATGTCTCCCCAGTCGATCACGCCCACCGCCTGGCCCTGTGCGTCCACCAACAGATGGCGCGCGTAGAGGTCGCCGTGGACGAGATGCGTGCTGGTCGCTTCGTAGTGCGATGGCAGTGCCTCGAGGATTCCTTGCCAGGGACGCGCATCGGGCACCAGCCCCAGCTCAGCGAGACGCGCCAGGCGGTCCTCGATCTGACGAAGCCGCAGGGGCAGGTCCCAGCGGCGCATCGGGTCGTGGCCGGCTCCCAGAGCCCGCGCCTGCTGGGCATCCCAACCGTGCAAGGCAGCCAGGAATTCTGCCAGGGGCGCCGCCAGGGCTTGGCGGCCTGCCTGGTCAAGCCGCGCTCTGCAGGCCGTCTTTCCCGCGAGTCGAGCGTAGCCCGAATAGTGCCAGGGGAATTCGGAGCTCGGAGCACCGACAAACACGGGCCTGGGCACCGCCAACGGCAGGCGACCGGCGAGCATCGGCAACAGCTGCGTCTCTGTACGCATCAGAGGCGCCGCGATCGCCCGGCGAGGAAAGCGGAAGATCCAACGCTCGTTGACGAGAAAGGCGCTGTTGTCCCAGCCTGATCCGAAAGGCTCCAGACGGACTGGTCGCAGCTCAGGAAAACTCGTCTCCAAGAGCCGGCAGGCGGTGGCTGTGTCGATTTCGTGATCCGGTACCCAGGGCCTCTGTTGCTGGGACATTCCAACTCCGGAGACGGGGCTCAGTCTTGCGCTCGCAGCGCCTCGAGACGGCCTTGCAGTTCTTCCCAGGCTTCGGGCCACCATTCGGGCATTCCCACGGCCTTGAGGTGCCCTTCTGCACTCTCCAGAAGGTCGAGGGCCTCCACCTTTCTTCCCTGCGCTGCCCGTAGCTCAGCCAACCACTGCTGACAATTGCCCAGCCATTCCCTGATCTCATCCTCCTGCTGCTCGCTGTAGAGCTGCTCAGCCCGGGTCAGGCAGTCCGGCAGGATCTCTTCGGCTCTCTCGAGTTGGCCATCGAGCAGGTAGGCGCGTCCGAGGGCCCAGTCTGCGACCAACTTCTTGATGGGTCCTCCCGTTTTGTAGTGGTAGGCGCGCGCCTTGGCATAGCACTCGATGGCCTGGGGATAGTCATGCAGCTCCCAATCGTAGGTCGCTCCGAGGTTGTTCCACAGCACGGCCAGCCAGCCGTCGTTTTGCGCCTGCTCCGCGGCTTCGATTCCCTTGTGTGCCCACAGAATCTGCTCGTCGGCGGGCGCAACGATGGCGGCATGATGGGCGGCATCGATCGCCCGCAGGGGCAGCCCGCTTGTGAGCGCGCAATCGTACATTTCGATGAACGTTGCCAGCGCCCGGGGTCGGTCGCCGGACTCTCTCTCGAAGATACCGCGCACGCCGAGAAACCGGGTCCAGCCCGCAGGTTGTTCGGGGTCGGCGAGGGCGGCGGCCTTCTCGAGCCAGCTGCGCCCCTCTTCGAGTGCCTCCAGCAGCGAGTGCATCCTCGCGACCTGGGAGAGTGCTTCGGTCTGGCAGCAGACATCGCCCTCCTTCTCTGCCAACTCGGCTGCCTGAAGATAGACTTCCAGGGCCTGCTGGTACTGCCGCGTCCTGAACACGGCATCCGCCTTCTGCAACGTCTCGCCGGCCTCTTGCGCCGACACTTGTAGGCTGGCCAATATCAAGGCCGCCACAATACTGCCACGAAGCATGATCTCCCTCGCAACCAATTCTAGACCGGCAGTCTACACGGTCTGCTCCCAGACTGCCAGGCAAACCAAACATTTGTCTTTATTTGCCTTCACGACCCGGCTAAGATCTGAGTGGACATGCCAAGCACGCCGCAGCTTGACATGCCAAGCACGTCTGATAGTCTCGCAAACCCACGTGTGAAGCACATGTTCGCCATGGTTTTCGACCTGAACCGCCTCAAGATCGACCGCAAACCTACAACCGCCGCGGCCCAACCACGGCGGCGTGGCGGCATGGGCTGGTTGCTGTTGCTGCTCCTGCTCTGCCTGTTGGGCGGTGCTGGCTGGGTGTTCCGCGTGCCCTTGATGACACGGATGGACCGCTGGCGCTTACCTGCAGTCAAGCGCTTCAGGGTCGAAATCTCTACGCCGATGGCACTCAGCTCGGCATCCGGAGTGTCTGCAAACGGCTACATCATCGCCGCGAAACGCGCGGCGTTGTCAGCTGATATTCCCGGGCGGATCGTCGAGCTCAACGTCGTCGAAGGTTCGCAGGTCGCTGAGGGGGATGTGGTCGCACGGCTCGACTCCACCGAATACGAGGCTGCCTTGCGGCGGGCACAGTCCGAGCTGCACGCGAGCGAGGCCCGGGTGGCGGTCAACCAGGCCGAGCTCGCCTCGGCGCGCGCAGGGTTGCTGACTCTGCAACGTCGCGTTGAAGCTGCGGAAGCGCGCGAGTCCGAGCGACAATTGCGCCTCGTGCAGGCACGACGCGATCTTGCGCGGATATCCGACCTGCGCGAACGGCAGATGGAATCGAAGCGGGCCTACGACGACGCCGTGACGGCGTTCGATAGCGCCAGCGCTCAACTGGTAGCCGAGCAGGCGACATTGCAAGCGGCGCGCGCAGAGCTCACCCAGAACGACGCTCGTATCCAGGTGTCCCGTGCTTCGGTGCGCGAAGCCCGAACCAGAGTGCAGGTCCAGGCGGCCCTGCGCGATGAAGCAGCTGCGCGTCTCGACAAGACCTATGTCCGCGCCCCTTTCGACGGCATCGTGGTGCTCAAAGACGCCGAGCTCGGAGAGATCGTCGGCACCGTCGGTAGCAACTCACGGGGAAGCGTAGCGACGATGGTCGACTTTGCGTCTCTCGAGGTGCAGATCGACCTTCCTGAGTCGAACCTTGCCATTGCCCAGGTGGACGCGACCGCCCACGTCTTCCTGGACGCCTATCCCAGCAAGCTCTACTCCGGTCGCGTCGCCCGCATCTGGCCGACTGCCAACCGCCAGAAGGCCACGGTCGAGGTGCGGGTGGTGTTCGACGCTCCGGACAGCACATTGCGGCCCGAGATGGGCGTGCGCGTCGTGTTCTCCCCCGAACAGAACGAACAGCCCGAGGCCGCCGCGCCGACCGCTGAGCCAGCCATGCTGATTCCCGAGCTCTGCCTGATCCGAGACGCCGGCCAGCCGGGCGTGTTCGTGCTCGAACGCGGCATCGTTTATTGGCGGCCTGTGACGCTGAGCGAGTCCCGCTCCAGACAACTCAAGATCGAGTCGGGATTGCAGCCCGGCGAGTACATTGTGTTCGATCCCCCGGTCGGTCTTGCCGACGGCGACCGGGTCCAACTTGCCGAGGAGTGAGCATGGCGAGCCCGATGATTCAAGTCCGGAACGTCTCGAAAAGGTACCAACGCGGTGGCGAGATTCTACAGGTCCTCGATGGCCTCGACCTCGACATGGAGGAGGGCCGTTTTTACGCGCTGATGGGTCCATCGGGCTCGGGGAAGACCACCTTGCTCAACCTGGTCGGAGGACTCGACCGACCCGACTCTGGCGAGGTCGTCGTCGCGGACGCTCCTGTTGGGCAGCTCAGCGGAGCAGCTCTCTCCCGTTGGCGGGCAGACAACGTCGGTTTTGTCTTCCAGAGCTTCAACCTGATCCCTGTCTTGACAGCCCTTGAGAATATCGAGCTGCCACTCAGCCTGACTCCGCTGTCGCGGGCGAAGAGGCGCGAGCATGCCTATTTCGCGCTCGAGTTGGTGGGGATGAAAGACCGTGCCCATCACCGACCGAACCAGCTCTCTGGTGGTCAAGAGCAGCGGGTCGCCATCGCACGGGCGGTGGCGACCGACCCGCGGGTGATCCTGGCCGACGAACCGACGGGAGACCTCGACCGCGACTCCGCCGACCAGGTGCTCGACCTGTTGGTGCGTCTGAACAAAGAGATGAAGAAGACCATCCTGATGGTCACTCACGATCCGCGCGCCGCCAACCATGCTCAGCGCGTCGTGCACCTCGACAAAGGCCGGCTCGAGCGCGTGGTCGAGGTCGACAAAGCGCAGGCCGCGGACACTTCGACGACGGAGGGTTGAGCCGATGCTCAAGCTCGCTTTCCGCAACCTCTGGCAACACAAGCTGAGAAGTCTGCTCACCGTGGGCTCGTTGGCCGTCGCCTTGTTCACGTTGTGTGTTCTGCGTTCGATCGTGACCACGCTCGAAGCGGGCCTCGAAAACGCCAACTCCAACCGGCTCTGGGTGCAATCTGCGGTGAGCCTGTTCGTCGACCTGCCTCTGCGCTACGAAGCACAGATCGCCAACGTGGCGGGAGTCGAAACCGTCTGCAAATGGCAGTGGTTCGGGGGGTACTACCAGGATCAAGGTAACTTCTTCGCCCAATTTGCTTGCGATATGGAGGAGTTGCTCGAGATCTATCCAGAGATGGAGCTGGTCGATGGCTCGAAAGAAAAACTGCTCGCCAAGCGCATCGGCTGCATTGTCGGCAAAGATCTCGCCGACCAGTTCGGGTGGAAGGTGGGCGACCAGATCCCCATCATCGGTGCGCTCTTTCCACAACCAGGCGGCGAAGCCTGGCAGTTTACGCTCGAAGCCATCTACGTCCCTCGCTCATCCAGCATCGACGGCCGCACGATGTTCTTTCATTGGAAGTACCTCGAAGAAGCTCTGCGGGCGATCTTTGACGAACCTCCAGGTGTAGGCACATTCGTTCTGAACATGACTCCCGGTGCCAACGCCACCCAGATCATGGCCGAAGTGGACAAGCTCTACGAGAATGGACCGCAGCGGGTGCAGACCACCACAGAGGCCGAGTTCCAACGCCAGTTCGTAAGCATGCTCGGCAACATTCCCAGGCTGGTAGGTACGATCGGCGCCGGTGTCCTGATCGCGATCCTGTTGGCTTGTACCAATACTATGCTAATGGCGGGCCGAGAGCAGGTGCGCTCGATCGGTGTTCTGAAGGCCCTGGGTTTCAACGACAAGCAGATGATGGTGTTGATGCTCGGCCAGTCGATGCTGCTGTGTTGCATAGGGGGCGGTATCGGCATCGCCCTGTCTGTGGGCGTCGAGAAATCGATCGGTTCGGCCATCGACCGCTTCTTTCCCGGCTACGCAGTCACGCCTGAGACCATCGGGCTCGCGGTCGCGGTGACCTTGCTGGTGGGCGTGATCGCTGGCGCCATGCCCGCTTGGAATGCAAGCCGCAAACGCTGTGTCGAAGCACTCCGGACGGGGGTTTGAGCGATGTTGGTACCCTTTTCGTACAACCTCCGCAGCCTCTTCGTGCGCCGGTCGGCGACCATCTTGACAGTGTTGGGCATCGGCGCAACCGTCGCCGTGGTTGCAGGTGTTCTAGCCCTGCAGCAAGGCTTCGCGACGCTCTTTCAGAGCGCCGGACAGGAAGATGTGGCGGTCTTCTTGCGGCCGGGCGCGACCAACGAAGGCGACAGCTATTTCCGCCGCTCACAGTGCCAGCATCTGATCAAATCCCGCGCTGAGATCGCGCTCGGCGCTGATGGGCAGCCCCTGGCCGGCAGCGAGTGCTACCTGGCTGTGCGCCGATTCAAGGTCGACGGGGGCGAAACCAACGTGCCCATCCGCGGTGTGCAACCGGTCAGCTTCGAGATCTACGGAGACGAGCTTGAGATTGTCGAGGGCCGAGCACTGCGCCCCGGCTTCGACGAGGTCGTGGTCGGTAGCAAGCTGACGCAACGGATCCAGAACTGCAAGCTCGGCGACCAGATCGTCCTGAACACCACACCCTTCACGGTCGTCGGGATACAAGCCTCTGACGGCCCTTTCGGCTCTGAGATCTGGGGAGACCTCGACCGTATGCTCGCTGCGCTCGAGAGGGGTGGACCCAACCGGGTCGTGGCCAAGCTCAAACCTGGCGTTTCCCTCGATTCGCTCGATGCCCATGCGCGCAGCGACAAGATCGTCCAGGCCAAGGTGACCAGCCAGAAGGCGTACCTCGAGAGCCAGACCACGGTGCTCTCGGGAGTGCTGATCTTTCTGGGCGGCTTTCTGGGGGTGATCATGGGCGTAGCCGCCGTGTTCACAGCTACAAACACGATGTTGTCGGCGCTGGCTGCGCGAACCTCAGAGATCGGCATCTTGCTATCGATAGGCTTTCGTCCGTTCCCGATTTTCTTGTCGTTCATGTTCGAGGCATGCCTGCTCGGTCTGCTCGGAGGGATCGTGGGCTGTTTGATGGCTCTCCCCCTCAATGGAGTCGAAACCGGCGCGACCAATTGGAGCACGTTCACGGAGGTGGCCTTTGCGTTCCGGGTGACACCGACCGTCCTGTTGATCAGCGTGATCTTTTCTCTGATACTGGGACTGCTTGGGGGAGCCTGGCCGGCCTTGAGGGCGGCCATGATGACCCCGACAGACGCGCTGCGTCGACGCTGAGGACCAGCCTCGAAAGGACACGCCATGGCCCGCTTGCTGCTCTGTCTGTTGGGACTCTCACTGGGCATGCCAGCCCTCGCGGAGGGCTACTGCAGCGACTGCGGGAAGCCGCGCGGCAAGCAACGTTACTGCGTGCACTGCGGCTCCCCAGGCTACAACCCACTCGAGACCTGCCATAACTGCCGCGAGAACCTGCATGAAACCATGCGTTTCTGCCCGCGTTGCGGCCATCGCGTCCGGCGCAATCCACTTGGAAAGCTGGCGGTGGGCCAGACCTGGCTGCTGAAGTCGACGACAGAGATCGAAACCGTGATGGTCGACTACTACCGTTGCCGGGTCGTGGATGTCACCGCAGGCGTCTGCTCCTACGTCGTGCAACGCGAAGCTGAAGGTGGCAAGACGCTGGGCGCGGCGGTCCTGATGAGCTTCTCGATCGAGAGCGATCAGGGAGTTGTGGTGGGAGAAGAGACGCTCGAGGCGGTGGGGTTCGAATTTGCATGCGTTGTCCGCCAGCAGGGTGGACTCCAGCGGTGGCTGTTGCGAGAGTATCCCATCATCGTGTTGCGCTCAGAATTCGATGACGGCAAGACCCGGCAGCATGTCGAGCTGATCGAGATAGAACTGAACATCGCTGAAGAAACGGAGCCCGAGTGAAGGCCCGCGGCACGGGCGCCAGCGCCCGCTCGCATCAGCGCTGAAGCAGCCACCAGACCAGGAACAACAGTCCCAAACCCAGACCGAAACCCGCCCCGAGCAACAGACCGCTGCGGCGGGGGCCCGATGCTTGATCGCCCAGGGTCAGGAAACTGCCCCGCAGACTGCCCTGCTGTGTCTCGGCGAAGCTAAGCGGTTGCACGGGACTCCCGTGCGGGAGCGCATCGAGCCGACCAGCAGACTTGAGACTTTCTCGCATGCTTTGCAGCTCAGCGACCAGCTCCTCCGGGCTGGGGCGCTCGGCTGGACTCTTCGCCAACAACCTGCCGAGAAGCTTCTCGAGGCGCTGGGGTACGTTGCGGCGTACCGCACAGATGCTCCGTGGCTGGCAGAATGCATGCAGAAAGATCATGCCCGCCGAGGTATCCGCATGGAACGGACGCGCCCCGGCCAACAACTCATAGAGCACAACACCCAGGGAGTACAGGTCGCTGCGTACATCGAGGGTCTTGCCCCCCGCTTGTTCGGGTGACATGTAGACCGGCGATCCGAGCACCACGCCCGTGGCTGTCAGCTTGTCGGGGGCTGAGGTGCACTTGGCCAGACCGAAGTCGAGCACCTTGATCTCACCAGTGGCGGCGAGCATGATGTTGCCCGGCTTGATGTCGCGATGCACGATCCCTTTCGCGGCGGCACGCTCGAGCGCCAGCCCGACGGCGAGCATCACCTCGAAGATGCGCCCAAAACTCAGCGGCCCTTCCTCCAGGGCCTCAGCGAGACTTCGCCCTGTTACGTACTCCATCGCGAAATAGGGCCGGCCCGTTTTCTCTTGCAGGCCCACCGTGTAGATCTGCACCACGTTGGGATGCACCAGAGATGCGGCGGTGCGCGCCTCGCTGAGCATGCGTGCGGCATGCGCGTCTTCACCCCGGGTAGGACTCAGCACCTTCAGCGCGACTTTGCGCTTGAGTGAGATCTGGGTCGCCAGATAGACAGCGCCCATCCCGCCCTGTCCCAGGCATTGCTCGATGACGAAGTCGTCGATGCGCTCGAGCTTCTCCAGTGCCTTGGTACGCGTGGACATCGGGGCGCTGGGTTGCAGACAATGACGTTCGACCTGTTCGATCAAGTGCTCTTTACTGACCGGCTTGCGCAGAAAACCGCGCCCGCCCAACCGTTCTCCCAACTCCTCAGCTGCCGCAGTGCGTGAAGCGAAAAGAACAGGCGCCTCCAGGCCCTGCAGACGCACATTGTCGAACAGCTCGAGCTGTTCGAGGCGCGCCTCGGGCAGACCGCACAAGATCAGCGAGAAGCGCTGCCGCTTCACCAACGTGAGCAGCACTTCGATGCCCTCATCGGCGGTGGTGATGCGATAGCCGGCGCGCTTGAGAACCGAAGCCGCCCAATACAAGAAGCTGTCATCTTCGTCGACGATCAGCACCGCCCCGCGCATGGCGGAATGTTGGTCAAAAAGACCGGCCAGCTGATCGGTCTCAGCATGGGTCTGGACCTCAGACTGCAGAAAGGCCGGGGGCGCGAACTCCCCGGTCTTGCGTCGCGCCCGCGTACCAGGAGCCAGCACGTTCGAGCCACCCGGCAGGGCGCGGCGGGCTGCCGGGCCGGGCCCGGGCTTCTCGGCCTCAACCTGCAGACTCTCGATCAGCTTGAGGGAGATGCGCTCAGTCTCGTGGTCTGCGTCATGCTCTTGCCCAATGGCATCCCAGGGAGCCGCGGTCGGAGGCTGCTCTGCGGACTCTTCCTGATCACTGCGGGAGTCGGGGGCTTCGTCGGCGGGTTGCTGCTCTTCTGCTCCGGCAAGGACTCTCACCTCAATACGTGCAAGAGCCAGCTCAGCGCCAACCTTGAGCCGCACCCAACTCCGATCGATGCGCTGTCCGTCGAGAAACGTGCCGTTGGTGCTATCGAGGTCGGCGATCCACAACTTGCCATTTTTTCGCACGATACGGGCATGATTCCACGAAATGCCCGGGTCCTCGAGCACCAGCTCGGACGTCGGGCGTTTGCCGATGTCGGTGGTTTCGCCCAGAACAACGCGGCGGTCTCGTGCGCTGCCATTACGGATGTGGAGGAATTCCGGCTGCATCGTCCTGCCCCTTGACGAAGCTTCAGTATAGCAGCCCGGCTGTCCCTGCGACACTCAGACAACCGTCGCTCACTCTCCAAGGCTCGGTTGGGCGGGAAGCAATGTCCGCGGAACCCTGGGCACTCAGGCTCGCCGGGAAATTCTTCCGGGGCTCGGCGCAAGTCTGCTATGCTGGCAGCGTTACAATTGCGACATGGTGCGGAGGGCGGCGATGGCGCTTGCGTATTCGTTCTGCAACATAGGGCCGGGCGTCGAGTTGCGCCCGAACCCGGGTGATGTGCTGTTCACGGCACACACTCAGCGGGCGGCCAGCGCCTGCCTTGATTTGCTGGAACGTGGCAAGAAGGCCCTGACTTTTGGTGAAGGGCCACCGCAGCGCATCATGATCCGCTTGTCGGAAGACCGCCCGAATCTCGACGACATGCTGGCCGCGGCCATCTTGCGTCTCTGGCATGCCCAACAACTGGCTCCTGAACAATTGCGCCGTTTCGGCGAATATGCAGCCAGCGCCCGGCATGGCCTGTGCTTTCCGCGCGTCCCCCTCGAACGATCGCTGCAAGGCATCTTCCTCGCCAGCGCCGCCATGTCTTGGCGGGACGACCCCGAGCGCACCAGCCGCGAGGCCGCGAACCAATTCCTGCAGACCTGGCTCACTGTCGAGCGGACCTGTGTCAAGGCCGCTCGCCAACAACACTCTCCACACGACCCCAGCCTGTTCGAGGCACCACGCTTCCTCGCCCAACGACTGTTCCTGGCTCGGGATCGCGAGGCGTTCCGCGCGGATCTCGACCGCGGCCGTCTCTGGCGGCTGTCCGATGGCCGCTGCGGGATCATGCTGCGCGCTCCCCATAGCCAGCTGTTTCGCCACTGGCTGCGCTGCGAAGCGCGCGCAAGCCTGGACGGGCGCTTTGGTTTTCTCGCCATCCAACGACGCACGGGTTGGCAGGTTGACAGCGATCCCCTCGGCAGCCTTCCACTCGAAGGCCTGGTCGAGCAACTGAACGCAACTGAACCCGGCTGGCAGCTTGTCCAACGACCCGACGGCTCACAGAGAGCGAGCAGCCCGGCAGCGGCTACAGAAACTTCGCTGGTCGCAGCGCTCGAAGGCGCTTTTGAAGCCGAGCCCTGCAAGCATGCCCTCGAGCGTGAGCTCGGTCACTTGAAGGACAGCTGGCCGTTCGCCCAGCTGCGGGATCCCGAGCTTCCCGACGCTACGGAAACACGCTTCCTGGCGCGCAGCGCCCGAAACACAGTGGTCTCCGTCGACATCGTTGGCCTGCACTTGCCGCGCTCGGACATGAGCCGTGCCCAGGAGCTCGTGCCGCTGATGCGCCAGACGCGCAGCCACCGTGCGCAACGGGTCGTACGCCTGTTGGGGGTGATGCGCGAGACGTGGCGCGGCCGCCCGGTCCATGGGCTCGTCAGCCGTTTCTGGACGTTGCAGACAGTTCGGGTCTGGCGCGAGATGCGCGAAGGCATGCGGCTGAACCAGCTGATCGCCCTGGTCGTCGACGTAGCAGAAGGACTATCCTTCTATCATCAGCTCGGCTTGACCTACTCGGACCTCAATCTCGACAGTGTTTTGATCAAGCTGGACGGCGGCGTGTTCCGTGCCTGTCTCGACCTGCCAGGCTGGGTAGCCGGCCAGGCATTCCCAAGCGATGACCGATTCTACACCCCGGTTCCCGGGGACATCACGCCCCAGTCCGACCTGCGTGCCCTGATTGTGCTGGTCGTATACCTGATCTATGGACGCCTGCCCGACCGGCTGCTCAAACCCGATGGCTCGGGCTTCGATGCCGGACTGCTCGACGAGGCCGAGGCAGCCCAGCAGGTTGAGGACACCGACGCGCGTTGGTACCGAGAGCTGGCGCAACTGATCGAGTCCGCCTGGTTGGGTCAGCCCCGCACGATGGGGCCAGAGGCCTTCGCGGATGCGTTCAGCCGCATCACCGAAGACGTCATTCCGACCCTGGTCGTCGATCCAGGTCCCAGCTCGCGCTACCTCGCTCGCGGGCCCGAAGACCAGGACGATGAGGAGTTCGCTGACGTCGCGAGCGAGCCAGCCAAGGAAGAGGGCTTCTGCCTGGGCGACGTCGTCCTGCATGAGAAGATCGCGACCGGCGGGTTTGCCGATGTCTACCTCGGACACCATCAGCGCATGCACTGCGACGTCGCCGTCAAAGTGCTCTCGAAGCGGGGCATGGAACAAGAGGCCTCGGTGGTCGAGCGCTTCGTCAACGAAGCTCTGCTCTGCGCAAAGATCGAGAGCCCGCACCTGGTCAAGGTTTTCGAGGTCGACCAGGACAAGGGTCTGCACTATCTGGTGATGGAATTCATCGACGGCTGGACCGCCCATACCATCCTGTGCAAGGTCGTCCAGAAGGGCTACAAGGGCCTGACAGAGAACCTCGCGCTCTGCATCGGAGAATCCTGCGCACGAGGGCTGGCCGACCTCCACGCGTACGGAATCATCCACCGCGACGTCAAACCCGCCAACATCATGGTTCCCAAGACCGCGGGCAACCGGCCCGATGTCACGGCCTGCAAATTGATCGACCTCGGCCTGGCCAAAGAACCGCAGCTGGGCTTGACCACGACCGGCGTGAGCTTCGGCACCCTGGGCTTCATGCCTCCAGAGCAGGTCGGCGACGCCAAAGATGTGTGTCCGGCCACCGATGTTTTCGGCCTCGGAGCGACCCTGTATCAGCTGTTGACGGCACGCCAGCCCTTTGAGGGGGACACGGCGGCCGATATCGTCGCGAGCACCATGGAAGGCAACTACATTCCGCTCGCCAAGGTGCGGCCGGACATCTCTCCTGCTACCTGCGCCGCACTCGACCGATGCCTGGCACACAATCCGGCCGATCGCTACCGCGACGGTAACGAGATGCAGGCGAGCCTGAGGCAGATCCGCCACAATCTGCGCCGTGAACGCACGTAACACAGCTGCGAGCGGCACCGCTGCCTGATGGACTCATGTGCTGACGGCACAGAGTCTTCTTCTCTGCCAGGGTCCTCTGGGAACACACGAGAAACCCCTGACCTCCACCCAGATCTTTGCTAAAATGACACTACTATGACGGTTCTCGGCGGTCCTTGATGCAGTGCCCAACTCTTCAGATCGTAACCGGACAGAGCAAGGGTCACACCGTGCCTCTGGCCGAACCCGTCGTCGTGGGCCGCCGTCCTGACGCCGGGCTCAGCCTGCAGGATGCGGGCATCTCCTGGAACCATGCGCGCATCGAACCGAAGGCCGACGAACTTTGGATCGCCGACCTCGGCAGCGCCAACGGCACCTTCCTCAACGGCAAACGGGTGCCCCCCAACCAGTGGACGTTCCTGCCGATGAACGCCGAGCTGGCGTTCGCCAACGTCAGAGTGCGGGTCAAGGCGGCGGACACACCTCCTCAACCAGCCCCTGCAGAGGTCGACTTCGGTCCTCCTTCCTCAGCCAGGCTTCGCATGCAGCTGTCGATGAACGACGACGCACCGCCGACGATGCAGCTGCGGGCTCTTGAGGACCCCAACGCCCCTACCCGCCGAGCGGCTCCGTCGAAGCGCGGTGACGACGCCACGCAGCCGGACTTCACCCCGCCGACCATCGGCGGTCTCACAACGGCCCGCGTCCCGACGCCCACCAACAAGACCCCGTTGGTGCCTATGGGTAGCGACTCCAGTCGGCTCAAGGGGCGTTTTGCGGGGTACCAGCATTGCACAGGATGCGGGCACACGAACCCACCTCTGATCGGCTTCTGCATGAAGTGTGGGCTGGAGATCTCGGCCTCCTCGCGTTCCCAGAAACCCGCCGTGAACCCGGCTACGGCACGGGCCTCCAAGCCCGAGGCTGCCGCCACACTGACCAACCGCAACACCATCAGGACCCACAACCCGTTCGCGACTTTCCTGGGACGCACGATTTCGGGCTACCGCATCGAGAAGAAGCTCGGGCGCGGCGCCTACGGCATGGTCTTCGAGGCGACCCAGGTCAAGCTCAAACGCGTGGTAGCGATCAAGGTGCTGCCGCCGGTGCTCTCCAATGACGCTGAGGTCATCAAGCGTTTTGAGAACGAGGCGCAGGTGGTCGCGCGCATCGAGCACCCCAACATCGTCTCGGTGTACGACATGTTCGAGGCACAGGGGCTGTTCTGCATCGCGATGGCCCATGTTCCGGGCGGGTCCCTCAAGGATCTGATCGTTCGTGATGGCACGTTTGCTGAGGAGCACGCAGCGCGCATCGCTTACGAGACGGCGCTGGGGTTGTGGGCTGCTTATGAGAAGGGCATCGTGCATCGGGACATCAAGCCCGAAAACCTGCTCTTGACCGAAAAGGGCCGTGTCAACATCGTCGACTTTGGCCTCGCCAAAGCCGCTGAGCTCTCCGAAGGATTGACCAACGCGGGCGCCTTTATGGGTACTCCCGCATACATGTCCCCAGAGCAATGGCGTGACAGCGCGGAGTCGGATCATCGCAGCGATCTCTATTCGTTGGGCGTGACCCTCTTCCAAATGCTCGCCGGTCGCCCTCCGTTCGAAGGACCGACGACACCCGCTTTCGTAGAGCAACACGTGTTGCACGACCCGCCACGGCTCCAGGAGCTGCGGCCCGACCTGACGGCAGACATGTGCCGCATCGTGCATCGGCTGCTCGAGAAGAACCCGGACGAACGTTTCCAGACCGGGGCCGAGGTGGCCGAAGCGCTCAGGCCCTTGATCGAAGTGCTACCCCTGAGCGGTACAGCACATCGTGTCCCGCGCGTGCCTTCGGCAGAGATTCCCCGACCGCGAGCGCGTCCACCCGGGGCCGCGGCGTTGGCCTCGCCTCCAACCGGCCGCACGACCCGCCTGTTGTTCTTGCTGGGAGCGGTGGTCGGATTGGTCTGGGCCGGTTGGTGGTTTGGCCTGTTGTCCGCGCAAAAAGCCCAGGGGTTCATGCATCCCAAACCCCATGCCTGGCTCCCGGCGTGCAACACAGACGTGATCGTGCAGGCTGGGGACTTTCCCGCCATCGCAGCCACAATCAACGGCCTGCCCGCCTCCAGCGCCGGTGAGGGCTTGTTCAGTGCACACGTGCGTTTGCAAGGCACGGAGGGGCAGGCAGAGAGCATCCGTTGTGTGCTGCGGGCCGCCGATGGAACGGAGCAGACTCTTGCAATCCCGGTCTATGTGGACCTGACTCCGCCCCAGGTGCAGGCAACGATCGAGTCCGACGAGGGCACCAAGCTGCTGGTGGCGGTGAGCGCCAACGAACCCCCGTCTCGCATTCTGATCAACGGCCGGCTCACCAGCTCTGAGCCACAGCCGGTGCAGACGGTGGCCATCACCCTGGCTGAAGATGTCCGTGAGCTCGAGATCGTGTTCTTCGACCGTGCCGGCCACTCCGACACACTCCACGTAGCGCGCTGAGGTCACGGCAGGCCCGCGAGCATCTCGGGCAGAACCTCTCCCGCACGGCCGGCAAAATGGTAATCGACCAGCCCGGTCGCTGGGGTGGTCTCGAGATTGACCTCGGCGATACACGCGCCGTGCTGACGCGCGAGGGGGATGACCGCTGCGGCGGGATACACGACGGCGGACGTCCCGACCACCAGCAACAATGAGCAGGCTTCCACAGCGCGTTGCGCGGCTCGCAGAATGCGCGCGTCCAGACCTTCCCCGAACCAGACCACGTGGGGCCGCAGGATTCCCCCGCAGCTGCAATGAGGAAGATCTGCTTCGGAGAAACGGCGCTGTGGGGCGTCGATGTCTGGAGAGCCGCTGCCCTCGTAGGCGCTGGTGATCGGGACCTGACGGTTCTCCTCAACCTCTCCACATGCGAGACAGCGTACCAACCACAAGGAACCATGCAGCCGCAGGACAGCCTGGGAGCCCGCAGCGAAGTGCAGATCATCGATGTTCTGCGTCACCAGGTCGAATCTGCGTCCGGCAGCGGTCCAGCGTTGCTCAAGGCCTGCCAACGCCTTGTGGGCCGGATTGGGGGCCTTGTCTCCCATCAACGTGCGCCGGTAGTTGTAGAACTCCCAGACCAGACCCGCGTCGCGCTGCCATGCCTGCGGCGTGGCCAGATCGGTGGCCGCATAGCGCCGCCAGAGCCCACCCGCCCCCCGAAAGGTCGGGATGCCCGACTCGGCCGACACGCCAGCGCCTGTCAGGACGACGACATTCTGGGCCTCAGCAAGTCTCTTGCGGAAGCTCTCGAGCTGCGCACGATGCATGGCAACTGTCCCTTGTGGATTGTGTAGACCTGTGTGACACTATACAAGTTGCCCCCACGAAGGGCGGCCCGCCTGGCTACGGGACATACGATGGCTCTGATCCGCCCCGAAGACGCCGATGAAAATGTCTGGCTCCGTTACTGGAAGCTCGGCATCGATGCCCACCAACAAGGTGAGCTGGCAGTCGCTGAACGGCTACTGCGCGCCGGAGTGCTCGAAGCCGAGGCACTGGGACCCAACGACCCTCGCCTGGCCTCAAGCCTCAGTGTACTCGCCGATGTTCTGCGCGAGCAGTCCCGCTTCGGCGAGACCGAACCGCTGCTCGAACGGGCGATGAAGATCTACGAGCAACACTTCGGGGAATCCCATCCCAGCACCGTCGAGGTCATCCAGCAGCTGTCCACGGTCTACGAGGCAGTGGGTCGGTACGCGCGCGCCGAAGATCTGGAGAAGCGGCTGCTGGCGATCGAGGAACAGACCGTGGGCAACCAGGCCCCCGAAGTGGCGAGCACTCTCAACCGCCTGGCTTCCCTCTGCAGCCACCAGAACAAGCTGGCACAGGCTGAACAGTACTACCACCTTTCCCTGACGATCAATGAATCTGCCCTGGGCCCACAGCACGCAGACGTCGGGCGCACGTTGAGCAACCTCGCGAGTGTGCGGATGGCACAGGGAAAGGCCGCGGAGGCAGAGTCGCTGTTACGGCGCGCATTGAAGATCCTCGAGACCGCTGTCGGCGCGGACAGCTCGGAAGTGGGGCAGGTGACCGAGGCCCTGGGGGCCGCCATCCGTGCGACAGACCCTGCCTGGGTGGGATTGTTCGAAGCCACGCCGCCGAGTCTGCCCACCAACGAGCTCGCGACTTCGGCAGAGCGTTTCGTCGGAGCCTTTGACGACACCGACGAGACGATCAGTGTCGAGGGAGACGTCTTCGAAGACGTGCTGAACGAAGCGCATAAGGCATTCGACAGCAACGACTTCGGTCGCGCTGAACGCAAGTACAGGCTCGCGGTCTCGATTCTCGAACGCTCCGGCCAGCGCGACGCCCAGCTGGCGTACTGCCACCTGAATCTGGGACGCGTGCTCGGTGCCCGCGGTTGCGAGCCAGAGATCATCAAGCCGCCCGTCAAAGAAGCGCTGCGCATCGCTGAGAGTCTCGACAACGAACACCCGGTCGTGGCCTCCTGCTGTGTGACACTGGCGACTCTCGCCTTCATGGCCCAGGACTACAACCGAGCGAAGAAGTACTCGAAACGCGCCATCCCGATCCTGACCCAGGTGCACGGCAAAGACCACGCCCGGGTCGGAATCGCCCTGTGCGACCTCGCGGGCGCATACAGGCAACTCAAGAAGTTCGATGAAGCCTACGCCCACTATCTGCGCGCCCTGATCGTGTTGCGCAAGCAAGGGCAACCCCCCGAGCTACTCGAGGCGATCCACGGCTGCGCCCAGACCTGCAGCGCCCAGAGGAAACACGAGGAGGCAGAGGGCCTCTACCGCGAAACCGTGGAGATGCTCGAGCAGCTCTATGGCATCGACCATGCTGAGCTGGTCGAACCCCTGCGCGAATACAGCGCTGTGCTCAGCGCGCTGGGCAGGCGGGCTGAAGCCACACAGCTGGCCGAGCGCGCGGTGAGTCTGGCCGCAAAGGCTGATGGTTGAGAAAGGTCTCCCGGGTCGGCGGGCGGGTGCTGCTGGCTACTCTGTCTCCCCCAACGCCGCCTCCCAGGCCGTCAGCTCTTCGACCAGCGGCAGGCCCGTGATGGTGCTGAGGGCCTCGGCCATACTGCGACGGGTCTCATCGCGCAATGCGTCCGGATTGTGCACCCGCACCGTGCGTGTCAGAGCCAAGGGCAAGGGCAACGCGGCGCCGATCTCCGCCAGATCGAGCTCAGGCGTGTCGACCAGGCGCCAACTCGCGAGAAGCTCGCGGCACAACCTCAGTCGCTCACCGGCCGCCGCTGCCTGTGCATCGCGCATCGCATCCACACATGCACTGCGCGCGTGGCGATGGACCTCTTCAGCCACCATCCGGCGCGCGCGGAAGTGCGCGTAGCCGATCCCGAATACCAGCCCGAGAGGAACCAGGAGCACCGCCAGCCAGCCAATCCAGCTCTGTCGCTTGTCACTCATCAAGCCCCTCTTCGGTGTGCACGGAGTTGTCCGTTGAGGTGCCAGCACCCGTCCAGAGCCAGAGCCTCCGACCAACTCGCCGCCTCCAACTCGAGCAGCGCGGCCGCTGCCGGCGACAGGCCGAGCTGCACTCCGGACAACTCGCTGGCCATCTGCTGCCAGCCAGGATTGTGTCCCAGGACCAGCAAGCAGCCCAGTTGCGGCGACAAGCCATCACAATACGGAAACAGCTCGCTTCGGCCCGCCAGATACAACTCGTGCTGAAATTGGGCAGCGATGTCTGCCGTGAACCCTTGCGCCATCGCCTCCCAGGTCTGCCTGGTACGCAGCGCATCGCTGGACACAACGCGCTGAGGCTGCCACCCGCGACGCAGCAGCGCAGCTGCGACCTCGCGAGCTTGTTGCTGCCCTCGTAGGGTGAGAGGACGCTGGTGGTCATCACGGGCAGTGCCCGCCTCCGCATGACGCATCACGATCAGACGGCGAAGCATGGGGGACTCCGGGCTTTAGATCCAGCGAGCAGGACGGCAGACCTCTGCCTGATGAACGCTCGCGTTATTGTGCGTTCAGGCCCCAGCCTTGTGCGAAAGAATAATTCCATGAGCTGGTCTCGAGCAGCTCTTCGGGATGGTTGAGCTCTTTGACCTTGCAGCGCACCACAGCCGCGCGCAGGTCGCCCGCCATTTCGATGGAGATGCTCGACTTGCGGTACGACTTGAGCATGCTCGCCGCGGCACCCCACTCATCACGCAGCTCCGCCAGCTTGGCAAGGGACACGCCCGCATCGCACGCCTCGCAGTCCTGCAGGCCATCGCCTTCACAGCGCGGACAGCGTGGCCGCGCCCCCTGTCCGCCGCCTGCCTCGAGGCCTAGATCAACCGTCACCAGATACCCCCGCCCGTTGCAGCCTCCGCAACGATGCTCGCCATCTGCGCCGCAGTCGTGGCATTTGAGCAGCTTGCGCTGGTAGAGCCAGCGACGCACGCGGTCTTGCAGCTCTTCCTCGAGATCTTCGCGGCTGCGTTGCGGAGTCGGCTCCGTGGCCAGCTCAGGCTGCACGGGCTCGTCTTCCCACGCGGCAGCTTCGGGAACAGGCACTGCTTCGGGAACAGGCACTGCTACGGGCGCCTCGGCCACCCATTCCCCCTCGGGAGGCTCGGGCTCGGAGACAGCAGGCTGAGCGCTGGGCTCTGCCACGGCTGGCTCGGCCACAGCGGGCAGAGCCGGCTCGGGCTCGACATCGAGCACACGCAAGACAGTCTCGTCGGGCTCAGCTTCGGCGGGCGGCCGGTGGTTCCGCTGCGGAAGCTCAGGCAGAGCCGTCTCGCGCGCCAGCTCGACCAGGATCTGCGGCTCAGCGCGCGGCTGGGGCGGAACCTGCCTGGGCGTTTGGGGCGCCGCCCGCGCCAACACAGGCAACTCCAGGGGTCGATGCCCCAGCAGGGCAACCAGACAGCCGGCGCACAGGCTGATTCCCACGAGCCAGACGGTTGCTCCCGCTGGGAGCCGCGCCCGCCAGCGTAGAGGCCGCACCCGCCAGGCGATGAAGAAACGCCACACGCCGGCGACAGCCGTCAGACCCAAGACCAACAGCAGGACGCCGAGCCGTCCTGGGCTGAGTGTCTGTGCTTCGGCCAGCAACATCGCGTGCTCCCCAGTGTCCAGTTGACATTATTGTCCCGCGCGGCTCGCCTCAGCATGTCATCAAAGTGTCCGTTTTTCAGCCGTGCGTCTTCCCTGCGCTCAGCCGGGCCGACGAGTACTCCGGACTGGCATCAGCGAAAGGTTTGACCGTATAGTAGGGCGATTGCAATCTTGGAGCGAGCCAGGGGCCCAAGCCCCCCAAGCAGATCGCGAGGAGAACTGATGCCGAAGAGACACCTGGTCTTCGGATTCCTGTTGTGCTACGCCGCCGCGGTGAGCGCCCAGCAGGAGGACCACGCATTCATGGGCGTCACAGGCCACAGCCTGAACGCCGAGGAAGCGCAGGCGCTGGGCGTACCCGGCGGGGCGCAGATCGACTACATCTATCCTGGCGGCGCTGCCGACCAGGCGGGTCTGCTACGCAGCGACGTGATTGTCAGCTGCCAGGGAGAGCCGCTGGTCCATTTTGGTCAGATGGCACGCCACATCTTCGCCCTGCAACCAGGCGCCACGGTGCAGGTGGGATTGCTGCGTGCAGGCGAGTCGATCGAGCTTGAGGTCGAGCTCGGCTCGTTCCAGTCCTTCAATGCGCGGATCGGTTTTCCGGCCCCTCCGCTGCGGGTCGACAGTTGGATCGGAGAAGAGCTCACCCTGGCGGAATTGCGCGGCGAGGTCGTGGTGGTTGTCTTCTGGTCGATGCAGTCGATTCTGTGGAAGATCTCTGCCGGGCAGTACGACAAGCTGGCGACCGAATATGGTGAGCGTGTCCGCTTCATCGGTGTTCATGTTGCCAACGAGCAATTCGACAAGCAAACACCGGAGGCCATCGCAGCCTACCTCGAAAAGACCCCTTTCAAGGGCGCCGTCGCCCTGGCCAGCGGGAAGCTCAACGCGCCCCCCGACCAGCCGAAGGGCTATCCACTGGTGCAACAGGACTTCATCTTCGAGCGTCTGCCCGCGGTCGCCGCAATCGACCGCGACGGGAATTTCGCCTACCGGGGCGAAGGCAGCTCCTCTCTCTCCGAGGTGCGCGCTGCGCTCGACGTGCTCTTGAGCGGGGAGGATTCGCCATGAGGACCATCACTATCGGCCTGCTATTGCTGTGCGGATGGGCCAGCGCGCAAGAGATGGAGCCGGTCGCCGTCTACGGCTTTGTCGGCCATACGCTGTTCCCCGATGAAGCGGCCGCCATGGGACTGTACAGTGGCGTCATCGTCAACCAGCTCTCCGACCGCAGCACTGCCAGCGAGGCAGGTCTGCTCCGAGACGATGTGGTGATCGAGGCCGCCGGCACCACGGTCATCGCATGGGAGCAGCTGGGGCAGCTGATCATCGCGACGGGGATCGGCAATCAACTCGAGGTTGTCGTGCTGCGCAACGGCGAACGCGTCGAGCTCTCCTGGCGCGTCCAGGACAACTTTGAGTACAGCGACGGCATCGGTTCTCCGATGCTGCCGCTGCGGGTAGACAGCTGGACGAAGGAAGCCGTCACGGTTGAGAGCCTGCAGGGCAAGGTGACCGTGGTGATGTTCTGGTGGAAAGCCCTCGATAGCGCGGCAGAGGTGGTCAGCATGTGCAAGGAATGGCACGACTCCCTCGCCGACAAGGGCCTGGTGGTCGTGCCGATCCACGTGGTCTTCCGCGACTTTGCGATCCACACGCCCGAGGCGGTAGCCACCTATCTCGCGGAGCTCGACCTGCCGATGTCGGTCGGTGCCTCCAGTGGTGGGCACCTGGCGCGTCCAGGCGAGGAGATGTCGCCTCCTCTGGTGATCACCGATTGGCAGCTGTCGAGTGTGCCCACCATCATTCTGCTCGACAAACAGGGTCTGATCCGCGGCAACTTCATCTTCGCTGGCCAGGAAGGCTTCAAGGAAGGGGTCGGCGGAGCCATTGAAGAGCTGGTAGCAGAATGAAGGCGCAGACGTTCCCCTGCCTGTTGGCGAGCGTCCTGCTCATGGCAGGCACCGGCCTGGCCCAACAGGCTGATTGGCTGGTCGGCACCTGGACCTACCAGAGCGGCCAGGCCGAGCTGACTCTGATCCTCTACCCCAATGGTGCCGTCGAATACCACGTCAACCAGGGTCCGATCCACGAGCTGCTGGCCGGGAGCTGGACCAGCGAAGGACGCAACCTCGACCTGGTCCTCGATGGTGAAGTCACCGCCTACGAGGCGACCCGCCTCGCGGATGAGGATATGTTCTTGCTCTCCGGCGGCGACCTGGCCGGCAGGGCTCTGTCGTTCCGCAAGACCGGACGGGCGGTCCCGCGCGCAGCCCCGGTTGTCGAGACGCCTCCGGCCGACAGTCTCGCACAATCTGAAGATCGTGGCTGGGAAGCGCGGCTGCCGCTCGGTCTTCGGAGCAACGAGGCCAAGCTCGAAGTGGTCGGCTTGCCGGAGGATCCCCAAGCCCGCTTCGTGTTCCCGGATGCGATCGTGTTCATCGACCACCAGTTGTACTTGCGCTTCGCAGCCGAGGGCGCCAGCTTCTGGCATCTGTTCCCTGACGGCCGGTCATTCCTGCGCGAGCCCCATGGACAGGGCCTGCGGGAGATCTGGGGCCGCTACCGTGTCGTGGGCACAGAGCTGCAGCTCGAGACCGACAGCGGCCAGAACGAGAGCCTCGAGCTCCGCGACGGCCGACGCATCCTGGTGCGTGACGAGCTGCAGTACAGCAACGTCCTGTGGGAGAACGCGCGCGGACGCGACGATTGAGCGCCGCGCGGCCCGTACTCGTGACCGGCGGCAGCGGCTTTCTGGGCCGCCACCTGGTGGCACGGCTGCTCACCGAAGGCCGCGAGGTCCGGGTCGCCTGCCGCAACCCAGACGCCGCATTGAGCAAGGCAGGTGCCCGCTGTTTCGAGGCTTCGGTGCTCGATCACAAGGCCCTCGCCGAGGCGCTCAAGGACTGTACGGCGGTCTTCCACCTGGCCGGAAGGGTCAGCCGGGACCCGCGGGATGCCTCTGCCTTGCGCGCGCTGCACGTCGAAGGCACGCGCTGCTTGCTCGAGCAGACCGCCCAGGCGGGCATCAAGCGGGTCGTCTACCTGTCGACCTCCGGCACCATCGCCTGTTCCCGTGACCCACTCGCCATCGCCTCGGAGGAGACGCCCTACCCCTGGAAGCTGTGCCAGCGTTGGCCCTACTACCGCAGCAAGATCGAAGCCGAGATGTACGCTTTGAGCGCGGCAGAGACCCTGCGCCTCGACTTGATCTGCCTCAACCCCAGCCTCTTGCTGGGCCCCGGCGATCTGCGGGGTTCTTCGACAGGTGACGTGCTGCAGGTCATGCAACGGCAGCTGCCGGCGATCCCTTCCGGAGGAGTGAACTTCGTCGATGTGCGCGACGTCGCCGCCGCAGCGCAGACCGCGGAGACCCGAGGCCGCCCGGGTGCGCGCTACCTGCTCGGGGGTGTGAATTGGAGCCTGCGCGCCTTCATCTCCCGCGTCGGAGCCCTGGCCGAGGTGCCCGTGCCGCGGGTAGCGGCCCCCAATCTGCTGACGCGCTGGGCCGCGCGAGGCCTGTCCGGCGTCTACGGGCTGTTCGGCAAGCCCCCACCCCTCGACCCGGTCTCCGTCGAGATGAGTCAGGTCTTCTGGTACTTCTCCAGCGCGCTGGCTCAAGCCGAGTTGGACTTCAAGCCGCGCGCTCCCGACCAGACCCTGTTGGAAACGATCGCAGACCTGCGGCAGAGACATAGCCTGTAACCACGAATGAGGCCACGATGCGCATACTCTGGTGCCTGACGCTCTGCACTGCCCTGGCGGCACAGACACCCTTTGCCGACTTCCTGCCCGACGACCTCAGCTACAACGCCGACATCCCCACTCCCGCTTCGGTTCTCGGCTACGAGGTCGGCAGCTGGCATGTCCGCCACGACCAGCTGGTGCGCTATTGTGAGTTGCTGGCGGCGGCTTCCCCACGCGTAGAGTTGGAAGTCTACGCACACAGCCACGAGCGACGCCCCCTGCTCTTGTTGAGCGTGGCGTCGCCCGAGCGCCTGGCCGACCTCGAACAGGTCCGCCTGCAACACCTTGCGGGCATCTTCGCCAGCGCAGAACCACCCGCCGACCGACCCGCCGTGGTCTGGATGGGCTACAGCGTGCATGGCGACGAATCGAGCGGCGCCAACGCCGCCCTGGTGCTGGCGTACATTCTCGCCGCCGGGGAGGGTCCGCGCATCGACGCCCTGTTGCGTGACACGGTCGTGCTCCTCGACCCCTGCCTCAACCCCGACGGTCTCAGCCGTTTCGCCCAATGGGCCAACAGCCACCGCGGGCAGCAACCCGTCGCGGACCCGCAGCACAGGGAGCACAACCAGGGCTGGCCCAGCGGCCGCACCAACCACTACTGGTTCGACCTCAACCGCGACTGGTTGTTGCTGGTGCATCCCGAGAGCCGCGGCAGGCTCGAGCGCTTCCATGCCTGGAAGCCGAACCTGCTGACAGACTTCCACGAGATGGGCAGCCGCTCGACCTATTTCTTCCAACCCGGCGTGCCCAGCCGCCAGAATCCCCTGACTCCCGCGCGAAACCTCGAGCTGACACGCGCCATCGCCCGATTCCACGCCGACGCTCTCGATAGCCGAGGCAACCTGTACTACACCGAAGAGAGCTTCGACGACTTCTACTACGGCAAAGGCTCGACCTATCCGGACATCAACGGGTGCATCGGCATCTTGTTCGAGCAGGCCAGCGCCCGGGGGCACCTGCAAGAGACCCCCTTCGGTGATCTGAGCTTCTCCGCCAGCATCCAGAACCAGCTGGCCACGTCATTGTCCTCGCTGCAGGCGGCGGTCGCCCTGCGCCCCGAGCTGCTCGCCTACCAGCGCGACTTCTATCAGCAGCGTCCGCCCGCCGACAGCGTACTCGCCTGGGTATTCGGAGATCCCCGCGATCCAGGCCGCAATATGCGTATGCTCGGGCTGCTGCGCCAGCACGCCATCGAGGTGCATGAGTTGGCGGGTCCGGTGCGCGCCGCTGACCACGACTTCGTGCCCGGGAGTGCCTGGCTGGTGCGCGTAGATCAGCCGCAATCCCGGCTGGCACGGGCCCTCTTCGAGACGCGCAGCGCGTTCGCCGACAACACCTTCTACGACGTCTCCAGTTGGACCCTGCCGCTCGCGATGGGAATGCCGTATGCGCCTCTGGACAGCACCGCCTTCAACCCCGGGCTGGTGGGCGGACACGCGGCCATCGATCCACAGCCCGGGGCGACTCTGCACGGCGAGGCCAGCGCCTATGCCTGGGCCTTCAGCTGGCAACACAGCCGCGCGCCCCAGGTGCTGGTGCAGTTGCTGCAGGCCGAGCTGCGCGTGCAGGTAGCGACCCGTCCCTTCCAGGCGTCTTGCAGCGGCGCGCTGCGCGACTTCGAGGCGGGCAGCATCATCGTGGCGCGGGGCATTCAGGAGCTGGAGGCTCCCGCTCTGCATGCCTTGCTGGCCGAGCTGGTCGAGGCGGAGGGAGTGCCGATCTTCGGGCTGGACAGCGGGTTGACCCCCGGAGGCATCGATCTGGGCAGCCCGCAGATGGCCAGTGTGGCATTGCCGAAGCCGTTGCTGTTGGTGGGTCCAGGGGTCTCCAGCTACGAGGCGGGCGAGGTCTGGCACCAACTGGACGCCGAATACCGTCTGCCGCTTTCGATGGCCGAGCTCGACGATGTCGGCGGTTTGCAGCTTGAACGCTATACGCACATCATTCTAGTAGACGGCAGCTACGGGGCCCTCTCTGGTACGGCCATCGAGAAGCTGCGTGGCTGGGTGCGCAACGGAGGAGTGCTGCTGTGCCAGCGCCGCGCCGCCCAATGGGTCGGCAGCAACCTGTTGCAGCGCGACGCCGAGCAGGAACGCTGGGACCCTCTCGAAGAAGAGAAGGCCCGCAAGCTGGAAGACGGCCCACCCCCAAGGCAGAGCTATGGCGACTACCAACGGCTGCAAGCCGAGACGGTGATCGGCGGTGCGATCGTCGCCGCCGAGCTGGACCTCAGCCACCCCTTGTGTTTCGGCTACGGCGCGCCGCGCGTGGCCTTGTTCCAACGCGGAACCGGCTGGTTGCGGCCGGAGGACGATCCTTTCGCCAGCCCCGGCATCTATGCCGACGAGCCACTGCTGGCCGGCTACATCTCCGAGCTGAACCGCCAGCGGCTCGCGGGCAGCGCCGCCTTGAGCGGCGTGCGGCTGGGGCGCGGAGTTGTCGTGCGCTATGCCTTCAATCCGCTCTTTCGAGGAGCTTGGCATGGCACGGCGAAGCTGTTTGCCAACGGCCTGTTCTTCGCACCAGCGATCAAACCCACCGGGCGCCTGGATGCTGACGAGGAATGAATGCCCCCCTGGACCGCCAGCCTTGTCAGCTCTGTCTACGCATTGTGCCGCTGACGCGCCACCACTTGATTCCACAGACGCGCCACAAGAACAAGAAGAACAAGAAGACCTTCAGCCGGCAGGAAGTCAAGGCACGCGTAGCCTGGTTGTGCCGCGCCTGCCACGCCAACGTGCACGCCTGCTTCAACGAAAAGGAGCTCGAGCGCTGCTACAACACCGTCGAGTTGCTGGCAGCCGACGAGAGCATCCAGCGTTTTTCTGCCTGGGTACGCAAGCAGCAGCCCGGCAAGCGCATCCGCGTGCCACGGCAGCAGAGCCGCGGCCGGACCACGCGCTGAAGTCCGCTGTAGCGTCGGTCTATGACCGACGAGAACAGCGATCTGGCTGGGAGACTCCAGAGTTCCCGGCGCAACCTCTCCCAAGGACCCTCCGGCGCTCATAAAGCGCCGCTACAGCAGGGGTTCCGGCGCTCGCAGAGCGCCGCTGTAGCGTCGGTCTATGACCGACGAGAACGCCGACCTGACTGGCAACACCCCGGGTCCGGCGGCTCCCGGCGGATGTCCCCCCAAAAACAAAGCCCGGACCTGGGGTCCGGGCTTCACTGGCTCTATCTGGCCCAACTCACGGCTTGAGGATCACCTCAGCCCCAAAAGGCCGGTCGCCTACCGTTGCGTGACGCACGCGGGCTTCGCTCAGCGCGTTGCCGTTGAAGTCCGCAAACGGCATCTGTGCGCTGATCACCCAGGGCTGGCCGGGCTGGACGTCGATGGTCTGGGTGGCCATGGTGAAGAACTGGTTGGCGCTCCACTGCTGGAACAGATTGCTCCGGTCGGTGGCCTGGCTCAGCCAGATGTCCATCGTCTGCCCGCTGCTGAAGGAACTCGACCAGGTCGAGCTGCTCTGATTGGCAAAGGTCAGCGTCGAGTGCAGCTGCCCCCCGACGACCTCGGCGACCATCTCTACCTGCAGACCGGCAGGCTTCGGATAGACAGCCCCGTTGAGGTTCATGCGTTTGACGATGTGCTCGACCGGGCCGATGATGCTCTGCGTAAAGAACTGCACCAAGCCAAATCCGGGCGCCAGCACAAAACGGGTCAGGCCCGCGTCGGCGCAGTTGCCCGCGTTGTCATGCACATCATAGACGTGGCAGTTGTAGAAGCGCCCGGCGGCCGTCTGCAGGACCGCGGTCTTGTCGACCAGCACCACCTCTGCGTCGCGCAGGCAGGCGTCGCGGGCGGCGATGGGCCAGCTGTCATTCAGGTCCGCGTGCGCATCGACCAGGCCTTCATAGTGGCCGTCCCACTGCACGACCCAATGCTGGCTGGCGGTGTCATAGTTGCGGAACCAACCGTCGCCAAACGGCGAGCCGCTCAGATAGAACCACGAGCCAGACCTGTTTGTGGTCTCGATCGTGTGCTCACCGCTGGTGCCATATTGATTGCGCACCTCGTAGACCCACTCCGCATTGTTGTCGAGCCGGAACAGATCGGCAGCGTCGTAGGTCTGGGGGGCGGGAATGAACGGGTTGCTGAAGATCGGCGCACCGGCCGCTTCGACCTCGATGGTCAGCTCGAAGCCGCAATCGATCGCACTGAACCCCGAACCCGACTGCGGATTGGCGCCCCACCAACCACGCAAGACATACAGCCCGGCAGGCAGCCGCACACCATTGTTGTCCTGCACGGGCAGGGTCTCGTGGTAGCTGACCGTCTCGCCCGCCCGCAGCGTGGTGTAGACCAGGTTCTTGGTGAAAGCCCGCATGTGGCTCCAGCGATAGACCGGGTTGTCCTGATCGTTGACGGGTGCGAGCGTGAAGTCGTAGCTGTAGTTGCCGCTGTACCAGATCGGCAGATCCTGGGCCGACTCGTTGCTGATGCTGAGCTCGACACCGATCTCGGCGGCCGCGATGCTGGTCGGCAGACCCGGCAGCGCGCGGTGCGCATAGACCGCTTTGTCAGTGGTCCCCTGGACCTTGAAGCGAGGGGCCGGCAGCGGATAGTGCTTGCTGCCCACCTGGGCCTCGATCAGCTCGGCCACCACCACGCCAGCGATGTTTCCCTGGGTGTAACGGACGATGCCGACGCCGGGCGCGACCGTAATCGTTCCCAGGCCCGCATCGTTGCAGCTGCTGGTGATGTCGAAGACCAGACAGTCCTGGAAGACACCCGCGCGGGTCTGGACGGTCACACCGCTCTGCAGAAGGCGCGCGTCCGCATCCTGCAAGCAGGGATCGTCGGTGGTGATCTGCCAGATGGAAGTCGAGCTCGCCTGGGCATTGAGCAACCACTCGGTGTGGCCCTGCGTCCATTTGCCCAACCAACGCTGACCGTTACGGAACCAACCCTCACCAAAAGGATGGCCGTCCCACTTCCGCCAGCTGTAATAGCTGTCGACCACTTCGTGGCGCTCGAGCGTCTGCATACCGAGGGGATGGTTCAGTTCGTAGACCTTGAAGTCCCCCGTCTCCATCGGGAACAGGTCGCTGGCGCTGTACGGGGCTGCTATGCAGCTTCCCGCCAGCACGATGGCCAGCAGCGTCCCCAGAACGCGTCGCGGCATGGTGTTTCTCCTCGTTTCGCTGCAAGACAGTGTGTTTTCGCTGCTGCTGAGTTTAAAGATCTGCCGCAGGGCGTCAATAGTTACCATCGCGCCCTGCACAAACCGAAAGGGCCGCCAGCCCGAGAGGCTGACGGCCCTGTTGTGTCAAGAAATAGCGGGGATCAGCCGAGCTCGTCCGAGCTCTCGAGCAGGCTGGCGAAGCGGTCGAGGTTCTCGAGGAAGATCGAAGTGCCCTTGGCCACGCAGGTCAGCGGATCGTTGGCGATGGTCACGGGCAGGCCCAGCTCTTCGATGATGATCTTGTCGAAACCCTTCAAGAGCACGCCCCCCCCGGCCAGGGTGATGCCTGTCGAGACCAGGTCCCCTGCCAGCTCGGGCGGGGTCTTCTCGAGCACGCTGCGGATCGCGCTGGTGATCAGGTGGACCGGCTCCCGCAAGGCTTCGCGGATCTCCTCGGAGCTGACGATCACCGAACGCGGCAGACCCGTCACCGCGTCGCGGCCCCGGACTTCGGTCTCGAGCTCTTCGTCGAGCGGGAAGGCCGAGCCGATCTGGATCTTGATGCGCTCGGCGGTCTGCTCGCCGATCAGCAAGCTGTGATGCCTCTTCAGGTGCCCGATGATCGCGTCGTCCATGTCGTCGCCGGCGACGCGCAGGCTCTCCGAAGCGACCATGTCGGCCAGCGAGAGCACAGCGATCTCGGTGGTGCCCCCGCCGACATCGACGATCATCTGCGCGGTCGGCTCTTCGATGGGCAGGCCCGCACCGATGCCGGCTGCACGCGGCTCCTTGATCAGGTAGACCCGCCGCGCACCGGCGCGCTCGGCGCTGTTGTAGACGGCACGCTTCTCGACCGCGGTGATGCCCGCGGGCACGGCGATCACGACACGGGGCCGGGCACGGGGCTTGAACCAGCGGCGGGGGTGCACCTTGCGGATGAAATAGGTCAGCATCGCCTCGGTGATGTCGAAGTCGGCGATGACTCCGTCCTTCATCGGACGGATGGCCTCGATCGAATCGGGTGTCTTGCCTAGCATGTCTTTGGCAGCGAAGCCGACCGCCTCGCCGTTCATCAACACGCGGTTGGTACCGCGTTTGACAGCCACCACACTCGGCTCGTTGAGCATGATGCCCTCACCCCTCACCGAGATCAGCGTGTTGGCGGTACCGAGATCGATGCCAAGATCGCTGGAAAAGAGACCCCAGAAGCGGTCGAAAATCATGGCGGGCACATCCTCGAGCGTAGGCCCCGTTCGAATGCCTGTGCATAGCGACGAGTGTTCCGTCTTAATTGTCGGTCGTCAGACCCTGCCCGCTCCACCCCTGCGCAAAGGATTTGGCCCCACGCAGCAGACAGCACCAGCTTGATGCCCTGCACCGCCGCGCGTAGCCTGGCGGGTTGGGATGGCAGGAGAATCCGTTGGCCCGTCCACAGATCAAGCGCTTTTGTTGGCTCACGCTGCTCAGCCTGCTCCTTTTCGGCTGTGGAGAGACGGCCTCGTTACAGCTGCCCGGGCAGCTCTTTCCCTGGCCGACCGAGCCACCTCAAAGTGACAGCCTCAGCCTGGGCGTCGCCCCCTCGCGTGACGCGGCGCGTCTAATCCCATGGTTTGAGCGGCTTGCCCGCTACATCCAGCATTGCACCCGCCCCGACCCCGAGGCCGATTCGGGCGGGCTGGTGCTGCGGGTCGAGCTGGCGAACAGCTACCACGACCTGCTCGACGGGCTGGCTTCGGGCCGGTACGACCTGGGCTTTGCCACACCTCTGGCCTACGTGCGCTTGCTGGAAGATCCGCGCCTGCGTGGAGCGGAGATCCTCGCCACCAGTGTGATGGACGTAGGCACGACGTACCGAAGCTATCTGGTGGTCCAACAAGACGCGCCCTACGAGCAACTGCTCGATCTCGAGGGGGCGACCCTGGTGGCGCCGGATCCCCTGTCAATCTCGGGCTACGTGTTCCCGCGCGCCTGTGCAGCGCGGCTGCGCTTCCACCCAGACCACTTCTTCGGCGAGGTGCGTTTCGTCGGCAACCATGACAGCGTCCTGGCAGTACTGCGCCGTGAGCCTGGCCTGGTGGCCGGGATCTCCAGCACTTTGTTCGGATTCGACAGCTCGATCGCCCAGCAGGGTCTCAAGGTGCTGGCCAAGTCCAATCCGATCCCGACCGATCCTCTGATCGCCGGCCCCGGCGTACCCCACGCCGACAGGGAGTGGATCCGGGCCGCGTTGCTGAACCTCGACGACGATGATCTGATCGATGGCTCGAGCCTGCTGCGGGGAGATCCAGGGATCCAGGGCTGGGTACCCCCAGAGCCTCGAGACTTCGAAGAGCTGCTGCGGCTGGCCGATCCGATGGAGTATCATCAGGCGGGAGCCGAGGACTGACTTGTGGTTGCAAGCGTGATGGGCAGGGCCCGCTGATGGGAATCCAGGGACGTCTGAACCTGGCGGTCGGTCTGTCAGCCCTGGTCGGGCTGGTCTTGTTCACGCTCTACAACTTCTACCGGGAGCAGGAGCTGTACGAGCGCGAGGTGATCGTGCGCAAGGGCATCGCGGTCGGCAAAGCCCTCTCGGTGCCGTGTCTGCAGTACCTGGTCGATGAGCGCACGGAACAGATCGATGACTACCTCGCCCGCTTCCGTGGCACCGAGCTCGACCTGATCTATATCAGCGTCCACGACCGCAGCGGCAGGATCGTCTCCCACACCGACGCCTGGCAATTCAACAGCCGCGACACCGACCAGTTCACCCGCGCAGCGCTCGACGCACAATTGCCTTTCGTGCAGCGCTTCTTCGACGAACATCTGGGGCAGCTGGTGGCCGACGTGGCGCTTCCCCTGAAAAAAGGCGGTGTTCGCTGGGGAACCATGCGGCTGGGCTTGAGCTTCGAGCGTGCCGAACGGTCGGCACTCGGCGCGACATTGGTCGGAGTGCTCGTCAGCCTGGGGATGGTCGCGGCGTTGCTGACGTTTTTGCGCTGGCGGGTCAGTCAGGATCTGATCGATCCGATTCTGCGCCTGTCGGACGCGCTGATGCGCCTGCGCGGCGGCGAGCTCGTCAAAGTCGCGGTCAAAGAGGGGGGCGAGCTCGGCACGCTGCTCAAGAACTTCAACCAGACCATCGCCGCCCTGCATGAAAGTCAGGACATGCGCGAGAAGCTGGAACGCATCGAAAAGATCACCCGCAGCCATGAACGTCTCGAGCAGGCACACGTCGAACTGAAGAAGGCACACCTGGGACTGGAGGCCGCCCACACCGAGCTCAGCCGGGCGAAGAACCAACTGGTGCGTTCCGAGAAGCTGGTCAGCCTCGGGCAACTGACTGCCGGCCTCGCGCATGAGATCAACAACCCGGTCAACTACATCTCCAATTCCATCCTTCCTCTGCAAGAGTCCCTGCAACGCGTCCTCGAGTACTTCGCGCAAGAAGACAGGACCAAGCTCTCCGAGGAGGATATCGCTGAAGATCTGCAGGACATGCAGACCAGCCTCGGGTTGATCTCCAAGGGCATCGCCCGCACAGCTCGTATCATCAGCGACTTGCGAGATTTCTCCTACATGGGGCCGGCGAAGGTCGAGTCCTTCGATATCCACGAGGAGATCGAGAAAGCACTGACTCTACTGGCCAACAAACTGCGCAATGTGAAGATCGAGAAAAAGTTCTGCTCGGTAACCAGGATTGAAGGCTACCCCGGACTGATGGGACAGGTTATCCTGAACCTGTTTGACAACGCGGTTCAGGCGATGTCCGGCAAGGGAGAGATTGCCATAACCACGTCCGAGGTGCCCGATGGTCTGGCGCTCTCAGTGAAGGACACGGGCAAAGGCATCCCTGAAGAGAACCTGGGACGGATCTTCGATCCCTTCTTCACCTCAAAGGACGTGGGCCAGGGCACAGGTCTCGGACTTGCCGTCAGCCATACCATTGTCGAGCGTCACAACGGCCGCATCGACGTGAACAGCAAGCTCGGCAAGGGCACGACTTTCACCGTGACTTTGCCGATCACGCAGCCGCGAGAAGCGGCGGAGCAGCCCAGCCCGGTGTGAGGCCGGCAGCTCGAAGAAACCAGGGAGAACGGGCGATGGAGCTCGATCGCAAGTCTCTACCACTCTTGGTGGTCGACGATGAAATCGAGAACCTGCAGAGCTTTCGGCTGAACTTCAAGCGGACCTTTAGCCTGCACACGGCCCAATCGGCCGAAGAGGGCTTGAAGATCCTGAGTGAAGTCAACATCGCCATCATCATCACCGACCAGCGCATGCCCGGCATGGAGGGGATCGAGTTCCTCGAGCAGGCCCGCAAGCTGCGCACGGACTGCCTGGGCATTCTGGTGACGGCCTACGGCGATGTCGACGTGCTGGTCGATGCCATCAACCGGGGGCGGGTCTACCGCTACTTCCACAAGCCATGGAAGAAGAACGAGCTCGAGGCGGCGATCCGACAGGCACAAGAGCACTACTACCTGCGGATCGAAAACAGACGGCTGATGGAAGAGCTGCGTTCGGCCAACGACTATCTGCGCACAGAGATTCAGGAAAACTACAACTTCGAAGAGATCGTCGGTGCCGACGGCGGGCTGAAAGAGGTGATTACCCACCTCAAGCAGGTGTCCCCGACGACGGCGACCGTGATGCTGCAGGGAGAGAGCGGCACCGGTAAGGAGCTGTTCGCCCGGGCGATCCACCACATGAGTCCGCGCGCCCGCAAACCGCTGATCAAGGTCAACTGCGCCGCGCTCGCCGAGAGTGTGCTCGAGTCCGAGCTGTTCGGTCATGAAAAGGGCGCTTTCACGGGCGCCCACCGTATGCGCCCCGGCCGGTTCGAGCTCGCAGAGGGCGGTACGCTCTTCCTCGACGAGATCGGCGAGATGACGCCGGGCACGCAGGTCAAGCTCTTGCGCGTACTGCAAGAGCGCGAGTTCGAGCGCGTCGGAGGCATCCAGACGATCAAAGCGGACGTGCGGGTCATCGCGGCCACCAACCGCGACCTCGAGCAGGCGATGCGCGAGAACCAGTTCCGCGAAGACCTGTACTACCGGTTGAACGTGTTTCCCATCCGGTTGCCTCCCCTACGAGAGCGGCGTGACGACGTCATCGATCTGGCCGAGCACTTCCTGTACAAGTGCAGCCGCCGGATCGGCAAGACCATTACCAGCTTGCAGCAGGGGGCCATCG
This sequence comes from Planctomycetota bacterium, assembly GCA_029260765.1. Classification (GTDB taxonomy): domain Bacteria; phylum Planctomycetota; class J058; order JAJDCP01; family JAJDCP01; genus JAJDCP01. Next base: position 55,921 of record JAJDCP010000076.1, read on the forward strand.
ACCGCCTGCTCGAGTATCCCTGGCCGGGGAATGTGCGCGAGCTCGAGAACGTGATCGAGCGGGGCATCATCCTCTGCAATAGCAACTCCTTGGCGGCGAGCGACATGCTGTTCCGTTCGCACTCGGTATCGAAGCCTATCAGTGCGAAGATCGAGAACGGCAAGGAGGCAGGGCTGCCCGAAACCCTCGAGCAGATCGAGCGCGAGAAGATCGAAAGCGCGATGCGCGCGGCCGGCGGCAACAAAGCCGTCGCCGCCAAGGCTCTGGGCATCAACCGCAGCACGCTCTACTACCGATTGAAGCGCATGGGCATGTTTGAATTCCTGAAGTAGGCCCGGGGAGCGCTCCATGGCCGCCCAACGCAAGCTCTGGCTCAGCCTGGCTTTCCTGGCAGCACTCATCGTGGGGCTGCTGGCGTGGAGCACACCATCTCTCATGGCGGGCTACGGCTTTGCACGCCTGCGCGAGACACTCGCCGCCGCGCCCCAGCCGTCACCGGCACAGCTGGTCGCCGACATGGCCTGGCTGCAACGGGCAGGCGAAGCGGCCACGCTACGCGCGCTGCTCCGCGACCTCGCCAGCGATGCACGTGACGACCGAATGGCGGCTTTGATGGTCGCCCATTGTTGGGGATTGATCCAGGGCCCCATGCAGGCCGGTCCCGCCCAGATCGTAGTCTGGCCGGCCCTGCAGCCCGCGGCCCCGGAGATCGGCCGCGCCTTGGAGAGCGAGGATCCGGAGCTGTGTCTCCAGGCGATCCTGGCATCGCAGGCACTGCCCGCACCGGCACCCCTGCTGCCGCAGCTCCGAGAGCTCGCCGCCGATTCAAGCCGTGTCGAGGTCCAACGACAGGCAGCCCTCGGTCTCGAGCGGATCGAAGCCCGCCGCTGACGGCGGGAGGTGGCTCTGAAACGACGGCCGGCGCGGCCCGCTCAAGACCCCCAGGCCCGCGGCCGATGTCTCGCCGAAGCCGTCATCACCAGCCGTCTCCGTTCTCAGGCACGTCCACGCAGTACCGTTCCGTAATTTACAATATTGTCGACTCGGCCATCCGTCTAATTTACAGCGCCTGCGCCCATAACTTGAAATTTAAACCAAAGTATGTTAGACTTTTCTACGAGCGTTGTCTCTTCTCGAGCCGAGGACCTCCGCAATGAAACTGGATGCCCAACTCCTTGCAGCGGAATATCTGCAAAACGAGTCCAACGCCCGACCTGTTCCCCAGGACACACGCACGGTTCCCCAGGCGCATGTTCCGCAACTCTTGCGGTCTCCCCCAGCTTGGGCTATCGCCTTGTCCGACCAGTTGGGAGCCGTCCGTAGCGAGCTTGCCCAACTGCGCGCCGAGCTGGTGCGCCAGCAAGAACCGGACCTGCTTTGAGCGAAGGCGCCCGTACGTCAGCGAAAAAAAACTGCCCCATTCTGAGAATTTCCTTGAGAAAATCCGCTTCATGAACAATCATTTTGATACGAGCGTATCCAAAGAGAGGTTGTTCATGAGCTCTTTCCCCAAGACCAAAGAAGCCTCCACTGCGACCTCCGCCTCGGATGACGCGTGCCCTGTCTCTCCTCGTTTTTGCGAGCTGATGGACGGTGGGCTCCCTGCTAGCGTAGGCCACGCTGCGCGCCCCTCAGACTGGGTGGGACGCACGCTGTCCGGCTGCGAGATCCGGCACCTGGTCTCTCGAACTCCCCTGTGCTGGCTGTTTTCTGCCGTCGACCACGAGGGGCAGGAGCGCTGGGTCGCGTTGCTCTCCCCCCAGGCCGCCGAGCAAAAACATCTGCGCCATGACTTCTACCATCAGGTCGAGCTGCTCGACCGCTGCCAGGGTCCGTGGACTCCGGCTGTCATCGGCCGCGCGATCAAGGATGACCTGCCCTACGCAGTCATCACCGATCCCGGTGACTACAGCGTCGCGCGCCTTGTGCGCAGCTGTGGAGCGCTGCCTGCGCCCGCCGCTATCGAGCTGGTCCTGTCTGTGGTGCGGGCGATGAAAGACGCACACGTGCACCGCATCGTGCACGCGGGCATCGACCCGAACTCCTTGCTGCTGCCGTCCAAAGGAGGTCTGTTGCTCGGGTTGGTCGAGCGCGTGGTCGAAGACCTGGGACAGGCACCGGTGCAACTCAACCTGGCACACAAGGTCAAGGCTCCTTTCTTCTCTCCAGAGCAGGCCGTCGGCGGCTCTCTCGATGAGCGCTCAGACATGTACATCGCCGGCGCGCTGCTCTACTTCCTGCTGACTGGACAGCCCCATTTCCAGGGCAGTCGAGGCGAAGTGATGCGGATGATGACCCGCTTGCCGCCTCCGACGGTGCGTGATCGGATTCCCGGGCTCTCCCGCTGTGTCGACCGCCTGCTGTTGCGCTGCCTGTCCCCCGATCCCGACCAACGGCCCGCCAGCGCCGACGAGCTGATTGCAGAGCTGGAGCGCCTGCTCAGTGGCGAGTGGGAAAGCCCGACGCGCAAACGGCTGCGGCGGCCCGAGAAGCCCGCGAGCATGCGGGAGCAGGTCCGGCCCAAGTTCCTCAAGACCATCAGTCTGCTCGGTGGTTTCGGGATGGTGGTTGCTTCCATCCTCTGAGCCCCCACTCCCCCTCCGACCTCCCCCGCATGAACCACGAGTTTGGCCCCGCCTGCGGGCATTTTCGCGCCCTCCCAGAGAGGCAGTGGACGCGGGCGCGTGTGTTCGACACACTGTGCATACTATAGTTATCCCCTTGTACGGCTCTTGTCCGAGGAGTGACCCCGTGCAGATCGTCGTGGCAGGTGAGCACGAGACTCCTGTGCGCATCGCGGAAGTCCTGATGCGCGACCACCAGGTCTCCCTGATCACCAGAAAGAGCAACCTCGCCCGACTCGACCACCTCGACGTCAAGGTCGTGCGGGGCTCGGCGACCTCGGCCGCGGCTCTGCGCGAGGCCGGCGCCGCGGGGGCCGACTTCTTCGTTGCCGCCTCGCAGAGCGACGAGCTCAATATCGTCAGTTGCCTGGCGGCCTCCAAGCTCGGCGCGCACCGTACGATCTGTTTCCTGGGCGCCGCCCTGGGAGACCACTTCGAGTTCGAGGACGACGCCGCACTGGCCGATTCGATCATCGGTGTGGACGAGATCATCCGCCCCGCTGAGCAGCTCGCCGAAGAGATCGTACGCATCGTCACGGTGCCTGGCGCGCTCGACGTGCGCAGCTTCCACGGTGGGCGCGTCCTGCTCTTGAAGTACAGCATCGCGCAGGACTCACCGATCTGTGGCCAGCCGCTGGGGCAAGTGAGCGTGCCGTCTGGTGTCTGCCTGGCGATGGTGCAACGGGGCGAGTCCTTCCTGGTCCCCGGCCCTACCACCGTGCTGCAGCCCGCTGACCGCATCACCAGCCTGGGCACGCAGCTGCCTCTGTTGGAGTTCCGGCAGAAGTGCCTGGGCGAGCGCACGTCCCGGCTGAGCAAGAGCGAGGCGATCATCTGCGGAGGAGGGATCGTCGGCGCCCGCGTCGCGCGCGGCCTGCAAGAGCTCGGCTGGCGGGTCAAGCTGATCGAAGAAGATGGTCCGCGTTGCGAGGAGCTGGCGCAGGAACTGGACTGCAGGATCTTGCATGGCGACGGCAGCGACCTCGACCTGCTCGAGCAGGAACGCATCCACACCGCCGCCGCGCTCGTCGCCGTGACCAACAACGACGAGGGCAACCTGTTGATCTCCCTGCTCGCCAAGAGTCTACAGGTGCCGCGCATCATCACCCGCGCCGACCGCGCCAAGAATGCGCGGCTGTTCGAGCAGGTGGGGATCGATGTCGTGCTCTCCACCCAGGGAGCGGCCATCCGCACGGTGGTGGGCGACATCGTCCAGACCGACACCAAGCACCTGGCAGACCTCGAGCACGGGACGCTCGGAGTGTTCGAATTCGAGCTGCCCCCGCACTTCCCCAAGACGCTGCTCTTCGACCTGCAGCCTCCCAGTCTCGCCAGCGTCGGCGCGATCCTGCGGGGACGGCGCACGATCATCCCTGGTGGGGCCGAAGAGCTGCACCCCCGGGACCGGATCCTGGTCGTCTGCCGCACCGAAGATGCCTCGAAGACCAGCGATTACTTCCTCAATGTCAAGGCCAACGGCAGGGAGTCCGACTGAGCTATGCGCCTATTGGTCGTCTTTGGGGTGGTCGGCCAGCTGCTCCGGCTCTTCAGCCTGGCCTTCGTCCCCCCGCTGGTCATCGCGCTCTTCAACAAGGAGTGGGCCTTCGCGGGCCACTTCACGATCGCGCTGTCTGCGACCCTGGCCTTCGGCTTTCTGTTCTCGCATCGGTACCAGCAACCGCGCGTCTTCTACCGCCCCGAGGCCCTGGCCGTGGTCGCCGGCACCTGGCTGGGGATCGGCTTGTTCGGGGCCATTCCCTACATGTTCGCCGGATTGAGCTTCGTCGATGCGCTGTTCGAGTCGATCTCGGGCTTCACCACGACCGGGGCGACGATTCTGCAAGACTTCTCGAAGTACGGCAAAGCGTTCTTCCTGTGGCGTTCGATGACCCAATGGTTCGGCGGCCTGGGCGTGATCGCCCTGTTCGTCGTGGTGCTTCCGCGGCTGGGTATCGCAGGCCGTCAGCTGTTTTTCGCCGAGGCTTCGACCGCCCCGGGCGAAGCGGTCAGTCCCCAGGTGCGGGCGGCGTCATCGCGTCTGTGGCTGATCTATGGAAGCCTGACCGTGATCCTGGTCGCCCTGCTCAGCGTCGCAGGCATGTCGCTGTACGAAGCGGTCTGCCATGCGCTGACCACCATGGCGGCGGGCGGCTTCTCGCCCCACCCCGAATCGATCGCGGGCTACAACAATCCGGCGGTCGAGTGGATCCTGATCGTCTTCATGACTCTGGCGGGGACGAGCTTCCCTCTGCTCTGGACGGTCGTCAGCCGGCGGCCGCTCGAGTTGTTCCGCGACGAAGAGTTCCGGCTGTATTTCGGTGTGATGGCCTGCGGCGGGCTCCTGGTGGCGATCGTCAACGCAGGCGGCATACCCAGCCTGGTGTCGCTGCGCGAGGGCCTGTTCCAATCTGCCAGCTTGATCTCCAGCGCGGGCTTTGCCAGCACCGACTACAACCTGTGGGCAGATCAGGCCCGGATCGTCCTGCTCTGGATCATGGTGGTCGGGGGCTGTGCGGGATCTGCGGCCGGTGGGCCGAAGTCGATCCGCCATCTGCTGGTCGGCAAGCACATCCTGCGCGAGCTGACGCGCGTGCTGCACCCCCGTGCGGTGATGGCGATCAAACACAAAGGGCAGCCCGTCAAAGACAGCATCATGAGCGCCGTGTTCATGACGGTGGCGCTGTACATCGGCAGCTATTTCTGCATCGGCGTGCTGATGACTCTGCTCTGCGGGGACATGGTGCTCGGTTTCTCGGCTTCGGTGGCGTGCGTGGGGAATGTCGGACCGGGCTTCGGGGCCGCGGGGCCGATGGGCAACTTCGCCGGGTTCTCTGACCTGGGCAAGCTGATCCTGACCTTTGGGATGTGGATGGGCCGTCTGGAGATCGTGACCATCCTGGCCTTGCTGCATCCGGACGTGATCCGCAACTTCCGCCTGGGAAGCTTCCGGGGCGGTGAGTCGGACAAGGGGCGGAGCCGGCGGGCCGACGCCTAGCCTCGGCAGGATGGCAGTAGACATTTGTCTTGTTTTGGGTTAGACTCCGGGGGAGCTGCGAGCGAGGTAGGTCGGCATGATCTCCAGCTGCCCGACCGTGGGAAGCCGCGAATTCCATCCGTTGGTCCGCCAGTGGTTTGAGCAGCGCTTCGGCAATGCGACCGAAGCACAGCTGCGCGGCTGGCCCGAGATCGCCTCGGGACGTGATGTGCTGATCGCCGCCCCGACGGGCTCGGGCAAGACCCTGGCAGCCTTTCTCTGGTGTCTCGATCGCTTGTTCCGCGCCTGCGAGGCGGGAGAGCTGGGGGGCCGCACCGAGGTTATCTACATCTCGCCGCTGAAGGCTCTAGGCAGCGATATCGCCAAGAATCTGCGCCAACCGCTCGCTGAGATCTCCGCACTGTTCGAAGCCCGAGGCTCGCCGCGTCCGGACATCAGGGTCTTTGTGCGCAGCGGCGACACGCCCAGCCGTGATCGCACGCGCATGCTGAAGATCCCCCCACACATTTTGATCACGACCCCTGAATCGCTGTTCATTCTGTTGACCGCAGACAAGAGCCGCCGGCTGCTACGCCACGTCAAGACGGTCATCGTCGACGAGATCCACGCGGTGGCCGACTCCAAGCGGGGTTCGCATCTCGCCCTGTCGCTGGAACGGCTCGATGAGCTGGCCCAGGGTGCGAAGCCGGCGCGGCTCGGTCTGTCGGCCACGCAGCGCCCGATCGAAGTGGTCGGCCGGCTGTTGGTGGGCAACGGGCGGCCCCTGCCGAAGATCATCGATACCGGCTGGGCGCGCGCTCTCGACCTCGCGATCGAGACACCAGAAGACGCGCTGGGTGCAGTGACCAGCACCGAGATGTGGACGCAGGTCTGCGACCGCATCGCCGGCTGGGTCCAAGAGCACACCACCACGCTGATCTTCGCCAACACCCGACGGCTGGTCGAGCGGCTCTCCCACCAACTGGCCGAGCGGCTGGGGCCCGAGAAGGTGGCCGCACACCACGGCAGCCTTGCGCACAAGAGTCGCTTGCGGGCAGAGCAGGGCCTGAAGCAGGCCGAGATCCCTTGTGTGGTGGCGACCGCCTCGCTCGAGCTCGGTATCGATGTGGGCTCGGTCGACCTGGTGGTGCAGATCGGCTCTCCGCGCCGCATCGCCACGCTCTTGCAGCGAGTCGGACGCTCGGGCCACTCGATCGGCAAGACGCCCAAGGGGCGCCTGCTGGCGATGACCCGCGACCAGCTGGTCGAGTGTACCTCGCTGCTCCAGGCGGTGCAGCAGGGCAGGCTTGACTGCCTCTGGCAACCGCGCCAACCGATGGACGTGCTCGCCCAGCAGATCGTGGCCGCCTGTGCAGCCGAAGACCAGGTCGAAGACGAGCTGTTCGCCTGGGTCCGGCGCGCGGCCCCCTACGGAGCGCTCGAGCGCTCGCAGTTCGACGAGCTGCTCCGGGTGCTGAGCGAGCCGACACTGACGGCCCGGGGACGCAGCCGGGTGCACCTGCACCGCGACGGCGTGCGCGGACGGGTGATGGCGACGCGTGGCGCGCGTCTGGCGGCCATCACCTCCGGTGGCTCGATCCCCGACAAAGGGGACTACCGGGTGATCGCCCAGCCGGAGGGGCTCTTCATCGGCACGGTCGACGAAGACTTCGCGGTCGAGAGCATGGTGGGCGACATCTTCCAGCTCGGGAACACTTCCTGGCGGGTGCGCAAAGTCTCGGTCGGCACCATCGATGTTGCCGACGCCGAGGGGGCACCGCCGACGATTCCCTTCTGGCGCGGCGAGGCGCCAGCTCGCAGCGTCGAGTTGTCCGCGGAGGTCGCTGGGCTGCGCAGCCAGGTCGAGCGGGGCCTGCTGGCTGCCGAAGCTCAGGGCTTGCCGCCCGAGGCCGCAGTGGCGCTAGTGGCCCGCAGCGAGGTTCCCCCGGGGCTTGTGCCTGACGATGCGTTGCAGCTGGTGCGTTACCTGGCTGCCAGCCGGGCGATTCTGGGTTGCCTGCCGACGACCCGCACGCTGATCGCTGAACGCTTCTTCGACGATGCGGGCGGCATGCAGCTGGTGATCCATGCCCCCCTCGGCGGGCGCATCAACAAGGCGTGGGGGCTGGCGCTGCGCAAGCGTTTCTGCCGCTCGTTCAACTTCGAGCTGCAGGCCACGGCCACCGACGACGGCTTGCTGCTGTCGCTCGGTGCACAGCACAGCTTCCCGCTCGAGTCGGTCTTTGGTTTCTTGTCCGCCCAGACCGTGCGCAAGGTGCTCGAACAGGCCGTGTTGGGGGCCCCGGTGTTCGGCACGCGCTGGCGCTGGACAGCCACGCGCGCGTTGATGTTGCTGCGCCGCCGCAACGGCAAGAAGGTGCCTCCGCAGCTGCTGCGGATGAAGTCCGACGACCTGCTGGCGGCGGTGTTCCCGCAGGCGCAGGCCTGCCACGAGACCATCGTGGGCGACATCGAGATCCCCGAGCATCCCCTGGTGCAAGAGACCATGCGCGACTGCGTCGAAGACTTCATGGACGTCGACGCCCTCGAAGAGCTCCTGCGCCAGATGGCCGCCGGAGATCTGCAGCTGCTGGCCGTTGACAGCGTCGAGCCTTCCCCCCTCTGCCATGAGCTGTTGAACGCCAACCCCTACGCCTACCTCGACGATGCGCCGCTCGAAGAACGCCGCTCCCGGCAGGTGCAGACGCGGCGAGGGCTCGACCTGCATCCTGCTGCCGTAATCGATGGCCAGGCCATCAGCCAGGTAGAGACGGAGCTGCGGCGCGTGCCCCGCAACGCCGAAGAGCTGCACCTGTTGCTGCTCAACCGCGTCTTGCTGCCGACAGACGACAGCCCGTCCGTGGCGGCCTGGTTCGCCCAACTGCTGCAACAGGGTCGGGCGCTGGTGGCGCGCTACCGCTTCGACGGGCTGCCGCGCAGTGCCTGGCTGGCCCGAGAACGCGCGCCGCTGGTGCAGGCGGCGCTGGAAGACGTGCGTTTTGAGCCGCCCGTCGAGCTCGGACCGCTTCCTGAACGCGATGAGGCCTGCCAGAAACTGCTGTTCAGCTTGCTGGAGGTGCTGGGCCCACGGAGCATCGACGCGCTCGCCTCCACTCTCGGGCTCTCTGCCGATTGGGTGCGCCGCGGGCTGCTGGGGCTTGAGTCCCAGGGCACGGTCTTGCGCGGAGACTACCGGGGGCGGGGCGAAGAGTGGGTCGACCGGCGCAACCTGGCCCGCATCCATCGCCTGACGCTGCGGGGGTTGCGCGAGCAGGTGCGGCCCGTCAGCCCGCTGCAGTTCTGCGCTTTCCTGAGCCATTGGCAGCATGCCGCACCGGGCAAACGGCTGCGGGCCGCCGAGGGTCTTGCCGAGATTATCGAGCAGCTGCAGGGCCTGGAGGTCGACGTGCGCAGCTGGGAGAGCGACGTGTTCGGGGCGCGCTGCGAGGGCTACCGCCCCGAGTGGCTCGATGCGCTGTGCTACTCCGGCGAGATCTTGTGGGGCCGCAAGTCGGTGCGTGATGGTGTCAGCCAGCGGCGGCCGCTGAAGGTTGCCTTCTTCTTTCGGGACGAGCTGGGGCAGCTGCTGGAACCGGCCCCCGAGCAGGCCCCTGTGTTGAGCGCGGCAGCCCTGGCGGTGCAGAGCTTTCTGGCCGACAACGGCCCGTCGTTCCAGAGTGCCATCGTCAGCGGCTGCGGGCGGCTGGCTGGCGAAGTCGAAGACGCGCTGTTCGAGTTGGCCTGGGCGGGGCTGGTCAGCGCCGACGGCTTCGCTGCCTTGCGGCGCCTGCTGGGAAGCTCACGCCTGCAGCGGAAGCTACGCGCCAGACCCGTGCCTGGGCGGGGGCTGCGGCGCCCCAGCCTGCGCGGTGGACGGCTTCCGACTGGAGGGCGCTGGTCGCTGCTGCGGCAGGGCATCGCCATCGAGCCCTCCGCGGACGCCTGTGCCCGTCAGCTGCTGATCCGGTACGGCGTGGTCTTCCGCGATGTTCTGAGCGTCGAGACGGGGCTGCCCCGCTGGCGCGACCTGCGCTACGCTCTGCAGCGTCTGGAGAGCTCCGGCCAGATCAGGGGAGGCCGTTTCGTTACGGGTTTTGCCGGCGAGCAATTTGCCCTGCCCGAGGCCGCGGCCGCCCTGCGTGCATGGCGGCGAGGGGCGGCGCAGCGGCAACCGATCCCGGAGCTGTCGCCGCGCGATCCTCTCAGGCTGGTGCAGAAGCACTTGCTGGCGGCGGGCTTGGCGCCGGAGAAGGCCGCAGGGGGCTAGGAGGCCGTGTCGCATAGAACTTTCAGCCTGGATGGTTTCGCCGTCGCGTGTCAGGAGCACGAGTCCGATCCAGGACAGCGAAAAGGCAGGGGTGAGCACTTGGGTCGTTGGAGGCGTGGCTTTTCTCTGCTGTCAT
>JAJDCP010000077.1 GCA_029260765.1 Planctomycetota bacterium
TTTCCCCGAGGTAGGGGCGGGGTTTATCCCCGCCCGAGCGAACGGGCGGGGATAAACCCCGCACCCTACAAGGGCCCAAAAAGCCCTTCTTCGAATTACGCCGCAGGCTGCATAGACCGACGCTACAGGCGGCTCTCAGCCGATCGAAGGCATTGACCAGACCTGGCCGAAGACTACGGAGCGAAGTCTCAATCAGAGGTTGACTATCTCAGGCGCTCTGGATTCTGCGATGATCAGTCCTCGCGCACTCGGTACGCGCCCAGCACCGCGAAAAGTCGCTCGGGGCTGGGCTCGGGGATCTCCGTGGCAGACTGGTACTGTGTGCGCGCGTCTTCGCGCGCGCCGGCCAGCTCGCTCGCTCGTCCGCTGGCGGCGTACCAGGCTTGATGGCAGGCCGCCTGCTCCCTTGCGAGCAGCCACTGTTGGGCGGTTTCCCGGTCGAGGCTTCCCTGCAGGAAACCGAGCACACACGCGGCTGGGCTGCCGGGCTGCGGCGTTCCGAACTGTCCGGGAGCGCACAGCTCCAGCCAGCACCAGCCTGCGTCGGGCAGTGCCTCCGGGAGCTGTCTGGTTGCGAGGCTGTCTGCATCGGCCCAGCTCAGAACAGCTTGCAGCGCAACGCGACGTGCTTGCGGCTCAAGGGCCTGCGCCCTCTCGAGATCGGCCTGCGCTCCCCGAACCTGCCCCTGCCAGGCCCTGAGCCAGGCACGCTGTTCGTACAACGGAGCGCTCGCCGCGGTTGCTAGCAGCTGGCTGAGCTCCGTCTCAGCTGCGGGCCAATCTCGGAGCGCTTCGAGGACTGCGAGTCGCTGCCGGCGTACCGCCAGGTCTTCGCTGTCCAAGCGCAGCGCTTCATCGAGATCCTTTCGTGCACCGACCAGGTCTCCAGACTGTTGCCGCAGCCGCGCGCATTCGAGCCACAGGGAGATGCGCTGGGAGTCGTCGCAGGCCCGCAATGCGAGGACGAAGTCCGCCACCGCAGCCTCGAGCGCGTCTGTCCGCGCGGCTGCTCTGCCACGTTCGAGCAGCAACTGCACGCGGATCGGCGCAGACAGCTGCTGCAACTCAAGGGCGCGCGTGCAGGTCTGGACGACCTCGCGGTCGCGAGCCAGCAGCGCATAGATCTGCGCCTGCCGATGCGCGACGTCGCCTTGCAGGTCGGCCGCGGAAACACCCAGGAAGTCGCGCCCCGCCGGCAGCAGCTGCAGAACCTGCTCGAGATCGGCAAGCGCCTCAGGATAGGCACCTGCCTTGACCCGCTGCGCAGACCGTAGCATGCGGGCGCGCGCGAAGTCGGTTGCGGTGAGGTTGAGACCGCTGTCCAGCGTATCCAGCAGTTGTGTGTTGTGGGCGCAGGCCTGGCGCCATGCGCTCCATGTCTCGAGCGAGACAGCTGCTGCCGGGTCGGGTGGAGCCTGCTGGGCGAGCAGAGGGGCACACTCGGGCGTGAAGCTCGCCAGGGCCTCGAGCAAGCTCCGATCTTCCCAGAAGGCCGCGCGGTACTTCTCTACGCTGTGTTGGAGACCCGTATCCCACAGCCGCTGCAGTGCCTGCAGCTGCTGGAGTCCCGCGACAGGATCCTGCTCCCGCCGGGCACGCTGCAGGCCGGCCTCAACTTCGCCCAACCAGAGTCCGCTGCTGTCGTCTGCGATCCCCCGTTTGCGCGCTCCGCCAGCCAGGGCCTCCCACACGGGCAGCGCCTCGTCGAGCTCCGTCCGTAGGCTGGCCAACCTGTCGAGCTGCTCGAGCAGGCTCTTCTGGCCGACAGTCAGGCTATCCATGACGGCCAGCGCCTGTTCCACGGCGCCGACTTGCAGCAGCGAGTCGGCCCGCCTCCGTTGCGCATGCAGGGCGTCCTCGACTGCAGCCAACAGGCCGCGCAGAGTGCTGTCCCGTGCGTCCAGTTGTTGGGCGAGAGCGGTGTGGGTGCTTCCGGCCCGCAACAATGCGCGCAGGGTATCGTGCAGCAGCAGATGCAACGACTCAGCGCGTACATGACCTCGACGCGCGTCCTCGAAGGCTCCCTCTGACCAACACGCGTCAGCGCCGTCGAGCCAGACGCGGGCAGAGTCGGCCCTCGGCAGCGCGCGCAGGTCGGCTTCGAGGCAAGCGCGCTCCAGCTCGATGCGGCTCAGGTGTGCCCGGCGTTGAGGCCCCAGGCCGGCTTCGGCAGCAGCCAGCTCTACCCACAACGACTCACAGGCTTGTTGCACGGCGCCGTAGGCCTGCACAGCTCCAAGCAACGCGCCTTCGTCGGCGAGGGCCTGCGCGCGCGCCTGCTCCCCGCTCAGCTGGCTGCGAGCCGCGCGCAGGCGCCGTGTGATGAGCAGCGTTGCGGCTTCCCCCAGCTGTTCTTCGGCCAGCGCGCGTCGCAGACGGTGGCGTAAGGCGATGCGCGTCGTCTCGACAGAGGCGGCGGTCAGCTGCTCCCGCAACATCCGGCTCCGCTCCCGTTGTGCTGCCAGAGGTTGTTCCCAGCTAGTCTGCACGGCAGCCAACTGCTTGAGGGCCTCGTCGGCTCGGGCACGCGCCGCGGTGAGCTCAAGGCCTGCCGTCTGGATGCGCTGCTCGCGCTCGGCTTGCCAGGCCAGCTCAAGGCTGTCAGCGCGCGCAGCGGCGTGCGCCAGCGCTTCCCGTAGCCGGCCTGCCGGGTCCGGCGGGCCCGGCCCGGAATCGGGGGGGGCGAGCCAGAGACCGAGTCGGGGCAGTGTGATGCCCGCGACCAGGAGTCCCGCCAACAGGAGTACCAGCAGCCAGCTGCCGCGCATTTGTTTCGGCGGCCGACTCGGTTCAGGCTTGTGGCCGGCGACGGCCCTTGTCGTCTCCCCCACCCTGGCGAGCGGCTCGAGATCCTTGGCCAGCTCAGCGCCCGTCTGGTAGCGCTCTTGGGGGTCCTTTGCCAGCAGCCGGCGCACCACGTTTTCCATGGCCGACGAAACCTGCACTCCCAGTTCTTTGAGCCGGGGCGCGAGCTGGCTGGTGTGCTGCTTGAGGTAGTTCGGCGCTGAAGGGCCTGTGAAGGGAGTGCTCCCGCTCAACAGCTGAAACAGTGCGCAACCCAACGAATACAGGTCGGAACGATGGTCGGCCTGGCGCAGATCCTCCCATTGTTCGGGCGCCATGAAGGCGGGGGTTCCAAGCACAGCGCCGCTCTGGGTCAGCTCGAGCGCATTCTCTGCCGCGCGAGCCAGACCGAAATCTCCCACCCGTACCCGTCCGTCGTTGCCGAGCAGCAGGTTGTCCGGCTTGATGTCGCGATGCACGATGCCTTGCTCGAAAGCGGCTTGCAGCCCCAGCGCGGCGTCAAGGATCAAGCTGGCCGCACGTGCCTCCGGCAACGGCCCTTCGCGCCCCAGCAGCTCCTTTAGCGAGCCTCCTGGGGCGAAGGCCATCGCGATGCAGAACAAGCCATCACTGCTGAACATGTCGTGCACGGCGACGATGTGTGGGTGCTCCAGCGCGGCCACGGCCTGTGCTTCGCGCTGGAAGCGTTCGATGAACTCGCCCTCGCTGGCTCGCTCCAGCGCCAGCACCTTGAGCGCGACAGTGCGCCCGAGCGCGATCTGCTCGGCGCGGAAGACCACTCCCATGCCGCCTTTGCCCAATCGGGCCTCTATGCGGTAGCCCCGCAGACAGCTGCCGAGCAGGCTGTCCCCGAGCGCGTCGCTGGACCGCAGGCGTTGGGTCCCCAGTGTGTCATGACGGGTGAGAGTGTCTGCCGTCGCGGCAAAGGGCTTGCCGCAGGCCAGGCAGAAGCGGGCGCGATGCGGGTTGTCGGTGCTGCATGAGGCGCAGAGCATCGAGCCAGCCTCTTCCCAGGAATCGGCATTGTAGAGCAGCAGCTCTCGCAGGCCCAGCACAATCCCGGCTACGAGGCCGCGACGGAGGCCGACGCAGTGCGCAAAAAGAAGGCGAGGATTGCAGAGCCCGGCCGGCTCGATTAAACCTGAGGGATCCGTTTCTCGTCCAGGTTGGAAGGGCAGCATGCGTGTCAAGTTGGAGGTCTGCCAGGGTCCCGTCACTGGCCAGGTTCTTCGCCTGCGTCAGCCCGACTGCGTCGTGCTCGGGCGCGCAGCCGACTCACCGATTTCCTTCCAGAGAGACAATCTGGTCTCACGCCATCACGTGCTGATGCAGTTCTGCCCACCCCACTGCAAGCTCCTCGATCTACGCAGCAAGCACGGGGTCGAGGTCAATGGGGTGCGCTTCTGGGGACGCCGCTCGGGCGGTTCCATGCCGGTCGAGCAAGCTCCTGGTCTGTTTCTGCGCAACGGCGATACGCTGAAGATCGGCGAGTCGACGCTGATCGTATCGATCTCGAAACCGACCGCGGCGGGGAACGATGTGGGGGAGATCACTGGCGAGCACGTCTTCTTCCAAGACCCCTCGCCCACCAGCGAGATGCGTGCCTTTCTCGAGGCTACGGGCTCGCAGGGCATGTCGGTCTTCGCACAGACGCCCGCGCTGGCCGAGCCTGCCCCTGAAACTCCTGTGGAGATGAATGAAAGCTTCGCGCTGCCTGAAGCTGTGGAGTTCGACGGCTACATCATCGAGAAGACCCTGGGTCAAGGTACGCTGGGGAAGGTCTACCGCGCTGTCGAGCGCGACACGGGTGAAAGGGTGGTGATCAAGACCCAACATCCTCGCCAGTTGCCGGATCTCGTGCAGATTCAACGTTTTCAGGCCTGGCAGGACTTCGTCGGCCACGTCCGCCATCCCAACCTCGCCAACGTGCGGCGCTACGGCCGCCAAGCACACACGTTCTACACAGTCTATGACTATGTGGATGGGCTGCGTTTCGACCATTTCCTGCGCTCGCAGGGCGGCCAGTTGCCTGTGGACACTGCCCTGGGCATCATGCTGCCGATCCTCCACGGGCTCGCACATGCGCACGCTGCCCAGCGCGAGCCCTTCCGTGCGCTTGTCCACAACCACCTGCATCCCAAACATATCCTGTTGGTGGCACGCGATGACGGCAGCTGGCATCCCGTGCTTTGCGAGTTGGGGCTTTCCAAGGCCTTCGAAGGCATCGGCCTGAGCGACCTGACGGACAGCAGCCAGCTGGTCGGGGCGCCGGAGTACTGGCCGCGCGAGTACGTGAGCCACTACCGCCATCTGCACCCGGCCACAGATGTGTTCGCGCTGGCCGCCATCTTCTACCGAGCGATGACCGGAGAGTGGATACGCAGGGGTTTCCCCGAGATGCGCCACCGCTGCCGGGCGCAACGGCGGGAGCCGACGGTCGCGGATTTCTTCGCGGTGATGGTGCGCACGCCGGCCACGCCGATCCGCGAACACCTTGCCCAGCTGCCACGGGCCCTGGCTCGGGTGTTCGACCGCGCGTTGCTCGAGCCCGTTGTGGCACGCAGCCGGCGGCGAGAGGTTCTGGCGCGCACCCGCTATCCCGATGCGGGCGCATTCCGCCGGGCGCTGCTCGAGGCGGTGCGCCAATGTGTGGCGTAGGACTGTGATGGACTCTCTTCCCGGCCTGCCCGATCTGCACCGCCACCTCGATGGCTCCTTGCGCCCAGCGACCGTCAAAGCTCTGGCCAGCGCACACGGCCTTGAGATTCCCGAGCCCCTCGGTTTTTTCGCAGGCATGGGATTGCGGGCTGCTCTGGCCTGCTTTGACTTCACCCTGGCCCTGCTGCAACAGCCCGAAGAGGTGCGGCGGGTCGCGGCGGAGATCTGCGAAGACGCGCAGGCCGAGGGGGTCACCAGTCTCGAGATCCGCTTCGCGCCGCAATTGCATCGAGGGGCCCCTGCCCCTGAGATCGTCGATGCGGCCATCGACGGCGTGGCGGGCCGGGCGGGACTGATTCTGTGTGGGCTCTACGGCGAGCCCCCCACAGTGCTCGAGGGGCACGTGGCTGTGGCTGCCAGCAGGCCCCAGGTGGTCGGCATCGACCTCGCCGGCGGCCCGGGTTCGGGGGACGACTGGAGCCTGGCCGACTACCAGACCGCGTACCAACAAGCGCGGGAAATGGGCCTCGGCCGCACGGTGCACGCCGGCGAGGGGCGTCCCGCCGCCGAGATCCGGCAGGCGGTCGAGCTGCTGCACGCCCAGAGGATCGGGCATGGCGTCAGCCTGCTCGACGATCCTGAGCTGGTCGCGCAGGTCTGCGAGCGCGGCATCACCATCGAGGCCTGCCTGAGCTCGAACCTGCAGACGGGGGCGATATCCAGCCTGGCCGCCCACCCGATCGCGGCCTGGCTCGAGCGTGGCGTGTCGGTGTGCATCAACACCGACAACACGCTGTTCTCGCGCGTCGATGCGGTCAGCGAGCATCGCCTGGCATTGCAGTTGCCAGGCATGGATGACGTGCGCCTCGCGCAGGCGATCGCCTGTGGGCACGCTGCGCTGTTCCGGCGCTGAGGGCCGCGGCCGAATTCAGGCAGGTCGCGGCTGGGTCGGAAGCTCGGCTGTTTGGAACGACTTTCAGGCAAACATCGTACACAACTAGAAGAGCCATCGGGCAAACAGGATGCATGCGACCTCGGCGTCTCGATCGCGAGATCCCGCGCAGGAGAAGAGAGCCGTGAAGAGCAGTTTCGATCAGCTGGCAGAACACGACCTGTTGATTCGGCTTGCCGAAGAAACCGCTGGAGCAACAGGCCGGCAATTCCTGGAGCGGCTCGTGCGTACGCTGGCTGAAGTGCTGGGCGTACGCTGTGTGTTCGTCTCTCTGCTGACCGATGACCCAGAGCGCATGCGGGTGCTGGCGTTGTGGGATGGGAAGGGCTTCGAGAGAGACACCGACTATGACCCCTGCGCGTCTCCCTGCTTGGAGGTCGCAGGCGGCAGGGTCTTCCACTGCGGCTATCGATTGCAGGAGAGATTTCCCCGCGACCCGCATGTCCAACAGTGGAATCTGCAGAGCTACCGCGGCGTCCCCCTGATCAGTCCCCATGGGACGCACTACGGCCACCTTGCCGTCGCCGACACCGAGCCCATGCAAGAGGTCCCTTACCTGGTCAGGGCCATCCAGGCTTTCGCCCAACGAGCTGCCCTGGAGTTGGAAAGACAGGAGCTCTTGGAACAATCCCAGAAGTTGCATCGACAGTTGCATTCGGTCGTGGATACGGCCATGGATTCGATCCTGACGATCGACGGGCAGCAGATCATCAGGCTGTTCAACCGTGCGGCCGAGCGGGCCTTCAAGATCGACAGCACAGCAGCGATAGGTTCGAAGGCGGGCCGCATTCTGTCACCCGGTCTCGGGCAGAAGCTGATGGCCTTTATGAAGTCTTCGCTCGCGGACCGTATCGAGCAGGACCAGCTCTGGATCCCCGAGGGCCTGACAGCGGTTCGGCGCGATGGCACGGAGTTTCCCGTCGAGGCGACCGTGTCCCGGTACCTCGAGGATGGTCAGGTGATGTGTACCGTCATCCTGCGCAACCTCTGCGAAAAGCAGGACGCAAGGGAGCAGATCGCCAGACTGCGAGACGAACGCGAGCTGTTCGTCGAGCAGCTCAAGACCGCGGGGCACACAACCATCATCGGTGAGTCCAGCGCGATCAAGGCGGTGCGTTGGAACATCGAATTGGTCGCGCAGACGGATGCGACGGTGGTGATCCTGGGAGAATCGGGCACCGGTAAGGAGCTCGCTGCCCGCGCCATCCACCACGCTTCTGATCGCCGGACCAAGCCGCTGATCACCATCAATTGTGCGGCCTTGCCGGAGAATCTGGTCGAGAGCGAGCTCTTCGGCCACGAGAAAGGGAGTTTCTCGGGCGCGACCATGCGCCGCCTCGGGCGCTTCGAGCTGGCGGACGGCGGCACACTGTTCCTCGACGAGATCGCAGAGCTTCCGCTGCATCTTCAGCCCAAGTTGTTGCGAGCCATCCAGCAGATGGAATTCCAACGCGTCGGTGGACAGAAGACGATCAAGGTGGACGTCCGCGTCCTGGCCGCCACCAATCGGGACTTGGAACAGCTCGTCGCTGAGGGCAAGTTTCGGGAAGATCTGTTCTATCGCCTGAATGTATTCCCGGTCCGCATGCCGCCGTTGCGGGAACGGACCTCGGACATCCCGCAGCTTGTCGAGCTGTTTCTCTCGCGCCATGCCAAGAGGATCGGGCGTGTGGCCCAGCGCGTCTCTGCGACCTCCTTGCAGCGCCTGATGCGCTATCCCTGGCCGGGCAACATCCGCGAGCTGGAGAACGTGATCGAGCGCTCAGTGATCTTGTCGAAGAGCTGCGACATCGAAGCAGACCCCCTGGCGCACACGACTAGCTCGTCCGAGGCCCTCGCCATGCGCGAGAGTGCGGGCGTCGCGACTCTGGAGGAGATGGAGCGCAAGCACATCGCGCGCGCTCTGGCGTTCTGTGCAGGCCAGATCGAGGGCGCTTCGGGGGCTGCGAAGCTGTTGAACATCAAACCGAGCACGCTGCGCTCGCGCATGCAGAAGCTGGGGGTGCGGCGTGCGTGACCGCTAGCGCGGCTCGTCACCTGCAACAGCTCGACACGGGCCTCGATGAGGCGTTGCAGGCGCTGCGCCGATTCGTCGACGAGCAGGTCCTACTTCTGGGGGGCGATGCCGAACAGACAAAGGAATAGAACCTAGCCGCTGGACTCCCCTTGCACGGTTTGCGGAGGCACATAGAGAGCCCTGGTCGGCATCGCGCTGACAGGCATCTGTTCAGCCAACGCGTCCTGACGTCTCAGGCGTCCTGCGTACCAGACTGCCGCGGGGGAAGCGGACAGACCATGGGCGAAGACGCTGAGCAGGACACACGTCATGACAACGACCAGGATCTGTGCGCTGCCAGGACTCTGGAACTCTTCGAGGATCAACAAGACGTAGAGAATCGACGCAAGCCCCCGCGGTCCGAACCAGCCGAGGAACAGGTGCGTAGAGAGTTGGAGCCGCTTTCCGCGCAGAGACAGGGAGACGCTTGCCATCCGAATGACGGTCAGGCTCAGCACTGCGAAGGACAAGATCGCGGGGTTGAGCTGCGCGAAAACGACCGGAACGTACATGCCCCCGAACAAGAAGAAGACGACGATGGTCAACAGCAAGCCTTCAGCTTCCCCGAACTCGAACAGGTACTCGCAGATGCCACGGAAGCAGTTGCCCACGGTGAGCCCTGCCACAAATGCTGCGATGAAGCCGTTGCCTCCGACCAGCTCGAGCTCTGCGATCGAAAAGGCGGACATCGACAGGGCGACCGTCGCGAGTCGTTCGAAGGAGCCACTCATCCAGCCTGCTTTGGAAGCACGCAGCAGCAGCCAACCGCCGGCGTAGCCCACTCCCAAGCCAATCAGAGGCCCGAGCAGCAGCTGCCTGCCCACGAAGTTGAGCCAGTACCCGGCCTCATGCTGCTCAGACGAGACGGCGGCGAGGGAGGCGAACAGCAGCACAACCGGTAGAATCATACCGTCATTCAAGCCGCTCTCGATGTTGAGCGCCTGCCGAATGCGCATCGGCACGCCCTTGTTCGTGACCACCGATTGGCCGAGCGCGGCGTCTGTGGGGGCCAGGATCGCGGCGAGCAGCGCGATCTCCCAAAAACGCAGACCTTCGAGGACAAAAAAGGCCGCTACGGCTCCGAGCAGGACGGTCAGGGGCAGGCCTATGCCCAGCAGTCGGATGGGAAGATCGTGGTCCTTCTTGAGGGCGCGCAGGTCGATGCGCGCGGCATCGGTGAACAGGATCATGATCAGCGTCAGCTCGGCGATCAGGTGGACCATCGAGCTGCCAGCGCCGGCGAAGTCGAAGACCCCCAGGACGTGTTCGCCGAGCAGGTAGCCGAGTACGACAAAGACCATCGGCGGCGTGACCATTCCGCGCTGGGCGTTCTTGGAGACCAGGCCGAAGGCAAAAACGCTCAAGGCGAAAACGGCAATCTGGAACGTGGACACGGCGGCCTACCTTCGGAGTATGGTGACGGGAGTGATCAAAGGCTGATCGAAGTCCGTCAGTGCCAGGCCTGTGCGATGCTGCAGCAGTGAATGAGCGCCGCGTGGAACGATGCGCGTGACGGCATGAGAACGGTCTAGCAGAAAGGACACGCCGAAACCCCCAAGGGTCCATGCTAGGCGCGGGAGCCAACCTGTTGGCGTGTCTGTGCTGACCAAGGAGACGATGAGAGTGGGCCCTACGCTCGAGGTTCCCATGCTGCCCATGAACATGAGGAGGATGACGATCCAAGGACGGCTGGCATGCCGTACGATGGTTTCCGACTCGGAGGTGGTGGAGCCCACTCCTGTAGTCGCAGAGCGCGTCTGGAAGCGCGACGATTGGGCTGGCGCTGCCGTCAGCTCCAGCGCAACCGCTCCGATTCTGGAGATCAGAAACAGCAGAGCGATGGGGGCGAGCAGAGACACGACGGCCATCATGGATGGAGGTACCTCCAGCGAGGGAGTTGGCAGATCGGCGCGGGTTTCCAGGAATTCGTCATACTGCCCTGCAGATCAAAGTCAGAAGGCTGACGTGATCTCGATACATAGCAGCGTGGAATCGTCTTGTGGTCGGCGGCGTCCGACATGGTTGCGTACTGCATCGAGAACTGCAAACGCGAGCAGACTCAAAGGTGCATCCCGGAGCTCGTTAAGTGCCGCCAGCAGACGTGAGCGAGAGAACTGCTGACCGTCTGTGTTGCGGCTCTCGATCAGTCCATCTGTGTACACAAACAGACGATCCCCTGGACCGATATGCTCTACACTCTGCGTGTAACTTGCCACGGGATCGATGCCCAGCGGCAACCCGCTCTTCGGGTTGCCGTTGGCGGGATTCTGAATGAGCTCTTGCCATTGTCCTCCGCTACGTGAGATCAACATCGGAGGATGTCCGGCGGAAGATACAGTCAAATCGCCACTCTCACGATAGTAGGACGCAACAACGGAGGTCGTCATGGCCCGGATCCCTCGTGCACATACGACCCGATTGACGTCTTCGAGGACTTCTTGACCGTTCTGTGAGTTCATGCGAGCCTTCAGGCTGTCGTAGAACCAGTCGCTGACCTGACATACGGCTTCACCGTGTCCCACGACATCCGCGACAGCAAATCGGGTCACGTGGCCCGCGTCGCACTGACTCAGGTAGTAGACGTCTCCCCCGCACTCCCCGTCGCTCGAGCTAGAAGCGATGACACCGCTAAGGCCTGGAGAGCTGAACGCCTCTCTGATCCACACGTTGCCGCCCCAGATCTCTCCGCATTGAAGCTCATGCATGAGTGGCTTCCTCTTGCTGTTCGGGTTGATGGGAAGTGCTTGGGATCGGCGATCCTGCACACGCTGTCTACCTACCCCCCTTGGCCGGTGTGCTGCTTCCTGTGTAGTGTTGCCAGGGACGTTTGGGTACGGCGGGCTACACCGGCCCATAGGCCAACATCGCGTCGGCTACTTTGACGAAACCGCCGATGTTGGCCCCGGTCACGTAGTTGACGCTGCCGTCGCCGCGGTCGCCGTACGAGACGCAGCGCTCATGGATGCCGCTCATGATCGTCTTGAGGCGCCCGTCCACCTCCTCGCGGCTCCATGACAGCCGCAGGGAGTTCTGGCTCTGCTCCAACCCCGAGACGGCGACGCCGCCGGCATTGGCAGCCTTGGCGGGGCCGTACAGGATCTTTGCCGCTCCGAAGGCGTGGGCTCCCTCGAGGTTGGTGGGCATGTTGGCCCCCTCGCACACTGCGAGAACTCCGTTGCCCAGCAAGGTGAGCGCGTCGGACTCGTCGATCTCGTTCTGGGTTGCGCAGGGCAAGGCGACATCGACCGGCACACGCCAGGGCCGCTCGCCCTCGAAGAAGCTGGCGCTCGGGTAGCGCTCGGCGTATTCGGAGATCCGCCCGCGGCGGACTTCCTTCAGATCCTTGATGAACTCCAGCTTCTCCAAGTCGATGCCCTGCGGGTCGTGGATGTAGCCCGAAGAGTCCGACATCGTGATCACCCGGGCGCCCAGCTGGATGGCCTTCTCGACCGTGTAGATGGCGACATTGCCTGAGCCCGAGACCGAGACCTTCTTGTCCGCAATGCTGTCGCCCACATGGTTGAGCATGTGCTCGCAGAAGTAGACGCAGCCGTAGCCGGTGGCTTCCTTACGGATCAGGCTGCCGCCGAACGCCAGGCCTTTGCCCGTCAAGGTCCCAACGAAACGGTTGGTCAGCCGTTTGTATTGGCCGAAGAGGTAGCTGATCTCGCGATCGCCGACGCCGATGTCCCCGGCGGGGATGTCGGTGACCTCCCCGATGTACCGGTGCAGCTCGATCATCAGGGACTGGCAGAAGCGCATCACCTCACCGTTGCTTTTGCCCCGGGGATTGAAGTTCGACCCCCCTTTGGCACCGCCCATCGGCAAACCGGTGAGGCTGTTCTTGAGAACCTGCTCGAAGCCGAGGAACTTCAACACGCTGAGTGTGACGGTTGGGTGGAAGCGCAGACCGCCTTTGTAGGGTCCGATCGAGTTGTTGAACTGCACGCGCCAGGCCCGGTTGGCGCGGATCTGGCCCTTGTCATCGACCCAGGTGACGCGGAAGATCACGATCCGGTCCGGCTCGGTCATGCGCTCCAGAATCTGAGCCTCTTTGTATTTGCTGTGCTCAGCGATGAACGGCATCACCGTCTCGACGACCTCGCGGACTGCCTGATGGAACTCCGTCTCGCCGGGGTTCCGTCTCTCCAGGCCGCGCATGAAGCTGCTGATGTCACTCATGGGATCTCCTTGGGCGGGGGTGTGCTGTGAGGTTCAACCGATCCAGGAGAGCCACCTCCGGAACAGCCCTTTGACGAATGGTGTGAGCCGGGTGCGGTTGTAGGCGTCGCCGGTCTGGCGGATGGCTTCGGCTGTCGTGGGATAGGGATGGATCACGCTGGCGAGTGTGCCGAGGCCCATCTTCGCCCGCATCGCGACGCTGATCTCACTGATCATGTCGCCCGCGTTTTTGGCCACGATGGTGGCTCCCAGGATCTCGTCGCTGCCCTTCTTGGTGTGGATCTTGACGAAGCCCTCGGTCTCCCCCTCCAGGATCGCCCGATCGACCTCGGCGAGCTCGCGCTTGAAGGTGACGAACTCGATGCCTTGCTCCTTGAGGTCTCTCTCGTAGAGGCCGACGTGTGCGACCTCGGGTTCGGTGTAGGTGGCCCAGGGGATCAGCAGCTGGGAGACCTTGTCCCGGCCGCGGAACAGGGCGTTGCGCACCACGATGCGGGCCATGAAGTCCGCCATGTGGGTGAACTGGTAGCGACTGGCCACGTCGCCCACCGCGTAGATGTTGGGATTGGAAGTCTGCAGGCGGTCGTTGACGGCCACTCCCAGGCGGCGGTCGAAGTTGACACCCGCGGCCGCCAGCCCCAACCCGGTGACGCTGGGCTTTCTACCGGTCGCGACCAGCAGCGCGTCGAATTCGTGGGTCTGCTCTGTGCCTCCGGAGGCCACGACGACCTTGATCGGGGCGCTGGCGAGGCTCTCGACCCGCACGTACTCGACGTTGAGCTCCAGCCGCACGCCGTCACGTCGCAGTGCGTCTGCGACGATCTTGGCGGCGTCGGCGTCTTCTCTCGCCAGGATCCTATCGCTGCGGGAAATGGCCGTCACCTCGGCGCCGAAACGCCTGAAAGCCTGGGCCAGCTCCATGCCGATGGGACCGGTACCGATCACCCCCAGGCGCCGAGGCAGGCTGGTCAGGTTGAAGATCGTGGCGTTGGTCAGGTAGGGGGCATCTTTCAGGCCTGGGATCGGTGGAACCGCCGCGCTGCCGCCGGTCGCTACCACTGCTTTGGCGAAGGTCAGGGTCTGGCCGTCCACTTCGACGGTGTTGTGGCCGGTGAATGTGCCGCGTCCGATGAACACGTCGATGCCCAGCTCGTCGCTGAAGCGCCGGGCCGAGTCGTTGGGAGCGATGTGGGCGCGCAGGCGGCGCATCCTTTCCATCACAGCTCCAAAGTCCACCGTCACCGGGCCGTCGATGCGCACGCCGAACTCTGCGGCGTTCCGGACCGCGGCCGCCGCCCGGGCACAGCGTAGCAGCGCCTTGGAGGGCACGCAGCCGACGTTGAGGCAGTCGCCGCCGAGCAGATGGGACTCGATCAACGCGACCTGTGCGCCGACCCCTGCGGCCCCTGCGGAGGTTACGAGCCCGCCGGCGCCTGCGCCGATGACCACCAGGTTGTAGCGCGGCTTGGGCTGCGGGTTGATCCACTGCTTGGGATGCACACAATCGAGCAGCTTGGTGTTGTGGGCGTCGAGGGGCGAGACCCCCATCGTGTCCAGATCATCCTGCTCGAATTCGGCCAGGCCCGGGTCTCTATCGGGGATCGATGGCTGCAGGGAGCGGGCGCCCTTGTCGTTGCCGATCAGCGGCGCGAGGTACTGGGCCCAGCTTTCAGGGCTGCCATCGAGGTTCTGGACGGACTTGCCATGATCCTCGTCTGCGGCAAATCGGTAGAACAACACCTCGTTCTTGAAGGTGTGTTCTCGCAACACGTGGTGCAGCAGACCCGCCTTCAAGAGTCTATTGCCGATCTCCACGGCTTCGGCCTCGTCGGCGGCCAGCTGGTTTTCCACCATCTTGAGGACGGCCTCACGACCGACGAAACACTGCTCGTACGTCTTTGTGGGGAAGCCATACTTGCGGTCTTGGACATCCACAACAGCACGCAGGCGTTGAGCGAGCTCTCGGCAATCTCCGGCTTCAAAATCATCTGCCACATCAGAGTTTTCTGCATCGCTCACGGGACCTCCTGGTTCACTTTGCGGGCACGCGCCGCCGCGCCCCGGGCGGAGTCGGCTGAGTCCGCGAGGGAGCAGCCCGCTCACTTGCGGCATTCCATGCAACTTCCGATCCACTCGCGGGAGCGTCGCGATTCTGGGGCTTCCCGAGTTGCCCTGGGGGCGTGGATGTCAGATCTGGGGGAAGCCTGCCGCGACCATTCGTGGGGTCCCACGATATGTCGTGGCTGGTGGAGGCGGGGGCGATCTCCGCTGGATCGGAGGGAAGATCTCGCGCAAAGCCGCAAAAGGGGTGAGACCGGAGAATCGCTGCAGCGCGAGCTAGACGGTACGTGGCGTCAGAAATCACATGTTTTTTTTCGCGCGCGTCCAACGTCTAGGTACTATTCCTTGTAGGGGAGGGGTTTACCCCCTCCCGAGCGAACAGGCGGAGCGAAGCGTTCGAGTCTTCGAGGTGTAAACCCCCCTCCTACTTTTCGACACCAACGAGCCGACACTTGATGTAGCTGGACCCGCTGTTCATGCCGACTCTCAAGCACCCCTGTCCAACACACGCGCAGATCTGCCACGGGCTTGTCGGCGTTCTCATACATGTCTTGTGGGCTCGATTGGGGCGAAAAAGAAAGTCGCTGATTTCGGGATCTTCGACGCGGGGCGCGGGTTTCGGGTGAGTGAAGATGCGCTGGCGAGGACGAATCCGAATCCGGTCCGGATCCCGGTTCCGAGCCCGACTCTGAGACAGAAACCGACCCCGACCCCGTTCCCGTTCCCGAGTCCGAAGGGCCGAAAACCGTGGGGCCCGAAGCTCGTGTGGACCGAAGACCGTGAAGAGCGAGGACCGAGGTTGGCGTCCGATCGCGATGTGGCTGCAGGCATGGGTGGTGGTGTCATCGAGCGTCTCTGTGGGCGTTGGCCTTCGCCGGTCGGTCTGTCTCGCAGCCAGGTCCTCGGTCCTCAATAGGAAAGGTACAGGATCCGGGCACACAACCGGATCCGGCCATGCACCCTTGGCGGCCGCATCGACTGCGACAACCACGACGAGCCGCCCTTCTGCCGACTCTCGGCCCAGCTTGCGGAATCGAAGACCCTTGCACTCAGCTCCGCGAGATCGTCTTGCCGCTCGCCCTACGCCTTGGCCCGCCGCTTGCTCCAGCCCACTTCGCACCAACAAGATGCGGCGTTTGCGACGATCAAGGACGCGGAACAACCGCCGCGCCACGCCTCCGGGTCGACCTTCGGCCGTTTCGCTGAGCGGCGACAGCGAGACCATCCATGGCGTGATCTCTACGTGTTGAATGTGGGAACAGATCGATAGATTGGTGTGGTTGCTGTTTCTTGAGGTGCGCAGCTGTGAGCGGACGACTCCGGCCAGGCGAAGTGGGGAGGATCTGACCACTGAAAAATAGACACAGATACGACGGATTCTGGCGCGCGCTGGCCGCTCATGCATGCGTCCACCAGCGCTTACGCAAACGGGAGGCAGCTCGATGAGGCCGGCGCACCCCCTCCCCAGCGACTTCGTCGCGGGCCTGCGCCTGATCCGGGCGGGAAAGGACTTCGAGGCCCATGAGGCCATCGAGCAGGTCTGGAAGGCGAGCACGGGCCGCGCGCGCCTCGGCTGCCAGGCCGTGTTGCAGCTGGCCGTCTCGCGCCACCAGCTGGCACGCCGCAACGCCTGGGGTGCCTTGTCGAACCTGGCGAAGGTGCGCGCCAAGTTGCCTCGGCTGGGACCAGACTTCTGGGGAGTGCGGCTCGCGGCGTGGCTGGAGTCTCTCGAAGAATTCTATGCCGGCCTCGGCCTGTCGGGGCCGCCTCGTCGGGGCCTGCCGGTCCCGGAGCTGCCGCCCCGCTGCAGCTGGCCAGGGCCTGCGTTCGAGGAGTGGCTGCTGGCGGAGCTGGAGGGGCCCTAGCAGACTGTGCCCAGCTTCAACGCCGCAGCGCCCTGAAGATCCTGAAGATCAAGGTGCTCGCCCGGTAGGGCTTGGTCAGCACGTCGGTGCCGCCCGTCGCAGCCAGACGTTCCTTGACGTCGAGCGCCATACTGCTGGACAACACAACACGCACGTCTTTCCTCACCCGCTTCATGGCGCGAAGCGTCTCTTCGCCTCTCTTCTGGGGCATGGTCCAGTCGAGCAGGACCACGGCGATCTCGTACGCGTGCCTCCTGAAGATATCCAGGCCTTGCAGACCGTTCTTCGCGGTCACGACTTGAAAGCCGGCCCCCTCCAGAATCTCTCGGGTGGTGGTCCGCACGGTCTCGTCTTCATCGACCACCAGGACCACCTGTTTCGAACCCTTCCAATCGATCGACTCCTCTTCCTCAAGGCCGGAGGGGGATGTGGGGAAGTACACCTTGATGGCTGTCCCCCTTCCCGGTTCGCTCTCCACAGAGATGCCACCGGAGTGGTTCCGCACGACGCCGAGGACGGCAGCCAGGCCCAGGCCGTTGCCGGCAGGTTTGGTGGTGAAGTAGGGGTCGAACATCTTCGCCTGGACCTCTGCATCCATACCAATACCGGTATCTGCGACCTCGATGCTGACGAAGTTGTCGCTGAACAGAATCGGAGGCACAGCCATCGCGCTCTGGTCGAGTTGGGCCCCAGCCAACATGCCCGTCGAGATCGTGATTGCGCTTCCGCTGGTCGAACCCACCGCGTCGATCGCGTTCTCCAGCAGGTGCATGAGCAGTTGCTTCAGCTCGGCCTTGTTGATGGAGATCGCCTCCAGTCCCTCTGCCAGCTGCAGCTTGACCTCGATGCTCTCGGAGAGCCCGCTCCTGAGTGTCTGGGCGACGTCCAGTGCGAGCTCCGAGACGTTGACGGGCTCGGTCATCGAGAGCTTCTCGCCAGAGAAGTTCAGCATCTGCTTGCAGAGCTCCGATGCGCGGACAGACAGCCTGGCGATCATGTCCAGATTTCTCTGAGCGAGGTTGTCCCCAGGCAGACTCGAGCGCACCAGGTCGGTGTTGCCGAGGATTCCGACGAGCAGATTGTTGAAATCATGGGCAATTCCGGACGCCATGCTGCCGAGGCGTTCCAGGTTGTCTTGCTGTCGGACTTTCGCCTGCAGTTTCTTAATGAAGGTGATGTCGCGGGCAACGGTAGACGCCCCGATGATCTGTCCCTCGGGATTCCGGATCGGAGAGATGGTCAGCGTGACGTCGATGATCCCACCATCCTTACGCACCCGCCGGGTCTCGTGGCGGATGATCTTCTTTCCGAGGCGGATGCGCTCGTGGAAGCCGGTGATCTCGGACTCCAGGCCCGAGGGAACCAGGGTAAGGATGGACTTGCCGATGATCTCCGCGGCTGTGTATCCGTAAATGCGTTCAGCACCTTCGTTCCAGGCGATAATCTCGCCTTCGAGGGTCTTGCCGAGGATCGCGTCGTCCGAAGACCTGACGATCTCCGAGAGCGCCCGCTGTGCCGCGACCATGTTGCCCAGGTCGAGGATGGCGACCATCCCATCACCCAGCGGAACCAGGTCCGTGCGGTACCAATAGCTCTCTTCGTGATGCTCTTCGAACTCGAAGTCCCTGAATACGGCTGCACTCTCGTCCGTGGCGACCTTTGTCATCGTTTCTCGGAGAGATTCCTCCGTAGCTTGGGTCAAGCGTCCGGGGAAGATCGCGGACAGAGTCACTTCAGGCCCGGGCTTCTCGATCGCGGCTTCGTTCCGCGCCCGTTCATTGAGGTAAAGCAACTGCAGCCCGTCAGCGGAGACCTTCCACACGGTCACCCGCAACGGCGCTTGATCAGCGATTGCCTGGAACACGCTTGGATGCAGTTTCATCGCTATTGCCTCCTTCGCTCTCGCATTGCAAATTCCTCAGAACCGCCGGCGGCGTGCGGATAGCAGCAACTTCCGCAGGGCCTCGACGTCCTGTGCCTCGATCCATTTGGTTTGAAACTTCTCTGCCTGAGCGATCTGGGCGATCGCCGACAAGATCCGTAAATGCAGGTTGCGCATGTCGAAGCTGCTAGCGAGGGCAAAGACCGCATAGACCGTGTGGTTCTCCGAGAAGATGATGCCCTGCTTGCTGCGCACGACCAGAATGTGAGCCCGCCCTCTGCCCTCGAGCTTGATGTGGGGGATCGCCAAGCCCCGTCCGAAGACGGTCCCACCGATGTTCTCCCGTGCCTCATAGGCTGCGAGAATCTCAGGCCTGGACATGCCGATGTCTGTGCTCAGGTGCTCTGCGATGTTTCCAAGCAGCTCACCGAGTCCCATGACCTTGTCGACATCAAGGATCTTGCAGTCGGCGATGAGCTCGTCAAAACGGTCGATCTCGATGATGTCTTCCGATTCGGGAAACAGCACCGCGACCCGGTCACCCGTCTGCAGAGACAGTCCCTCATGGAACACCAGAGCTTCCTGATTCCGGGCGACCAGCAGCGGGAGGCAGGTCTGGATGGAGATGGTCTCTTTGAGCGCTGCGATGTCCTCAAACTTCTGCAACTCGATGTCTTTTCTTGTGTACCTGCCCAGGGCGATCCAGCGATCCCAGTCCGTAAGCTCCACGGAACCGCCGAACAAGGTATGGGAATGCGCCTTGTCCACCAGGGAGAGGTAGCTGGAGGAGTCTTTGCCGGAGATGTGGATGTTGATTTCCGGAATATGGAAGTTCTCTTTGAGGAAATTCGAAGTGATCAGATTGGTCTCGAAGTCCGGCGTGAGCACGATGGCAGTCTTCGCCTTGAAGCCGCCCGCCAGGGTGAGAATCTCTTCACTGAGCATGTTGCCGTAGACGAATTCGATGGCTTCTTTTTTCGCCAGGGAGCAGTGCGTGTTGTTGTTCCCGATCATCTTGACTTCGTTGGCACCCTTCAGGCAGCTCGCAAGCAGCCTCGCAACAGGTCCCATGCCGAGCACCAGAATGCCGCTTCGTTGCTTGACACGTTCGAGCTCCCCACGCCGATGCAGCCAGTCTGTGGTCCACTTCAAGGTGACGGGCACCAGGGCGGTCGTGAAGATCGCCATGAAGACCAGGATAGAGAAGATGGTTTCGGAGATCAGGCCCATTTTCAGACCGATGCCCGCGACGATGATCTCTACCGCTCCTCGCCCATTCATGCCGAAACCGATCGCCAGACCTTCTCGCCAGCCGTTGCCGCTGGGCAGGTAGAACAGCACAGTCCCGAGGATCTTGCCAACGATGGCGACCAGACAGACCACGATCAGAAAGCCGAGATCACTGGTGAATGCATCGAACGAGAACTCATAGGCGGCCGTGACGAAGAAGATGGGGGCGAGAAAACCCATCGAGATGTCGTGGAGTATGTGCGAAACGGTCAGAAACTGCTTGCTGTTGGCTGTGCACTTCTTCAAGAACATGCCCGCCATGAACGCCCCGATCACCGAGTGCAGTCCGAGCAGGTGCGCCAGCTCCCCGACACCGAAGGCCACGATCAAGATGGTCGTGAACACGACGCTTCGATGTTCAAAGCCCATGCGCCTCAGGAGCTTTGGAACCAAGGGGAAGATCTTGGCGCCGATGAACACGGACGCTGCGAAGAACAGCACGGCGTTCCCCGAGACCAGCGCGAGATCGAGTATGCGGAAGCCCTGGGTCTCGTGAAAGCCCGTGATGCCGGCAAAGATCACCAGGGCCGCGGTGTCCGCGAACAGGGCACCGGTCATCATCACCAGGGCGATACGCGTATCGAGCAGCTTCAAGTCGAGCAAGATGCGCGAGTTTGCGGCGAGAGCCGTCACGCCGACGGCGGAGCCGACGAACAGGCCCCCCGCCACGCAGCGCCAGGTGCGCTCGAGGGCGTCGAGAGGAAGCGAGTTGTCCAGATAGAGATAGGTCACGGCGAAGCCCGCGACGAACGGGATCACGAATCCACCAATGGCGGTCAACAGTGCGGATCGTGAGGCCTTGAACAGCTCCTTGGGGTCGATCTCTGTGCCGATGTACAGCATCATCAGGAAAATGCCGACATCGGCGAGTTGGGTCAGGCCCGAGTGCCGGGGAAGCCACCCTAGAAGTGGGGGGCCCAGAAGGATGCCGACGAGCAACTCCCCGAGCATCGCGGGGTAGCCCAAGCGATGGGAGATGTAGCCCGCGGCCCAGGCACAGCTGAGGACTGCGAGAATCGCCAGAGAGAGTTCCACGGCCGCGCACTCCTCCATCGTTCTTTGCAGAGCCGTCTACGGTCTGCCCGGTTGGATGCAGTCAAGCGTTTAGTGTTTAGTGAACGATACTGCTTTGCCGTTAGCGTTTACTGTACACTGAACACGGTCGTGTGCAAGCAGGTTCCCCGTCCGATTCTTGCCAGGGGACCTGGAGCTGCAGAATTCCGCCTCCGTGGAGGAATGAGGGCGGGCCGGCGCAGCAACCGGCTGCACGATTTTCGTCACAGCCTGCTACTATGTAGGGAAGTCTCCATGCCGAGGGGATGGGCCTTGCACCGTGCTCAAGAGGGTCCGTCGGGAACAGCATGCAATTTGGTCAGGCCCTGAAGATCTTCAGAACCGCAGCCGGTCTCGGCTTGCGGGAACTTGCGCGCAGGATTGGCGTCTCTCCCTCCTATCTGAGCCAGATTGAAAACGGCAAGCTCAAGCCTCCCCCTGCCGAGCGCATCGCGCAGATCGCCCGAGAGATCCAGATCTCCTCGCGGGTGCTGTTGGAGCTCACCGAGCGCACCAAACCCGAGGTCTTGGAGTACCTTCATGAGAGGCCCGAGGTCGGGGATCTCGTACTCGCCCTCAAGAACCTGCAGCTGAACAGGCGTGAGATCACCAATCTGACGCGCGCTCTGGGTTCTGGACGAGGCCTGATCAGCGACATTCTGGCAGCCCAGGCAGCGGCCCCGAATCCAAGCCAGAAGGCGATCTCGGAGCTGTTGGATGAGGACCTGGTCTTTCCCCGCTCTCGATGCACGGACAGAGAGGAGATCCTGGCCTACCTGATCCACAAGGTCTCGCAGGTCCATCCGAGTCTCCAGGAGGAAGAGATCCTGTCCTCTGTGCTGCGGCGGGAGTCGGAGGTGTCTACCGTTCTGGGCGGGGGCGTCGCTCTGCCCCATGCCCGGTTGGATCTGCTCGATCATTCCCTGCTCGCCCTGGCTCGCTCCGAGCCGGGGATCGAGTTTCCGGGCACCCCGAACAAGAAGGTGTATCTGGTCTTCCTGGTCCTCAGCCCGAGGGAGGGGCGCGAGCACCTGCAGGTGCTCTCCCAGATCGCGCAGGTCTGCCACCAGCCGGGAGTGGTCGGAGACCTGCGCAAAGCCCGTGGAAAGCGGGAGATGCTCCAGATCCTCAAGCGCGCGATGCTGGTCGCGGCTTGAGTCCTGGCGTTGAATGAGACCTCCAGGACCAGCTCGAGGGACACCTGCGACAACTTCCTGAACCCTCTCAGGACAGCTCACTGTTCGGCGGATGAGACCAGACCGGTGCAGACCTGCAGCACGGGGGTGCCGGGTAGCCGGCCCTGATTGGGGTTGGTGGAGACGTCGCAGGCGTTGATGTCCTCAACGAAGGGCGCGTCGCTGCGGGCCTCGGGAACGCCCGGAGTGTCGTACAAGTGGCGGCAACAGCCGCGCACGTCCCTGGGCTGGATTGCAACGCAGCCGGTCTCGGCCCGCACCAAGCGGCAGTAGATTCGTGCCGATGGTTGCACCGTCCCCCACACAGCAGCGCTGTCCGGAAGAGCTTGCCTGCCATCAGGAGCCTTGGAGGCTCAAGTCGTGGCCGGGAGCCTTCTGCAGCACTGAGCAAGGGCGGCTCAACACGCGTGAGAAGGAGCCTCGACCTGTGACCTGGACCCTCTCCACAGAAGGAACAAGACCATCGACAGGCAGCCTGTCAACAGGGTCGAAGGCTCGGGCACAGCTTCGAGAACCTGAATCCCGCCGATCCCCGAGGGGTTTTGTGGAGTGAATGCGGGATGCACAAACGACAGGATTCCCGACCCGTCGACCGTGACGCCAAACAGGGAGTTGTAGTTGACCCCAGAGATCCAAGAGCCCGGCCAATTGGGATTGCCGGGAGCATTCGGTGCGTTGATGCCGTTGATCGACATGTTGCCGGTCGCATCGTATCCGCCGCCATAATAGAAGACGTCGTAGGCGCCCGGGGCCAGACCACTGATAGTGAAGGACCAGTCGGAATTGTAGGTCGCACCGTGGCCGTCGCCAAGCAGCGTTGTTTCCGGTGTCGGCGTGAAGCCGAAGGCCTTCGTCACGGTCGCAAAGTCGCCCGTGTACACGGCTCCAGAGGGGTTGCCGTCCGTGTCCAGGAGGCTCACTGGCCCATTGAAGTTGGAAATCGAGATGCCATTCCAGAAGCCCTGCACCCCGGCCGCTCCACCCATCGTGGAAGCAGGCGGGCCATATTCAGTACTGAAGTCAATGAAGAGGTCTGCCTGCAGAACAGAAACACAGACAAGGAAGCCGGCAATCAGTTTGGCCATGGTTCCCCACTGGGCTGGAGTGTGCCCTCAGATATAGAGCAACAATGGGCCTTGTGCAATGAAAACAAGCCCGGCGTCGTCAACGCAAGTCCGCTCTCTCGGTTGCCTCGGGTGGGAGTTTGGCTGGGGAACGCACAGCGCTGCTGATGGGCACAGCGCATCAACCTGCTTCCGCAGCCGGTGGGAGCCCACCCGCATAGCATCCACGACCTCGCGAATCCGGGACCTCCACCCTGACACCAACTCCTTGCGGCCCTGGCCCAACCAGCAGGGGGCCTCATGCCCAGTCTCGATCGCGGGCCTGCCCAACAACCTGTCCCACGTGGCTGGCGTGACCACGGAGATTCCGCAGACGCCGCGCTGACACATCAACCTCAAAGCGAAGCAGAAAAATACCGAAGTCGCCTTGGACGCTCGATTGGGGGTTGGCGGGACGGCGGTCACCCGTCCGCGGCCCGCCGGTGGTCAGGTGGGTTGTGGCGTTCCAACAGGACCGGCCGGTCTTCGGTCAGACCCTGGCCGCCCGGGAAGTCCGGCTCTCTCCAAGGGCTCGAGATGGCGTCGAAGGCGACCAGGCACAGGTCGAAGCCCTTGTGGGGAGCGTTGTCGCACAGACAGACGAGTCGGCAGGGAGCTTCGCGGGCAAGGTCAAGGCGCGCTGGCAAGTCGTCAAGGATGCCCAGCCATTGTCGCGCGCTTCTGGTAGGATGCGTGGCCGAAGCATTGGTAGGAGTATGAGATGACAAAGCCCGCTACCGGAATCCTCCACGCCATCGGCCTGCTGGTCCTGCGCGTCGGCGTCGGCGGCTTCATGATGAGCCACGGCTGGGGCAAGTTCTCGAAGGTGCTCGCAGGCAACTTCGAGTTCGCCGACCCGCTCGGCCTCGGTCCGGAGATCAGCCTTGTGTCCGCGGCCGGCGCGGAGTTCATCTGCGCGGGTCTCGTGATCATCGGCCTCGCCACGCGCTTCTCGGCGGCGGCGGTCGCGTTCACGATGGGCGTCGCCGCCTTCGTGGTGCACGCCAGCGATCCCTGGACGATGGGCGCTGGCGCGAGCAAGGAGCCGGCGCTGCTGTTCGGGATCGCCTTCCTCGCGCTCGTCCTGACCGGACCCGGGCGCATCGCGCTCGACGCGCTGATCGTCAAGCACTGGAAGAAGCGCGGCGCCCCGCAAAGCGATTGAAATGCGAGCGAGGCCGGCCTCCACACGTACGCGCTTCGGGCGCAGCGAGTTGAGCTTGCCGTGCTGCGGCGTGCTCTGCATCGCTCGCGCACTCCCCGCCGCAGTGGGAAGTGTAAGCGATGCGGTTGTTCTGGCTTCTTAGCCGGTCCAGCTATAGCCGCCAGCGGTGACGTGTGTCTTGCGCTTCATGGTGTGTTCCTCGGGTAGTGGCGCGTTCTCGGTGGGAATGCGCCTGGTTGGTGATCTCTGCTCTCAGCCGGACCAGGTATAGCCGCCAGCGGTGACGTGTGTCTTGCGCTTCATGGTGTGCTCCTCGGGTAGTGGCGCGTTCTCGGTGGCGAGTAAAACGCCGGACTTGATCTCTTGGATAGCACGCCCCGTGCCAGACTGGTGGATCGAATGTAACATACTTCTGGACAACGAATTGTGATCCAAGATGCCGGTCTCGTGTTTGCGGGGATACGCCGCCGGTTCCGGCGTTGAGGCCGGGGGTGTGCAGATCGAGGGTCGGCTGTGTTCAAATCGGCGCGCCCCGACTGCGAGGCCATCCCGACCCGCCGGGCTCCGCCCCGGAGGGCCGGGAACACGCCAGAGAAACTCAGGCGCGGCGTCGTCTGCCGCGAACGCAGTGCGCTCCTGATGTACACTGTGCAGAACCCCGGAGGAGCCAGGATGCACCCCATCGACTCGAGTGGCTGGTTCCCGCCGAGCGACCCGCAGCCCAGTCCCGACAGCCCCTTCGCGGAGACGATGCACGCGATCGGCAGCGCCCTGGCCGACGGGTCCCCGGTCCCCGTGCCGAGCTTTGTCGGCGTCACCGCCCGCGAGGTGGTTCGCTGGCTCTACCGTGCTCGGCTGGCGTGCGGCCGCGGTTGGGTTCCGCTGGTCTGCATCGACCCTCGGCGTGTGGCCCATCCCCGCGAGGTGATGCTGGAGGCGACCGACGAGGCGGCAGGCGGATGGTTGTGGCTCGAGGCGGGCTGGCAGCGGCACTGGGACGCCGCCGCACTCCAGCTCAGAACGCACAACCGGCACACACAGTTGCTGCTCGCGAGCGATCAGGAGCCTGTGCCCGTCGCGCCCTCCGTAGCCCAACGCCTCATCCGCTTGGACCGCTTCCACCTGGTCGCCAGCGATCCCTCCATCGACCGCCTGCGCCGGGCGGCACTGGCCCACTGCCGGGCCGACGGCCTGCTGTTCTTCTCCGGCCCGCCCGGTACCGGCAAACGCAGCCTCGCCCGCTGGGCGCACGCGCAACTCGGCGACGCACGGCCCCTGGGCTGGGTTCGCGGTGGAGGCTCGGGGCCCGCCAGGGGACGCTGGACGCTGTACGAGGAGTTGGGCCAACTGTCCGCGGCACAGCTCGAGCCGTTGCGTGAGCTGCTGCAGGACGGCAACCGGCACGTCCTGCCGGGCGTGCACGATGAGGACGTGCCCGCGCGGCCTGACGAGCCGGGTCTGGCGGCGATCGTTGGCCAGAGCCCCGCGCTGTGTCGGGTGCTCGCGAAGGCCGCGCGCTACGCCCGCAGCCGGCTGCCCATCCTGATCCGCGGGGAGTCGGGATGTGGCAAGGAGCTGCTCGCCGAGGCGGTCCACTCCCTGAGTCGGCGGGGCGGCCGTTTCGTCGCCATCGACCTGAGCGCCAAGAACGTCAACCTCGTCGAGAGCGAGCTCTTTGGTCACGTCCCAGGGGCCTTCACGGGCGCTCGGACGGCCCGCAAGGGCGCGCTGGTCGAAGCCGATGGCGGCACGATCTTCCTCGACGAGCTCGGCAACCTGAGCCTGGCCAGCCAGGCCAAGCTGTTGCGCTTCCTCGAGAGCCGGACGATCCAACCGGTCGGCTCGGACAAGAGCCAGGACGTCGATGTGCGGGTCATCGCCGCGACCAACGCGGACCTCGAGGACATGGTCTGCTCCGGTTCCTTCCGCCGCGATCTGCTCTACCGCTTCAACCCCAACGCCGCGTTGGTGTTGCCTCCACTGCGCGAGCGGGTCGAGGATATCGTGCCCCTCGCCCGCACCTTCATCGCGCGTTGTCTCGACGCCGGACCGGTTCCCCGCATCGAGCCGGAGGCCGCCGCCATGCTCGAGTCCTGGAGCTGGCCCGGCAACATCCGCGAGCTGCGGCACGTCGCCGAGTCTGCCGTAGTCGAGGCCGAGGGCGGGGACATCAGCGCACGCGCTCTCCGCAGGCTGATCGATGCGTCCTCGGGGCCCGCGCCGGTGATCGCGACCTGCAGCGACGCGGCAACCCTGGCAGCGCACAGCAGTCTGTTGCCCGGGGAGCTGCGCCAGCTGACCGCGATCAGTCTGCGTTTTCCGACGCTCGCCGAACGGGGGCGCAGCGCGGTCCGCAACGCGGTCCTGGCCCAGCTCGATGGCCGCCCGATCCGGCGCGCCGCGCTCCGGGCGCTGGAGCGTTATCCCTGGTGGGGCAATCTGTTCGAGCTGCGCAGCTGTATGGAGGCGCTCAAGGCCAACCAACCGGGGGAGGTCGACCTGTCCGGGGTGCAGGACCAGCTGCCGGAGTTGCTCACAGGCGAGAGCCGGGCTCCGATACGGGTGCTGCTCTTCCCTTCGGTGCTACCGGGAGGCGTCGTGCGCGGCCTCGAGCAGAGCTACAGTGAGGCGGCGCTGGTCGTCGGCCGCGCGTCGCAGTTCGACGAGCTGCGCCCAGGCGAGGAGCTGGGGGCGGCGGCGCCGGAGCGCCTCCTGCGTCGGCGCTGGTCGGTCATCCATTCGATCATCGGCGACATCATACCTGCCTGCCTGCCCGTCGACTTCCTCGCCAAGCTCAGCCGCGCACACCTGATCCTCACCCGCGAGCACTCAGGGCTGTGCGTCCATGTCCTGCCCGGGGTGTCTTTGCAGACTCTGGCCGGCCCGCTGGCGAACGACGAGCTGTTCGAGATCGAGCCCGGAGCATCGGTCTCCCTCGAAGAGGCGGGCGAGGTCGTCGTGCTCGCCGAAGACGGCCAGCAGCCCTACCTGCGCTTCTTCGTGTTCGCTGGCGATGCCGCCAGCCACGACTGGGCCGACCGCCTGGGCCAACGCATGGCTGGCACGCCCAACGACCGCACGGTCGGGGCTCCACGGGGTGGACACAAGGCGTGGCAACTCAACTCCGGCGAGCGCAGGGCGCTCGGCGATCTGGTCGTCGAGGCCCTGAGCAGCGCCCGGCCCTTCGCGACCACCCTGCGCGAGGGGGCAGCGCACTGGACCAGCGGCGGAGGCCATCGTCTCTGGCGGCTGGCTGAGTACCTCGACAGCGCCCACCCGACGCAGTCCTGCGCGCGTCTGGTCGCGTTCGGCGACAACGAGATCCTGCGCCGGGAGCTGCGCTCACGGCTGGGCCGCCTGGAAGATCCGCTCGCAGCGTGGAGCCAGCTGCCCACCCGCTTACGGAGCGCGGTGCCCCAACCGGGTCCGGCGCACGAATGATGCCCGGCTCGTGGCGGGGACTCCGGAACAAGTAGCGACACGGCCTCCTAGTTCGGCCCCAGCAACACGCGCTCGACCTCTGGCCACTGCTCGCTCGCCATGAACGCGCTCCATTCCTCGCCGTCAAAGCCGAACTGCTCGGGCACGGCGCCCGCGACCAGGGCCGCGATCGCGGCTTCGGCGACCGCTGAAGCCAGCTCCTCCGCTGGGGGCAGCCTCCGGCTTCCGGCCTCATCCGCCAATGCGAGGCTGTAGATGAAGGCGAGCCCGCGGGCGATCTCCGCACGGGCGGCGGCACTTTGTGCCAGCTCCGCAGCTGCCTGCAGGTCGCGCAGCGTGGCCAGCGCATCATCGTACTCTGCATAGAGCAAGCTAGCGCGCAGCAGCCTCGCGACGATGTTGGACGGTGCGAGATCGAGCACCCGATCGAGGTCTGCGAGACCTGCTTCGACCATTCCCCGATCCAGCCGCAAGTTCGCCCGCAACAGCAGCGGTTGGACGAAGGACGCATCGAGTGCGACCGCCCGGCCCGCAGCCAGGATGGCCTCGTCGGGCATGCCATTGCTCCGGTACATCTGGGCGAGCCCGTAGTGAGCCTGGGCGAGCATGGGGTCGATCTCGAGCGCGCGCAGGTAGCCGGCGAACGCGGCCTCCGCCGCGCCGCGCTGCAGGAGCAGCCCTGCGCGGTTGCTGTGGGCGATGGCGAGCTCCGGCGCGAGGGCGATGGCCCGGTCGAGGTCCGCCAGAGCCTGCTCCTCGTCTCCCGCCGCCAGCAGCAGCAGGGCGCGGGCTCGGTAGCACTCGCCATGATCCGGGGCGATCTCGAGCGCACGTGCACAGGTCTCCAACGCGCGCGGGAGCTGGCCGTCGGCCTGTTGGAGCCTGGTCTGGATCAGCAGGTGCGGCACGGTCCAGCCGGCCAGCTCCACGGCCCGGTCGAGGGCGACCTGGGCCCGCTCAGGGTCCCCTTGCCGCAGCAGCGTGTGGGCAAGTTCGGTCCATGCCTGGGCCAGGCTTCCGTCACTCAGCACTGCCCAGCTCAGATCTGCCACCGCGGCCTGCAGCCAGCCTCGGTGCTGGTACATCCCGGCGCGTTCGACGAAGATCTCGGCGTAGATGGGATCGAGGCTGGTCGCGCGTCGGTAGTCGCGCAAGGCCTTCTCCCGGTTCCCCAGCGCCCGATGCGCGTTGCCCCGCCGCAGCAGGGCCGTCACAGCCTTCGGATCGATGCTGCAGGCGCGGTCGAAGTCGAGCAACGCCTCCTGGGGGCGCCCGCCCTGCAGTTGTGCCCAGCCCCGCGTCTCGAGCAGCACTGCATCGTCCGGAGCGATGCGCAGGGCAACCTCGAGGGTCTCCAGAGCGGCGTCGACCCGGCCTTCCG
This sequence comes from Planctomycetota bacterium, assembly GCA_029260765.1. Taxonomy (GTDB): domain Bacteria; phylum Planctomycetota; class J058; order JAJDCP01; family JAJDCP01; genus JAJDCP01. Next base: position 29,091 of record JAJDCP010000077.1, read on the forward strand.
CGAGGCAGCTGGCCGCCGCCAATTGCAGCGCGGTCGGATTGTCCGGCGCGATCGCCAGGGCCGCGGCGACGTCGGCTTGAGCCAGCCGCGGCCGGTCGGTGGTCAGGTGGAGCATGGCACGCAGGGTGAGATCGTCGACGCTGGCCTCGTCCCACGGGATGCTGGCCGCCGGAATCCGCGCCAGCGCCGGTGCCACTGCCTGCCACACCGAGCTGGTCGGCCCGAAGCGTACCAGCACGTGGTCGATCAGGGCGCGGAAAGCCTCGCCGTTGCGCAGACTGGCCAGAGCATCCGCGCAGCTCTGCAACAGACGCCTGTCCTCGACCCGCTCGAGGAAGCCCCGCAGGGGCCCGAGGCTGGCCCGCGGCATGCGCATCACCCCGAAAGCGCGCAGCAGCACCGAGAGCTCGAGCCGCTCGCCGAGGCTCCATTGGGCTTCGTCGCCGCCAGCACGGGCGTTGTAGACAGCGAGCCGCTCGCCGAGGAAATTCGCGAAGGGCTCGCTGCGGTGACTTCCCAGCCAACTGGCGTGGAACTCGATCGGCTCACGCTGCAAGCGGTTCTCGACGAATGGCGGCATGTCCCTCAGTGCGTCGAGGGTCTCGGCCGCGAGCGCCGTGCGTGCCTTGAAGAAGTCGTCGCGCGCCTGTTCGATATCTGCCAACCACTCGGCTCGTCGGGCCCCTTCAGGCGTATCGGCGGCGATCACCTGCGCCATGTCGAAGGAGTGCAGCGCCACGGCGAGCTCGAGCGCCTGCCGGCGGTGGCGGAACAGCGCCTCGGCGCGCGCGTGCCGTTGTTCCTGGGGCACAGCAGGGGTCTCGACGCCAGGCAGGGACAGCGACGCGACCTGCAGCCAGTCCTCCTCGGCAGCGGCGTAGTCGAGAAGCCGCGTCAGTGAGGCGACGTGGGCCTGCCGCGCGGCTTCCCCCAGTCCGCTCTCGAGCTCGGTCCCCAGGTCCCGCAGCTCGGTGATGGAGGCCTCGATGGCGGGCAGGTCCACGTGCTGGCGCGCGCTGTCGACAACCGCCTGCAGCTGTGCCAGCTCGGCCTGGCGCGCGCGCTGCTCCTCGAGCCGGGCGGCGCGGCGCGTGCCGAGCCCGTACAGCACTGCCGCGACCGCCACAAGCGCGGCCAGAGCCGCCCCAAGCACCAAGGCCCGCCGGGTTCTGCGTTCGCGGGCGCGAGCGGCGTGGGCCCCGGCGAGCCGGGCGCCAAGCTCTGCGCAGGTCTTCGCCTGGTCAGGGTGCGCGCGCAGCGCTTCGAGCTGCGCCTGCGCCAACGCCAGGTCGCCTCGCGCCAGCGCCGCGTCCGCGTACAGTTCCCGCGCTTCCTGCTCTCCCCTGAGCGCGACCGGGTTCTCGGCCCAGAGCCGGCGGGCTTGCGAGAAGCCCGCCACGACCTCAGCCAGGGACGGGTACAGCTGGCTCGCTTGCATCTCCGCCTTGCCTGCCAGAAGGCGGCAGGCGTCGAGGCCAACGCAGGTGGCTTCGGCAATGTTCAGACTCTCGCGGTGTCGCAGGTAGTCGCGGATCGCTTCCGCAAGTTCCTCTACACTAGGGAAGCGCGCCTCCTGCTCGGCGGCCAGGGCTCGCCGGCAGGTTTGCACCAGGCTCTTTGGAAGCCCATCGGGAAACGGCTTCAGCCGTCCCTCGATGGCCTCGGTCAGGACATCGAAGAAGCGCCGCCCGGAGTGGGGCGGACGTCCGCACAGAATGCGGTACAGAACGCCCCCCAGCAGGTAGACGTCGGTCGTCGGTCCGATGCGGAAGCCCTCGCCGAGCGCTTGCTCGGGAGCGATGTAGCCGGGCGTCCCGCAGCCATCGACGATGCTGCTGCGATGCCGCAGTCCGTCATCCATCTGCTCAGAGAAGCTGACCGCTAGCCCCCAATCGGCCACGACCACCTCGCCGAAAGCTCCGACCAGGACGTTGCTGGGCTTGAGGTCGTTGTGGACGATCGAGCGGCTGTGGGCGAAGGCGACCGCGTTGCAGACCTGCAACAGGATCTCGAGTTGATAGACCAGGTCGCCGCCCCGCTCGCCATCGAGCAACTGCTGCCAGGTCCTCCCCTCGACCAGCTTCATCGCTAAGAAGATCGCGCCGGAGTCTTGTTGGCCCAGGTCGTGCACCGGCACGATGTTCGGATGCTCGAGGAAGCCGGTCACGCGCGCCTCGGCTATGAAGTTGCGGCGCGCATCCGGCGCGTTTGCATGGGACTCGAGTGTCTTCAGCGCGACGTCGCGTCCCAGGCTCTCCTGGCGGGCCCTCAGCACCACGCCCATCCCGCCCCGTCCCAGTGTCGCTCGGGGCGTGAAGCGTGCCGAGGACAACGTCGGCTGCAGCCCGTCGTCGGCGTCTGGCGGCCGGTAGCTGACCAGTGTGGGCAGCTCATCGAGGTGCACCTCGGCCTGCAGCGTCTTTTCCCAGCAACTCTCCAACCGCTCGCGATCCACAGGCCCCTCCCGGAGTGCGGCCACGAAAACAGCAACTCCGCGCTCATGTCTGGAGCAGTATGTGATTCCGGAGCTGGCAGAGCAACTCTGCAGCTGAGTCTGGCAGGGGAGAGCGAGCTCGGAGCGACCACGGAGCCGTCCGTGTGGCTGGGGTGGTGACCGTTTAGCGATCCAGACCACGCAAGGAGAGATTGAGCTGGACTTGCTCCTGGACCTGGGCCACCTCTTCGTTGAGGCGGTCGAGGACCTCGTTGCAATGCTCGCGCGTGTTCAAAATGGTGGTCTGGTATGTTCAGGATCGTTGATGTCCCCTCGCACGCTCTTGCTGCCGGGGACAACACCCACGGGCCGCGCCGGCTCTGTTAGAATCATCTCCGTCCCCAACAGTCCGAGAGCAGACGATGACCGCGTCCCCCGCTCGTTACGACAGCATCGGTCACGGCTATAGCCGGTTTCGTCAGCAGGATCCGCGCTTCGCCGCGCGCATCCACGCCGCGCTTGAAGACCCGGCCACACTCGTCAACGTCGGCGCCGGGGCCGGCTCGTACGAGCCATCGGGACCCCACGTCATCGCGATCGAACCGAGCGATGTGATGGCCAGGCAGCGCGGACCGTCCCGTCCGCCAGCCATCCGAGCCACAGCGGGCTGCCTGCCCTTGCACGACGACAGTGTCGACGCGGCGATGGCCGTGCTGAGCCTGCACCATTGGGATGCGGAGCGCGAGCGCGGAGTCCGAGAGATGCGCAGAGTGGCCCGCGGGCCGGTCGTGATCTTGACCTACGACCCGGAGGTCAGCGCACAGATGTGGCTGATGGCCGACTACCTGCCGGAAGTCGCTACGCTGGACCGCCGCATCTTCCCGCCCCCGCAGACCATCGCCGCCTGGCTGGGCGGGGCCCGGATCGAGACCGTGCCGATTCCCGCCGACACGCCGGACAGAATGCTCGGGGCTTTCTGGGCCCATCCGGAATGGGTGCTCGACGCGGGCGCACGCAACGCCACCTCGGGCTTCGCCCGGCAGAGCGAGCAAGTAGTGCAGCGGGCGGTGGCGGCCGTCGCACGCGACCTGGGCAACGGCTCCTGGGAAGCCCGCTACGGCCACCTACGGGGGTTGCCGGCCTTCGATGCCGGCTTGCGTCTGGTCATCGCCTCAGGGGCTGCTCAAGGTCCCTCGCGTTAACTGGTTTGAGCCGGCCTTGCCCGTGCCACCCGTTTGCACTCGATTCAACCGTTCGCTACGATCAACCTTCCGCGCTGGGATCCCGACCTACAGAGGTTTCCGGCAAGCGCAGGGGGCAGTCATATGGGATGGATCATCGCCGGGATCGCCGTCGTGGTGATCGTAGGGCTCTTTGTCTGGCACAGCCGGAAGCTGGAGGCGCGCGATTTCCTGCAGGATAGCGAGGCGTTGGACCTGTTTCGGCGCTCGAAGCTAGATTTCGATGCCCTGCGCGCGTTTTTCGCGCAGGCTCGCCACACCGCGCAGGAGCGCTACTACTTCTGTGACCTGCTCGCCCGGGAGGTCCCGAAGAAGGTCCTCTCGGAGTGGGCCAAGGCGCATCCGGACGACGCCAGCGCGTTGCTGCTGTGGGGAAGGTGCTGCATCACCGAGGCCTGGAAGATCCGCGGGACCGGTGTGGGCAGCTCGGTTGGGGATGAAGCCATCGAGGGCTTCTTCGCTCGCCTGCAGGAGGCTGAAGCGGCCTTGCGCAAGGCGGCGGAGCTGGCCCCGCAGGACCCGACCCCCTGGGCCTACCTGCTGATCGTGACGCGCGGGCTGAACGAGGACATGGCCCAGGCAGAGAGCTACGTTCGGGAGGCGCTGCGCCGCGGTTCCACCTTCCTTCCCGCCTACCGACAGCTGCTGGTCCGTTACACCGAAAAGTGGGGCGGTAGCCACGACAAGATGTTCGGGCTCGCCCGCGCCGCGAACAAGAAGCATCCTGGCACTGAGCTGTCGGTGCTGCTCGCCGATGCGCACATCGAGCGGGCCTTGTATCCCGTCCATTTCGAGAACGACCGCGATGCGCTCGATGTGTACCTGCAGCGCGACGACGTGCGCGAAGAGGTCGCCCGCGCCTACGATGCATCGCTCGGTGCCAAGGACTTTCAGGAGAACAGGGCGACTCTTTTCTCCCGCCATGCCTTCGCGCTATGGTTCTACCTGGTTGACGATAAGAAGCGCCTGCGGCGCGAGCTGTTGAAGATCGGCCCGCGCATCAGCAAGAACACCTGGCAGGTCGTCGGTCCAGGCACCCTGGCGAAGGCGAAGGCGCTGGCCGGGGTCTGAGTGGCCCCCGCACCCAACTGTTGCACGGAACGCTGGACCGCAGACCAGCGGCTCTGCGCCGGGGCCCAGCAGGTCGGGAGCGCCAGGTCGGCGCCGAACCGTGGTGTGCTCGCGGCTTGAGGGATCCTCGGGCGCGGCTGTTCCAGGACAGGAGGTGTGCGGTCTGTGCGGACAGCGCATGTCCGCCCCAGACAGACACTGCACGGCTGACGACGGACTCCGGGCCGTCGCACGGTTTGGTCCGGGCCTTGCGTAGGAAGGGGGAAAACCAGGACCAGAAGGAGGATCCCCCATGCTTCACGAAACCCAGTCTCCCGACCAAACGTCCGAGTCTCTGGAGTACGAATTCAGCCACGAACAGGAAGGCACGATCAACAGCCTGGCGATCACGATGAGGCTGGTCGGGCTGATGCTCGTAGTCGTGGGCTCTTTGGGGGTGTTGGGCTCCTTCTTCTCGATTTTCTTTTCCGCTAGCGTGATCTTCTCGACCGCGCTTCTAGCCATGCTGCTGTGCAGTATGGTTGTCCTGACTATCGGCAGTCTCACGGTCCACGCTTCGCGCAACTTCGAGGCGATCGTCTGGAGTTACGGGCGCGACATAACCCACTTGATGCAGGCACTCAAAAAACTCCGAAGCAGCTACCGGATCCAGGCCGTCGTCACTGCATCTTTGCTCGCGTTGTTTGTGGCTGCGGCGGCCGCCATTCGAGTGTTCCTGCGCTGATCTCTGGAACTTGAGCTGCAGGCGCACGTTACTCGGCCGTCTCCTTGGGATCCTCCCCGGATGTACCGGGGGCTGCCCGGTCCCTCCCCAACTTGACGGCCAACCCGCTATGGATTACGCTCGCAGCCGGAATTCCAGGGAATCAAAGCGGATGAGCAAGTCCGAACCTTCGTCGGTCTCCGCGGGCCGGCCCGGCAGTGGTGTCTACCCACGCAGCCCGCTTGGCGAGAGCGAGCCGGGCATTCCCACCGGACGCGATGTCGAGTGGGAGCCGCTCGTCGACTACCGGCGCCACGGCGTCAGCGAGACCACCATCCACGGCGCGGTGGCCTGGGCCAGTGGCAGCAAGGTTGTGCACTCTTTCGGCGGCAACGTGCTCTGCTACGGCCGCAGCATGATGAAGCCTTTTAGCATGAAGGTCTTTGTCGACGACCTGGCAGAATGCAGCTGGACCCAGAAGGCCATCGCCGTCTCGAGCCACAACGGCGACACCGAACATGTGGCCGCGGCGCAGTCCTTGCTGTCGAAGTCCGAGTGGGGGCTGATGCAGACCCCCCTCGACGTGCCGCTGGTGCAGTTCGGCCGCCAGGTGCGGCGCGCGCGGCGCTGGTTCCATTGCTGCTCGGGCGAGCACGCCGCCATCCTGCGCGGCTGCCGTGCGCGTGGTTGGAAACGTGCGGGCTACACACTGCCCCAGCACCCGTTCTTCAGCGCTTTTCTCGAGGTGCTGCGCGGCTACCTGGGAAGCGACTGGAAGCCCCTGCGGGTCGCCAAAGACGGCTGCTCTTTGCCGACGGTCTCCAATACCGTCTCTGAGCTCGCCATCTTGTTCGCCGGCCTGGCGGCGCAGCGCGAGAGCGACTGGATCTGGCCGGCGATGGTGCGCCACCCCGATCTGATCGGCGGTTTCAACCGCCTGGACAGCACGATCATCAAGGCCGGCGCTGGCAAGGTGATCGCCAAGGAAGGTGCCGACGGCCTGCTCGGCATGGCGATCGAGCACCCCGACTACCCCGACGGCCTCGGGGTCGTGGTCAAGATCGCTCACGGCTGGAATGCCCAGGCCACCTGGTATATCGCCCGGGCCATCCTCGGAGTGCTCGGCATCGAGCTGCGCAACCCCTATCCGTTGCACCGGCAGAAGGCCTTCATAGTCCCCGGTGTGGTGCCTCCAGAGCGGCTCGCCGCGCTCGAGCAGGTACCGACCTGGGATGAATGGGATCCCGACCAGGACCGCTGGTACTACCGGTGGGAAGACCACCAGACGCAAGGAGGCCCGTGATGGCTGCGCGCGGGAGCATCGTCGGAGGGGCGCTGGCGCCCCACCCTCCTCACCTGGTCTACGCCGAGAACCCGCCCCAGAATGAACCGAGGGCCGAGTGTGGCTGGGAGGTGCTGCGCTGGGGCTACGAGCGCTTCCGGCGCGACCTGGCCAAGCACTCCATCGACGTGATCGTGGTGCTGTCTGCGCACTGGCAGACCTACATCGGCAACCACTTCCTCGGTGTGCCGCATTTCAAGTCGCTGTCGGTCGATCCGATCTTCCCCAACCTGTTCCGCTTCCACTACGACCTGAAAGTCGATGTCCCGCTGGCCGAGAGCATCTGTGAGCGGGCGGCGCAGGCGGGCGTGGTCACGAAGATGATGCGCAACCCCGACTTCCGGGTCGACTACGGCACCATCGTCTCCTGCCACCTGACCCGCCCCGCGTGGGATCTGCCGATCGTTGCGATCTCCTCGAACCGCTCGCGCTTCTACTACAACGTCGAGGTGATGCAGGAGCAGATGCTCGCCCTGGGCAGGGCCACCCGCGAAGCGATCGAAGCGTCAGGACGTCGGGCCTTGTTGCTGGCTAGCAACTCTCTGTCTCACAGGCACTTTACGGTCGAGCCCGAGGTGCCCGAAGACATGAGCCGCGAACACATCTACAACCACAACCAGTACCTCTGGGACATGCGCATGATCGAGCTGCTGCGTTCAGGGAAGACGCGTGAGGCTGTCGACATCATGCCTGAGTTCGTCGAACAGTCGGTCTCCGAGGCCGACTCCGGAGCGTTGACCTGGTTGTTGGCCAGCCTCGATTTCCCCAGCCAGCCCGCCGAGCTGTATGCCTACGGCAACGTCATCGGCACCGGCAACGCAGTGCTGGCCTGGCTGCCCCCCACCCCGGCGGCGGTCTCGTGAGCGCGCCGCAGAAGAAGGCGGGCGCGGTGATGGGCATGTTGGTGCCTGGCTTGCCGCAGCCGTTGCTGGTGCCGGAGCAGAACGCGGGCTGGATGCGGGTGCGGCGCGGCATGGAAGCCGCCCGTGAGCAGGTGCAGAGCTGCGGCGCCGACTTGATCTTGATCTACAGCGTGATGTGGCCGAGCGTCATCGGCCATCAGATCCAGGCCGACCCGGCGCCGGAGTGGGTGCACGTCGACGAGCTGTTCCATGAGCTCGGCTCGATCCCGTACCAATTCCGCGTCGATGCAGAGTTCGCAGAGGCCTACCGCGAGCGGGCTTGCGCGCGTGGCCTGCACGCCCGCACGGTGGCGTACAAGGGCTTCCCCATCGACACGGGCTCGATCGTGGCGCTCAAGCTGTTGAACCCCGACAACGCCCTGCCGGCCTGCATCGTCTCGAGCAATGTCTACGCCGACCGAGCGGAGACGGTGGTCTTCGGCAAGGCCGCCGCCGAAGCTCTGCAGGCCCAGGGCAAGCGGGCGGTGGTGGTGGTCGTCAGCACGCTGTCGAACCGGCTCTTCACCAGCTTCATCGATCCGGCTGACGACCACTTCCACTCTCTGAAAGACGATGAGTGGAACCGCAAGCTGCTCGAGTTCCTGGCCGCCGGTCGGCTCGAAGATGTTGCCCAGCTCTCGCGTGAGATCCACCGCCAGGTGCGCGTCAAGAAGGTGGTGAACTTCAAGCCGATGTGGTGGCTGGCCGCCGTGATGGGCCAGCACAACCGCTACACGGGGGAGGTGCACGCCTACGAGCCGATCTATGGCAGCGGCGGTGCGGTGGTCTCTCTGACCCCTTCGCAGGAGAGTCTGGGGGAGAAGGAGTTCGACGAAGAAGACGTCGAGGTCTACCGCGGCGACCGCGAAGTTCTGGGAAGCTGAGGAGAGAGCTCGATGGACTGTACTTTCTCCCATCCGATCCGCTGCGACAGAGCCACATTCTGGCGCTTGTTTCTCGACCCCGAGTACAACGAGCAGCGGCACCGCGTGGGCCTCGACTTCCCGCTCTACGAGGTCTTGGAGTTCGAGAAACGGCCCGATGGCAGCGCTTCCCGGCGCTTGCTGCTCGAGCCGCGTCTGCATATTCCCGCCATGCTGCACAAGCTGGTGGGGAACACCGCGCGCTCCGAGGAGAGTGGCCGTTTCGATCCGGTCCAACAGCGGTTTTTCTGGCAGGTGAAGATGCTCGGGCTCGGCGACAAGGTCTCGCTCAGTGGCGAAAACTGGCTGGAAGACGGCGCATCGGCGGGCGTTGAGCGCCACGTGCGCTGTTCGATCACGGCCCGTGTGCTCGGGCTGGGTGGCTTCATCGAGAGCTTCATCGCCAAAGGCGTGCGGGACAACTACCAGAAGGCCGCCGACTTCACCAACCGCTGGCTGGCCGAACGGGCCGCGCGTAGCCTGCCGGGCGAGCAAGCCTGAAGCTCTCCCCTGGAGCGGACGATGGGCAACGAACAGCAGCAGGTCCGCCGCTGGTGCGCCCAACAGAAGAGCGCTGGGCGCAGCCTCAGCGTGCGCTTCGGCGGTCTGGACGAGCTCTCCCTGAGCATGACCTTCAGCCGCATCGAGCAGGCGAGCAGCCCGACGCAGCTCGGCTCGCTACAGAGTCTGGCTGGCGAGCCCGCCGAGCCGGTCGTCGAGGCGCCGAAACCGGCGGTCGAGGCGGTGAGCGCCGCGCTCGATCCTTCCATGGTTTCGAACCCCGGGATGCCCGCCCCCCAGCATGACGTGGTCTCTGCCGCCGCCCCGATCAGCGCGGACAGCGAGGACGCCCAACGCTATGAGGTGATGCACGCCCTGCACGGCGGCATGGGCGTGGTCTACATCTGCTACGACCACGAGCTCGACTTCGCGTTCGCGATCAAGACCTTCCGTCAGGACGCGTTTGTCGAGAGCGCCGACATGCTGCTGCAATTCCTCAATGAGATCGAGATCTGGACCGAGCTGCGCCCGAGCAGCAACATCGTGCGCGCCTATGGCACGCGCCTGATCGGGCGCAACCCGTTCTTGTTCCTCGAATTCTCGCCGGGCCAGAACCTGCAGCAGCTGCTCGAACAGACCCCACTCACGCCCGCCGATGCGGTCGAGGGCGGGCTGATGATCGCGCGCGCTCTGAAACACGTGCAGGGCTGTTCGCCAGGCTTGGTGCACGGGGACTTGAAGCCATCGAACATCTTGGTTGAGAATCGCATCGCCAAGGTCACCGACTTCGGCCTGGCCCGCACGACCAGCGATGAAGGTGGCCGGGTGGCGGGCACGCCCGCCTACATGAGCCCGGAGCAATGGCGGGGAGATGCCCTGACACCCAAGACCGACGTCTACGCGCTCGGTCTGCTGCTGTACGAGATGGTCGCGGGACGCCGGCCGTTCCAGGCCGATTCCTTGGACGCCACCAAGCAGGCGCATCTCGCCGAAGAACCCGCCGTGCTGGAGCTTGACGAGCCATGGCAGGAGCTCGGCCGCCTGGTCGCTGCCTGCCTGCGCAAAGAAGCCTTCGAACGTCCCGGGTTGACCATGGTGATCGCGCAATTGGAGCGTCTGCGCAAACCGCGTCAGGCCCAGCAGCTGCGCGATTTCGGCGACGACATCTGCCACTACTTCGGGGGCATGCGTACCTGGCAACGCATCCAGGGCGCGCTGGGTTTTGGCGAGAAATTCACCGGCGTCGACGAGGCGATCAGCAAGCAGCTCGACCAGCTGCCGCACGAGCCCCACGGGGCACGCCTGCTCGAGCGCCTGCGCTCGTTGTCGAAGCTGCGCGAGCGGAACCTGGGAGCCTTCCGCGCTTGGAGCGCGCGCGACCTCGACCTCAGCTGGGTCACGCTCCGGGGGCTGTCTCTGGAGAAGGTCTACCTGCCCGAGGTGCGGCTGGCCGGTAAGGACCTTGCGGGCACGCAGCTGCAAGGGGCGGTTTTGCGCGGGGCAGACTTGCGTGGAGCCGATCTTCGCGGCGCGGACCTCAGCGGTGCGGATCTGAGCGGGGCACAGCTGGCGGGCGCGGATCTGCGCGACACACGGCTCGAGAACGCCCGCCTGTTGGCAGCGGATCTGAGCGACGCGGACCTGCGGGGCGCCAAGCTGGGCGCCACCGTGCTGGAGCGCGCGCGCCTGCCGCGGGCCCGGCTCGATGGTCTGCAGCTGGTCGGCTGCCCGCTGCTTGGCTGCGACCTCAGCGAGGCATCGCTGGTGGGCGCAGACTTGCGGGGCGCGGCGCTGACGGATGTGCGGCTCGATGGTGCCAACCTGCGCAAGGCACAGCTGCAAGAGGCCCGTCTGGCGGGGACCCGGCTGCAGAACGTGTGCCTGGTCGAAGCGGACCTGCGCCAGAGCGATTGTCAGGGCAGCAGCTTCGAGCGCTGTGATCTGCGCGGTGCCCGCCTGGAGCGGGCGATGTTGGCCGAGTCCCGGCTGCACCACAGCTCGATGTTCGCGGCGCGCCTCGAGCAGGCCGATCTACGCGGCAGTCTGCTGGTGGACGTCGACGCACGGGAGGCGCAGTTGAACCGCGCGGACCTGCGTGAGGTACGCTGCGATGATGTCGATCTGCGTGGCGCCGAGCTGTCCTTCGCCCGCACCGATGGTCTGCGCACCGACGCGGCCAGCCGCTGGCCGGATGGTTTTGTCTTGGGACACGATGCACCCGGCAGACGATCCCAGACCCTGCGCATCGAGCTGGCCGTCGACAACGCGGCCGACGGCCAACTGTATCGGGGCCGCCCTCCCCGCCTGTGGGTGTGTACCCCGGCGCCGGAGCCAGATGTGCAACGCACGGTCAGAGCAGAGCTGACGCGCCTGGCCGAGCTGCCGGAGCTGGGCGAAGCATTGCCCGCCGCCGTCCAGCTGACGGAGGCGGTGGAAGCCGGCTTTCCGGCCGCCAAGCGCCTGGCCGACCTGGTTGTTTGCGAGCTTGTGGATGGGCAGCTCGTTTTCAGTCACCGAGGCCGCGCGCGGCTGCAGAGGTGGCGTGACGGGGAGTTGGAAGTCTGTCGGGCTGCAGGCAGCGCGTCCGCCCAGCCACAGATCCTGACCCCCAGAGTGGGCGACGTGTACCTGCTCAGCGATCGAGCCTTCACCGCGGATGCCCTGCGGGAGGCGCCCTCCGCTGAAGGGTTGGCATTGTTGCGTTGCCGCCTGTTGCGCAAGCGGCCCCATGCTTCGATGCTCTTGTTCCGGGTGTGCGACAGCCTGAACCACTTCACGTTGCGACCCTGGGGCCCAGTCGTGGCGATGGCTTTGGGCGCCGGATCCGAGCTTTGGGCGCTATCCGCCGGCGGGGTGCGCTACGCGATCGACACCATCCGCCGCAGTCCACGGGTGCTGGGCAAACTGACGGGCCACGTTCTGGCCCAGGCGCCGTCCGGGCAAGTGCTGCTTGGAGATCAGAAGCGATGCATATTGGCGGATCTGCGCTCTTCAACGCAGACTGTGTGCCTGACGAAGGGCCGCGTGCGCCGTGCGCGCTTCAGCTGCGACGGACAGGTGTTGGCGCTGGGCAAGCAGTTTGGAGGCATCGAGCTGCGTGGCTGCCAGGAAACTGGACCTGCACGTGACAAGGCTGCCGTGTTTCTAGGGCGCCGGTTGCTCAAGTTGCCCGATACAGAGCTTACCGCTCTCGAGACAGCGCCGGAGTGCAAGCAGCTCGTACCGGCGCCGGGGGTCGCGCAGGATAGCCTCGAGGCCCTACAGTCGTCCGCAGGCGTCGAGAGGGCGCGGGCGGCCGCAGCCTGCCTCGGGCTGTGGCTGGCGCAACGTCCAGAGCTGCTGTCCTTGGGTGCGAAGGCCGGCAGCCTGGCGCTGGGTTTGGGCAGCGTCTTGCTCGTCGTCGACCCCCAGGGAGTTGTGCGCCACGATCTGCTCGCAGGGAGCCAGCTCGAGAGGCTGGCCTGCTCGGACTCCGGCAATCTATTGGCGTGCCGTACCTGGTGCGCCGGCGAGAGCCTTGTCCACGTGTACGGCCCCGGGCAGGACAGCTCTGGGCGCGTCGAGGGCCGCTACCCGCGCCGGGCCTTCCGCGCTCGGGCCGGCGCGTTGGCCTTCGGCGCTGATCGCTGGCTGGCGAGCGCTGTCGGCAACGAATTGCGGCTCTGGGACCTGCGCAGGGAGCGCGCGCCGCGGCTGATCTGCGAGTCGGTGCCGATCACCGGGCTGGCCTTTTCGCCCTCCGGTGATCAGCTGGCGTGGAGTCTGGCAGACGGGCATGTCGGCGTGTGGTATCTGGAGTTCCATCGGGTGGAGAGCTGAGCAGGCGGCGACAAGCCTGCGCTGAGGGAAACTCGCCCCAGCGATCTGCAGGGCGGGTCGCCGCACCATCTGGCCGTTTGCCCATCATTTCCTTTGCCGCCAGGGGAGGAAACGATGTTCTTTTTCGAACTCACGGCGAGGCGGGTGGCTGTTTCACAGCTGCGCCTGCAGCCTGAATCTGGAAGTTGTGCCGGGCTGATGTAGAATACTCGCAAGGTCAACCAATATGGGAGTTTCCGATCATGGGTGAGAAACGGCAAAAACGCGAGACGAAGAAGCCCAAAACCTCGCAGAAGAAAGTCAACCCGAAGCACCTGCCTCCGCATCTCCGGCAGCCCGCCAAGTAGAGCTCCGGTTTCAATCCAGAGCGTGCCGCAGGTCCCGCTTCAGGTCCGACAGGTGTTCGATACCCACTGACAAGCGGATCAGACCCGGTCCCACACCGAATCTCTGCAGCATCTCGGGCGGCACATCCGCATGGGTCATCGAACGGGGATGTTCGACGAGACTCTCCGTCCCTCCCAGGGATACGGCCAGGCGGATGACCTCAAAGCGGTCCAGGGCCCGGAACGCCGCCTCCTCCCCACCGGCTACGTCGAAAGCGATCAGCGAGCCCGGCCCGGTGCACTGCTTGTCGTAGATCAACTTCTGCGCACTCCCTTCCTCGAACAGGCCCGGATAGTACACCCGCTCGACCTTCGGATGCTCGGCCAGTAGCTGCGCGAGCGCCCGGGCGTTCTTGGCCTGGCGGCGCATGCGGATCGAGACGGTCTCCAACGAGCGCAGCAACAGCCAGCCAGAAAAGGGCGTGGCCATGGTGCCCAGAATCGTCCGCATGGCGGTGATCTCTTTGAGCAAGCCCTCGGGACCGGTCACCACCCCCGCGATCAGATCGCTGTGGCCGCCGATGAACTTGGTCGCCGAGTAGATCACCAGGTCGGCGCCCAGCGCCGCGGGCCGTTGGAAGACCGGACCGAGGAAGGTGTTGTCGACGGCCGTCACGATCGGACGCTCCCCCACGCTGAGGCGGCGCGCCAGGGCCGACACCGCCTCGATGTCGACCATCAGGTTCGAGGGATTGGCGGGGGTCTCCAAGTAGATCACACGCAGCTTCTCAGGGCCGATCTGTTCTGCCTGGGCGGCCAACTGTGCGACGAAGTCGTCGCCGGCTGGAATCTGGGTCACCTCGATGCCGAAACGCGGCAGGATGTTCTCGAACAGGAAGTGCGTGCCCCCGTAGACCGGCGCGCTCGAGAGCACGTGGTCGCCGGGCTGGAGCAGAGCCAGCATGCTGGTGGAGATCGCGGACATGCCCGAGGCGAAGGCGGCTCCTTTTTCCGTCTGGTCCCAGGCCGCCAATCGCTCTTCGAACATCTGCAGGTTGGGGTTGTTGAGCCGGCTGTAGATCAGGCCCGGGTCTTCCCCCTTCTCCCGGTCCTTGAGACCGTAGGCGAGCTCGAAGAAACGTTTGCCATGCGCGGCCGACTCGAACTGGAAGGTCGAAGTCAGAAACACCGGGGGCTTGATCGCCCCTTGGGAGAGGCTGGGATCATAGCCGTAGCCCAGGGCCAGGGTTTCAGGATTGAACGGCCTGCCGCCGCTGCTATGGGTGCGTTTCATGGCGAGGACCTCTGGGTGGGGGGATGCCTGAACTGGCTGCCATTGTCGCCGCGAAGGCAGGCTCCGGAAAGGGGGTAGCTCGCCCGATACTGTCTGCCGCAGCCGTGAAACACACCGCCCACTCGGTGCTGGACACCAAGTCCGGGGCGCATGGGCGTGGGAGCTTGGCCGCTCCTCGCGCCAGACAGGCTCGGTCACGGGAATCGCGAGCGCTGGGCATGCCCGATGCTGCTTAGACAGCCAGAACTGCAACAGAGGGAATTTGCATGTCGTACCAGGATGCCTACCACAGCTACGATGATGATGGCGGCTATGGTCCTCCGCGCCCGCGCCGACGCAGGCACACAGGACCCCCCAGCGGCGGAACGAGCGTGTTCGTCCTGGGCCTGCTGGGCCTGCTGTTCTGTGGCGTGCTCGGCTGCTTCGCCTGGCTGCAGGGCAATGAGCATCTCGCACGCAGCCAGGCGATGCGGGTGCGTCCGGACGGTCTGGCGGTGGCCGGCCGCATCATGGGCATCATCAGCACGCTGGTCCTGTTCTTCCAGATCGGCGCCGTGGTGCTGATCCTTGGAGCGGGTGGCGTCAGCGCGATGTGAGCGTCGGGCCCGCCACCCCCCCCCACCGCTTGACCCCTTGATCCGCGGGCGCTACCGTACAGTCTCAGGGAAATGCATAGATTCCGCGTCCGCCGGGGGACCCTAGGGTGAAGCGTCCGAAAACCCTGGGCGGCCTGTTGAAGGCCGTCGCCAGGCAGGCTCCGGAGCGCGGACTGGTCTACCTGACGCCCGAAGGCGCCGAGCTCGAGCAGTCCTACCCGGCGCTGCTGCAGCAGGCCGGCCGGCTGCGCGCGGGATTGACCGCCCAGGGCTGGTTGCCGGGCCAGCCCGTGCCGCTGGTGGTCGGGCGCGGCCGGGACTTCTACCCACTGTTCTGGGCCTGTCAGTTGGCAGGACTCGTGCCGGTCCCGATCGCGGGTCTGCGCACAGCGACAGACAGCGACGGCGGGCGCCGGGTGCGGGCGATCTGGCAGACTCTGCAGTGTCCACGGGTGGTCTGTGGCCAGGCAGAATTGCCCGTGCTGGAGCGGCTGCTGGGCAGAGGGGTTGCCTGCGCCTGGGAACCCCTCCAGCAGGCGGAGCCCGACCTGTCGCTGCAGCGGGTGCGGGGGCAGGACCTGGCGCTGATCCAGTTCTCTTCGGGCAGCACCAGCCAGCCCAAGGGAGTCTGCCTCAGCCACGGCCAGCTGTTGGCCAATCTCGACCAGATGCGGCGCCGCATCCCTCTGAGCGCAGACGACGTCGAGGTGGGTTGGATGCCCCACTTCCACGACATGGGCCTGATCGGTTGCCATTTGCAGTTCGTCGCGCTCGGGGCCCGCCAGGTGCGCATGGAGCCCTACCACTTCGTCAAGGATCCGGGCGCCTGGCTCGATCTGGTCACGCGCCACGCCGGCACCTGGTTGACCGCGACCAACACCTCGCTGCGCATCCTGCTCAAGCGCATCCCCCGCCTTGAGCCGGGGCGCTGGCAGCTCGACAGCGTGCACTCGCTGATGGTCGGCGCTGAGCCGCTGTTTCCCGAAGTGTTGGCCGCCTGCAGCCGGCTGCTGGCCGGCGCCGGACTGCGAGGCTCGGCCCTGCGCCCCTGCTATGGCCTGGCCGAGGCCAGCGTGGCGCTGAGTCTGGCGGGTCCGGAACCTGCGCCGCGGGTGCACCGGCTGCAGCGCGAGGCGCTGGTGCGCGACGGCCAGGCGCGGCCCGCCGCACAGGATGCTGAGGGCGCAGTCGAGTTGCTGGATGTCGGACCGCCCCTCGACGGTTGCGGCGTGCGTGTGGTGGACGCGCAGGATCGGGCGCTTCCGGAGCGGCGTGTCGGCCACCTGCAGATCCGCGGACCCAACCTGACCCGGGGCTACTACCAGAATCCCCGCGCGACTGCAGCCGCACAATGCGGCGCCTGGTGGCGCACCGGAGACATCGGCTTTGTGCACGAAAGACGGCTGGTGATCTGCGGCCGCAGCAAAGAGTTGTTGCTGGTCGCCGGGCGCAAGTTTTTCGCGTCGGACGTCGAAGCGGTGGCCCTCGAAGAGCCGGGAGTACGCCTCGCCGTCGCCTGCTCGCTCGCCCGCCAGGGGCAGGACTGCGAGCACAGTCTGCTGTTTGTGGTTTTGCAGGAATCGGACTGGCGGCAGGCCATCGATGTGCTCGCAGCCGTGCGCCGCCGGGTGCAGCGCATTATGGGGCTGCCCATCGAGCGCTTGCTGCCCGTCAGTCATCAGCAGATCCCGCGCACGACCAGCGGCAAAATCCGTCGTACGCAGCTCGCCAGCCTTTTCGACGGCGGCCACTTCGACCGGTTGGCCGATGAAGTCGCGCAGGCCCTGGTCGCGGGGAAGAGTCCAGCCGGCGGCGAAGAGCGAGGGCCGCTGCGAGCGTTGATCGCGGAGGTCTGGGCGGAGGTGCTCGGCTGCCAGGTGTCCGCCGTAGACACCACGGCACCGTTCATGGAGCAGGGAGGCACCAGCGTCGCGGCGCTTGAGATCCTGGCGCGTCTCGAGGCCGCGCTGAACCGCCGGCTCGACTATGAGCTGTTGGTGCGTTGCGCGAGCGTAGAGGACATGGCAAGGGCCCTGGAGGCCCGGCCGGAAGTCCCTCTGGCTTCCCCCGCTCTGCCAGATTCCGCCCAAGGGCTGGCAGAGCCGATGGCCATCATCGGCATGGCCTGCCGTTTCCCGGGCGGGACGCAGCCCGAGGCATTCTGGCAGACATTGCTCGCGGGCCATGGAGCGGTCACAGACATCCCCGCCGAGCGCTGGCCGGCTCGTATGCTCGACGGCGTGCGCTGCCAACGGGGCGGCTTCGTCGCCGATGTCTACCACTTCGATCCGGAGTTCTTTGGCATTCCGGAGCAGGCGGCCCGGGTGCTCGATCCTCAGGGGCGGCTGTTGCTCGAGCTCGCCTGCGAGCTGCTCGAGCGCTCGGGGCACGGTGGCGCGCGCGCCGACCGGCGGGTCGGCGTCTTTCTGGGCTCGAACCAGTTGCCCTACCAGGAGCTGATCACCAGCCCTTTCCAGCGCCGCGAGCTGTTCGCGCAGCTGCGCGCCAGCGGGCCCTTCGAGCAGCTTCCGGACGATGCCCGGGCCGCTCTCGAGCGGGTGGTAGAGAACATCGTGGGGCCAGACCCGACCTTGCCCAGCACGCTGGTCGGCAACCTGCTGAACATGTTGGCGGCGCGCATCTCCCACGAGCTCGACTACAGCGGGCCCGCGATCGGCCTCGACACCGCCTGTTCGACTTCGCTGCTCAGCCTGCACCTGGCCGCGGCCAGCATCCGCCGCGGCGAGTGCAGCCTGGCCATGGCCGGAGGCGTGAACCTCAACCTGCGTCCGACGGTCTACCGGCTGTTCGATGCCGCCGGGGCCCTGTCTGCCCGCGGTCGCTGTCAGCCCTTCAGCGCTGAGGCGGACGGCTTCGTGCCCGGTGAAGGGGCGGGGCTGGTGTTGCTCAAGCCGCTCTCGCGGGCGCTCGCAGATGGCGACCGGATCCTGGCCGTGCTGCGCGGTTCGGCGATCAACAACGACGGGCGCTCGCTCGGGCCGATGGCGCCCCACCCCCGCGGCCAGGCGGAGGTGCTGGCAGCGGCGTACCGCAATGCGGGGCTCGATCCCGGGCGTGTCAGCCTGATCGAGGCCCATGGAACGGGCACGGTGGTCGGTGATTCGGTCGAGCTGCGCGCCCTGCGCGACTTCTTCGTCGACGGCAAGCCGCGCTTTCTCGGCTCGGTCAAGAGCCATATCGGCCACACCCTGGGGGCGGCGGGTGTCGCTGGTTTGATCAAGGTCTTGCTGTGCCTGCAGCACCGACGGCTGCCTGCCAGTCTGCTCGACGCCACGCTCAACCCCAGGCTGCGGCTGGCCGAGCAGGGCTGGCGGCTGCCCGCCCGGGATTGTGCCTGGGAAGACGCCGCGCCACGTTGCGCGGGTTTGAGCTCGTTCGGTTTCGGCGGCACCAACTGCCACGTGGTGGTCGAAGAGGCACCGCATCCGGGGACGCCGGAGGATGTCGGCGAACCCCCGCTGCGGCTGCCGCTGTTGCTCAGCGCGCCGACGGCCGCGCATCTGAGGGGCTATGCAGCAACTTTGGCAGAGAACCTGTCCCCGAGCAGCGCGGCTGTTTGCCACGAGCTTGCCTGGGGCCGACGGGTGCACGCCGAGCGGGCGGCGCGCATCTGTGCCCCGAGCGACACGCTGGCCACTGCGCTGACGAGGCTCGGACATGGAGAGGAAGCGGGCTGGCTGCGCGGAAGCGTGCGCCGCCCACCCCGGGTGGCCTTGGTCTTTCCCGGCCAGGGCTCGCAGTTTCCGCACCAGGCAGCCGGTCTGCTGGCCGCCTGGCCGGCGATGGCCGCCCGCATGACCGAGCTGTGCGCCGGCATACAGCTGGAGCGGCCGCTGCTGGAGTTCTGCTACGGCCCCGACGCCGATGCGGAGAGCCTGCAGCGCACCGACGTCGCCCAGCCCCTGCTGGTCGCTTTCCAGATCGCGCTGGCCGAGCAGCTGCTGCGGCTTGGTTTGGAGCCCGTGGCGGTCTTGGGACATAGTGTGGGAGAGCTGTCGGCGGCCTGTCTGGCCGGCGCGCTCGACCCCCGCCAGGCCGTATTGTGGACGGCGCGTCGCGGGCAGCTGATGCAGGAGCTACCAACAGCAGGAGGCATGGCGGCAGTGCTCGCGCCTGCCTCCGCGCTGGAGAGCCTGCTCCAGCCGTGGCAGGGGCAGCTGGCCATCGCCGCCTACAACGGACCCGGTCAGACCGTGATCTCGGGCGACCGCGCAGCGCTCAAGCAGCTGAGCAGGCAGCTGGAACAGTCCGGACGCCGGGTGCTTCCGCTGGCCGTCTCGCACGCCTTCCACTCTCCGCTGATGGCCACAGCAGCCGAGCGCTTGGAGAGCTGCTTGGAAGAACTGCGGGCCGGTCCTCTGCGGAGGCCTCTGCTCAGCACAGTTCTGGGCCGGCAGGCGCGCGCCGAAGAGCTCGACGCGCGCTATTGGAGCCAGCATGTCCTGCAGCCGGTACGCTTCGAGCAGGCCTGCGCTGCGCTCTCGGAATGGAAACCGGATGTGGTGCTCGAAGTCGGCCCCGGCGCCGGTTTGACCGGACTGCTGGGTCGGCTGCTGCCCGAGGCTTCCGCGCTGGCTCTGTGCCGACCTCCGGCAGGCATCGATCATGGGGCTGACCTCGAGCGTGCGTTGGATGCGCTGGCCCGGCTCTGGGTCCGGGGCGCCCCGCTCGACCTGCAGGAGCTGTGTGGGCCCGCCCCGGCGCACAGACCGCGCCTGCCCGGAATCCCCTGGCGGCGACGGCGCCTGTGTATCGAAGACCCCTGTCTGGGCTCCGATTCCGGGCGCCTGCTGCATAGTCCCGAGTGGGTGCCGCGAGCCCCTGTCGAAGCGAGCGCTCCGGGCGAAGGATGTTGGCTGCTGCTCGGGGCGGCCAAGGGCTGGGCTGCTGAGCTGGCGCAGTGCCTGCGGGAGGCGGGCAGACGGGTGGTGTGTGTGGCGGCGGGCCCGCACTTCGCGCGCTACGCCGAAGATGCCTTCGGGCTGCGTGCGGACTCCCCCGAGCAGCTGCGCTGGTTGCTGCAGAGCCTGGCGGGCGAGCGCGTGGCCGGGGTGGTGCACCTCTGGACTCTCGAGCCCGAGTCCCAACTCGATCAGGGCGTGTTGTCCGTGCTCGCCTGGCTGCAGGCTGTGCTCAGCGGAGCGGCGCGTCCGCGACTCTGGGTGATCGCAGGGGATGCTTGGGGAGCGGCCGCCGCCGGACTCGCGGAGGCGCTCTTCGACGAGCATCCAGACCTGGCTGGACGCTGCCTGCTGCTGGATGGGGTCGTCGAGGCACAGGCGGTGGTCGCTGAGCTGGGTCGGCGGGGACCCTTGCTGCGGCTCTCCGGCGGGCAGCGCTTGACCCGGCGTTTCGTGCCCTGGGCGGCGCCCCCGCGCGCCCAAGTGGTCCCTGGTCTGAGCCTGATCCTGGGAGGCAGCTCGGGGGTGGGCGCGGCGCTGGCCGCCAGGCTGGCTGCCAGCCCCGGGGCACGCCTGGTGCTGTCCGGGCGGCGGCCCGAGGCCTCGCTGTCGCCCCTGCTCGGGCAGCTGCGGGCGCAGGGTGCGCAGGTGCGCTACGAAGCCTGCGACCTGCTCGAGGCCGGTGCGTTGAAGGCGTTGCTGGCGCGTGTCGAGGCCCGCGAAGGGGTGCCCGACCTGGTGGTACTGGCCGCCGGTCAGGCGCGCTTCGGAGCCTTGCGCCAGCGCGAGCTGGACACGGCCCGCCAGATTTTGGCCACCAAGTTGTTGCCGGCACAACAGCTCGCCCGCTGGTCGGAGGCCCACGTCAAGGCGCGCGTGATGCTGCTGTCTTCGATCGCGGGCTGTCTGCCCGGCCTGGGCAAGGGGCTGGGCGACTATGCCGCGGCCAACGCCGGCCTGGACGCTGTGGCAAGCGAGCAGCGCGCGGCCGGGCTTCCCTGGACCTCGGCCGCCTTCTCGCTCTGGCGCGACACAGGCATGGGCGTGCGCATGCGGGTGGGCGAGGTGCGCGACCGCAAGGGCCTGCGTGGCCTGAGCAGCGAAGACGGGCTGGCAGGTTTCGAGGCAGCCCTGGCGGGGCAGGCCGCCCATCTGCTGGTCGCCGAGCCGGAGGACCTGCAGAAGGCCTCGCTCCGCGAAGAGCGGGCAGTGGCCAGCGAAGCCCCCGCGCTGGCCCTGCCGGCGCGGCCCCCCGTAAAGCGGCAGGCTGCCGCGCCCGAAATTTCTCCGGCCGTGCCGGCTCCCCCGGTGTCCACAGCGGTCCTCCAGCCATCGGCACAAGATCTTGAAGAGCTCCTGCGCGGGCTGCTTGCCGAAGCGCTCGAGCTGCCGCGTGCGGCCATCGACCTGCACACCCCCTTCCAGACTCTCGGTCTGGACTCGCTGGTGGCGCTCGAACTGGTCAAGCGGCTCGAACAGGCGACGGGCCAGACCCTCAGCCTCACTCTGTTCTTCGAGCACGACAGCCTGGCCCGCCTGCTCGCATTCCTGGCTGCTCTGCAGCCTTCAGCAAGACGTGAGCTGCCTGCCGGCGAAGATCTGGCCAGGCTCCCGCTGTTGCCCGCCCAGCAGACCTTCTACGCCAACCAGCGCTTCTTTCCCGAGCTGAGCTGTACGGTCAGTCTGCGCCTGCAACTCCGCGGTGCTTTGCGGCCTGCGCTGCTGGAGCAGGCGCTCGGCTTCCTCACCCAACGCCACGCGATGCTGCGGGTCGGCTTCTTCTGGCACGATGGTGCCCTGGTCCAGAGAGCCATCCAACCCGCTCCGCTTCGGGTTGCCGTCCACAAGCTGCCCGCCGCAGGCGACAAGCGGCTGGCAGAGCTGGACCTCGAGCAGCGCAACCGGATCTTCGATCTCGAGCGTGGCCCGCTGCTCGACCTGGCGGTCTGCCAGCTGCCAGCGCCAGATTCCCACTGTCTGATGTTCGCCATCCATCACATCGTGGCCGACGCCTGGAGCGCCTATCTGCTTGTCTGGGAGCTGCTCGAGCTGCATGCCCGGCTGCTGACCGGCCGACCTCTGCAGCTTCCCGAGCTGCCCACCAGCTTCGCGTCGGTCGTCCAGGCGCTACAGTCCGATGCGGCCGCCGACGCGAGCCGGACATTCTGGCAGCAGCTGTTGCGCGACCCCGCACCGCCGCTGCGGCTGCCCTTCGATGGCGACCCCGAGGCCGAGCCCCGGGGGCCGGCGAACATCCACACAGCCGTCCTGGCAGACGAGGCCACCCGCTGGCTGCATGCCCGCGCGCGGGAATGGCAGGTCTCGAGCTTCGAGCTGGTGATGCTGAGCTATCTGCTATGCCTGCAACGCTGGAGCGGGCAGAGTGACCTGCTGGTGCGCATGGCCAGTGCGCGGCGTGAGGCGCGTCTGCCGGGTATCGAGCGCATTGTGGGTTGTTTCGCCGACTCGCTGCCCGTGCGCGTGCGCCTGGCAGCCGAGCCAGCTCGCGAGCAAGCACGCGCTCTGCGGCGGCTGCTGATCGAGGTGCAGAAGCACCCCTACACCAGCTCGCTGGAGCTCGCGGGGCTGCACGACCGCAAACATGCCGGACCGCGGGGCCTGACGCCGGCGGGTATCAGCTTTCCCAGCTTCAAGGGGCCTGATCGGGTTGGAGAGCTCGAGATCACGGATGTCTCCGGGGGAGCCGCGTCGGGTTTCACCCAACTCGGCCTGATCGCCTGGGAGTTCGGCGGCCGGCTGTGTTGTTCGTGGAACACACTCGCAGGCCTGTTCTTGCCGCAGACCGTGGAACGCCTGGCCGGCGAGCACCTGGAGCAGCTGCGCGCGCTCGTGCAGCCGTCTGGGGAGGTCGAGCCTATGCCCGCGGAGCTGCCCGGTCTTCCGCCCGGGCAGACC
Organism: Planctomycetota bacterium; assembly: GCA_029260765.1. GTDB lineage: Bacteria > Planctomycetota > J058 > JAJDCP01 > JAJDCP01 > JAJDCP01. Next base: position 52,081 of record JAJDCP010000077.1, read on the forward strand.
CTGAGCGCGCGCCTGGCCGCAAGCCTGGCCCGTCACGGGGGACGGCCGGCGGTCCTTTGGCAGGGGGCGACCACGCGCTACGACCAGCTCGAGACGGCGCAGGCCCGTCTGGCCGCGGCCTTGCGGGACCATGGAGCCCGCCCGGGCGAGCGGGTCGGTGTGCTGCTGCGTCCGGGCTTGCAGGCTGTGGTCGGGCTGCTGGGCTGTCTGGCCTCTGGAGCCGCCTATGTGCCGTTGGATCCAGACTACCCGGACGCCCGGATCCGGGAGATTGCCGACCACGCGGGCATCCGTGTGCTGCTCAGCTGCAGCGAGCATCTCGGCCGCCTGCAGCACTTTGCAGCCGTCGAGCGGGTGCTGCTGCTCGACGATCCTCTGGAGGACGACCCGGTTCCTCCGAGCTGTCTTGCTTGGAGCGCTCTTCCTGTGGCGCTGCCGGAAGCCTGCCCCGCGGGCCCCGACGACATCGCCTACGTGATGTACACCAGCGGCACGACCGGTCGGCCCAAGGGCGTGATGGTCTCGCATCGGGCCGTCTGCCTGTTCCACGACTGGGTCCATGAGGCTTTTGCCATCACCGCTGACGACCGCTTCATCCAGACCTCGGCGTTGAGCTTTGGAGGTTCCATCCGCCAGGTCTTCTCACCCCTGCTCGCGGGCGCCCAGCTGCTGCCAGCCCCTCGCGGCCTGACCCGTGACCCCTTCGCGCTGGTCGATTTCCTCGAGAGCCACGCCATCACCATCTGGAACTCGGTGCCCACGCTCTGGCGGAGGCTGATGGACAGCCTGGATCTGTTGCGCAAGAGCGACCGGCAGCCTCGTCTGCAGGCCCTGCGCTGGATCTTGATCGGGGGTGAGAACGTGCCTGCCGCGCTGGTGCGGCGTTGGTTCGATCAAGGGGCGGCGCGCCCGCAGATCGCCAACCTGTACGGCTCCACCGAGACCGTGGTCAATGCGAGCTGGTTCGCCTTGTCCGGACGTCCGCCCCAGAGCTGGAGCAGCGTTCCGATCGGCCGGGCCCGTGCGGGCTCCGAGCTGCTGCTGCTCGACGAGCGGGGACAGCCCAGCGTTGTGGGCGAGGTCGGCGAGCTGTTTGTGGGCGGCCCGAGCCTTGCGGACGGCTATCTGGCGGATCCGGAGCGCAGCGAGCAGGCCTTCGTGAGCCTGCCCGGGCGGGACGGACGCTGGTACCGCACGGGTGACCTGGTCCGCCGCGACCACGAGGGGTTGCTGCGCTTCGTGGGCCGCCGGGACAGCCAGGTCAAGATCCGTGGCAACCGCGTTGAGCTGGGAGAGATCGAAGGCGTGCTCTGCCAACAGCCCGGCGTGCGGGCGGCGGCGGTCATCGAGCTGCGTGACCCCCAGCGCCAATGGCTGCTCGGCTATGTCGAGGGAAGGGAGCTCGACGAGGTTACGCTGAAGGCGGCTTTGGCGCGCAGACTGCCCGGTTACATGGTTCCGCATCGCATCGAGCTGCGGGCGCGCTTGCCGCTGACCAGCGCGGGCAAGCTCGATCGGCGGGCTCTGCGTGAGACCCGCCAGGCCGCGGCCCGCGAGACAGCCAGCGAGAGCCTGCTGCGCACGATCTGGCGACAGGTGTTGGGGCTCGAAAAGATAGGCCTCGACGACGACTTCTTCGCTCTGGGCGGCGACTCCATTCTGGCGCTGGATGTGCTGCAGCGGCTGCAGGGGCAGGTGCCCGTGCTCCCCCGTCCTTTGACCCTCTACGGTGAGCGCAGCATCCGCCGGCTGGCCGCCCATCTGGACGGGCTCGCGCAGGCGGGTCCGCAGCCGGAGCCGATGACAACCTCCGCAGGAGACTTTCCGCTCGGTGCCGCGCAAGCAGGCTGGGTGTTGGCGCAACGGCAAAACCCCGCACGTTCTCCGAGCTGGTGTGCACAGATCCCCATCGCTGGAGCGCTGCGGGCGGAGATCTTCCAAAAAGCCCTCGCGCAGCTCGTGCACAGGCACCCCGGTCTGCGCACCGTCTTCGTGCAGCAGGGACTGCAGACGCGGCAGCGGGTGTTGGCAGAGATGCCCCTCCGGCTTCCTTGCCAGGATCTGCGCGCTCTGCCGAGCGAACGGCAGCAAGCTGTTCTGGAGACCATCTTCGCGCAAGAACAGGCGCGCGTCTTCGCGCTCGAGACCGGACCGCTGTTCTCGATGCAGCTGGTGCAGCTGGCCGACGAACGTTGGCGCTGGTTCCTGAGCGTCCACCACGCCGTGGCCGATGCCTGGAGCATCCTGGTACTGGGGGCCGAGCTGCTGCCCCTGTATGACGCGCAGTGCGACGGCCTGCCCAGTCCGCTAGCGCCTCTACGCGCGAGCTATCGCGAGGTCGTGCACTGTCTGCAGAACCTGCAGGATGTACCGGGAGAGACTGCCTGGTGGGCGGAACGCTTCGCGGCTCCCTGGCCCGACGCGAGGTTGGGCACGGTGGCGGGTGCGCGAGCGCATTCCCGTGCTCTCAAGCTTGCGCCCGCACTGCTCGAGAGGCTGCGCGGGGTGGCGCGTAGCAAGGCCAGCAGTCTGCACTTGCTGGTGCTGACCGTCTGGCTGCGCTGGTTGCGGCGCCAGACGGGCGAGTCCGACCGGGTGCTCGGTTGTGCCACCAGCGGCCGTGACCTGCCGGTGGCCGACGTGGCGCACATCTTCGGCTGTTTCGTCAGCGGCCTGCCTCTGCGGGTTCAGGTGGGCGGCGATGACTTCGACAGCGACCTGGCAGCCATCTCGCAGGCCTTCGCTGACGCGTGCGCCCACGCAAGCCTGCCCGTCCATCAGCTGCTGAAGGCGATCCCCCGCCATCCGAGCAGCCCCTATCCTCCAGGCGCGCGGTTCTTTTTCTCACTGCTCGATTTCAGCCGCCTGCCGGCGCCCAGCTCGGCCCGCCTGCAGATCGACGCGGATGCGGTGGAGTCGCGCTTCCAGTCGGGCGTGGAGGGAGCCGAGCTCAGCCTGAACGTCTGGGCCGGGAGTGGCTTGCGCTTGAGCGTACATGGGCTGCATCCGCCGGCTTTCCTGAGGGAGTTGCTGCAGGAGTTGCAGGCGGAGCTCTCCGAGCTGGCAGGGCCTGTGCTCGACGCCGCTCTGGTCTGCTACCTGCCCGCGCCATCCGCGCTGCAGACTGCATTGGGTGCTACCGGAGAGCTGCGTGCCAGCCTGCGGGCGCGTTGTTTTCCTGATGGCCAGCCCCGGCTGTTCGAGAGCCTGCAGACGCCTCTGGGTTGTTCGGGAGCGGTGTTCATTCCCCGCTTCGCCGACGAGCTCGCGGCTCCGGGTCTGCTCGAAGAGCTCGAGGCGGCCGTAGAACTCGCGTACCGCGATGGGGCCCGCAGCATCTCGCTGGCAGGCATGCTGCCCGCGCGCTGTGGCTACGGGCGTGAGCTGGAGCGCTCGTTGGACGCAGCCCGGGGCGCCTGTCTGACCACCGGACATGCTGCCACGGCCGCGACAGTGCTACTGACTGTTGCGGCTCTGCTCGCGCGGTTTGAGCTCGCGCTGGCCGAGCTGCATCTGGCTGTGGTCGGCTTCGGATCGATCGGGAAGAGCTCGCTGGGCCTGTTGCTCGAGACCCTGGGGACGCCCGCGCGCTTGAGCATCTGCGACCGGCCGGGCGTGCTGCAGCGCAACGCAGAAGGGCTCGCAGAGGCATTCTCCGGCCCGTTGCAGTTGGTGGCGAGCACGGGCAATCTGCCCGAGCAGGCCTACCAGGCAGACCTGATCGTCGGGGCCAGCAGCGCCGCGAACATCCTCGAGGTCGCGAAGCTGCGCCCCGGAACCCTGGTCGCCGACGACTCCTTCCCCGCGTTGTTCGATGCCCAGGCGGCCTGGCGACGCATGCGCGGCGCCGCGGATGTCCTGCTGACCGGCGCGGGCCGATTGCAGATTGCGCCCTGCGAGAGCCGGCCGCTGCTTGCCGAGCTGCCGCGCTCGTTGTGGGAGCGCGCGCAGGCGGAGTATGCCGCCAGCGGGCTGCCGGGCTGCCGAGCCGAGAGCCTGTTGCGCAGCGCCCGTCCCGAGCTGCCGCGCGTGCGCGGCCTGGTCGAGCCTGCCTGCGCGCGGAGCTATCTGGCGGCCATCAGAGAGCTGGGGATCGCGAGCGCCCCACCCCATCTCGGCGGCCAGTGCATCGAGGCGGCCCTGCTCGAGCGGATTGGCCAGCGGCTGGCCCGGGCCAGGGGGCGGCGATGAGACGGGTCGTCGTGACACTGCCCGGCGATGGCATCGGCCGCCAGGTGCTGCCCGAAGCGTTGCGGGTGTTGCGCGCTGTCGGCTTTCAGGCGGACTACGTTGAGGCCCCCATCGGTTGGGATTGCTGGTTGCAGACCGGCAACCCCCTGCCGAAAGCCACGCTTGAGCTGCTGCGCGAACACCGCCTCGGCCTGTTCGGGGCCGCCAGCTCTGCGCCGGCAGCTGAGGCGGAGGCGGCCTTGCCGAGCCGCCTGCAGGGCCAGGGCCTGCGCTACAGCAGCCCCGTGCTGGGTCTGCGTCGCCAGCTGGGACTCGAGCTGGCGGTCCGCCCCTGCCGCAGCTTGCCGGGGCTGCTGGGGAACTTTGTGCGGCGCACCGCCCAGGGAGGCATCGAAGAGCCCCACATCGATGCGGTCGTCTGCCTGCAGAACACCGAAGGGCACTACGCGGGCGTCGAGTGGCGGGGCATTCCCGCGGGGCTGCGTAGCGCCCTCGAGGCGCACGAGCACATGCAGGCCTTCGCGTCCAGCCCGGCCGACGAGCTGGCGCTCTCGTGTCGGGTGCAGAGTCTGACAGGCTGCCGACGGGCGGCGCGCCGTTGCTTCGCCTGGGCAACCGCGCACGGCTATCAGCGCGTGACCATCTGCGACAAATGGGGAGTGATGGACGCCTGCGCTGGTCTGTTGCTGCAGGCGGCAGAAGAGGTGGCGCGCGAGTTCCCCAACCTGCAGTGTGAACGGGTCCTGGCGGATGCCTTGTTGTTGCGGGTGAGTCGCAGGCCGGATGCGGTCTCGGTGGTCCTGTGCCCGGCCCTGATCGGGGATCTGCTCTCGGACCTGCTGGCAGGCTTGAGTGGAGGCATCGGCTTCGCCGCGTGCGCCAACCTGGGGCCGGAGTGCGCGGTTTTCGAGCCGGTGCACGGCAGCGCCCCGCACTATGCGCGGCTTGCGCCCGCGATCGTCAATCCTTGCGCGGCGATCCTGGCGGGCGCTCTGCTGCTTGAACATGTGGGAGAGACCACGCGTGCCCGGAGGGTGCGGGAAGCCGTGGCACGGGTCGTGCGTGCCGGGCATGTACGCAGTTTCGATATGGCGGGCTTGCCCGGAGGCGCCGATGTGCTGGGCTTCGGCGTCGCCAGCACGAGCCAGGTCGGCGATGCCATCATCGCCGCTTTGCAGGAGGATGGACGCCGATGCCTGGTGTGAGGCGCAGCATCGAGCGAGGGGTGGCTCGGTTGGCTCTCAGCCGTCCGCCGCACAACAGCATCTCGGGGGCGCTGCTGCGAGAGCTGCGCGCCGCCCTGCAGAGCTGTTGCCGCGACGAGGCAGTGCGCGCTATCGTGCTTTCCGGCGAAGGGCCCGACTTCTCTCTGGGCATCGATGTCGGGGAGTTGGCGGACGTGCCATCCGCCGAAGAAGGCGAGCGCCTCAGCCAGGAGGCCCAGAAGCTGACGCGGGCGTTGCTGGCCTGTCCGTTGCCTGTGATCGCGGCAATGCACGGGCGCTGTCTGGGAGCCGGAGCCGAGCTTGCCCTGGCCTGCCACCTGCGTTTTGCCGCCGAAGACCTGCGCTTCGGACAGCCGGAGATCAAGCTGAGCGTGATCCCGGGCATGGGCGGGACCCAGCTGCTACCGAGGGTTGTCGGCTCCGGCGCCGCCCTCGAGCTGCTGCTGAGCGGGGATCCGGTGGACAGCGCCCACGCGCTGCGGATCGGCCTGGTGCAGCGGGTGATGCCGGCGGAGGCGCTGCTGCCCTTCTGCCTGGGGCTCGGCAGACGGCTCGCCCGGCACAGCAAACCGGCGGTGGCGGGTATGCTCGAGGCAGTCCAGCAGGGCTTGCAGCTGAGTCTCGCTGACGGGTTGCAGCTGGAGGCCCGCATTTTCGGGCAGCGCATGGCTAGTGAAGACCACCAGGAGGCCTGCCGGGCTTTCCTGGAACGCCGCCCTCCTGAGTTGAAGGACCGCTGACGTGCGCTTGCCCGCCTTCTCGCTAAAAAACCCCGTGCTCGCCCAGTTGATGCTCTGGGGCATCGTGCTGTTCGGCGCGGTGGCTGCGTTGAGCATGCGTCGCGAGCTGTTCCCGAACACCACGCCCAACGCCATCAGGGTCAGCGCTGAATTCCCCGGTGCCTCGCCCGTCGAGGTCGAGACCCTGGTGATTCTCCCGCTCGAGGAGGTTCTGCAGCGTGTTTTGGGCGTGGAGACGATGCGCAGCGAGGCCCAGGAGAGCTTCGCCAGCATCCACCTCACCCTCGAGCGTGGCGAAGATCCAGCGGATGTGCTGCGCGAGGTCGATGCGGAGCTGGAGAATGTCAACGGACTGCCCGATGCGGTGCTGCGCGAAGGCGTCAAGAGCCGTTATATCGCGCCGCGGCTACCGATCATCTCGGTCTCTCTGTTCGGAGACGCGGGCCTGGACGCTTTGCGGCGGGCGGCCGAACGTCTCGAAGACGACCTCTTGCGGGACAGTCTGACTTCGCAGACCGAGGTGCTGGGCATTCCCGAGCGTGAGGTCAGCATCGAGCTCGACCCGCGCCGGCTCGAAGAGTTGGGCCTGCTGCCGCTGGACGTGGCTCGCATCATCAGCGCAGACAACCGCGACGAGCCGGCCGGCATCATCCGCAGCCAGACCGGCGAGACGCTGGTGCGCAATCTCGGCCGCCGCGAGCGCCTCGAAGACCTGGCCGAGTTGGCAGTGGTCAGCACGGCCGCTGGCGGGGTGGTCCAACTCGGAGACATCGCCGAGATCAACGTGGTCTGGGTGGAGCCGCGTGTCACCGGGCGTTTCAACGGCCAGCCCGCGGCACGTGTGGTGGTCTACGACTCGGGCAAGCGCGATGTGATTGCGTTGGCGGCGCGGGTGCGGGAGATCGTCGCCGCACAGCCGCAGAGCGAGGCGGTCCAGTTCGAGATCCACGGCGATCTGTCGCGCTACGTCAACGAGCGCATCGAGCTGATGACCCGCAACGGCATCTACGGGCTGGGGCTGGTGTTCGTGTGCCTGGCCCTGTTCCTCAGCCTGCGCCTGAGTTTCTGGGTGTCGGTGGGCATCCCAGTCAGCTTCCTCGGCACGCTGATCGTGATGAGCCTGGCGGGCCTGACCCTCAACCTGATCTCCTTGTTCGGCCTGATCGTGGTGCTCGGCATGATCGTCGATGACGCCATCGTGATCGGCGAGAACACCTTCCGGCACTTCGAGAACGGCGTGCCAGCCCGCGAAGCTGCCCTCCGCGGCGCGTCTGAGGTCGCCTGGCCGGTGACCGCGGCGGTGCTGACCAGCATCGCGGCTTTCCTGCCGATGATGATGATCGAAGGCCGTTTCGGCGAGGTGATCCGGCCTCTGCCGTTGGTGGTCTCGGTGGCGCTGCTGGTGTCTCTGGTCGAGGCGCTCGTACTGCTGCCTGCCCACCTGGCGGGCAGTCTGGAGCACAAACGGCCGGGGCGTCAGGCCAAGAACTGGCTGCACGCCCGCCTCGACGGCCTCTCGAACCTGGTGCTGCGCCACCTGTTCGGCCCCTTGCTGCGCAGGTTGCTGCGCTTCCGCTACCTGACCGTGACGGCGCTTTTCTGTGCGGCGCTGTTCAGCGTGGTGGTGGCCGTCTACCTGATTCCCTTCCACCTCAGCTCTGAGACCGAGGCCGAGGCGCTGTTCTGTCAGCTCGAGCTGCCCGTAGGCGAACCGCTGGCACGTACCGAAGCCACGGTACGCGCGGTCGAGCAACTCTGCCGCGAACAGGTCCCCGAGTGTCTGCATATCTTCTCGCTGGCCGGAGTGAAGATCCGTCCGAACAGTATCGCCAGCGCCGCTTCGGTGACCCGCGGCACGCAGTACGGCCAGGTGTTCATCGAGCTGCGCAGCGCAGAGAGCCGCGCGCGCAGCTCTTCGGCCATCTTGACCCAATTGAGGGAGCTGACTGCCGGCATTCCTGAGCTCAAGAACGCGGTCTGGGATGCGACTACGGGCAGCCCGACCGGTCCCGACGTGGAGATCGAAGTGCGGGGCGCCGAGCCCCAATTGAGCCGGGATGTCTTGCGCCTGAAGGGCTTCTTGCAGAGCCACGACGGAGTGCACGGCGTCAAGACCGATGATGCACCTGGCAAGGCCGAGCTGCGTCTGAGCCTGTTGCCCTATGGACGGGCGGTCGGGCTGACGGTGCAGTCGCTGTCGGAGCAGACCCGCGGGGCGATCCACGGCCTGGTGGCCTCGACCTTCTACGAGGCCCACGGCCAGATCGATATCGTGGTCCGCTACGTCGGCAGCTCGCTCGAGAGTGTCGGCCAATTGGAGAAGCTATATATCTTCACGCCCTCGGGCGCACAGGTGCCGCTAAGCTCGGTGGCGCGGGTCAGCCAGACTCGGGGGCAAGGAGTCTTGAACCGGGTCGACAGGAAGCGGGCCGTGACCTGTTTCGCGTCGGTCGACCGGAAGCGCACGACCTCGGTCAAGGTCGTCGAGTCGGTGCTCGCGGCGGTCGAGCTGCGCGGGATCGATCTGCGCATCAGGGGCGAGCAGTACGAGACCCAGAAGAGCATGGGTTCGCTGGGCATTGTGGTGCTGCTGGCCTGTGCGCTGATCTACGCGATCCTGGCGGCGGTCTTCAAGAGCTACCTGCAGCCTGTGATCGTGATGGCCGCCATTCCGTTGGCGCTGATCGGCATCGTGATCGGGCACCTGGTGCTCGACATGGAGATCAGCCTGATGTCGCTGACGGGGGTGGTCGCGCTGTGCGGCATCGTCGTCAACGACAGTTTGATTCTGGTCGACTTCATCAACGAGACCCGGGGCACCGGACGCAGCCTGATCGACGATGTGGTCTTGGCAGCGGCGACGCGTGTGCGTCCGATCTTGCTGACGAGCTTGACCACGATCGCAGGCTTGGCGCCGCTGATGCTCGAGAGCAGTTTTCAGGCGCGTTTCATCATCCCGATGGCGATGTCGCTGTCGTTCGGGTTGGCGTTTGCGACGGTGCTGACCCTGTTCGCCATCCCCTGTCTGTACCTGGTCGTCGAGGACATCAAGACGCTGCAGGGCGTCGGTCCCGAGCTCGAACCGGAGGTCGATGCCGAGCCCGCCGAACCCCCGCTGCGCAGCGCGGCAGCCCGGGCTGTCTTTGAAGAGTCGGCCCCTGCCTTGGAGGTCGCCCCGGAGGCGGCGGTCTCGCTGCAGGCACTGGCGGGGGCCGCCTCGGCAAGTACGTCGGAGGAGTCGCAGGAGGCGGCGGCAGCCTTTGCCTTGCCGGAGCGGCCAGAATCGCTCTCGGCGCCGCTGCAGGAGCCTGTTTCACCGCACTCCAGTCAGGAACCGTGGGACAAGCCCGTCACGCGCAAGCAGCGCATGGTCTGTCCCGGCTGCGGCGCGAAGGTTCGCTTCAGCGCACATCGTCAGGGCTCGCGGGTGCGGCATACATGTGGGAAGAAGTTCTATCTGCGGGTCAGCGGGGCGGCAGGCTGATTCCGCGCTACTTCTCCAGCAGCTCCACGACCTCGTCCGCATCCTGCTGTGCGCCCGTCCGGTCGCCTGCAGCGGTGCGCAGGGCGCTGCGGCAGGCGAGTGCCAGAGCGAGCTCACGCCGCGCATTGGGTGCGCCGGGGAAGGCGCGCAGGAACGCGCGCCCGCTGTCGATCGCTCCCTGGCAGAAGCTCTGCGCAGCCTCCCGATCAGCGCCGGGCGGCCAGCGCTGCAGCCCCGGCGCGAGCAACAGACCTCCTTGAAGAAGGCCCGCGGCCGCCTCGCGGGTGCCGAGCTGGCGCAAGGTGCTGCTGAGGCGGAAGACCAGGAACAGGACATCCCAGGCTGCCGCGGCCCGGTCGCTGCGCCGGGCGTAGGCTTGTTGCCGCAGCTGGAGGCTTTGGACGTAGGCCTGCTTCGCCCGTTCGAGCTCGTTGGCCTGGCGGTGGGCTTCGCCCGCGTCCAGCCAGGGGTCGATGAACAGCTCCCAGCTGCGTGTGACTCCTCCCAGCTGCAGCAGCACGGCGTGGCGGCCCGGTGCCAGGACGCGTTCGAGGGAGAAGGAACCGTGTTCGTCGAGGGGCAGCGTGCGGCCGGCCAGCCGGATCTCGTGTAGCTCGGCGGCATCACGGCCTCCCACCCGTCCGCGCAGCACAACCGTCAACGACGCATCCGGACAGGGCAACAGGCTGCTGGGAGCCGGCTCCAGCGCGAAGGCCTCGGCTTCGAAAGGCTCGCCCCAGAGAGCGCGTTGCCAGCTGTGCCAGCGTGGATCCTGCTCCGGAGGGAGCCACACCAGCACGCCGGCCAGGATCGCGAACAGCAAGAGCAGCAGCGGCCAGCGGAAGCGCACGGGGCGCGCAGCTGGACGCCGCACGGGGGGAGGGCTGGGCAGGCGCAGCCCGGCGGGTTGTGTCGGCGTGTGGTGCGGTGCACTTGCCAGGGCTGCAGCCGACACAAAGCCGGGCAAGAAGGCCTCGAGCGCGGACGCGAGCTCACCGCCATGCGCGAAACGCTCTTCGGGGTCTTTGGCGAGCAGCCGGGCAATCAGCTGCGCCATTTCGGCAGCGATGTCCGGCCGCAACGCCCGAAGGTCCGGAGGAGGCTGGAACAGGTGCTGCTCGATGTAGTTGCAGGTCCCAGGCCCGGCAAAGGGCGGCCGCCCCGTCAAGAGCTCGAACAACGTGCAGCCCAGCGCGTAGAGGTCTGAGCGGTGGTCGGCCAGACGTCCATCGCGGCACTGTTCGGGGGCCATGTACTTGGCCGTCCCGATCAATGCGCCGCCCTGGGTGAGCGTCGCGGTATTGCGGCAACGCGCGACGCCGAAGTCGGCGATCCTCAGCACTCCGTCTTTGCCCAGCAGCAGATTGTCGGGTTTGATGTCACGGTGGACGATGCCCCGCCGTGCCACCGCGACCAGACCGAGTGCGGCCTGGTGGATCAGCCGCGCCGCCTCGATCTGGCCCAGCCGTCCCCGCTCGCGCAGCAATTGGCGCAACGACCCCCCCTCGATGTAGGCCATCGCGATGCAGTACAGACCGCGCTCACAGAACATGTCGTACACGGGCACGACCGCGGGATGTTCGAGATCCGCAACCGCACGCGCCTCACGACGGAAGCGTTCGACCATCTCGGGGTCGTTGGCGAAGTCGTTGGGGAGCACCTTCAGGGCGACCTTGCGCTGCATGCGCGCGTGGGTGGCGAGAAAGACGCTTCCCATGCCACCGGCGCCCAGGAAGCTCTCGATCCGGTAGCCTCGCAGGGTCTGCCCCAGCAGAGCCTCCAGCGGCAGCGGTTGCATGGGCAGGCCGGTGAGGTCGGCGTCGCAATCCGCGCAGCGCACGCTCTTCGCCGCTTGTTCGCGAGCACAGACGGGGCACAGCACGTGTGGGCTCCGTGGGTGCAGGGGAGTGTAGTTTCTCGTCAGTGTCAGAGGAATGCAAGCGCCTCGCGATCAGCGCAAGGCGGGCTGCCTGCCCTGCCCTCAAGGCGAGCCGAGAACTCTCGGCAGGGGCTGCACCGGCCGGAAACCCAGGTCGTTCTTGCAGAACTCAGGTTCGAGCCGTGCCCGGAAAGCACTGCGGCAGAGCACGGCGGGCACCTGCCAGCTACCGCCGCGTTTGGAGCGCCGTCGCTGGGCGTCCTGCTCGCCGCGTTCGCTGTGGGTGCCTGGCTGGTAGGTGTACCAATCGTTGCACCACTCCCAGACGTTGCCATGCATATCATAGAGACCCCAGGGATTGGGCGGGAATTTGTGTACCGGTGTGGGTCCTCGCGTGCTGAAGTTGGCCTGTTTCTCGCTCAAGGTCCGCCCGGTCCAGAATGCCTCCTCACTTCCGGCCCGGCACGCCCACTCCCATTCAATTTCGGAGGGCAGGCGGTAGCCGAGCACGTCGAGGCCCAAGAATTCCACCCTGGCAGACTTGATCGATGTGCCGTCCGTCTGCACGTCGGACAGCCGGTAGACTTTCTTCAGTCCATCGAGCTGCGACAGACGGTTGCAGAATTCGACGGCGTCAAACCAGGTGATGTTCTCGATCGGGGCGTCGTCGGCCAGTTTCTCGAAGAAATACGGCCTGGTCCCCATCAGCGCCTTCCACTCGCGGCGCGTGACCGGGGTCGCTTTGATGTAGAAGGCCCGGGAAACCGTCGCGTCGTGGCTGGCTTCGTTGAGGCGCCGGCCTTCTTCGGAGTCTGGCGATCCCACCTTGCAATCGCCCGGTGGAATCAGGACGAAGTCGATATCGAGCGAGTTCCGCAAGGCCAGGGCAAGATCGTGTTCGACGTGCATGCGTTTCTGGTCTTTGCGGGGCCGCCACCACGCCTTGGTGCTGGTACGATTCGAGCCGTCGGACGCGCGTGAAGGCTTGGTCGTGAAGAAACCACTGAGCAACGAGAACAGTCCGCTGGCGGGCTCGTTCTTGTCCGTTTCCGGCGTGTCGAAGGCACTCGGATCAAAGCTGGCGGTGACCAGGGCTTCAGCCATCGGTTCCAGCGCGCCGACCACCTCCGTGAAATCTGTGGGGCGGGCGTCGATGGACTCGGCGGTGCAGCTCTTCAGCAACGCCTCGAGGTTGGCAGGCACCGATTGCCAATGGCGCTCGAGTGGCTCAGTCCGCCCGAAGAGCGCGAAGCACGACAGCTTGCCGAAATAGTAGACATCGCAGGTCGGCCCCAGCGAGCCGCGGTTCAGTCCCTTTTGTTCCGGCGGGGCATAGAGCATTGTGTGCTCGAGGATCCGGCTGAGCAGGGACTGGCTCTCGTGCACTCCCGTACGGTAGCCGACCAGCGTGCGGCTCGGTACGCTGAGGCCGCAATCGATCAGACGCGGCATCAAGCTGCCCGCCTCTTCGCTGACGAAGACGTTGTCGGGTGTCAGATCGCGGTGATAGAGCTTCTTGGTGTGGATCGCCTCGAGCACCTGGGCGATCGTCAGCAGGAACGGCACCGCCTGCCTTTGCTTCAGGGGCCCCCGGGTGCGCACGCGCTCGCTCAGGGTGTCCGTGCCTTTGAAGCCGCTGACCAGGTAGGCGCCCTTCTCTCCGTAGCGGTCGGTCCATCCCCACTCGCGGGATTTGACCAGACAGGGCGTATCGAGCCTGCAGAGAGCTTCTGTGATGCGGAAGACGATCTGTCCGTCGAGCGCGCCGCCTTCGAGGGCCCGCACCACGCACTCGCCGCCGAGTTGATCGCGGCACAGAAAGGCCACCCCCCAGATGCCTGCGTCGACGATCGCCAGGGGCGTAAAGCGGAACCCGTCAAAGATCTCGCAGCGGGGGTCGATCTCGACGGCGCGTTCATACGATTCCATCGCCTCATCGAAGTCATCGGCCAGAATGCAGGCGTAGAACTTGTCGAGGTAGAGCTGCGCCCGCTCCTTCTCCTGCACCGTCTCCTGGGCAGCGATCGAGAAGCAATAGGCCGCGCCCGCGGCGTCGCCCCAGGGAATCAACACGCGGCCCCGATACGCTTGGATGGCGGGATCATTCTGCACTGCTTCCGGTAGTCCGGTGACCGATTCGAGCAGCTGCTGGATCAAGTCAACCTGCCACTCCTCGCGCACGGCGATGGCATCGGTCAGACGCACCCGGGGTCCCATACGCAGGTCGGCGACCAGCCTCTGGGCGCGCGCCAGCACCGAGACCCTGCCGACGCTGTGCAGCGTGCTGCGGCTGGCGCCGTCGGGACGGTCTTCGCGCAGCATGATCGCCAGACTCTCGACGATGGCGGCCATCTCCGAATCTTCGCCAAGCAGCCGCTGCAGCTCACCCCCCACCCGGCTGGGGTCGGGAGTGGCCCGGTCGAGCAGACGGATGATCGGGGCGCCCACCTTGAGCACGGTGTCGGCGATCGTGTTGAGCAGGTCGCGTCGGGTGCTGTTGTGCAGGCCGCTGCTGTTTTCAAACTCGCCGGCGAGTTGTGTGTAGCCAGCGCGCCCCACCCGCCGGCAGGCCTCGGCAGCGATGTGCCGCACATAGGAGACGAACGGCTCCTCGAGCTCCATGAGGAGATCCGGAATCTTGCCAGGACTGGTCGTGGGCAAGTCCACCGGACTCCTCCTGTCGACGGCGCTTTGTTATTCTAGCAAACGGTGGCGCTCTTGGCGAAAGCAGGCCCAGGCAACGGGAAGGAGCCTGCCAGCAGGATCGGCGCGCAAGCGGGACTCGCTTGAGGAAATTCTCTCGGCACCGTGCCCTCTACCATCGACATAGTCCCGGCAAGGAGGTCGAAGTTGGACTCTCGGTTTATCTGCTTGCTCAGCTGGGCCAGCATCTGTCTGGCGCAACAGCTGCCGTTGGAGAATGCGGATTTTCAATCCTGGCAGAACGGCCGGCCCGAGGGCTGGCGGGTATCCTTCGGGGCGGGAGATCCGCAACGCCAGCCTTCGCAGATCGAAGCGCTGGCCGGCGGTGGGCTGGCCCTTGCTGGCGGCGCGGAGACGGGCGCCTGGCGCCTGTTGTCTCAGGACTTCGAGGCAGAACAGGGCCGCGTCTATGCGTTGGGTTTCCGTGCCCGGGCTCTTGAGCTGCGCCGCGATGCGAACCAGTACAGGAACTTCTATCTCGGTCTGGTCTTCCGGGATGCGCAGGATCAGGTGTTGCTGCGCACGGTCCAGAACGTGCACACGGCCGACTGGCAGGACGATCGGCTCGTCGCAACGGCGCCCGAAGGAACGCGCCGTGTTGAGGTGGCGCTCTTTCTGTCGCTGAGCGGACGACTCGAGGTGGAATGGGTCGCGCTGCGCTGCTTGCAGCCCGAAGACAGCTTCGAGTTGTTGGCCATGGAGATGGACCGGCGTTACAGTTTTTTTGCCCACAAGGGCTTCGACTGGCAGGCGCAGGTCGACGCCTATCGGCCAAGGGCGGCGGAAGCTGTCGAGCCCGACGCATTCGCGGCGCTGATGCTCGAGATGCTCGCTCCTCTCGAAGATCCACACGTCTGGGTGCGCGTGGGGGAAGGACAGCTACAGGTGCCCTGGAGCGAGACGCCCCCGCTCAATTTCGCAGCCCGCGCCTGCGTCGCAGCGCTCGACGATGTCCAACAGCTGGGCCGGTTCGGTTTGTTGGGGCGCAGCCCCGAGGGTTTTGGTTATCTTTGTGTCGGCTCCTTGCAGCTCTCTGAGGCGGACTACCAACGTCTCGAAGATGCTCTGCGCAGCTTGTTCGATGCCCCGGCTCTGATTCTGGATCTGCGCGCCAATTCAGGCGGCAATGAGCAGTTCGCCCAGCGTCTGGTCGGGCTGTTGTGCAGCGAGCCCCGGGTCTATGCCCGCAACCAACATCGCAACGGGCCGGGGCACGACGACTTCGAGCCCGCCAGGGACCGTGTGCTGCAGCCCGCCGCAGAGCAGGCCTATGAGAGGCCGCTGGCCGTACTGCTGGGGCCGGGTTGTGTCAGCAGCGGTGAAGGCATGGCGATGATGCTCCAGGCACTGCCCCAGGCCGAGCTGATCGGTCAGCCGACCCGGGGCGCGAGCGGAAACCCCGCTTGGTTGCAGCTGCCGAACGGAGTGCAGGTCGCCTTCTCGCGCTGGAAGAGTCTCGAGCCCGACGGCACCTGCATCGAAGGCCGCGGCGTCCAGCCGGACCAGCTGCTTCCCCATGAGGGAGCAGGCGATCCTACCCTGCAAGCGGCCATCGAGTACTTGCGGGCTGCCGTGGAATGAGGGCCCGTTTCAGGCATAGCGTCGGAGCATGCGCAGAGCCTGGGAGGCGTAGCCGCCGCCAAACAGGTTGAAGTGGTTGAGCACATGGTAGAGCGTGTAGATGTCCAACCGCTGCCGCCAGCCCTCGACCAGCGGCCAGGCGGCGTTGTAGGCCTCGAAGACACGGCTCGAGAAGCCGCCGAACAGCACCATCATGCCGAGCTCTGCTTCGCGATGGCCGTAGTAGGCCGCGGGGTCGATCAGGGCGGGCCGTCCGTCGGGCGCGACGTGCAGATTGCCGGACCACAGATCCCCATGAATCAGGGCCGGGGCTTCTTCGGCAGAGCTGCCGAGCAACTCTTCAAGCCGGCCGCAGAGCCGCTCTCCCAGGCGCAGGCCTTCGGCGCTGAAACCCGCACGGGCCGCGAGCCGTAGCTGGTGTCCCAGGCGCCGTTCGCGGTAGAAGTCGAGCCAGTTCGGCAGCCAGCCATTGGGTTGGGGGGTGGCTCCGCAGTATCCGTCAGCGCTGAAGCCAAAGCCGCGCGCGTCACTGTTCCGGTGCAGGTCGGCCAACCCCTCCCCCAGCAGCCCGTCAAAGTCGCGGCAGCGCCGGCCGGCGGGCAGGTACTCCATCACCAGGAAGGCATCCCTGCCATCACGCCACGCCAACGGCTCGGGAACCTGCAGGCTGTGGGCGGCGCGCAGCGCCCGCAAACCGGCGGCCTCCACGGCAAATTGAGCAGGAAGAGCGCGCGCATTCCACTTGACCAACCAGCGCCGCCCACAGGCCTCAAAAGTTGCGGCCCGGTTGATGCTACCACCACCGGCCGCCTCGAGTTGGATCGGGCCGGGATCCTCACCGAGAGCTTCGCGAACCGCGGTCCGCAGCAGCTCGGGTTGCGCCATTTCAATCCCCCAGCTGCAGGATGATACTGTCACTGCCCGGCAGCGAAAACGACCACGGCACAGCGTCGGGCTCATCGAGCAGGCGGGCTTCGTACCTGCCTGGATGCAGACCTTCGATGAGGAATCCCCCCGCCGCGTCCAGCATCGCCAGGCGCGCAAAGCCACGGGCAGGCAGCTCGAGCACCTCAACCGTTCCCAGGGTCGAAACCGGATGGCCCGCGACCCTGCCGGGCACGGACCGCTCTGCGACCAACTGCAGGTCGATCTGACTATCTCCGACCAGCGTGTAGCCGGTTCTGCTGACGCTCTGCCCCAGACCCTCGGCGCCCAGGGTATAGGTGCCCGCAGGCAACCCGATCAGCTCAAAGCGGCCGTCGGGACCGGTCAGTACGTGACGCAGCAGCAGATCCGGCCCATCTTCGGGCCAGGCGCAGACCAGCGCCTCACACGGGCCGCCCTCGACAGCGAGCACCTGCCCGCGCAGCGCAAAGCCCGGCTGGAGCGTGAGGCGCAGCGTTTCCTGCGCGTCTCCCGGCCACGCGGAGAGTCTCTCGGAGCTTGCGTCAGCTGTCACTGCCTGCAGCGTGTACTCGGCCGGCAGCAGCTCGAAGAAGGCGAAGCTGCCGTCGGCCTCCGTCCGTGTCCGCAGCTGGCTGCCCGGAGCCAGCAGGTGTACCGCAGCTCCCTCCGCTGCCGTCCCCCGGCTGTCGTGGACGTACCCCTGCAGGGTGCCTCCTGGAAGCACGTGGACGTCATGGCGATGTGCGCCCAGCGTCGGCAATTCGACAGGCTCGCGGCTATTGAAGGAGGTTGCCGCATGGGACACAGTGAGCAGATAGCTGCCAGGAAGCACTACCGCCGACCGGTAGGCACCCTCACCATCGCTGCGGCATGCCATCGGGCTGCCTCCGTCGGGCGTCGTCAGCTCGAGCTGCGCGCCAGCCAGCAACGCGCCAGCCGGCCCGCGCACCTGACCTTCCAGCCAGGCACCGCCCTGCAGCTCAATGGGCGGGGCTGTTCCCCCCGGCAGCGTCCACCAGCGGGCCGCAGGCAGGTAGCCGTCGGCCTGCACGGACAGCCACCAGTCTCCGGTCTCCAGGCCGCACAACGAGAACGTGCCATCGGAGCCGCTGCGGGCTTCACGGCAGGGCCCCTGTTGGTCGAGTTGCGCTCGGATCCGGGCGCGCGCGACCCCCTCGCCCGACGCCGCGTCGACGATCTTCCCCTCAGCCCGCAGGCCAGGGTTGAGGGTCAGGGACAGCGGGCCCCTGTCCTCGCCAGCCGCCAGGCGCAGCTCCAAGGTATCTCCCGGCAGATGCACCGAAGAATGCGCCCAGAGCCGGTAGGCGCCCGGCGCCAGATCGCCAAAGCGGAAGTTGCCGTCTTCGGAGCTGCGGGTGTTGCGGCTCCCCCCTGCTCCTAGAAGCAGCACCAGCACCTTGGCGAGCGGCAGCCCATCGCTCGCGTGGAGCCAGCCGAACAGTTTTGCTGTGGAGGGCTCCTCGAGCGCTGCCGGCGGAGTGGCTGCCAGCGCTTCCACCACAGGTTCTCGCAGCGAGGCCTCGTTGCCGGACGGTAGGGTTGGGGCCGGTTCAACGGGAGGTGCAGGTGCGTCTTCGGCCGGGGCCGAGGGCTCGTTGGGCGCGGGCTCGACGAGCGCCGGGGAAGCCGACTCCGACCACACCGCCAGCAGCACTCCCAGCACCAGGCAGGTGCCGAGTGCGAGGCCCATCCAGCTACCGCGTCCCATCCCATCCCCTCTTCGGCCGACCCCTCCATCAAAGCGCAGCGCAGCCGGGGCATCAAGAACGCAAGCCCCCCTGTCGCCGCAGGAACTGCGTCCGGGCGCGGTACTGCTTGTTGATTTTCTTCCAACGCTGTTTCGCGTTCGACGCGACCCGGGCGTCGAGCCGTCGCTCGATGAATGCCTGCTCGCGGAGCAGCTTACGGTAGCTCGCCAGCCGCTCGGCGCGCAGCTCGCCCGATTCGATAGCTGCCATCACAGCGCAGCCCGGCTCGGAGGTATGCAGGCAGTCGCCGAAGTGGCAGGCATGAGCGAGCTGCTCGATCTCGCCGAAGGCTGCATCGACGCCGGCTTCGCCGTCGAGCAGACCGAGCTCTCGCACTCCGGGCAGGTCGATCAAGAGGGCCCCGCCTGGCAGACACAACATGCGTGAGGAGGTGGTGGTGTGCTGCCCACGTCCGTCGCGGGCGCGGATGTGGTCGACCCGTTGGATCTCGGCACCGAGCAGGTGGTTGAGCAGCGTCGATTTGCCGACCCCGGACGAGCCGAGCAGGGCCAGGCTGCGGCCGGGCTGCAAGTAGGGGCTTAGAGCCTGGACGCCGCCACCGTTGAGGGCGCTGAGCACATGCACGGGCACTCCGGGCGCGACCGCTTCCGCTTCGGCGCGGTAGCGCTCGGAATCGGGGCAGATGTCTGCCTTGTTGAGGATCAGCACGGGCTGTGCCCCACTGCTCCAGATCAACGCCAGGCTACGCTCGAGCCGGCGGGGGTTGAAATCGTGGTCGAGGGCGCTGAGCAGGAGCACCGCGTCGAGGTTGGCGGCGAGCACCTGGACCTCGCTGGTGCGTCCCGCCGCCTTGCGCCGCAACGCGCTGCGGCGCGGTAGCAGCGCGTGGATGCTGGCCTGTTCGCTGGTCCCTGTAAGGGCCACCCAGTCCCCGACTGCCGGCAGCTCCTCGCGGCTGCTGATGCGGTGCCGGAGCTGGCCGCTGAGGGAGGCCAGGCCCTCACCCTGCGCATCGACAAAGCGCCAGCTGGCGCGTTGCTCTGCGATGATGCGGGCGGGACGCAGTGTAGTGTGGGACGCGCTGAGGGCTTCGAAGGCGCCGGCGAGCGCGGCGGAAAAACCGTAGGTGTTCAATAGGTCGGTGTTCAATTCTCGACTCCGAACCGGCGGCAACCGCCGGCGAGCTTGGGCAATAAGCGACACGGCCCACGATCTCTGGAGCGAACTGCAGCATCAACGGCAGCCCGAGCCTACGCAGACCGAACAGTGCGGTAGTGAGGCCGGGGGCGGGCGGAATCTGCAGAGACGCTGAGCTCGATCGATGTGGCCATGCCCCCAATCAGGGGCGAGCGACACTGCTTGGAGCGAGGTCTACGCGCAGACGGCGGACGCGGGGTGGACCGGCTTCACGAAAACGACAGTGGCTTCCATGGTGATCCTCCTGGGTGGGGCGCAGGTTGCGCTGACCCCCGAAGTCTAGTCATCGCGAGCCCAGCCGTCAAGTGGGGAGCGCTGATGCCGTCCAGTACGCTCGAGCCCTCGGGGTGCAGGTCCATTCGAACACGGGATTTGCAAGCACCAGCACGTTCTGGAAGACTGGTAGTGCAAGTTCGGTCCAGTTCTCGAAAAGATGCAGGCCGCACCGTCTCAAAATGATCCTGGCTCCAAAGCGGTTGGCTGTTTCTCCCTCTTGAACGCTGGCATGAAACTTGCTTTACCAAGTCCCGAACGCAGAGACGGACTGGCAATGATCGTACTGACCGTGGTGCAAGGCAAGAATTCCGGGGACAAGGCTCGTTTCGACGCCGAGTGCATCAAGCTCGGGCGCAACGTCAAGAACGATTTCACCGTACACGACCAGTTCGTATCGAAGTGGCACGGCGAGATCGTACGCCAACCCCACGGCTATCTGTACCGCGACCTGAGCAGTCGCCACGGCACCATCGTCTCCTTCCTCGACCAGATCGTACGCCTGCGCAAGGGCGGCAACGGACTGAGCTGCTACCTGTCGCACGGCTCACGCATCCAGGTGGGCCAGACGGTGATCGAGCTTGCCATCGATGTGCTGGACAGCCAGCTCATGGAGGTCACGCCTCCGCCATCGTGGAGCGGAGGCGTGCGGCTCAAGAAGCCGGCCGAAGGCGAAGACGGTCAGGAGCGAAAGACCAAGCTCAGCGAGAAGAAAACGGCCCGCCACAAGGTGTTGTCGCTGGGGGCAAAAAAAGACAGCGCCGACGAAACCCCCAGCGATCCTCTCTGGGCGCCCAACAAGCACGAAGACTTCGATGACACCGGGGCTCTGGCTCCGATGCCCCAGGACCTCGGTGCCATCGAGGGAAGGCTGGCGCAGAGTTTGCCGGACAGGCACGAGACGCCGCCGGGTCTCGATGTCGTATTGGACAAGAGCGACTTCCAGCGCATCAAGCGCACGCGCCGCATGCCAGCGGCCAGTGAACGGTTGGGCGAGACCTCCCACTTCCACAACACCAAGACGCTGGTTCTGCCGCCTGCCGACCTGCTGCGGCGCAACTTCGCCCGGCGCGATCCCCGCCTGCAGATCTTGATGCGCCTGTCGGGCCAGCTCAATGGACTGAGCCGGCTTTCGGACATCATCGACTTGATCGTTTCGACCACGTTCGCGGCCTTTCCCTTGACCCATTGTTTCTCGATCAAGCTGTTTGACAGCAACGACACGCTGATCTCCTATGTGAGCCGCTTCTGCTCGGACGACGAGGTGGTTGCCGCCGAGACGGTGCTCTGCGAGCGCTTGATTGAGCGGGTGGTCGAGTCGACGGAGGCGCTGCTCTACGAGCGTGGCAAGACTGAGGGGGAGTTGAGCAAGAGCTTCATCGACGGGCCGACACACTCGAGCATCTATGCGCCTCTGCTGGGCCAGCGCAGCCTGCTCGGGGTGTTCACGATCACGAGCAAGAACGGAGAGAAGCCGTTCAGCGTCCAGGATCTTGAGCTGTTCTCGGTCTTGGCTTCGAATGTCGCCTTCAGTCTTGAGCGGGCAAAGCTGACGGAGAACATCTTCAGCATGTTCGAGGGCTTCGTGAGGGCCTCCGTGGTTGCGATTGAAGCCCGGGATCCGACCACGGCGGGCCACTCTGAGCGGGTCGCCTCGTACACGCTCGCACTCGCCGAGCAGATCAACCGGGTCGACGCCGGCGAGCTGGCGGACCTGAGCTTTTCGCCCAGCGAGCTGACCGAACTGCGCTATGCGGCGCTCTTGCACGATTTTGGCAAGGTCGGGGTGCGCGAGCAGGTCTTGAACAAGTCGACCCGCCTGCCCGAGCATTGTATGGAGGTGATCAAGCACCGCTTTGAGATGCTGAAGGAGAAGCACCGGCGTTGGATGCTCGAAGCGCTGGTGCGAGAGCTCGGTGCACGGGGGCGCGTGCCCGATTCCAACGAGATGCTCAACCTCGAGAAAGAGCATCTGCAGCTCGCTGAGCGCCTCGACCGGATCGTCGATTTCCTCGAGGCCATCAGGCGAGTCAATTTCCTCGACAGCGCGATGCGCGAGAAGCTCAAACAGCTTGAAGATGCGCACATCCGCTTCGGCACCGAGGGCGAGTACCAGCTGCTGTATCCGGAAGAGATCGCCGACCTGTCGGTGACGCGCGGCAACCTCAACGAGGAAGAATGGGACGACATGAAGTCGCATGCCTCGAAGACCGAGGTGTTTCTCACCCAGATTCCCTGGAGCAGTGAGCTGCGGCGGGTGCCGTGCATCGCGGGCGCACACCACGAGAAACTCGACGGCAGTGGGTATCCAGCCGGTTTGACTGGCAATGCCATCCTGCCCCAGGTGCGGATCATGACCATCGCCGATATCTTTGACGCGGTGACTGCCAACGACCGCCCGTACAGACGTGCGGCCAGCGTTCCCAAGGCTCTGGGCATTCTTGTCAAGGAAGCCGACTCCGGCAAGCTTGACAAGCGTCTGGTGCAGGTGTTCGCTGAACGTGTGCTGCCGCGCGTCTCCTACCTGATTCCCAAACGAGCCAGCGGACGCTTCAGCACGGGCCACTAGAGGCTCCTGCTGGTTCTGGGTTGCTCCGAACGTTTTGTGTTGTCAATGGGCCACACGATGGACTACATTCGTGGCTCGTGAAATACGCAAACCACTTGGGGGCGATATGCATACTTCTGGCAAAGTCCTGCTGATTCTCGGTGTCCTGGGCTTGATCTTGACAGCCGTGCTCTGGTTCATGGGTACTTCGGCCATCGAGGGCGGCGTCGAGGGTATGAACACGTTCGACGAGGGCGACGCCTTCTGGAAGGGGACGGCGGCCGACACGCCGGCGACGCTGAACTTCTCGATGACCGGCTCGTTCTTCTACCAGGTCCTGCAGCGCAAAGGCGCCACCAAGCCGACCAGCATCACGCTGATCGATAGCGATGGCACCAACCACTACGCCCCGCAAAACGAAGCAGCGACTGCGGAAGAGACGCACCAGAGGATCGGGCACTTCGCGATCCCCACCGATGAGTCGGGCAACACCAAGACCTATACGCTGACGATCGTTGGTGGAGATGAGGTCTTCATCGAGAGTCCTCTGGGGGACCTGGGCGGCATCATGGGCGGACTGCTGGGTGCCGGCTCGGCGATGTGCACCGGCGCCTGCAGCGCGTTCCTGCTCTTGTTGGGTTTGATCCTCGGGCTGGCACTGAAAAAGAAGGCCGATGGGCCACAAGGCTGAGCAACGCGAGCCTCTCTCATCCTATCAACGCCCGGGCCTGGCCCGGGCGTTGTGCTGTTGTTGGGCTCAGCGCGCCCCGAAGTTGTGGGCGCTGGTCTCTTCATTGCGGTCGGTGGCCGGAGGGGGCTGCGGAGACAAGGCGGAGATCTCGGCCCGCAGCTCGGGGCTGAGCTCGAAGTCGGCCGCGGCCAGGGCGGGCTCGAGCTGCTCGAGGTTGCGCGCCCCGATCAGCGGCGCAGTGACGGCCGGATGCGAGGCGACCCAGGCGATGGCAAGGGTGACAGGATGGACACCCCGGGCATCTGCCAACTTGCAGAATTCCTCGGCGATCGCGAAGTTGTTCGCCGCGCCGTAGCGGGTGGCGTAGAGCTTGTTCTCGTCGAAACGGCTGTGTTCGGGGTGTTCGCCGCCGCGGTACTTGCCGGTCAGAAGCCCTCCCCCCAGCGGGCTGTACGGCAGCACGCCCAGGCCCTCAGCCTGCGCAAAGGGCAGGATCTCGACTTCGGCCTGACGCTTGACCAGGTTGTACATCGGTTGCAGGCAGGTGATCGGTGCCCAGCCGAAACGCTCGGCCACGCCGAGGGCGCGGGCCGCCTGCCAGGCAGAGAAATTGCTCACCGCTGGATAGATGATCTTGCCCTGTTGCACCAACAGCTCGACGCCACGAAGCGTCTCTTCGAGGCTGGTGATGTCGTCGAAGCGGTGCAGGAAGAAGACATCGATGCGGTCGGTGCCCAGGCGCCTCAGGCTGGCCTCGACCGTGCGCACCAGATGGTAGCGGCTCGTTCCGCGGGCGTTGACGTCGGAGCCGGTCGGGAAGTAGGCTTTGGTGGTCAGCACCACCTCGTCCCGGCACCCGCGCAGCAGGCGGCCGAGGATCAGCTCGGAGCGGCCGCAGTTGTACACATCCGCGCAGTCGATGAAGTTGATGCCTGCCTCGCGACAGCGTGCGAACATGCGCCCGGCCATCGCGGCGTCGGCCTCCTTGCCGAACGACATTGTGCCGAAGCCCAGGGCGGACACCCGCACACCTGTGCGGCCCAGAAACTCGTAGCGCATCGCAACCTCGTTGCAAGAGGAACGGAAGACCAGCAGTCTAGCAGACTGCAGCGAGAATCGCTTCGCGAACGTCGCCCAGGCGGGGGCTCAGCCTTTCTTGGGAGGTCCACGCAGCAGCAGCAATCCGAGCGCCGTCAGTCCGACGATGCCGAGCAGCCCGGCGATTCCCAAGAGCGCGTCCAGCCCCGGGTGTCCTGTCCACTGCAGGTAGTGCAAGCGGTAGAGGAAGTCGATGCGGTCCGTGTCGGGTCCGCGTTGGCTCATGCTGAGTTGCGACCAGTCGAGCCACAGCTGCTTGCCGTGCGTGGTCTCCGCGCGCAGGCTGTCGCAGGAGACGACGCCCCCATAGCGGGTGCTGTCGCTGCGGATCGCGTCCGCGAACAGCCTCCAGACATCCGCAGTCTGGGGGGCAGGACGCGGGTCCAGCGTGACCGGATCGAGCTGCCGCCAGCCGTCGGCGTCGCGGACCAGCAGGTGCTCCCCCAGCACCGTCCGCAGGCGCCGGCTCTCGAGGCAGCCTGGAGGGGTCGGGTGCGTCCCAGCTCGGAGGGGATACAAGCCCACGTTCAGGGGAGCGTAGGCAGGCCCCCAACCGGGTTTGAGGAAGAAGAGCAGACCTGTCAGGGCCCAGATCAGAAAGGGTCCCGACAAGGTCAAGCCGAGCAGTCGGTGCCAACGCCTCATGGTGCGGTCTCCGGGGTAGTGCAGCGCGGGCGAAGGCTGCAGGATACCAGGCGGGCCGCGTGGAGGGCAGGCTCTTGAGCGGGGGACGGGGCTGTGCCAAGCTGCACCCGTGCTGGTGGGGAGGGGATTCTCGTGGCGAGAGATCTGCAGCGGATCCTGACGGACCTGGACCGGGACGGCTTCGTCGTGCTCGGCGGTCTGCTCGACCCGGCGTGCGTCGAGCGGGTGCGGACGGCCTGTCGAGGCTTGTCCCAGCTACCGCGGCGCAGCGGCGGTCTGCGTGATGCGCTGCGCCGGCTGCCCGAGGCGCGGGCATTGCTCGCCAGCGACGCGCTGCAATCACTGCTGGCCGATCTGCTCGGCCCCAGATGTTTCGCGGTGCGCGCGATCTTGTTCGACAAGACTGTGCACGCCAACTGGAATCTCGGTTGGCATCAAGACGTCAGCATCGCCGTCTGCGATGAGCGACGCGAGGTCCCGGGCTTCGGCCCCTGGTCGCGCAAGCAAGGGGTCGTGCACGTGCGTGCGCCCGCCGCCGTGCTGGAGGGCATGCTGACGCTACGGCTGCACCTCGACGCCTGCCCGGTTGCCAACGGGGCCCTGCGGGTGCTGCCCGGCAGCCACCGCCTGGGCCGGCTGACAGCGGCTGAGCTTCGAGATCTCAGTCCGCAGAAGGCGGTCGATGTGCCGGCGGACGTGGGAGATGTGCTGTTGATGCGAGGCCTGCTGGTGCACGGCTCCCGACGGTCCATGCAGCCGGCCCATCGGCGGATCCTGCATATCGAGTGGGCGGCGGCTGCTCTGCCGGGGGGCTTGCAGTGGGCCCGGGCTTTCTGCGATGATGGCGTGTCTCCCACTCGGGATTGAGCCGATGCTTCGACACCTGTGCGCCGTCATTGCCGCTTTCCTGTTTGCCAGCATCTCGGGCTGCAGCCCGTCCGGGGGCGCGCCCGCCGTCCCCTCAAATGGAGCCGTTATGAGTGTTTCTGAGTCCCCGCTTGCCCGTTACGAAGCGTTGACGCCCGATGCGGAGGGCAAGATCCGCTTGTCCGATGCGGAGTGGCGTGCGCTGCTCTCTCCCGATCAATTCCGCATCTTGCGTCAAGGTGGGACCGAGATGCGTGGGACCGGGGAGCTGACCGACCACGAGGCTGCGGGTGCATACCACTGTGCTGGCTGCGGCCTGTTCCTATACAGCAGCGAACACAAGTTCCACTCGGGTTGTGGCTGGCCGGCCTTCGATGATGATGTCCCGGGTGCGGTCGTGCGTTTGGAAGACAGCAGCATGGGTATGCGGCGCACGGAGATCCGCTGTGTCCGCTGCGACGGACACTTGGGGCATGTCTTTGTCGGCGAGCAGCTGACCAAGAAGAACCTGCGCCACTGCGTCAACTCGGCTTCGTTGGTGTTTGTGCCGGAGTAGTTCTTGGGGCGCATCCGGGTTTCTTGGGGCCTGCCGGCGGCGGGGAATCTCGCGCAAAGGCAGCGCGTCTTTGGGCCTCTGTGCAGCCTCTCTGCGTCCCTGTGCGTGGTCACGGCGCAGCGGGTGAGAATTTCTTGGAAGCCAAGCTCCAAGATTCTTCTCCGTCTTTGTGCCTTTGCGTTAAATGTCTTCAAGCGGGTCCAGCGAAGCCCACTACAGTTCCTGCCCGGCCTCGCGCTCGGCCAACTCCTTGTCGAGGCGGACAAGACGGCGCGAGGTTTTGTTGCGTTTGATTTGTCCGCGGACCATAGTCTTGATGCGGACGCGGTCGACGCCGAACTTGACGCCGACGCTGCCGAGAAGCAGGAGCTCGGGACCGACCTGGTCATCTTGGGCGTTGCGGGTCAGCCAATAGGCCAGGCGCTTGAAGATCGAGAATTGTTCGTCAGGCATGGTCACATACGGCGGCTTCAGCTTCTTCTTGCGCAGAAACGCCTGCAACTGGAGGATCTCGACGTCGAAGAGCTTCATGTCCCGCGCCAGCTGCAAAAAAAGCTCCTGTTGCGCGGGCGACAGCGGGCTCTCCAAGGCCGCGACGACTTGAAGTTCTTCGAGGCTCAGTGCTTTCTCGACAATCACCCGGACTCCACTCCTCAGCAGCTCCCCGATAGGATACACGCTGTCGGCTGGAGTGCCCACCCCGGGCATTCCACATCGTTGCACCCGGCCAAACCTGGGCCTTTCGCTGCTTCAGAAATTCCGTGCTGCGGCAGCGCGCCGCCTGGGAGGGTTTCTCAACCTTGCCGAGACGCGCGGCCAGCGTGCATCCCTGTAGATCGAGGTCGTACAGCACGCCGATGTCGCCGCGCACCAGGATGTCGATGTCGAGGTAGAGTACGCGCGCGACCGTGGGCAGCTGCTCGGTCAGGTTCTCGTCCAGAGCCAGCGCCAGCTCGACCCGCTCCGCGGTCTGGGCGTCGTCGAGGCCGACCAGCCCGTCGAAGCGCCGGTCGGCAGCCAGCGGCAGCCGGAAGTCCACGTCCAGTCCCAGGGCCCGGCAAGGCAGGTAGGTGTGCAGCCGGGAGGTGACCACCCGAGAGCAGGCGCGGAGCTGCTCGAGGTGCTGCAGGGCTACACCTGTGTGTTGCGGGCCAGCTGGGTCAAGAAGGCGAGTGTCTGGACGGGATCCCCGAGGTTGCCGGAGACGCGGGGGAAGTCCAGGGCCTGGTAGGAGAGCACGCCGAGCCGCGGCTCTGTTGCGGCGGGCCGCGCGCTGACGCAGGCCCGGGCCCGCGCCGCCATCGCCAGCGCGAGGCGGGTCCTGCGTTGCGTGACTTCCGGGGCTGGCTCTGCCATGAGGCTTCCTTGCAGCCCGACGCGGGTCCGCGGAGGACGCCTCTGCTGTTGCGCTCCAGGATAGGAAAAACCTCTGCCGAAGTCGTGGCGGTCTTGAGGAAACCCGGCGGACGGCGCTCCACCAGCCCAGCGCGGCACGTTGTGCGCGGCGCAGCCCTTATAGCCAAGGAGGTGTGCGCGCGAGCCGGGAGAGCCCGCCGCCGAATGTGCGCACCATCTCTTGCAGTCTCGCGGGCACGTCCGCTGGCGAAGCGTCCGGGAAAGGCGGCCGCGGGTAGTATTCGAGGCCGAGCTGCAGCATGCGCCCGACGTCTTCTCCGGCCCAATCGTTCGCGAGGGTCAGCCCGGCGTCGATGCTCGCGGACACCCCCGCCCCGGTCAGGTACTTCCCGTCGCGCACGACCCGCTCGTCGACGACCTCGACGCCGCGCGCACGTAGCTGTGTCCGGAAGAACCAGTTGGTGGTCGCGCGTCTGCCCTCGAGCAGTCCCGCCGCCGCGAGCAGGCCGACGCCGGTGCAGATACCGACGGTGTGGCTCGAGGTGGCATCGAGGCGGCGCAGCTGGCTCAGGAAGTCCTCGTCCTCCTGGAGGGCGACTGCGCCCGGACCGCCGGGCAGATAGAGGATGTCGGTGCGTTCGATATCGGCGAGCTTCTTGTACGCCATGATGCCGAGGCGGCGGGTGTCAGCGGCGATCACGCCGGCCGCAGGGGCGACGAAGTCGAGCTCAGCGCCGGGCAGGCGCGCCAGGACCTCGTAGCCGCCGATCGCGTCGAGAGCGGTCAGGCCGTCGAAGATGACGAGGCAGATGTGCACGAGGTCTCTCCTTGCTCTTGGTGGGCGGCGTATTCCCGCGCGAGTACACGCTCGACGGCTGGACGGGCAGCGTGCCGGGCCAGGAAGGCGGACAGGATTGCGGGCAGTGCGAGCTTCGCTTGCTTGAGCAGCCACAGCGCCCAGAACAGGAAGTGGTCGGCGACGCTGACAGAGCCTCCGACCAGGTGCTGGTTGCGTTTGAGCAGCCGCTCGCAGTGCGCGAGCACGGCGGGGAGCCGCTGCTCGCGCCCGAACTTGCGCGCGGCGTCGGGAGCCTGCGGGTCGAAGTGCAGGTTGAGGACCTGCTTGTGGATCTCAGTGGCGACGAAGCACAGGGCCTCGACCAGGGCCACGCGGTCGCCCTGCCAGCCGCTGCGCTCGGCGATGTGCAGCAAGCTCGCCTGAGATTGGGTTCGTAGACGGCGGGTTCCCGTGGCCAACGCCAAACTCCAACCTACAGGAGGGCCGACGCCCTGTCAGCCAACCATTTGTCGATGTTCCGAACCTCGGCTTTGACCCGCTGGAAAAGCGTGTCGGCTGTGTCGAGCAGCGTGAGCAGCGGCGAGTTCTCGGGCTGGGCATCCATGGATTTGACGATCTGCTTACGGTACGCCTGGTAGGTAGCGATGGTGCCCTGCCAGAGGGTGTGCAGCTGGCCCAGGCTGGCTTGGACATCCGCGACAGCGCGTTCGTTGTGCATGTCGGCCTGTCTCGCATAGTTCTGGACGTCGATGAGCTTGGTGTGGAGCTCGCTCAGACGTTTGCCCAGACCCTTGGTGAATCTGCGCCTCACCCACAGCGCCCCCATGCTCCGTTCGAATCCCTTCCGGAGCCCCTGCCAGGCCTTGCCCCAGGTGCCATCCGCCTGGAAGCTCTGGCCCGGACTCTTGTGGTTCCAAAGACGTGCCATCGGTCACTCCTGCTCGAACGGGTTGCGGACTGGAAAGGTGGACAGCCGCACGCAAAGTCAGCCCGGCGATGCATTGCAGGCTGCCTGGTGTTTCCCAAGTGTAACGCTGGGACGAGCGCATGGATAGCCCGGCAGGGCAAGGATTTGCGAGTCTTGGGCAGCCATCACAAGCGCCGACCGGACAGGCGGATCGTCGGGCGCTTCGGGCGGCGCTTCCGCAAGACAAGCGCTCGAGGTGCCCACGACCTACCAAAGCGCATCGGCAGCTACGAGCGGACCGCCAGCTCGGGCGGGGTGGCTTCGGGGAGGTCTACGAAGCCCGCGCTGCGGATGGCCACCGCTGCGCTTTTTTGCCGGCGAGAACGACGCGGGGCTGGAGGTCGTCGCGGGCTGCTAGCTCGAACACGTTCAGCCAGGGCCGCCCAAGCTCATTGAGGAGAAACCGCAGCAGTCGTCTGCTCCACGCGCCGAGGACGTGATGCTGGCCGACCAGCCCTCCAGCTTGCGGCTGAAGGAGCTGCGGCCTAGGAGGCCGTGTCGCATAGAACTCTCAGCCTGGATGGTTTCGCCGTCGTGTGTCAGGAGCACGAGTCCAATCCAGGACAGCGAAAAGGCAGGGGTGAGCACTTGGGTCGTTGGAGGCGTGGCTTTTCTCTGCTGTCATGCGCTGCGGAAGAAGAGACCTATGAGGAACCCAGGATTCCGGAAACCGCAACGTGCGAGAACCCGCTTGGGAACGAGCTTGTCACTGGAAAAGTTGAGCAGCAGCTCGTGTTCTCGTCGGGCGGCGCGCAAGTACGAACGGACGACGACGAAGTGGACATCCTGCAGTTGCTTGATCGCCTTGAGCTCGACGACAACAAGGTCGGCGACAAGCATGTCCCATCGATGACGAGCGTCCTCCTGACCGT
>JAJDCP010000078.1 GCA_029260765.1 Planctomycetota bacterium
GTGCTGGGGTACCCCCCGCTGTTGGGGTTGGGGGGGGGGGTGCCGGGGCTCACTGCGGGCCGCTACTGGGGCTGGGCCGTGGTGATTGGGGACACTCCGCTGTAGCGGTTGCGGGCGGGGCTTCCGGCGCTCACAGAGCGCCGCTACAGGGGCTGCGCCGTTGTGAATGGGGACACCCCGCAGTAGCGGTTGCGGGCGGGGCTTCCGGCGCTCACAGAGCGCCGCTACAGGGGCTGGGCCGTTATGAATGGGGACACTCCGCTGTAGCGGCGGTCTGCGACCGCCGAGAAGGCCGGTTTGGCTGGACGAAGCCAGGAATCAGGGATGGCCCCCGCCCCCTCAGGCTTGCACCTCGACGACATCGCAGCGCAAGGCGCGGCCGTCGGGCAGCGTGCGCAAGGCCGGCAAGACCTGCGCGCACGCGGGCACAGCCGAAACACAGCGCGGATGGAAGGTGCAGCCGCTCGGCGGATTCAACGGGCTGGGGATCTCGCCGCTGATGGCCGTGAACTGCCGATGCGCGTCGAAGTCTATGCGCGGCACAGCGCTGAGCAGAGCGCGGGTATAGGGGTGATGCGGCGCGGCGAACAAGCTGCCGGTCTCTGCCAGCTCGACGATGCGCCCGAGGTACATCACCGCGACCCGATCGGCGAAGTGCCGAACGACAGCGAGGTCGTGGGAGATGAACACGTAGGTCAGGCCCAGCTCCTCTTGCAGCTCGTGCATCAAATTCAAGATCGAAGCCTGGATCGACACATCCAGCGCGGATACCGGCTCGTCGGCAACGACCAGGGCTGGTTTGAGCGCCAGGGCACGCGCGATGCCAATGCGCTGGCGTTGACCGCCCGAGAACTGGTGGGGGTAGTTGCTGGCCTGGTCGGCGCGCAGTCCCACCCGATCGAGCAACGCCGCGACCCGTTTCTGCCGCTCGCGCCGCGGCCAGCCGTGGATCTTGAGGGGCTCTTCGATGGCCGAGCCGACACGCTGGCGAGGGTCGAGGCTGCTGAAGGGATCCTGGAAGATGATCTGGATCTGCTCCCGCAGCTTGAACAGCTCTTGGCGGTTCAAGGACGCGTACGGTTTGCCGCGGAAGCAGACCATGCCGCGGCTTGGGGGCAGCAGGTGCAGCAGCAGCCGGCCCAGCGTCGATTTGCCGCAGCCACTCTCTCCGACCAGAGCCAGGGTCTCGCCCTCAGCCACTTCGAGGTCGACGTCGAGCACAGCACGCACCTGGCGCGTCTTCTGAAACAGGCCGCCGCCGAGCTTGAAGATCTTGCTCAGGCCTGTGGCGGACAGGATTGCATCAGCCATCGCTAGCTCCGTCCTGCAGGAAGCAGCGCAGGCCATCGTGGAACTCGGGAACGCGTTCGCTGCAGCCGTCGATCTTCTGGCTACAGCGCGAGACGAAGCGGCACTGCTGCTGGGGCTCGGTCAGATCCGGAACGGTCCCCTCGATCGGCACGAGCTTCGCGCCACGCTCCTGCGCTCCAGGATGCGCGTGCAACAGGGCCTGCGTGTAAGGATGCCTGGGCTTTTGCAGAACCGAGCGCACGTCCGACTGCTCGACGATCTGGCCGGCATACATGACCGCCACCTGTTCACAGAACTGGGCGACGACACCGAGGTCGTGGGAGATCAGCAGAATCCCCATATTCAGCCTCTCCTGCAGCTCCGCAAGGAGCTGCAGGATGCCCGCCTGGATGGTGACGTCGAGCGCTGTGGTCGGCTCGTCGCACAACAGGAAATCGGGGCGGCAGGCGAGGGCCTGCGCGATCATCACCCGCTGCCGCATGCCCCCCGACATCTCGTGGGGATACTGGCGCGCCCGCTCATCCGGATCGGGCAGCCCGACATCGGCCAGGCTCTGCACGGCCTTTTTGCGGGCCTCTTTCCAGCCGACCTGCTGGTGGTAGTAGATCGCCTCCGCGACCTGCTCGCCGATGCGCAGCACTGGGTTCAGAGCGGTCATCGGCTCCTGGAAGACCATCGAGATGCGCCCGCCGCGCAAGGGCCGTAGCTCGCTCTGGGACATCTTCAGCAGGTCCCGCTCGTCGAGCAGGATGCGTCCATCGACGATCTCAGCGGGCGGCATCGGCAGCAGCCCCAGAATGGCGAGCGCGGTCGCCGACTTGCCGCTGCCGCTCTCGCCCACCAGCCCCAGAGCGCCGCCGCGCTCGAGCTCGAAGGAGACGTCGTCGACGGCCTGCAGGAAGCCGCGCTTGACGCGGAAGCCCAGCTTCAGATTCTGCACCTTCAGCGCGCTCATGGCCGCAACCTCGGGTCGAGCGCATCGCGCAGCCCGTCCCCCAGCAGGTTGAGCCCCAGCACGCTGAAGAGAATCGCCAGCCCCGGGAAGGTCGCGGCCCACCAGGCGCCGCTGACGAAGTACTCGCGCGAATCGGCCAGCATAGCTCCTAGCTCGGCGGTCGGCGCCTGCGCTCCGAGTCCCAGAAAGCCGAGCGCCGCCGTGTCGAGGATCGCGCCGGCAAAGGTCATGGTCAGAAACACGATCACCGGGGCGAGGATATTGGGCAGGATGTGCACGCCGATGATGCGGGCGTCGCTCGCCCCCAGCGCGCGTTGGGCTTCGACGAAGTCCAGTGCCGAGGCCTTCAAAGTGCTGCCGCGCACGATACGTGCCAGCTGTGGCGTGTAGACGATGCCGATCGCGATCATCGCCTTGTCGAGCCCGGGCTCTTCAAACACCGCGAGAATGACGATCGCCAGCAGCACGGCGGGGAAGGCCAGCACGATGTCTGCCCCGCGCATCAGGAGCGTGTCGATCCAGCCCCCGTAGTAGCCGGCGATGATCCCGACCGATATCCCGGCCACGGCCGCGATCGAGACGGCCAGGCAGGCGACCAGCAGGGAGGTGCGCGTGCCCCAGAGAATGCGCGAGAGCAGGTCGCGGCCCTGCTTGTCGGTGCCGAGCAGGCCGACCGGCTGCTCGCCCCAGAAGCCTGGTTTCAGGCCTTGCGACAGGTTGCCGGTGGTCGGATCCTGTGGTGCCAGCAGCGGCGCAAACACAGCGAGCAGCACCATCAGCACGACGATGCACAGTCCGAACAGGGAGGCGCGGCGTCCGACGATCTCTCGCAGCAGGTCCCGCATCAGTCCTTCTTCCCCGACAAGCGAACCCGCGGATCGACGACCGTATACAGCACGTCGACGGCTAGGTTGACAAACAGCAGGAGGCTGACGGTGATCAGCACGCAGCCCTGGATGGCCGGATAGTCGCGCGCATTGACCGAGTTGACAGCCCAACGTCCGATGCCCGGCCAGCTGAATACTGTCTCGGTCAGAATCGCCCCCGACAGCAGCAGCCCGAACTGCAGGCCGACGACAGTCACGATCGGGATCATGGCGTTCTTGAGCGCGTGCCGGAACACCACCACCCGCTCGGGCACGCCCTTGGCCCGAGCGGTGCGGATGTAGTCTTGCCCGAGCACCTCGAGCATGCTCGAGCGGGTCATACGGGCGATCAGCGCCATAGGAATCGTCGACAGCGCGATGCTCGGCAGCAGCAGGTGTTGGAAGGAAACCCAGAACGCGGCGCCGTTGCCTTCGAGCAGCGAGTCGAGCAGGTAGAGCCCGGTCACGCGGGTGGGGCGATCGTAGTAGAGGTCATCGAAGCGACCAGAGACCGGTAGAATGTTGAGCCAGTAGCCAAAGAAGAACATCAACATCAACCCCAACCAGAACACGGGCACCGAGATGCCGACCAACGCACCGCCCATCGATCCATAGTCGAGGACCGTGTTGGGGAATCGGGCCGACAGCACGCCAGCCAGGCCTCCCAGCACCACTGCCAGGAGGATGGCAAAACAGGTCAGCTCGAGGGTGTTGGGGAAGAACTCGCGGAACTCATCCATCACGGGGCGCTGCGTCTGGATGGAGTTGCCCAGGTCGCCGGTGAGCGCGTTGCCCAGCCAGTGGCCGTATTGCACCAGCAAGGGCTCGTCGAGCGCCCAGCGCTCGCGGATCTTGGCGAGCTGTTCGGCGCTGGCCCGTTCGCCTCCGAGGATCTTGGCGGGGTCCCCGCCCGACATCCGCATCAGGCCAAAGATCAGCATGCTTGCACCGAGCAGCGTCGGCACCATCAGCACCAGCCGGCGGGCCACGAACAGCAGCACGCCGACGGGGATCTTGGCCGCCAGCCGCCGGAACAACCCAGGCCGAGCTTGTGTCACGCGCTACTGAACCTGCTCGGCGACGATGTGCGTCTTCTTGAAGTAATACTGGCCCATGATCGAGATCTTGTAACCTTCGACGTCCGAGCGGAAGGCCATCACCTGCTTGGCGTGTGCCATCGGCAGCCAGGGGAGCTGTGCGGCGAAGATGTCCTGCGCCTGCTCGTACAGGGTGGCGCGGCGTTGCTGATCGTAGGTGCCTTTGGCCTCCATGATCAGCTCGTGGAAAGCGTCGTCGCGCCAGAACGACACGTTCTGCGCAGATCCAGGCACAGCATTGTCCTTGTCGAGCAGCACGTAGAGGAAGTTGTCAGGGTCGGCGAAATCGGCCGTCCAGCCCAACAGGCACATCGGGTGCTCGCCGGCTTTGGTCTTGTCGAGGTAGATGCCCCACTCGATGGTCTTGATCTCGCAGCGGATGCCGATCTCCTTCAGGTCTGCCTGGATGCGCTCGGCGATCTGTTTGGGGCTGAACATGTAGGGGCGCTGCACAGGCATCGCCCAAAGGGTGGTCTTGAAGCCATCTGCGTAGCCGGCCTCTCTCAGCAGGTCGCGGGCCATCTGCGGGTTGTACTCGATGGGATCGAGCTGCTTACGGCCCCAGATGCCCGGGGGAATCGGACCGTCGGCGCGGATGGCGGTGCCTTTGTACAGATACTGGATGATCTCGTCGCGGTTGACTGCGTGGGCGATGGCCTGGCGTACGCGGGCATCTCCGAAGGGCTCTTCGTAGCCAGGAGTGTCGGCACCGACATTGAAGGCCAGGTAGCCGACGTTGACCCCGCGGGCTTCGAGCAGCTTGAGGTTCGGGTCGGCGGCGATCATGGCCAGGTTCTCGGGGTCGGGATACTCCATCCCGTGCACGCGGCCTGCCTGCAACTCGAGCATGCGCGTCGAGGGCTCTTTGATCACGCGGAAGACCAGCCGCTTGAGCAGGGCGTTCTCGCCCCAGTAGTCGTCGAAGCGTTTGAGGGTGATGTGGTCTTCTTTCAGCCAGTCGACGAACTGGAACGGCCCGGTGCCGACCGGGTGCCGTTTGTACTCTTTGGGACCGGCTTTCTCGGCGGCCTCTTTGCTGATGATGTAGGTGTGGGCCATCACCAGGCAGCTGAGGAAGGTCGGGTCCGATTGGCTGAGTGTCACCTTGACCTGCAGCGGGCCGACCTTCTCGACCTTGCGCACGGTGGCGAAGACCGAGCCCCAATAGGTCCAGTTGCCTTCGCTGTAGAAGGGGTGGTCGGGTACGAACTGGCGGTTGAAGGAGAACACGACATCGTCGGCGTCGAGCGTAGTGCCGTCGTGGAACTTCACGTCTGCCTTGAGGGTGAAGACGATCTCTGTATCTGCGGTGACTTCCCATGATTCGGCCAGGCAGGGCTCCAACTGGTCGCCGACGACGTCTTCTTCTTCCCTGAACTGCAAGAGCCCTTCGAAGATGTTGTTGCACACGGTGATGGAGTGGCCGTCGGTCACATCGGCCGGATCGAGCAGCACCGCGTCGCCGGCTTTGGCGAACACGAAGGTGTCGGTCCGCTTGGGAGCATCGCCACAGCCGAGCAGTGCGGCACAGATGGCGATGGGAATCAGGGCGCTCAGGCCGCGCATGGGAGTCTCCTTCGGAGTTGTAGCCGCGCAGTATAGCAGCCTGGTGCGGCGGGGGAAAGGAACTCCGAGCCGGGCTTGAGGCAGCTGCCAAAGTTTCAGCAGGAGCCGCGATTGCTGCCCTTCTGGCAATCAAGCCGTTTCTGGTCGCATGCCATATGTGTCTGTTGGGTAAAGGCTTGTGGATGATTGCGCGTTTGGACCCCGGCTTGCTTCTTGGAAATGGACTGCGGCAACCACGCCCAGCCCATCAACCCAGGAGGATTCGACCATGTGGAATGCTTGGAACCCGCTCGACGGTATGCACTCTCTGCATCGCGAGCTCGACCGCTTCCTGCGCGGACACCGCCAGGAGGCCGGTCTGCGGACGGCGTTCCTGCCCGGACGTGCCGCCCGCCGCTATCCGCTCCTGAATGTCAGCGAAGACGCAGAGGCCCTGTTCGTCCAGGCGCTCGCGCCAGGCCTCAAGCCTGACAGCATCGAGGTGACGGTGCAGGGCAGCACGCTCAGACTGGCCGGCGAGAAGGCCGGACACGAAGGTGTGGAGGCGGTCGCCTTCCATCGCAGTGAACGTGCAGCGGGCCGCTTCCAACGGAGCCTCGAGTTGCAGACAGAGATCGACGAGACCCAGGTCAGCGCCCACTACCGAGACGGCATTCTGGAGATTCGGCTGCCCAAGGATCAACGGGCGCGGGCACGCAACATCAAGGTGAGCATCGGCTGAGGCCGGATTGCAGGAGGACACGATCATGGCAGAGAAGACCGTACCCGCCCCCGAGGGCGAACAGGCTGTACAGGCCACCCGTGAGCCCAGCCGCTATCAGGTTCCGGCCGTAGACATCTACGAGAGCACTGAAGGCTTGTGCCTGACCGCCGATATGCCGGGCGTGCAGAGTGCTGACCTCGACGTCCGGGTCGATGATGGCGTGCTGACCATCAGCGCTCCCGTTTCCCTGAAGAGCCCGGGGCAGCCGGGACACCAGGAATTCGAGCTGGTCCACTATTTCAGACAATTTGAGCTGGGAGACAAGGTTCACACGCAGAAGATCAGCGCCGTCCTGAAGCACGGTGTGCTGACTCTACTGTTGCCTCGGTCCGAACGTTTGAAGCCGCGCGAGATCAAGGTACAGGTCGGCTGAGTGCGCCTTCAATGGCCCGCGAGCCAACTCTCGAGCGCCGCCACCATGCCGGGCTCCAATCTGTCGATCATCAGGGCAGTGCCCTCGTCGGTCAGGTGGCAGAAGTCGGTCCAATAGCGAGCGTCGGTGGGGAGGGTGCCCTCGAGATCGATCAAGGGCACGCGCTCTTCAGCAGCCAGCCTGCGGATCATCTCGTTGTACTTCTTCAGCGCCGCTTGCATCGAGGCGTAGTCGGGGAAGTAGTTGGTGAACAGTACACCGCCCACCACATCGGCCTGCTGTTCAGCATTGAGGTCGTCGCGCAGCCGCGTCGCGAAAGTCAACAGCACAGGCTGCGCTCCCAGCTCGCGAGACAGGTGCACCAGCCGCCGCATGTTGCCTTCGAAGACTGAGTGCGCCTCGGGATAGTTCACAAATCCCGTCCCGCGGGCACCCTTCTCGGGATAGACACCGGTCAGCCGGTTCCAGACATCTTCGAGCAGGAAGGAGCCCGCCTGCAGGCGCAGCTTCTCCAGGCGCGTGAGCGGTCTGGGTTGCCCCTCGGGCTCTGCGTAGTGCGCGGTGTCGTCGCACCAGACAATGTCGTTGATCGCGTGGTAGAGCAACACAAAGTCGGGCTCGAGGCTGGCAAGCCGCCGCAGGTTGAGGATGCTCTCGCTGCTGCGGTAGCGCGGCACGCCCGCGTTCAGGACTTCGAGGCTGGAGCGGGGAAACCGCCCCTGCAGCCGGGTCTGCAGCTGGCCTGGGTAGGTCAGCGAGTCGGCCGGGCAACCCGTCCCGAAGGTCGTTGACGCTCCGATACACAGCAGGCGGATGTCCGGGCGCGGTTCCCGCACCGGCGGGCCTCGCATCAGGTGCTCATTCACCTCGAAGACGAAGTCTACAGGTGTCTCACCGCGGGCGCGGTATGCTTCAGCGACCGCTTCCCAGCCAGGACTCTGATTCTCGTAGCGTCCAGCCCGCAAGACGTAGGGGAGGACCGGGTGCTCGGCGTAGAAGGCCTGAGCATCGAAGCGTGCCTGCTGTCTGGCGTAGCGTTGTCCGCTCAGCAGGCGGTGGACGGCCTCGGCCGCCAGCAGGCTGACGCCGAGACAGACCAGGGCGAAAACCAGCTTCTTCTTCCGGCTCAATCGAGGCTCTTGCCCCATGCGCGGTGTCTCCCGGCGGCCGCCGTTCAGTTTCCGGTGACCAGCTCGCCGATCCAGGCTCCGATCAACGCCAGGATGAACATCGCCACGGTCGAGGCTCCGGAGATCGCCAACAGCAGGCCGTAGCCCGCCCCCTCGGCGTCCGGCAGCACCGCCAGGGCCAGGACACCGAACACCAGCAACAGAGTGATCAGAATCCCGATGGCGGGCTCGCGCACGGTCCGCCCTGGCGAGACGATCCCGACCAACAGGCCCGAGACCAGGCACGGCGCCAGCAGGAACAGGAAAAGGATCGGCTCATGGGCAACCAGGGTGTCGATGTTGATCGGCTGCCACCATTTTCCGGCTGCGAACAGGCTACCTGCCACGGCTGCCACGAACACGATGATCGAGGCGAACAC
This sequence comes from Planctomycetota bacterium, assembly GCA_029260765.1. Lineage (GTDB taxonomy): Bacteria > Planctomycetota > J058 > JAJDCP01 > JAJDCP01 > JAJDCP01. The sequence goes on from JAJDCP010000078.1 coordinate 8,481, forward strand.
CCAGCCCCAGCGCATGCCCGGGTCGGTCGCCCTGGGCAACTCTTCCCGTTTCTCGAGCTGGGCGCGCTTGTTCTTGCTCAGGTCGCGCGTGGCGGCCTCTTTGGGAGCATCGATGGAGTCCCAGGTCACCCCCTTGATCGAGGGCAGGGGCTGCTTCCAGCGCTCAGAGAAGAACTTGAGGATCTGCAACTCGGCCGGGTCCCACTTGCGGTCGGCCTTGGCCATCGCGATCAGATCCTGGAACAGCTCGCTGCGCTGCTTGCTGTTGGTGATCACCCGCGCGATCTTCTCGAGGTCGTACGCCTTGAAGTCCTTCTTGGTGAGCCGGCACTTCAGCTGCTTGCAGCGGCGCTGGATGAACTCGAGCTCTTCTTTGGCCGCATGCTTGTCCGCACTGGCCATCGTCGTAAGAGCCAATATGTAGTACCGCCGTTCGCGGTCGCTCAGCTTGTCGGATTTGGCAGCCATGACCTCCCCTTTCGTTTCACTTCCATCCGTCAACGGACAAATCTGCAAGTCTCATGCCTGTCGCCGCAGCGGCCCCTGGACAGCACCTGCACAGCGATGCCTGGCGGCGCACACCAGCGCAGCGGTGCCGTACACCCGCATCACCTTGCGGCGACCGCCGACAACACCAGGCGGTCCTGGCGGTCGAACACCAGAACCAGCTCGAAATCGGCGCGTGTTTCGTCGACGAGCTTGAAGATGTTGAGGTAGTACGTCAAGACGAAATCGCTGCGAACCAGCTCACGGAAACCGTAGTAGCAATAGAGCTGCTCGCCCACCGGACGCATCGTCTGCGGCGGCCCGATCTGGGCGACCAGCTCGGCGAGGCTCGGGTGCAGCTCATGGCGTCGCCAGCTCTTGAGGCTGCGGTCTCCGGCGGTGTCGACCTGGTAGCTGCAGCCACAGGACAGAGCCAGAAGCATGCATCCGAGCGTCCCCTTCATGGTTCGGGCTCAGGAACAGCATCGGTCTGCTTGCTGAAGGCCAGATAGGCGACGACGTCGTCGTCGTCAAAGATCACCATCAATCGGTCTGCCAGCCGCTCGCGGTTGAAGTAGGTGTAGAGCAGCGCTGCGCTGAAGAAGGTCTCCGAGTCTTCGCTGTACTCGTAGATGTAGACGTTCTCGTCGTACAGCGGCAGGAACAGGCGCTCGTCGGGATCGAAGTCTGCTTCGAGCTCTTCACGCAGGCGCTTGAAGGAATTCGGGGGCCCGAAGAGTTCGAGCACTTCCTGCTTGGTCGTGGTGCCGACGACCACGCGGGCGACGTCTTCGACGGCGATGATGCGGCCGTCGCGCTGGGTGCCCATTACGCAACCCGTCACAGAAAGCAGACCCAGCATGAAGAAGAATCGTACCCGGTGTGCGCCCACATCCACTCCTTCGGCAGCAAGCGCACGAAGATACTGCACCCGATCCGGCACAGCAAGGCTGGCGATGCTGCCGGCTCAGACAGCCGCGCCGACGCTGCCCACGTCCGCGCACACCTCGGCAGTCTCGGGCAGGGCCCGCTCTTTCTGCAAGCTTGCCAGTGCGCTACGGATGCGGGGCAGCACCGTCGAACCCGCGCTTGGAGGTTGCGATCGAGTTGGAGTGGACGCCCAAGAGGGCGGGTGGGGCTGATTCTTCCCCAGCGGCGTTTCGGGGATTCCCGACATCTCAGCCTGGCTCGGCTGCCAGGGCATTCCGGCTGCCGGCAGCTCTACTCGCTTCCGCGCACTCGCTCCAGAAACGCAAGTCCGCGCGCAGACTGCCAGAGCAGCTCGAGCTCTTCGCCTTCGAGCTGGCTGGCCTCCAATCCCCGCTCGAGGGCAACTTCGAGCAAGGCGAGGGCCTGGTCGCGCGCGGTCTCGAGCTCGGGCCCTGGCCGCTCCCCCGCCATCCCGAGCGCTGCCCGGGCGGCGATCACGTAGGGGTCGGCGTGCTGCAGACCGAGTGCGATGGCCTGTTGCGCATCCTCGCGGGCCGCCGGGTAGTTCTTGAGCGCCAGCTGCCCAAAAGCACGGTAGTCGTAGACCCAGGGCTCTTCAGGGTCCAACAATACAGCCCGCTCGAAGTCCTCCATCGCGGCCTCGACCAGGCCCAGACGCACCCGTGCCTCGCCTCGATAGAGGTGGGCATCCAGGTTCTTGCGCGCATCGATCGAGCTCGCCATCGCCCGGCTCAGGTCTTCGTCGACACGTTGCCAGAGCTCGAGGTTGTAGCAGGTGTAGCCGCGCAACAACAGCGCACGGGGCTCATCAGGGTCGAGCTCCAGAGACCGGTCATAGTCAGCCAGGGCGTCCGTGAACTGGTCCTGATAGAAGTGCAGGCTGCCGCGTTCGGTGTACGCCGGCCCATAGTCGGGGTTGGTCGCGATCAGCTTGGTCAAGATCTCTTCCGCCTCTACGAACTCGTCTATGGCAATCAAGATGCTCGCGCGGAAGAGCCGGTAGTTGCCTTCCTCGGGATCGAGCTCGTGGGCCAGCTCGATGGCGGCCAGCGCTTCCTGCCAACGCTCTTCGTGGGCGAAGGTCTTGCTGCGCAGTTGGTGGAGAACTGGTTGGCCGGGAAGTTGTTCGAGAGCGCGCTCGAGATCCTGACGGGCGGCCTGGGGATCTCCCGCATCCAGCCGGATCATGCCACGGCGCGCGTAGACCCAGCCTTGCTCGGATCCCCTCTGCAGCAACTCGGTGCACGCCGCGAGTGCCTCGTCATAGCGCTCGAGCAACCACAAGACATCGACCCGCAGGGTGAGGACTTCAGTGTTGCCCGGATCCTGGACATCCGCCTGTTCCAATGCCTCCAGAGCGAGCAGTGGTTGTTGCGAGGCGAGCTGCAACTCGGCAGCACCGATCAACGCCGTGAGCTCGAAACCGGGCAGGCCCGCGAGCGTCTCGTAGGAGGCCTGGGCCTCGCCCAGATCGCCTTCGTTCAGATGCAGGGTCGCCCAGGTCGTGTGGACGAAAGCGTCCGTTGGGTCGAGGCGCTCAGCGACCTCGAGGTCGAGGCGTGCGCGAGCCAACTCGCCGCGCTCGATCAACGTGCGGGCCCTGAGCGCCCGCCATTTCGCGGCCTGGGGCTGACGCCGCACAGCCTGGTCGAGGTCTGCAAAGGCGCCTTCCCAATCCTTGAGGGCGATGCGCGAGCCACCGCGGTATCCGTAGGCCTCCGCCAGCTCGGGGTCCAGGCTCAACGCGCTGGTGAAGTCCTGCTGGGCTTTGACAGGCCTGCCATGGCCGCGGTACGACAGGCCCCTCTGCAGGTAGCACTCCGCATCGTTGGGGTCGAGAGCGATGGCCTTGCTGAAGCATAGAATGGCGTGCTCTCGCTGCCCTAGTCGCTCATAGGCGATGCCTCGGTAGAGGAAGTTGGTCGTCGATTGCGTGTCGTGGGGCAGAGCCCGGTCGAGGTCGGCCAGGGCCTCTTCAAGGTTGTCCAGCTCAAGCTGGCTGCGGGCACGAGCGATCAGTGCCATGGCGAGTTCGGGGAATCCGAGCGCGAGCGCACGGTCGATGCTGGCGATGGCACTCTGGTGCTCGCCCCGGTGGAAGCACGCGGAAGCGCGGTAGAAATGTGCCCAGGGATCGTCTGGCTGCAGCGCGATCGAGCGGTCCAAGGATCGCAGTGCCAGCTCGTGAGCTCTCTTGATCAGGAACAGATGACCGACCCGCAGGTGCTCTGCCGCGGAGGCCTCCGGAGGCAGCGTGGGCGTCGGTACACGTGCGAAGGCATCGAGGACCGAGCGCCAGGCCTTGACGGCGACGGTGCCTTCCCGTTTCTTGTGAGGCATCAGGTCGTTGACTGCCGGCTGCCGGGTGTTGCACAGGCTGCGCGCGCACACGCTGGCGAGCTGCAGGTCGGCGACGCTCTGGAGGAAAGCTGTCAGCGCGGGCACGGCCTGGTCGGGAAGCTGGATGTAACCCAGAACCTCCAGCACCAGCGTGATCTCCTCGCGCTCCGCTTGTGTCCAGCGGGAGATGTCCCCGCGTTGTCGGGCGAAGGCCGTGTAGGGGGCGAGAGCCTCCGCCAGCTCACGGGCGATGCGCGGATGCTGGAAGGAGCTCAGCAGGATGGTGTACTCGTCCAGATTGTAGGCCGCCGGCGGTCGGTCGCTCCGCTGCCGGCCGGCACGGATGTCGGCGAGCGCTGCGCGGGTCTGCTCGAGTTGCCAGTTCACGCGCGCTTCGCGGGCGGACTGCAGCTGCTCGAGTTGTGCAGAGAGCTGCTCTGTGGCCAGGTCCGCTTGGTTGATGAGGATCTCGGCCAGGTCGAAAGAGTCGTTGAGCAGCGCGAGCTGGAAGGCCGTTGCTCGATAGTCCGCAGCGCGCGTCGCCAGGCTCTCCTTCTGCTCCGGAGGGAGGATCTGGTGGGCTTCCCCGTGGACCGGCTCTTCGTCCCAACTCAGCACCCGCTCGAAGTCTGCGATCATGTGCAGCAGTTCCTTCAAAGCCTTGCCATTGGCCTGCCGTTCCCCGATCGACAGCTCGCGCCGGGCTTCGGGGTCGGCCTGGCCTGCGTGCAGGTTGATCAATGCGCGAACCTGCGCGGTCAGCTCTGTTTCGTGCTCCACGGTCCAGGCGGCCAGCCGCTCGTCGACGCGCGCGCGGCGCGCCTCCACAGCTTTCCGCACACCGCGCCGGCCACTCTCCCAGAAGCCCAGTCCCAGCAGGACCACGAGCACAGCCAGGCCCAGCACGCTGCGTTTCAGGCTCTTCCTCAGACGGCGATCGCGGGCACGCTTGGCTCGGAACTGGCCCACTCGGGCTTCGAGCCGTGCGAGGGTGACCTTGTGTGCGTCCGCCGACGCCCGGCTCGACTCCATCTGCAGCTTGTGCAGCTTGCTGAGCTGCGCCTCAGCCAGGCCGAGGTCGCCATGGTCCAGGGCGCAGCCGGCGTAGGCCAGATGGGTCTGGAAGGCTCCCCGCAAGACGTCGGGGTGCTCGGCCAGCACCCGGGCGTTCTCGAAGCCGTGCAGCGTCTGGGCGAAACCGTCATAGAGACGGTTGAGCGACTCGCGGCTACGCTCTGCCTCCTCGGCCTGCTGCTTGAGCTGACGCAGGCTACGCCAGGCCTTGTTGGCGAGCTGCAGGCTCTCGCGCCGTTTGAGGTAGTTCTGCAAGGCTTGCTGGAAGTCGAGCACCGATGGCCAACGGTCACCAGGGTCCAGGGCGAGAGCCTTCATACACAGCTGCCTGAGCTCATCGGGGATGGAGGGATCGAGGGGTTCGATCTCGCCTCCCACTGCCTGCAGCAGCACCTCCAACACCGTCGCACCCCGATGCGGAGGCCGTCCGGTCAGAATGTGGTAGAGCATTCCGCCGAGCAGGTAGATGTCTGTCCAGGGCCCGAGGTCCGAGCCACGCCCTTCGGCGAGCTCAGCGGGCATGTAGGCCGGCGTTCCGCAGGGGGCCCTGATGGTGTTCTTGTGCCGGATCAGTGAGCCGTCCTGGGGCGGCTCGAGACTGACGGCCAGGCCCCAGTCCATCACCAGGACCTCGCCGAAGGGGCCGAGCATCACGTTGCCCGGCTTGAGGTCGTTGTGCACAATCCCGTGGCTGTGGGCGAACGCGACGGCGTTGCAGATCTGGTTGAGGATCTCCAGTTGGGCGACCAGCGCGTCGGGCCGTTGCTCGAGGTCTTCTTTCCAGTTCTTGCCCCGCACCAGTTTGAGGACCAGCGAGTTTTCGGCGTCAGGGGTGCTGTGCAGATCGTAGACAGGCACGATGTTGGGGTGTTCCAGACTTCCCGTAACCTGGGCCTCGGCCAGGAAGGAAGCGACCACGTGGGGGTCTTTTGCGTGCCGGCCCGGAAGCAGGGTCTTGACCGCCACGTTGCGCTGCAAACTGGCCTGGAGGGCCTCGCAGACCACGCCCACGCCCCCCCGTCCGATCTCACGTCCCCGTACGTAGGCGGTCTCTGGGATCGCCGGCATGAGAGGCTGCTCTGCGCCCGGGGGCAACTTATAGGTCGCCTCGGTGATCAGGGCCAGATCGGAGAGATTCTCCCCCCGCATCTCGAGCCACAGCGTCGAGAGTTGCTGCGCATCCATGGCATCTCCTCCGGCGTGTGAGCTGCTTTGCGGGGACGTCCCTCAGCCAGCCAGCAGCTCTTGCACCTCAAACCAGCGCTGGGCGGGGATCTGGCCCGTCACGAAACGGCTGGCCGCCTCTGAGCCTTCCTCCGCCTGCTCGGCGGGAACTTCTACGAACACCCCGCGCAGTTTGACTTGCTGGTCCTGGCGGGCCTCCAGCTCGTCTTCCAGACCGCGCAGCTCGAAGCTGTTGTCTTCAGCCTCTAGACGCCAGGGACTGCGGTAGCCCACCGTGTGCACGCGCTTGACGATGCCTTGGATCTGTTGTGTTTCCATGTCTTCGAGCTCCATCCGTCTGCATGCTGGAGCCCCGGGGATGGGGGCTCCCTGGTATCTAGCCTACACCTTCAATACCAACTTTCCTTGCTTCGCGCCGCTGAACAAAAGCAACAGGGTCTGGGGGAAGGTCTCGAATCCCTCGACGATGTGTTCCTTGCTCTTCAGCTGGCCCGCAGCGATCCAGCCGGCCATCTCCCGCGCCGCCTCGCCGTAGCGCTTCGCGTTGTCGAAGACCACGATGCCCTCCATGCGTGCGCGGTTGACCAGCAACGACAGGTAGTTCTTGGGTCCCTGGATCGGTCCAGTCGCGTTGTATTGCGAGATGGCGCCACAGATCACGATCCGCGCATGCATATTGAGCCGCGCCAGGGCAGCATCGAGGATCTCGCCGCCTACGTTGTCGAAGTACACATCGATGCGCTCCGGACAGAGGCGTTTCAACGCCTCGTGCAGGTTGTCGGACTTGTAGTCTACCGCTCCATCGAACCCGAGCTCCTCGGTCAGATAGCGGCACTTTTCGGGGCCGCCGGCGATGCCGATGACACGGCAGCCTTGAATCTTGGCGATCTGTCCGACGACCGATCCGACCGCTCCGGCGGCGCCCGACACGACGACGGTCTCGCCCGGTTTGGGTTGGCCTGTTTCGAGCAGGCCGAAATAGGCGGTCATGCCCGGCATGCCCAGAGTCCCCAGATAGCGGGGCAGAGGAGCGAGGCGTGGGTCGACCTTGTGCAGGCCCTTGCCGTCGGAGATCGCCCAGGTCTGCACGCCGAGCGCTCCGCTCACGCTGTCGCCTACGGAGAAGTCGGGGTGCTGGCTCTCGACGACCTCACCGACGGCGCCGGCGCGCATCACCTCGCCCAGCTGGACAGGAGGAATGTACGAGCGTCCCTCTTTCATCCAGCCGCGCATGGCCGGATCGAGGGAGATGTACGCGGTCTTGATCAAGACCTGGCCGGGTCCTGCCGGGGATACCGGTTCCTCGCGGTATTCCCAGTCTTCGTCTTTGGGAAGTCCCTGGGGGCGTGCGCGTAGACGAAATTGCCGATTGACCCGATCCATGCTGTCCACCTTTGCATTGTTGGCTGCTGCGGAGGATCATATCCGATCGTGGGTCCATCCTGTCATCCCCTGCGCTTTGGAGACCGGCATCAAGCCCTCACCCGGAGCAACTGTGCGCAGGTCGCCCGCAGGGCCTCCGGGGCCTCCAGCCTGGCCCAGTGCTGCAACAGCCGGCCAGCTTCTGCAGGCAGAGGAATCGGGCAGCTCGCGGAGGGGCGACACCACCACTGCTGGAATGGAGCTGCCGCAAGATGCGTTGACAGAGAGCCCCCGCATCGCCGGGCGTGTGCTCGACCCGTGGGGAGCGCCGGTGGAGGAGGCCACGGTCTGCTTATACGTCGCCGGGTCAGGCCTCAGCGGCCTGTCGCAGCGCACGGGTCCCATCGGCAGCTTCGCCTTCGCAGAGCCCACCCCCCAAGCCTACGTTCTCTGCGCCTCGAAGAACGGCTTCCAGGATACGCGACCACTGCGAGTCAAGCTGAAAGAGGGCGAACAGCGCGGCGACCTGGTGCTGATGTTGCGCAAGGGGCTCTGCCTGCAGGGCAAAGTCCTCGATGTCGATGGCCGGCCTGTCGCGGGCGCACAGGTCGGGGTCGACATCGTCGCCTGCCGTGGACAGGGTCTCGAGATCCGCGGCGTGCTCAAGCTTGGCAACACGGCGCAGCTTGCGGTGGGATGGCCGAAGGGTCTCAGCGCTCGCGCAGGCGCAGCTCGTTCCTAAAGCCCCCCCCCCGCTGCGACAGCCCGCGACACGCCGCAACGAGCTGCGACAGCCGGCAACCACCTGCTACACGCTACGACGACTTGCGACTCCAGGACGAGCTTTCAGCCCCTATGCTTCGGACGTGGGGTTGTGTCCAGGAGGAATGCGATGAAAACCCTGATCGTCTGGTCCCTGCTGGTGGCAGGCGCCTGCGCCCAGCAAGCGTGGCAGGATCCCGAGCTGCAGGCCCGCTACGAGCGCGCACGCAGCGACTTCCGCGCCGGCGACTACGAGGCCGCCCGTCCCGCCCTGCGCGCTCTCAGCCGCAGTTTTCCCGAACGCCTCGATCTCTACTACGACTGGGCACGCTGCCTGGTCGAGCTGGGCAGTCATGAAGAGGCCCGCGTCGCCTGGGAGGAGCTGCTCGTCAGCAACCCCGACCACGGCCTGGCGCAGATCCAGCTCGCGCAGTTGTTGATGCACTCTTCCAGCGCCCCTGAGGAAGATGTCGCGCGTGCCCGCCATTGCCTGTGGATCGCGGCCCAGTTCGGCTACGACGCGCTGGGCGTGCTCGAGAGCCGTGATGAGTTCGTGTCTCTACGCAGTGACGTGGGGTTCATCCTCGAGTTGATCTCCGCGCCTGCGCAGCGCAACGCAGGCATCGACACGAAACCCCGGCACGATCCCTTCACGGAGCTGTTGGTGCCCGCCGACGCCCCGATACAGGTCGCCCAACCGCCCGCGCCTGAGCCGCCCCCGGTAGATCCCGGCGTCGAGCAGCGCCGTCTGCTCGAGCGCCTCGAAGCGCTGTTCGCTCAGCTGGACGCGGCCCTGCTCGAAGAGCGGCCCGAGCTGGCGTTGGAGATCTTCGACACGGTCGAAGAAGCGCTGGCGGGCCTGCAGAGCGTCGCCAACGGCGAGCTGCGCGACCGGATCCACGCGCTGCTCGATCGTTATGATCGTCTCGCGGTCGCGGTCGCAGAGCTGCGTGTGCGGCGCCTGGACAGCCTGCTCACAGAGCAACTTGCCGAGCTCGAGCGTGCCGTGCGGGTACCAGACCTGGTGGCCGCCCGTGCAGCGCAGAGCGAGCTCAAGCGGGTGCTGCTGGATGTCGATCCAGCCGATGCGATGCTGGCGCGCGTGGTCCAGCTTCGGGATCCTGAGCTGGCGCGGGCTCGAGAGCTGGTCTCGGAGTTGGCTGAGATCTTCTCCTTTGTCTTGGACCTGAGCGGCATTGTCGTGGGCAAGGATGGCGAGCGCTCGGTGGCGCAGGCCATCGTCAACCGGAGCATCCATGCGCGGGACGACACGGTGATCGGTCCTGACGGCATACCGATCGTGGGTCTGCAGATCGCCCGCATCGACAACCGCGCGGTGCGATTTGCCTTCCACAGGCTGGAGTTCAGCCTCTACCTGGGCCTGGATCGCCAGATCCGGAGCATCGGGGTGCTGAACTGAAGGGCCTGGCGTCGGACGTCGGCCCGCCGACGCGCCGTGGTTGAGAGCATACCCGCAGTCACGGAAAGGCTGAGGTCCACGCATGAAATATGTATTCTGGTATATAGAGTCTGTGGCTTGCGAGCAGTCTACCTTCCGCCGTGCTTGCTTAGTGGCACGGCGAAGGTCGCGACGGCGCGGAAGCTACCCAAACCGCGAGCGACGATGCAAAGACCTCCTGGCAGCCCGTCCCGAGCTTCAAGTTGGGCCACCGTATGGTTGGGTCGACCATGCGCTTGAGTTATTTTCAGGCGCCGCAGGGCAACATGGGAGACGACCTCAACAGCTGGTTCTGGGACAAGCTCCTGCCAGGATTTCGCGACTACCATCCCCATCCCGAAGCGAGCCTGGTAGGAGTGGGCACGATCCTCTACCACCCGCTCCCGAGACCCGACGCACCCTGTTTCGTGGTCGGCAGTGGGGTCGGGTATGGCCCGCCGCCCCGCTTCGGGACCCCGGGCTTCCATTTCGTGGCGGTGCGCGGCCCGCTGTCCGCCCGGGCGCTGGGAGCCGAGCCGTCACTGGGCCTCGTTGATCCTGCAGCGCTCATCCCGAGCCTTGCGGAATTCAAGCCACCCCAACAGCGGTCTGGGACCATCTTTGTGCCGCACTGGGAATCGGACCTCCTGGGGAACTGGGCTCCGATCTGCCAGCGTGCGGGCATCACCTGTGTGAGCCCTCGCGAGGAGTCCATGGGCGTGATCCGGCGGATTGCCAGCGCGCGACGGGTGCTCGCCGAATCGCTGCATGCGGCGATCATCGCGGACGCCTTCCGCATTCCCTGGACCCCCGTCATCACCCGCCCGGACATCCTCCGCTTCAAGTGGGTAGATTGGGCCCGCTCGGTGGGTGTGCGGTACGCGCCTGTCGTATTGCCCGGCCCGACCGAGAGGGAGCAGAGGCTCGGCCAGTCACGCCGGCTGCGCTTGGGCCTGCGGCCTCGCCCCCAGACGATGGAGTCGACGTTCCGCGCGTGGCAGGCCGCGCTCGAGCGCCGACAAGCCTCTTCTCGACCAGAAACGTCGCCGTGGCTCCGATCCTGGCGCCGTCTAAGTCGGCTGGGGCGGAGGCTGGAGGCGTTCTGGGAAAAGGGGACGTCGCACAATGGAAGCGAAGAGCGCCGGGTGGATCAGACAGTGGCTGCCCTGCGGAGGATCCAGGATTTGACGCCCTACCTGAGTCCAAAAACCGATCTCCAGCGGGCGTGCGCTCGCCTGCAGCAACGGCTGGATACGTTCCGGGCCTCGTGGCACTGAGCGCACTGTTGCTGCTGGTTGCAACGCTCCCACACGCGGCGTGATGGTGCCGCCCTGTACTTTGCGTGCACGGGCTGATCGCAACGACCGCGAAGCGCGCGTGATGACCCCGGGATGCGGAGGATGAAGCCGCTGGACTGAACCCGAGGCCGGGGGCTCCTATCCGGACGGCCACGAACACGGTCACTCCCGAACCGCCCCCGTCTGCGTCTGCGTGCTGCAGGACTTCCGCCACCCGCCAGAAGGCGGTGGGGCCGACGGCGCTGAATCTTTGCTGTGCGGCGCATCGTCCTGCCCCTGGCCCATCATCCACAGCTCCAGTTCCTCGGCGAAGTCTGCCGCGCTCGCATAGCGTTCACTGATCTGTTTGCGCAAGGCGCGCAGGCAGATCCTCTCGAGCTCGGGTGGTGTGTCCGGCACAAGCTCGCGCAAAGGTACGGCCGGCTCCTTGACCAGCGCCCTGATGCTGGCCAGCCGGTTTTCCTTCTCGTGGGGTGGAACCCCAGTCACCATCTCGTAGAGGATCGCCCCGAGCGAGAAGATATCACTGGCTGGGCACAGCAGCTGCTGTCTGCCTCGAGCCTGTTCCGGAGCCATGTATGCGGGTGTGCCCACGGTGGTTCCGAGGTCGGTCAAGTGGGGATCGGTGCGCGGCTTCTTGGCGAACCCGAAGTCGATCAGATAGGGTTTGCCCTTCCTGTCGAGCAGGATATTGGACGGCTTGACGTCCCGGTGGACAAAACCGTGCCAGTGCGCGAACTGCAGTGCCCGGGCGACCGTGATCAGTGTGTGGACCAGGAAATTCAATTCGGCGCTCTTCGTGGCGAGCAGCCGGCCCAGGTCGGCGCCGGGGACGTACGGCATCGTGTAGTAGCTCAGCTCCCGGCGTTCACCGGTTTCGTCCAGGATCGTGCAGGTCCCGGCTTCGAAGATCTGCACGATGTTCGGGTGGTGCAGTCCAGCGATTGCCCGGATCTCGCGCAGAAAGCGAGCTTTTTGGTGGGCGCTTGCGCTGCGGTGCTGGACTTTGATCGCGATGATCGTCTGCTCCGTGAGCGACCGGGCCTTGTAGACAATCCCATTGGACCCAGAGCCGAGCACCTTCTCGATCTGATACTCCGTGAGAGCCTGCTGCATCTGCGCCAGATTGCTTCCGACCGGATGGGGCTGGATCTGGATCCTATTCTTCGTGCCTTCCTTGACCCGCGCCTGACGCCAGGCACTCGAGGCCCTCAGCTTGGGCAGAGGTACGGACGGAGCGGCTTGAACATTCGTGGGATCAGGGACACCGTGCACCATGATGAGGATCTCTCTTGGCCAGAGCTCGCGGAACACGCATCGAATCCTGTGCCAAACGCGTGATGTGAGTATTCTGGGTGTTCTGCGATCACGGCACAGGGGCGCTGCAGCACTATGGAACAAATGCCTGCGGCCTCTGCCGGGAAGCGCCGCTTCGGTGCTCTCCTGGCGGTCCCAGCGTCCAGTAACGAGGCGGGCAGCCCTGTACAGGCTCGCAAGAAAGTCGAAGGGCAGCGCACCCCGAGGTTGTGTCTCCAGCCTTCTTCGCAGCACTGGCAGGTGCTGGCGCACCCTGGTTGGCCTCGAAGTTGCTTGGTTTGCGCAGCACAGCCAATAGCTCAACGTTCCCATCCGCGCCAGGTCTTCGCTCTCAAACTGAGTCTCAATCAGAGACGGGAGCCGGTCGTCTGGCACGCCATCTCTACCGTGCACGCGGCCCGAACACCACGTCGGCGATTGGCACTGTCTATGCTGCAGTCAACGCACCAGGCAGACAGGTCTTCGATCGTAGTTGCGTAGACCTCGACCGGGGAGGTTGCCATGACGCAGGCACGCATGTCCTTTCGAAGATTGGTGTTCATCAATCTGTTGCGGTCACGCTACCCCTTGAATCAGGACGCCCTGAAAGAGCTGCAGCGTTGCATAGCTCTTCCCGCACCGATCGAGACCTCACTGCTTGAGGCGGGCGTGTTGCAGAAGCCGGGTGTCGCGTTCTTGCGCGGCAAGGACAGCCGCTTGATTGAGGACGAGATCCTCGGCATGTTGCTCTTGCAGGCGCGGACCATCCAGCGCTCGCAGCTGACGCAAGCGCTGGGCAGACAGGTCGCCGAGATTCCCAAAACGGGACTCAGAAGTCTTGAGACCATCCTTCTCGAGATAGGGACCGTCGACCGAACAGCGCTTCGAAACGTCAAGCAGGGTACCCGCACCCTGGGGCTCAGTTGTCCCGGGTGCAAGAGCCAATACCTCGTCAACGCCCCCAACACCGATGGCCACTTCCCCCGTTGCCCGCGCTGCCCTCAAGACGGACCGCAGCTGCAGCACAAGAGCACTCCTCCGTCCCCGGGCGCCCTGCAGCACAGGTCCGAGACCGCCAGGATGCAGGCCGTGTCCGCTGAGTCCCCGGGCGCCCCGAGCGCGGAGAAAGGGGCAAAGAGCGGGGAGGACGGAGACCCTGCGAAGCAGGACACCCGCAGAAGCCGTCCCAAGCTCCCGCGCACCCCGACCAGAACTCTGCCCAAGATCCGAGGCGTTCCCGCGACACGCACGGCGCGCATCCGACAGCCGATGCCGGCGGCCCCCTCCGCCAAGACCGGGGCCGCGTCCACAAAAAGCGCCTCTCCGGCCGTCAAGCGGAGCACCTCGAGGTGGATCCCGGCCAAGCCGCCTCGCAGAGCGACGGGTAAGCTGCCCAAACCGTCGGGCGTGGACCGACCCCCTCTCCCGAAAAAGGTTGCCGAAGCGCCTTCCCCACCCGCCAAGGAACGGGACAGCGCCGCCGAGCCGTCCGCAGCCGAGACTCTCGAGCAGTATTATGGAGGGGATCGGTCTGAAGCAAAGCCTGAAGGTCCGCTGACCGGGGTCATCAACCAGCATCGACGGTTCGCGAAACTCCGGCGGTCGGCCGAGAAGAAGCCGGCAGAGCTGCAGGCTGGTGACATCCAGCAGCAGACGGCTCTCGAAGAGCTGCGCACAGAGCTCAAGGCAGCAGCGGAACTCCAGACGGCCCTGCAAGAGGAGCTCAAGCAACAGAAAGTACGGGCCCAGGAGCTCTCGGTCCAGATCGAACAGCGGAAGGCCGAATTTGACGGCCAGGGAGCGGAGAAGTCCCGCGTCGAGAGCGAGCTTCTGCAGGTTGTAGAGCGCCACAAACAGACGGAGGCCCGTCACCAGACTCTGCTCAGCGCCTCGCAGGCCCAGCAAGAACAGCTTGAGAGCTTGAAGGCTCGCGAGCAGGAGCTGCAGCTCGCGCTCGAGGACCTCAAAGGCCGCTGCGCTGCAGAGAGCGCGGACAACTCGACGCTCAAGCAGGCGCTCAGCACTGTCCGAGAGCGCCTTGTCGAGGAGGAGGGGCAGCGCAAGGGACTCGCGTCGCAGCTTGCACAGGTCGAGGCCGAGCTGACCCGCGAGCACGACAGGGGAAGCAGCCTGACGGCGGCGCTCGAGAGCCTGCGCGAGAGCTTGCTGGGCGAGCAGAGCTCCCGGCAGGAGCTCGAGGCCAGGTTCCGCGAAGAGAAGCAGGCGCTGCTGCAGGCAAGGCAGCAGTCGGAGCACCAGCTGATCGAGCTCAGGAGCAGCGTCGCAGCGGAGAGACAGGAGAGCACAAAGCTGCGCGGGGTGCTCGACTCTGTCCGTGGCCAGCTGGTCACCGAGACCGGTTGCACGACAGGCCTGAAGAGTCAGCTCGAGCAGGTCCGCGCACGGGCCGAGGAGCTCGAGACGGGCAAGACCGTTCTGCAAGAGCAGCTCGCCGAGGCCCGACAGCACTTGAGCCAGCAGTCGAGGCACAGCCAGGAGCTGGAGAACCGGAATCGCGCGTTGGAAGCCTCACTCCTGGCCCTGCAAGAGAGCCAAGTGGCTTCTCAGCTTCAGCTTGAGCAGCTCAGCAGCGAGCGGTTGGCGGAGCGGCAGACCATCACCCGCCTCGAAGCGGAAGGCGCGCGCCTTTCGTCCCAACACGTGGAGCAATCCGAGCGCTGCGAGCGCTTGCAGGAACAGATCGTTGGGCTGAGCGACGAGCTCGCAGGCTCTCGGGAACGCGAAGCCCGGGTCCAGGCCGAGCTCGCACAGAGCAAGAAGCAGAGCCAAGCCGAGCTGCTGGCGAAACAGTCCCTGCTGGAAGCCCATCAGGAGCTGAAAACCCAGCTCGTGGGGAGTCAGGACAGCCTTCGTGAGCGAGAACGTGAGCTGATCGAGGCACGTGCTGAGCTGCAGGCAGGGGCGACGGGCGCGGCGGAGCTCCGCGCCTCCCTGGCAGCGAGCGCGCAGACTCTGGAGCAGGAGAGGAGCCGGGCCAGGGCGCTGAACACAGAGCATGCGGAGCTGAAGAGTGCGCTCGAGGGTCTCTCTGAGCAGCTCGCGGCCGAGCAGGGGGAGACGACCCGACTCCGCACTGTCCTGGCCGAGCAGCGCGACGCTCTCCAGGCCGAGAAGGCTCGTGCGAGTGGCCTGACGGCGCAGCTGCAGAACAGCGCCAGCGAGCTTGAAGCCAGCCACGGCCGCGAGCGACAGCTGCAGAGCGATCTCGAGCAGATCACGATGCAGGCCTCCCTGACCGGGGCACGCGTCGAGGATCTGCTCGCGGGGCGGAAGGACCTCAAGGAGCGACTCGAGCGGAGCCGGTTGAGCGACGAGCAACGGGTCAAAGAGCTCCACGAGGCGCGCGCACGCTGGGTCGCCGCCAAAGCGGACAACGACACCCTCCGCAAGGCCCTGGGCAGTGTGCGCATGAAGCTGGTCGAAGTGGAGGGCGCACGCAGCGGGCTGAGCCAGCAACTCGAGCAGACACGGGCGGCGCTCCTCAACGCCGAGCAAGCCACTTCCGGCCAAGAAGTCTCGCTACAACTCCTGAACGAAGGCCTGCGGAAAGAGACGGACGCGCACCTCGAGCTCGAGACCCGACTTGAAGAGACCCGTAGTCTCCTGGCGCGCAACAGCGAACAGCACGAGCGGCAGTTGCTCGAGCTTCGCGGGCGCCTCGAAGCCGAGCAGGAGGAGGCCACGCAGCTGCGCCGGGTCCTCGAGCAGTTGCGCGCTCAGCTGGTCGAGGCCGACCGCGCCGCGAGCGATCTCGAGCACTTCCGCGCCCAGGCTCAACGGCTCGAAGCGCAGGAGTTGGAGCTCCAGCAGAGCCTCGCACAGGCCACCCAAGCCCATGCTCGAGAAGTGGAGCGCAGCAAACACCTCAAGTCCCGCCTCGAGCACGTAGAGGCCTCCCTCGCCCGAGAGCTCGAGCGGGAAGCGGGCTTCGAGCGCAAGCTCGCGGAGCTCGGTCGCGCCTTCCAGGCTCGGGTCGAAGAGATTGCGCAGCTGCGTCGCGAGAAGCAGGAGGCCTCGGTCCGAAGTCAGGCCGAGGCACAGCGCAACCTCGGTATGCAGAAAGAGCTCGAACAGCTCTGCGGAGAGTTGCTCGAGAAAGAGAGTGGCTTGAAGGAACGGCTCGCCAGCATGGAGCGTGACTTCAGGGACAAAGCCCTGAAGAGCCGGCGACTCGAAGAAGACGGAGCAGCCCTCGAGACCTGGCTCGCCACCGAGGAGGCCAAAGCCACCCGACTCGAGTTGGAGCTCGACAAGACCCGTGCAGAGCTCGCCGAGGCGGCCCTGCGGGAAGACACGCTCCAAGCCTCGCTCGAGCAGAAGCAGGAGCAACTGCACCAGAAGCAGAGCCATGCAAGCGAGCTCAGCGAACAGACGAGCCAGCTGAGAGAGCAGCTCGACCAGCTCGGTGTCGGCCTGCAATCGGAGAGACAGGCAGGTGAAGCGTTGCGCAGGAGTCTGCAGGAGGCGCGCGCCGAGTTGTTGAGCGAGAAGAGCGTCGCGCGCAACTTGCGCGCAGAACAGGAGCGCCTCGAAGAAGAGCTCAGCCGCAGCCGGGAGCACGGAACGGCGCTGCAGTCTGAGCTGGAGAGCTCCCGCGAGTCCACCTGGCGAGCGGAAGCTCAGGCGGAGAGTCTCGAAGCGACACTGCGCGACCAGAAACAGGTCCTCGAACGCACCAAGAAAAGCCAGGACGCCCTGGTCAAAGAGCTGCATGAGTTGCGAGGAAGCTTCAAGGCCGCCGAGGCCGACAACGGAACCCTGCGCCAGGCTCTCAGCGCGCTGCGGGACAAACTGGTTGCCGAGGAGGGTAGGCGCAACGGCTTGAGCTTGCAGCTCGAGCAGGCACGCCAGGGATTGGTCCAGGAGCAGAAGAAGGAAGCCAACCTCGAGGGCTCCCTGGCGTCGCTGCAGGCCAGCCTGTCTGGAGAGCAGAGCTCGTCCCAGCAGCTACGGACGCGCCTGGAGCAGTCTCTAGCGGAGCTGTCCAAGCGGGAGAGCGAGCACGGCCAGCAGCTGCACGAGCTACACGGCCGCATTGAGGCCTTCCAGGACGAGAACGCACAGCTACGCCAGGTGCTCGAGAGTCTGCGCGGGCAGCTCCTGGAGAACGAGGGCCAAGCCAACAGCCTGAGAAGCCAACTCGAAGCGTCCGGGGAGGTGGCGCAGCAGGCCGGATCACGCATCAAGGAACTCGAAGAGAGCCTGCATGAGACACAGCGGGCCCTGGACGCGGAGGCCGGACGTGGCCAGGCACTCAAGGCCAGGCTCGCGTCGCTCGGAGCTGAGGCCAAACAAGGCCAGGAGCGGGAAGTCGGGTTCCAGGAGCGGATCCGGGAGCTCGATAGCAGCCTGGTCCAGGAACGGGCGGAGAGTGCCAGGCTGAGCCGCTCCCTCGATGCGATGGGAGCCCAATGCGCCGGAGCAGAGAGCGGCCGCGAAGAGCGGGAGCTTGCGCTGAAGAAGCTGACCGACCGCATGGCGGAGCAACAGGCTCGCGAAGCGGCGCTCAGAGAAGAGCTCTCGGCAGATCGTCAGGCGCTCCAAGCGGGTCAGCTGCGGATGGGAACACAGCTCGAAGAGCTCCAGAGGCTGCAGTCCCGGCTCGCCCAGCAGGAAGGCAAGATTGAAGAGCTCGGCGCGAGGCTGACCCGCGAACAGGAGCAACGGCAGGTCGAAACCCAACGCGGCGAGCGAGCAGAAGACCATCTGCACGAGCAGCAGGGGCGGGCGAAGGCTCTTGAGCAGCAACGGGCCGAGCTCAAGAGCGCGTTGCAGCAGGAAGGACAACAGCGCCGTGCCCACGAGCAGGCAACGCAAGCGCTGCGCGCCCGCCTCGATGCCGAACAGGCGCGGTTGAAGGCGGAGTCTGAGCGCGCCGGCCAGCTCGGTCTCGAGCTCGAGAAGGCGCGCGCGGACCTAAACCAGCACCGCGACAACGAGGTCACGCTGCAGCGCGAGCTGGAGTACGCCAGACAGCAACTCGGACAGACGGCGGCGTGCGTCGAAGAGCTCCAGGAAGAGCTGCAGACGCAGCTCAAACAGCTCGCCGACTTCGCCCGCAGGGAGGACAGCCGTGCAAGCGAGCTGGGCCAGCTGACCGACCGTCTCGAGACGGGGGAAGCGGCCAACGAGACTCTGCGTGGCGTGCTTCGAGGCTTGCGTGAAAAGCTCGTGCTCGAAGAAGGTCGAAGCAAGGGCCTGGACCTGCAACTCGAACAGGTCCGCGCCGAACTGGCCCGAGAGGCCCACGGGGCGACCGAATATGCCAGCCGCGTGACACATCTGGAACAGGAGCTCAAGAGCGCGCGGGAATCCGCCGCGCTGTCGGAGTCCCACTGGCAAGAGACGCGCGGACGTCTGACTCGGGAACAGGGCGAGGCCACGAAGGATGTGCACGAGCTGCGCGGTCGCGTGCAGGCTGAGCAAGACGAAAATCGGCAACTACGCGCGCTGCTCGACTCGATCCGGGCCCGACTTGTCGAAGAAGAGGGCCGCGCCGGAGGCCTGCAGTCCAGGCTTGAGCAGAGCCAACGGGAGCTGGCGGAGCTCGAGCCACTCAAGGCTGACCTTGAGGGTCGACTCGCGGAGGCCGGACAGCAGCTAGAAGAGAAGATCCAACGCAGCCGCAGCCTCGAAACGCAGCTGGGCCGCATCCGTGCCAAGCTCGCTGCTGAGCAGGAGCGCTCGGAGGCGCAGAGGCTGCGCCAGCAACAGCTCGAGGGCACACTCGAGGCCGAGCGTGAGCAGGGCTCACTGTTGCGGCAGGATCGGCAGGACATCGGCGCGGAGTTGCTGGTCGAGCAGGCGCGCAGCCGAGAACTGGCCACGGCGCTCGACAGGCTCCAGCCCGAAGTCTCGCGTCGCTTGGATACCGAGCAGCGGCTTCTGGCCAAGCTCGAGAACCAGGGGAAGGAGCTCTGGGCGAGCGAGCTCCAGAACCGACAGCTCAGCGAGCAGCTCGAGCGCTCGCGAGCCCGTCTGGGGAAAGAAACCGGGAAGCTCGAGGAGCTCCAGACCCAGCAGCGCCAGCTGCAGATTGCGCTCGAGCAACGGCGCGCGGCTGAAGCCGAGTTGACGACCAGACTCGAGCTCGAACGGGCCCGACACACGGAGCAGGAGAGCCGTGGCACCAGACTCGAGGGAGAGCTGACGCGGCTCGAGGAACAGCTGAAGGCCAGCCAGCAGACGGCACAGCTCGCACAGCAAGATGCGGCCCAGCTGCAGCGGCAGGTGCAGCTGACCGAAGCAGCCCTCGACGTGCAGAAGGAGCAGTTCGAGCAACTCGAGGGCAGGCTCAAGCTGCTCGAAAGAGAGCTGGGGCAAGCGCGTAGCAAAGGGGCGGAGGCCCAGGAGCAGCAGCGCCAGCTGCGCGCGAGCAACGCACAGGCCGAAGGCCAGATTCTCGACCTGCAGCGCATGCTCTCCGAAGCCCGTGGGCTGCTCGGCGAGCACGAGAGCCGGGAACGGGGCCTGCGCGATCAATTCCATGAGCTCGCGGGCCTGCACGCCGCCCAGGAATCGGACAATGCCGTGCTGCGCCAGGCTCTGAGCGGACTGCGCGAGAGGATGGTCGCAGAAGAGGGCCGCCGCAACGGCCTGAGCGCCCAGCTCGAGCAGCTCGAAGCCGAGCTCAGCGCAATGCGGGCAGAAGCCTCCTCAGACGCGCGCAAGCTCAGCGCGTCCCAGGACTTGCTGATGACCGAGAGGACCGTGTTCCAGGAACTGCAAACGCGCTTTGACGAGGCCCAGGTTGCGTACGCGGCTTCGCAGGGGAAGCACGAAAGGGCCCAGTATGAGCTGACGGGCAGGATCGAAGCCGAGCAGGAGGAGAACAAACAGCTGCGTCAGGTGCTCGACGGACTCCGTGCACGCCTGGTCGAAGAGCAGGGCCGATCCGGCAGCTGGAAAGAGCAGCTCGCTGCTTGGCGCAGCAGGGTGAGCGCAAAGGAGGACGCCATCAGTGAGCTCAAGCAAAAGCTCTCCGAGCTACAACTTGAGCTGGACCGCGCGACTCTGCGTTGCGAGGTCCTCAGCGCGCGGCACGCAAAGGCCCAGGTCGAGCTCAACGAGAAGCAGGACGGGAGCAAAGCGCTCCACAACCGCATCCATAAGTTGACGGCAGAGATCCGGGTTGAGCGCGAAGACAGTGCACAGCTCAGGCAGACCTTGACGCGCTTGTGCGAGGATCAGCTGGGCGAGCAGGAGCGCGCTCGCAAGGCCCAGCTGCAGCTTGAGCTTGAGCACTCTCGTCGGCAAAAATTCGAGGGCGAGATCGAAGAGCTGCAGGCCGCGCTCGTCGATTGGCAGGAGCAGGCGGCCCACCATGAGCGCAGCCTCGCGGTCGTGTTGGGGCGCCTGACGATCGAGCAGTCAGAGAGCGATGGACTCAAACAGGATCTGATGAGTCTGCGGGAGCAGCTGCGCCAGCACGACATCGAACCCATCTTTCCGACCAGGGGTCTCGCACAGACCCGCTCGGACATCGAACGCCAGAAGATCCTCGTCGTGGAAGAGGCCACGGGCTTTGGGTTCGAGGTCGAAGACCGCATGGAGATCTGAGACGCAGGGGAGGGCCGCGTGGGAAGGTCTTGAACGCAGGCTGTGCAAGACCCGCCAATTGCGGTCGTCGGCACCCGCAAGTGCGCGCATCCGCAGTCCGGGTGCTCTTTCTTGTCGGGGAGGGGGGCGGGGGTTACCCCTCACCCCTACTTTTCCACCCCAACGAGCCGACCCTTGATGGAGCTGGACCCGCTGTTCATGCCGACTCTCTCGCACCTCTGTCCAGGCAGTGTTTCATAACCTCCGAGGTTGCAGTTTTCTTCGTGTAGGGTGCGGGGTTTACCCCCGCCCTCGGGAGAGCGAAGCGTCCGAGTCCTCGAGGTGTAAACCCCTCCCCTACCAAGAGAAAAGTCGGTTTTTTTCCCCGAGTCGCAGGTGCCTGAGGTTGTCCAACCCCACGCCTCCAGACGTTCCCTGAGACAGCCTCAAAAGGTCCGCCGCCCGCCGGCTGCCCGTCGGGCTCTGGCTCGCACAGCGTCAGGTTTTGCTTGCCGAGTGGCCCATTGCAGCGGTAGGCTCGGCTTCACTTCCCGCTTCCCGTACCAGGACACCACACATGTCACCAAAGCCACCGCTGCTTGTGTTCTGTTTCCTGATGTCCCTCCTTCAGCTTGCAGATGCCGGCGAGACCCTCCGCATCGCCACCCGCCATGTTCCGCCCTTTGCAATCAAGGCGAGCGACGGCTCCTGGAGTGGTCTGAGTATCGAGCTGTGGCGCCGCATCGCCGATGACCTCAAGCTCCCCTACACGCTCGAGGCGATGGGTCTGCAAGCGATGCTGCGCCAACTCGAGAGCGACAGCATAGACCTGGCCGTAGCCGCCCTGACCGTGACTCCGCAACGGGAAGAGCGCTTCGACTTCACCCACTCCTTCCACACGTCGGGCCTGGGCATCGCAATCAGCACCACGGCCACCAGCAACCGCAGTTGGTGGTACAGCCTAAGGGGGTTTCTGAGCAGTCAGGTGTTGCAGTTGGTCGGGCTGCTCTCGGGGCTGGTTTTGGTGGCGGCTTTGGTCGTCTGGCGGCTCGAGCGCAAGCACAACCCCGCCCACTTCGGAGGTGCGGGACTCAAGGGAGTTGGAAGTGCCCTGTGGTGGGCCTTTGTGACCCTGACGACGGTTGGCTATGGGGACAAGGCCCCGATCACCGTAGGAGGGCGCGTGGTGGCGAGCTTCTGGATGCTGACCAGCGTCGTGCTGGTGTCGGTGTTTACAGGCTCGATCGCTAGCACCCTGACCGTGTCCCAGCTGGAGTCGGGCATCGAAGGGCCGGATGACCTCCACGGCAGACGGGTGGCCACGGTCGAGTCTTCGACCAGCGAGGTCTGGCTTCGCGAGCGCGGCATCGACCCGCAGGGGTTCGCGGAGGTCGCAGACGCACTGCACGCGCTGACGGAGAACAGGGTCGACGCGGTCATCTACGACGCGCCGATTCTGCGTTACCTCTCGACCAGCACCAGTACGGGCTTCGCGGTTCTGCCTGGTTTCTTCGAACGCCAGAGCTACGCCTTCGGCATGCCGGAAGGGCATCCTCTGCGCGAGCAGGTCAACCGGTCCCTGCTCAAACAGCTGGCCTCAGCTCATTGGAAGGTCTTGCTCCATGGCTATCTAGGAGACTGACCCGGTCGCAGCGGGCTAGCCCGCGGAGAACAGCATCCGACGTGCTGGAGAACGCAACCTGCCGCATTCTCTCTGCGTCTGCTCGCAAGCGAGCGCTCGAAGCCCTGCGCCGGCGAAGCCCAACGTCCCCGCGAGAGGAGAAACCATGGCCCGTCTGTCCGCCACCGTCCTTCTACTGATCAGCTGCGCTGGCTGCGGGCCGCTCACCCTGATCCACGACGCCTACATCGGCCCGATCAGCCCGGCCGGCCGCATCCATGCGCTGGTGGTTGGGGACAACTTCAGGGTGGGCCGCCACGGTCCAGAGGCCACCCCGCCACGGCACTTGCTGGCGCCGCTGCCGCCGCGTCTGTTCCAGAGAATGGCCAGCACGATCCCCGCCACGCGTGGTCTGCGCGCCGCGGTGGCGAGTTTCTCCTTCTACGTCGACCGCACCGAGTTGACCGGCAAAGCCCCGCCCTACGAACCGACTCGCGATTGGACAGGTGTGAGCCAGGCCGAGCTTCTTGCCGAGCTGGGGCCACCCCAACAATGGATCCAGCGCAGAGATGGCAGCCTGCTGGTCTATTCGGGCGACGTCTGGGAAGCCCACAGCCTCTACCTGGGTCTGCCTCCCGGTGTGTCGAACCTGATCCCCATCCCGGGCATCTCGAACCTGCGCTTCCGCTACTCGAGCAGTGATGCCCGCCGCGAGCGGCTGATGTTCTTCCTCGATGCCGAAAAACGGGTACTTGGATGGTCCTGGGGCGGCCGCCCGGATCCTTGAGGGAGAAAAACACAGGTTCGCGGTTGCCGCGTCCGAAGTCGATGGCTAAGCTTCCACAGGAGCCGCGATGGCTCTTCCACAGGTGTCGCTATGATTCGTGCCCAGATGAGTTGCCTCTCGTTCTACGTTCTGCCTGCCGGTAATTCCGGTATGCCGACCGTCGGCGACTCTTTTGTGCCTGTGCCTGTGGCTCTCCTCTGATCTGAGAAATCCACGCCGCAGGCCACCGGACCTGCGGCTTTCTCGATACCCTCGTGCACTCTGCTGGTCCGTGGCCTGCCCTACCCGGGAAAGTGTCATGGAATCCGACCATCGGCGCGGCAGTCTGGACGAGCTGCTGCGTACCTCCTGGCCGATCGTCGTCGGCCTGTTGTCCTACACGGCCATGGGAGTGGCCGACACCTGGTTCGTTTCGCGCATCGGCTCGGTTGAGCTCGCGGCAGTGGGCCTGGCCGCCACGGCCTACTTCGCGGTCAACTCCTTCGCCCTCGGTCTGCTGACCACGGTCAAAGTGCTGGCCTCGCAGGCCTGGGGCGGCGGCAGGCGTGCGCGTGCCCATGCCAGTGGTTGGCTGGGCTTGTGGCTGGTCTTGCCGCTGGGGCTGCTGTCGTGCTTGCAGGGTCTGTGGGCCGAGGAGCTGTTCGCGCTGCTCGGTGCCAGCCCGCGGGTGCAGAAGCTCGCGGTCATCTACTTCCGCGCTCGGCTCTGGGGCGCTCCCTGCTGGTTGGTGTTGCTGGCCGTCAGCCACTACCTGCAGGCCACCGGCCGCATGCGGCTGCCGATGCTGCTCACCCTGGCCGCGAATGTGCTGAACATCGGCCTGACCGGTTGGTTGGTGTTCGGCGGCGGTCCGGTACCGGCGTTGGGAGTGCAGGGGGCTGCGTTGGGTAGCTCGGTGGCGTGGCTGCTGATCAGCCTGCCGGCGCTGCTGGTCTTCCTCCGGGCTGTCGGCTGGAAATGGCGGGGCGCGCACCGCAGCGCCAGCCCCTGGCTGGGAGTGCGGCCGCGGCTGCTGCTGCGTGCGTTGCGCATCGGTCTGCCGTTGGGCGTGCAGCGGGTGTTGCAGGTGACCGGCTTTCTGGCCTTCACCGGCATGCTCGCGCAGATGGGTGACGCGGCGTTGGCTGCCCATCAGGTGGCTCTGCGCATCGTCAGCCTGAGCTTCCTGCCGGGCCACGGCATCGGCGAGGCGGCCTGTGTGTTGGTGGGGAAGTATGTCGGGGCAGGCGATCTGGCCGCGGCGCAGCGTGCCTTCCGCAACGCGGTCTGGCTGGCAGTCGCGGTGATGGGAGCGGCGGGCGTGTTGTTCTTCAGCGCGCCGGACCTGCTGCTGGGCTTGTTCCTGCAGGAAGGGGAGGTCTTGGTGTTGGGGCGGAAGTTGCTGGCGGTCGCTGCCTTCTTCCAGGTCTTCGATGCCATCGCCTTGTCGGCTTCAGGAGCGCTGAACGGCGGCGGCGACACCCGCTTCACCATGCTGGTGGGGGTCGGCTGCTCCTGGCTGGTCTGTGTGCCGGGCGCCTATCTGTGCGGTGTGGTGCTCGGCATGGGGGCGGTCGGGGCCTGGATCGGCCTGACCGCAGACGTGACGGCCCAGGCAGGCGTCTTCCTGCTGCGCTACCGTAGCCAGCGTTGGTTCGCCCGACCGCGGCCAGCTCGCTGATGCCTCACAGGCGTGCTTGCATCTGCAGCCAGTGGGCCAGTCGCTCCCAGAGTGGCCGTGCCCGCTGGCTGCGTACCATCGCCATGTGGCCGACGCCGGCGTCGGCCTCGAGCACGTGCAGCTCCAGTCTGGGCAGTGGGGCGAGGAAGCGGCGCGCCGCAGCAGGGGGGCTGGCGCGGTCGGCCGCGCTGTACAGTCCGAGCACCGGCAGCTCGACGCTGCCCAGGCCCGCGCGGTAATCGAAGCCGTCCGGGCTGGCCCAGACGTCGGCCAGGTACCAGTCGCGCATCTGGGCGGCGAAAGCGTAGGGCACCGACTCGCTACCCAGCTGGGCCCAGCGTGCCGCCAGGTATCCCCGGGGCCATGCCAGGGCGGCATAGCTGCTCAGGAAGGCCCCGCGCAGGATGCGCTCGGGCAGGTCGGCGAAGCTGCTCGGCAACCACAGCTGGCTGGCCAGGCTGCCGATGCCAGCGACGCGCAAAGCTCCCCGGGCGGCCCCGAGCAGCAGGGCGTTTCCGAACAGGCTGTGGCCGGCGGCGAAGACCGGCTCGACTCGCGCGCGCAGCGCGCCGAGCAGGGCCGGCGCGTCGCGCAGGGCGATGTCTTCGAGTGTCCAGGAGGCGCCATCCTCGGGCTTGGGACCGCTGCCGCCATGCGCGCGCAGGTCGGCGTTCAGCACCGCGATGCCCCGTTCGTAGAGCAGGCTGGCCAGGCCCTGGGGTCGATCGATGGCGCGTCGGTTGGCGAGCATCGCGTGGCCGAGGACGACCCCGCAGATCGGGGCCTCGGGAAGCCAGAGGCTGGCCTGCAGGCGCCAGCCGTCGGTGGTGGGGACGTCGATGGGGGTCGGGCGCAAGGCAGGCCTCCGCCGGGTCGATGGGCAGTTCCCGCTATTGTAGGCCCTGCGGCCTGCCCATCCAGCCCGCGGCTGCGGTCAGCGCAGGAACCTCTGTGCCTCGAGGGGCACCTCGAAACGCTCCACGGCGTCCAGCTCGGAGATGCGGGTGGTGGTGACAAACACCATGTGGGTGGCGAGCGCGAAGGTCTGATCCGCCATCGCGGGGCGATCGTTGCGCATCGCGACCAGGATCTCGCTGCGCACTTCACGGATGGTGTCCTGCCCGGGATCGAGCTGGATCGTGTAGCTGATGCTGACCTGCCGCCGGTCTGCGCGGTCGACGGCCTCCCAGCGCGTCGTGCTGCCCGAGTGCATGTCCCCGGCCTGATCCCAGCGCGCATTGGTGTTGAGGATGTTGTCATAGTGGGCCAGGGCCAGCTCAGCGGGCCCTTCGAGGCGCAACAGTCCCGCCTCCTCGTCGAGCCATTCCGCGCGCTTGCTGAGGCCCTTCAACTCGGCCAGGAGCTCTTCGAGAGGGCGGTGCAGCTTGAGGATCAGCCAGCCGGCATCCCAGCCGCTCAAGGCGCCCCAGCGCCCATCCTGGAAGATGGCTCCCTCTCGGGCGCCTCGAAGTTGGTACGCGTCGGCAGGTTGCTGGACATAGCTGACCTTCTTCCAGGTCTGGCTCTCGAAGCAGAAGTCGATCTCGAGCTGGTCGAAACTGTGCGCCTCGTTGCTCGAGGTCCCGCCGCGCACCTCGATGCTCTGCCGGTGGCTGGCCGCTTTGCCCGTGGTACGGATGGCTTGCTTGAGGGCTTTGGAAGGAGTGTCGGCCTGGCTGCAGCAACACAGGCAGGCGACCAGAAGAAGCGTACGCATGACTGAAGTTCTCCGAGAGTTGTTCTCCGACTCCAATCACATTGCGTGCCAGATCAATTTGCACGGAGGAATGGTCCTTCGCGGCGCTTCGGATGCGTATGGTTGCAGCCACATGTATGAGAGCATACGGGGGATCGGGGCGGCGGAGGCCGGGACGCTAGCCCGGATCCGACTGCGACGCCGAAACCGAATGAGGCCCCGACTCCGAGAAACCGAAGGGCTTGGGGACCGAGGACCGAGCTTGGCAAGCGATCGCGATGAGACGGCGCATCAACACTTGGCGCAGAAAGCCGCTCCCGACTTCGCGGCACCACCGAGCGTGGCGGCCTGCGCCTGGGCCGCCTGGGGCGCGACCGAGAAACTCTCCGGCTCGGGGGCGGCGGGTTTCGTTTGGGCAGCCTTGGCGTCCTCACACTTCTGGCAGAAGGGCGCCCCTTGCTGGGCCGCATCCTTGAGGGTGGCAGCCTGCGCCTTCTGTGCCTCGACAGAGGCCGGCTTCTTGCGCTTGATGACCAGTCGATATTTGCGGCCGCTCCGATACCGCGCCTTGCTCTGCCCTGTCAGATGGTCCATGCGCACGGTCGAACCGGTGACTCTTTCCGCGGGGGAGGGCTCGTTGTCCGCCATGCTTTCTCCTCTTGTGACCGCTCTGCGCTCAAGCGCGACGCATGGTTCCGCGCGGGCGTTGGTGCGCAAGCGGGCCACAACCATGCGCATCAAAAAAAGGCGCGCCGTCCTCAGCCGTCCAGGTCGACAGCAGCTTCACAATACTGCACCTGTTCCTGTTCAAAGACTTCCCCATCGAAGGAGAAGCGCATCAGCAGCTCCCCCTCCTCGGGCTCCATGAAGTAGTGGGCCACGGGGCCGTAGACGAAGGCGTGCTCTTCGGGCGTACAGGTCGGCAGGTAGACGCGGAAGACACGCGGATCGTAGAAACGGAAGACCAGTTTGTTGCCAGCCTCGTCCCGCACCTCGAGGAAGCGTCGGAAATGGGAACGGAGCGCGTCGAGGTCGACGCCGCGCACCGCAAGGAATATGCCCCAGCTCTCTCCCCAGCCCTGCTCCACGATCGCTGTACAGCCGGGGTTCTCGGGCTGCATACGGACCAGGTAGGGTGCGGCCTGCTGCAGGGCCGGAGGCAGCGTGCCCGCGTACAGGCAGCTCGCCTGCTCCCCGAGCTCCTGCACAAGCGGGTAGATGGCGTCGTCGCGCGCGGCGTCGACGATGGCGAAGAGCTCCAGCTCCTCGCCCAGCTCGGCGACGACGCGTACCAGCTCTTGATAACCCGGACCGGTCATGCTGTTTCCCTCTACTTGGCGGGTGGCGGCGGCGGTGGCTTGGGCGGCGGCGGAGGCGGCGGAGGCGTATCCCCGGAGGATTGCGTGGGGGGCGGCGGTGCGGACGAGGATGCGGCCGCCGGGATGTCCTTATGGGCCTCGGCGAGATCCGCGCAGAGCTTGAAGAAGGTCCGAGCGGTGCTCTCATTCTCGAAGATGCCAAACGTGGGGTTCTCCGGATGCGCGGCGGTCGCCTTGCGGGTGTCGCTGGCAGACAGCCGCATCTCCCACAACATCGCGGGCTTCCCTGCGACCATGAACGGCGGCGGCGCGCCCGGAGCGGGCTTCCATTTCTTGGCCGAAGCGCTGAACGAGGTGGTCTTGGTGGCCAGCTGCTTGAGCAGACTCAGCCGGTCGTCCCGCCGCCGATCATCGGCGGGAAACAGCGTGTCGACGAAACGCTCCGCCTCGCCCACCTGATGCTCGGCGCCATCGGGGTAGACCTTGTTGGTCTTGACCGCGTTCCAGAACCTGGGCAGCAGCTCGTCCCCGTTGATCTTCTCCCATAGCAGGACCGGCATCACCTTCGGAAGGATGCCCCAGCCCTCTTTGTAGGGCACCTTCTTGTTGTCCAAGGTATCGAGGTTGTTCTTGTTCATCGCGGCCATCAAACCCGTGATCATCGCGTACAGGCAGAGCGCGCCTTTCAGCTCGAGCTTGCGGCCGGCGTCGGTACCCCCGTCGAGGATCGGCGCGAGGTAGGCGTCGAGATGGCTGACGATGTGGGGGTAGACATCGCCGAGGCGGCCTCCCAGATTGTTCCGCATCAACCCGTACGTCTTGAAGCGCGCATCGCCGACCGTGGCGATCTGGATCCCAAGATTGACTTGAGGTGTCGAGTTGAACCAGCCGCGGTCGGAGGACTCAAAGCGCGGTTGATCTTCCTCGGGCACCTTCTCCTTCTTCACTTCGGGCTTCTTCTTCGCCGGGGGGGGCGGAGGCGGTGGTGGTGGTGGTGCATTCGGGCAGCCCACCGTCGACGCCGAGGTCGAGGCGTCCTTGGGAACCTCCTTGGCGACCTCGGCCACTTCCTGTTCGAGGTCTTTGGTATCCTCTTCTTCCTCTTCGAGCTCGCGGCCTTCCATCTTCGCCAGCACCCGGTCTTTGGTCGCCAGCTTGCCCTCGGCGATGGAGTCCTCCACGGCCTTATGCCAGTTGGAGAAATACTGGAACATCGTCGTCCACTTGGGGTTGTCGAGGTTGGCGACGATCGGCCCCGTGATGACCTCGGTGGTCGCGCTGCCCCCTGTCGCGATGTCGACGGTGACCTTGACCAGCTTCTCGCCGGGCATGTCCGAGGAATCCCCGGTCGAGAAGAGCACGGTCTTCGGCTCTCCCCCGTTGACGATGCGCAGTTTGGGAAACTCGAACTCGAGGCCCAGAGACGTGCCTGTGAAATCTGCCATAGCGGTTACCTACTGGGGGGTGGAAGGCTCGTCAACGAGTTCTTTGGCCGCTCTCCAGTCGCGGGCGGTCGACTCTTTGAGCACGCGCGGAATCCGCTCGCTCTCGGGGACCGTCGTGTCGGTCAGCAGCTTGTGGAACGGGGGATGCAGATAGAAACAGCGCGCCTTGCGTACCGCGACGACCATGAAGGAGACGACCACCAGATCCGTTTCCAGGTTGAGGCCGTGTGCGCGGTCGAGAAGTCGCAGCATCTCCGTCTCGAGGGCCTCGTCCGAGAGCGCGTACGCGGCTTTGCCGACACGCTCGCGGACGAGGTCGCGGTACTGCCGGACGAAGCGGAGCTTCCCTTGCCTCTCCAAGGCTTTGAGCTGCGACGCGCGGATGGTCAGCATGGTCCGGATCCCCGCTGGTTGGGAGCTGCGGGCGACGCCCGCGGAATGGTCGACGGTATGGATTAGTCTAACAAACGGCGACGAGATTCGCGAAGCGGCTGCCGCGTCGATGTGCCGAAAACAGGGCGTGGCGGAGCAAGGTTCGCCCCTGCGCTCTTCAAGCAGGCCCCTCCGCAACCAGGTCGGCCGGACGCGAGGCGCTACCAGGGATGCTCTTCGCGCTGGGAGGATTCCTGGTCTTCAAGAGATGGTCGTACACAACGGAATCCTCCATGCCCCCCTCGTTCCCTCGGGACAGTCGGGTTCTTACCATGCCGGCGGATCAACACCTGCTTCCCAGCAAGACGATTCCTGGGGCTCCCCTGCTTGGGCGGGCTTGGGCGACGCTCGCGCGGGCTGCGACCGCGGCAGGTCGGTGCAGAGCATCCCCCGGGAAGCTGTCGCGCCGCAACGAGAAACAGGGTAGGGTAGCTGTCACACTGCAACGAATACGGAAGCCCCGCGATGCATGACGAACACGCGATGTTGATGGCTGCGGCCTGCGCCGCGGCCTGGTCTGATGGCGACCTGGTACCGGCAGAGAAGGCACAGGTCCTGGCCCTGGCAGGCCTGCTGAAGATCGAGGACATGACAGAGGTCGAGACGCTGCTCGCGTCTCCCGAGAAGGCCGCGGCTCTCCTGGCGGAGCCGCCCGGGGAAGAGCTCGCGCTGCGCTTGTTCGCGATCGCCTTGAACCTCACGCTGGCCGACCAGAACTTCCTCGAAGTCGAAGAGTACTTCCTGCGCAAGCTCGCCGCGCGCTTCGCGCTGCCAGAAGACGCCGTCGAGGGCGCGATCAAGCTCGCGCGCGGCGAGGCCTGAGGGACTGACGGGCGGGTCTTGCTCTAGCCCCGCCGAAGAAGTCGAACAGTTCCCAGCAGGGTCCCTCGTGGGCGCTCGCCGTACGCAGGTTTGGGCGTGGCTATGAGGGATGTCTTCCCGAGCTACTGACCCCGACCCGCACCACCAGGCCGGTCTGCCGGTGCGCCGCAGCGGCGCTGCTTCCCATGGCTAGTGCCTCCAAGGTTGTGGTAGCTTTAGGGAGATGTCGGGGAAGTCCAGAGCCGACGAGTGGATGGGATGGGTTCCGCAGTGTGGCTGCTTTGAAACCTCGCACAAACAGGAAAGACGCCGCCGAAGTGACGGTGGTCATCGTGTCGGACTACTCCAGTGGCGTCGACAAGTCCTGGCACGATATGCGGGCAGCATTGCGGGCATGGGCACAGCAGGATTTCGATCGGCCCGCGGATTTCGTGCTCGCCGAGTCCGCCGCCTACGAAGGCAAGCTCCCCTCCGACCTGTTCGACATCCTGCCGAAGCTGCGGGTCGAGTTCAGCGCCGCCCGCACCTCCTACGGGTTGAAGAATCATGGCGTGCGGGCCGCGCAGACGCCTCTGGTTGCGATCGTCGATGCCGACTGCATTCCGAACGAGAGTTGGCTGACCAGGCTGATGGCGGCCTTTGAGCGCTACCCGGATGCGGCCGCTGTCAGCGGCCGGACCATCTATCCCGGGCGGAGCACGGTGGAGCGTATGCTGGCCCTTCTCTCGCGCTCGTACCTGGATCCCGGAGGTCGCGGAAGCACCCGTTTCATCTCCGGCAACGCCGCGGGTTTCAAGCGTGAGGTGTTTCTCAAACATGCCCTGCCGGAGGATCACGGGGCCTTCGCATCGCGTCTGCAATCGGAAGCCATGCTCCGAGCCGGCGCAAACTTTCGCTTCGAGCCCGGTATGGTCGTAGTGCACGACTTCCTCGGCTGGTTGATGGAGAGGGATATCCGCCGCAACATCGGCTATGGGACGATCCGGACCCGGTTGCACGACAGTCGGCTGCCCTATGCCTGGCTGACGCGCCTCGGCGTGCTGTCGGTGCCGCTGATCACCTCCGCCAAGACCTTCGATAGCTGGCGGGATTGCCTTCGTTGCAGCAGCAACTATGGGGTTCGCTGGTTTGAGCTGCCGGCGACCTTCGTGCTCGCGGTGGTCGTGAACCTGCTGGAGGTTCCCGGCATGCTCGACGCGTTCCGCGGCAGGGTGGTCGTAGAGACGGAGTATCGCTAGCAGCGTCTTGGCGGATCAACGCGCCGAAGTCGCTGCATCGGGCAAGGATGGCGAGTGGTTCGATGAAGATCCTCATGCCCAGCATCGTGGACCCGACCAGCCATCGCGGCGGCGCGGGAACCGTCACGCGCGGATTCCTGAGCGTGCTCCGGCAGCCGCCGCTGTGCGCGTCGATAGACACGCTCGTCGTTGAGGGCGGGAGCCCGGCTCGACAACGCCTCCGCCGATTCGCCAGCCTGGCGAGGTCACTCTTCTCCGACCTGCCCGCCAAGGTGGGATTCTCCTACACCCGCAGCTTCCGAGAGCGCGTCCGGGCCAAGATCCGGGAAGAGGACCCCAGCCTTGTACTGATCAACGGCGCGGACCTTTTGTGGATCCTCGACGAGGTCCCGCCGACCATCCCCTGCGTCCTGCTCGCGCACAACCTCGAGCACGAGCTGTTTCGCTCCCAGATCGAGAGCTTGCGCTGCATTCGTGGCCTGTTCAGGTCCTTTCTAGAGAGGGACTGTGCGCGTCTCAAGGCCTTCGAGCTGGAGGGGATGGAGCGGGTCGGGAACATCGTGTTCCTCTCCCATGCCGATGCCGATGCGGCTCTCCGGGTCAGCAGCCAGCGGAACGTGGCCGTTTTTCCGCCGATGTTCGCTGACGCGTCGCGCAGCCTCCCCAGAGAAGTAGGCAAAGACCGAATGCTGCATCTGGGCTTTCTGGCGAATCTGGATTGGTGGCCCAACAGGCAGGGACTGCGCTGGTTTCTGCGCCGCGTCCTGCCGGGCTGTCCCGACGTGCAGCTGCACGTGTTTGGGGAGGGGGCCGTGCGCGCGGCACGCGGCCATCCGCGGGTGGTCCCCCACGGCTTTGTCACGGATCTTCGGGAGGTCTGGTCACAGTGTGATGTCATGATCTGTCCGATCCGGTCCGGCGGTGGGGTGAACATCAAGGTGGCGGAGTCGCTCTACAACGGTATGCCCATCCTTGCCACACCGTTCTCCCTGAAGGGATATCAGCTCGAGGGCGGCCCAGGCATCGTCTGTTTGGAGAGCGCGTATGACTGGTGCCGCTATCTCCGCTCTCAGCACGCACGCGACCTGCGGAACTGCCGCATTCCGGAAGGGGTACGAAGGAGTTTTTCGGCGCGTGAGCATGCGCCTCGCGTCCAGGCTTTTTTTGAGGCGGTCGTGTCCGCCAGGCGCACCCGGTGGCGACACTCTTGAGTAGGGACATGCGCATTTTCGCTCTGACCTATCCCCAGCTGATGAACCAGGCCATCGCGGCCGGGTACGATGCGCTGTCCCTGGCGGAGCTCCGGCGCGCGTGTGAGCTCGCGGCGAGGGTCGCTGACGGTCTCTATCGGCCCAACGGAGGGCCCTTTCTCTGCCATCTCCTTCGGACCGGGAGCGTCGTCCTGGAGGAGCGCCAACCTCTGAAGGTGGTCATGGCAGCCCTGCTGCATGCGACCTATTCCCTGCGCGACCACCAGACTCACCATCGCTGGCTGCGCAACCCGCAGCAGAGAGTTGGCTTGAGGCAGGAGATCGGCGCGGAGGTCGAGGAGATCGTGTCGGCGTATGACGGGCTGGCCTGGGGCACCCGCGGGGCGTTGCGCGTCAAGCTCGAGGGGCTGGACAGGCTCTCGACCACGGACGTGCAAGCCATCGTGATCCGGCTCGCCAACGAGCTGGAGGATCATCTCGATCGGGGGGTGGCGTACGCAGATCCTGGGGCGGCGCGGGTCCGGCTCGAAACACGCCCAGAGGTCCTTGCCCTGGCGGCTCGACTCTGTTCCGACGCGCTTGTTGCGGAGCTTGAGGAGGCTTTCGCGGGGCAGCTTTGCCCGCCCCTGCCCGCTGGGGTGGTGACCGGGCGCGGGTTGGCCTACAGCCATCCGCGCACGCCTCTGGGGGAGCTGCGCTGGCTGCGAAGCATGGCACACCGTGGGCTGCGGGAGTTTCGCAAGCTGAGGAAGTGGCTTGGCTGAGCACCATGAGGGCAGGCTGGCCGCGGCCTGGGGAGGCACGTCGTGGGTGTTCGCAGCGGCGCTAGCGGCCATGGACAACCGGCCGGGGTCGCCCGCTATACTCGTCAGGGGCTCTCAGCAGTTGACAGCACAACGGTTTCTCTTGTCCCTGGTGCCAGGGCAGCGAGAATCCCCGACATCGAGGAGCCGTCGATGGCGAGCTTGAGTGATTTTTTCGACACCTCGCCAGCCGAGCTGCGTCGCGACCCCTTCCCGCATGTGGTCGTGGACGGGTTCTTCCATGCCGAGGTTTTTGCGGAGTTGCGAGCGAGCTTCCCGAGCACGCTCAGTGGTGTGGACGGCTTGCGGAAGGCCCGCTCTCTCTATCCGGGCGACCTGGCATACGAGCACCATTTGAGCCGCAACAGGCTGTGGCGCGAGCTGGTCGAGGTGGTCAAGACGGCAGATTTCATCAGCTACATCCGCGAGCAATTCGCCGAGGTCTGGAGCGAAGAGCGCTGCCGGGTGGATTTCCGCCGCGCCCGGCCGGTGGAATTCTTCGAGAGCCGTCCAGATAAGCATCGCCTCAAGCTCCCAGCGATCCAACACGGGCGCGACGCGCTCTGGAGCCGCCTCGACCTCTACCAGGCCTTGCCCGGGTACAGCCTGCCGGTCCACCTCGATCATCGCCGCCGCGTGGTTTCCCAATTGGTGTATTTCGATGCAGCCGACGAGGGGGGGCAGCTGCGCCTGCACCGCGCCCGCGCTGACCTCAACCTGCTGGAGCGGCTCGGTCTCTACAGGACTCCCAGCTCGTTTTCGGCGCTGCGCAACAGGTTGCCTGACACTCGGGCCATCCGTGCCGTGCCCAACCGCATGGTGATGTTCCCGTGCACACGCGGCTCCTGGCATTCGGTGACACCTCTGCGCAAGGCGGGTGTGCCGCGCCAACACATACAGATCCAGCTTTCGAGCTCCGAAGATGTGTGGAGCAGGCCCGCGGGCGCACCGGTCAAGGCCTTTGAGCGGGGCCGGCGCCGCGATGGAGAGATCGGGGATGACGGTCATTTCCCTGCCTGAGCCTCCTTCCACCCATGGACGCAGCATTGTTCTCTTCAACGAAAACGCGAACACCTCCAGGGCGCCGAGCAAAGGGCTGGTTCCAGCAACCAGTTTTCTTGCTGACTCTGCTCTTGGCGTGTGCATCGATCCATGACGCATGGGAAAACGTCAACACCAAGTCCGGTGCCGACTTCTTCAACTTCTGGGCAGTGTCCCAGATCGTCTCCAAGCATCAATTTCGTGACATCTACTCGCGCGAAGAGCAAGAAAGACTGTCCGAAGTTCTCCAGGATGCAATATCTGAAGGGTCATCAAGAAGAGCTCGACGCGTGGCGGGCATTCACGTTTCCTTGGATAAGATTACTGCGACACCATTCATGTATTCTGTCCTGGCCCTTTTGGCTTCGGATGACTACGATGATGCATATATTTCTTCCAGCTTGTTATCTCTGTTTTGTTTGATTTCCTCGGTAGTATTGCTAGCGATGTTTTTTGAGATCAATCACGCAGGATGTCTGGCTGGCATAGCTTTCTTCGTGATCCACTTCCTGCCTGTTCAATCCGACCTTCAGGTCGGCAACGTCAACACAGTTCAACTGTTCCTGCTGTCGGTCTTTCTGTTGTTGCGCAAACGCTACCGAGGGCTCCTCGGTGGTCTTGGCGGCGGGGTTGTGTTGGGCCTGGCCTTGTGTTTCAAGCCAAACATCCTGCTGTCTGTCCTGTTCTTTTTCTGGATCACGCTCGTCCATCGACGCTACCGCAAACTCGTCCAATCGTTCAGTGGCTTGCTGCTCGGATGTGCTCTAGCCGTGCTCGTTTCGGCACTCTATTTCGGCTCCATCGAGTGCTGGGCCCAG
This sequence comes from Planctomycetota bacterium, assembly GCA_029260765.1. Lineage (GTDB taxonomy): Bacteria > Planctomycetota > J058 > JAJDCP01 > JAJDCP01 > JAJDCP01. The sequence continues at coordinate 44,125 of JAJDCP010000078.1, forward strand.
TGGTTGGGACCTCTCACGAAGGTGGCCGGTTCTGACAAATGGCATGTCGCGATGGGGAACTATGGAGTTTCCCGGATCTTGTTTGAGTGGACGGGACACGACGTGTCGCTGGCGACTCTCGCAGGACTCGGGGTTCTGTTTCTCTTGCTGTCGTGGGCCGGCAAGCGGCGCCAGGAGGGCGCGCGTCCGCACAGCGCGACCGCATCCGAGGCGCGCAGAGAGTTCGCCGAAGATGCTCTCTCCATCGGGCTGGGCTGCCTGCTCATGCTGCTTTCGGCGCGGCTGGTCTGGTTTCACTACTACACGCTGACGATTCCGCTCATCGTCTTCTTCCTCGGCAAGCTCGGTCGGAAGCGCGCCATGGGAGGGGTCGCCGTCGCCGGGCTCTCGATCCTGTTGATGTCCGGCCTGCCGCTTCCGCACTTCGGCCTGGATCCCCACCTCTCCGTTGCCCTGCGGTTCAACGTGGCGACGATGCTGTTGTACGGTCTTGGCGTCTGGGCGCTGACCGGGTCTGTGCGTGAGCGCGGAACGGAGCGCCCTGGTCCCTGAAGGGCGGCCGATGGCTCTCGAGCTGTACCCGGCCACCCTCTACAAACCCAGCGCAGGCCACGGGTCCGCCTCGGGGGCGCAGATCAGCCCGCGGCCTGACCCAGACGCACCGAATTGTTTTCCAGGCGGACCGCGGTAGACTGCCTGGCTACGAAGGAGTGTGCGCCATGCAGGTCAGGGCCGCCCTGTTGCTGAAGACCCAGCAGCCATTCCATATCGAGCAGCTTGAGCTCGAAGAGCCGCATCAACACGAGGTCCGTGTCCGCATCCGGGCGAGCGGGGTCTGCCACTCTGACTACCACCTGCAGTCCGGCTCCACCAAGCATCCGCTGCCCCTGGTGCCGGGGCATGAAGGGGCTGGCGTCGTCGAGGCCGTGGGTCCCGGCGTCTCACGGGTGAAGCCTGGAGACCACGTGGTGCTGAGTTGGGCCCCGGCCTGTCGCCAGTGCTTCTATTGCCGCAAGGGCAGCCCCAATCTCTGTGACACCTTCGTCAAGCCCCTATGGGCGGGCGTCATGCCTGAGGGAACACCGCGTTTCGCCTACCAGGGCAGGCCCGTGTTCCAATACTGTGGGCTCGGCAGCTTCGCCGAGCGCACCGTCGTGCGGGAGGAGAGCTGTATCCCCATCGCCCGGGATGTTCCCCTCGACATCGCGGCCCTGGTGGGGTGCGCGGTCTCGACCGGCGTCGGCGCGGCGCTGCGCACGGCCCGGGTCGAGGCGGGGGCCAGCGCGGTGGTGTTGGGCTGCGGGGGCGTGGGCTTGAACATCGTGCAGGGGCTGCGCATGGCCGGCGCCACCACCATCCTGGCCGTGGACAAGCTGGGCAGCAAAGAAGATCTGGCCCGCAAGCTGGGGGCCACCGACTTTCTCCAGGCCGGAGACCACCTGCTGGAGGCGATCCGGGAGCGCACGGGCGGCCGCGGCGCCGACTACGCCTTCGAGGCGGTCGGGACCCCAGCGCTGCAGCGGCTGGCCTTCGACGCCTGCCGCCCGGGAGGCACCGCCGTGCTCGCGGGCCTCGCCCCGATGGGATCGGCCTCCGACCTCCCGGGGTCCAGGATCACACGCGAAGAGAAGACCGTGATGGGCAGCTACTACGGCTCTGTAGACGCCGAGCGCGACTTCCCCTGGCTGCTCGATCGCTACCGCGAGGGCGTGCTGGAGCTCGACTCGCTGATCAGCGGCCGCTTTGCCCTCGGCCAGATCAACGAGGCCTACGCGGCGATGCTGACGGGCACCGTCGCCCGCAGCCTGGTGGTCTTTGCGGCGGATCCGTCCTGAGCGGTCTGTCAGCATAGGGGCATAGGGTTCTCAGGCGTGAGTTGGACAGCAACCGGCCTCAGCGAGCTTTTCGCACCAACCCAATGCGCTACGCTATCCTTTGTAGGGGCGGGGTTTATCCCCGCCCGAGAACTCCGGCCTGAGGCGTACCCTGAGGGGCTGCCCGGTCATTGTACGCAGGCGCTGGCGTTGGGAGATGGCCTGGGAGGCGGCCTCCAGGCTGGCGAACACCTCGGCAATCTCCTCCGAGTTCGTCACGCCTACGGCCACGACGCGCACCTGGCCGCTGAATCCGGCGAGATTCGGGAGCGCGCTAGTGACCGCACTCATGTGGTAGTCGAGTTGCTCAACGAACTCTGCCAGATCCCGACAATCCAGCGTGATGCACAGCTCTCCGGTGTCCGGATTGAGGTCCCAATCCTGGTGCACGAGCGACGCTTCCGATCCCGGCTCAGCGTCGGCCGCAGCGCCCGGCAGTGGCTCGGTGATCGCTTCGAGGCGCCCCTCCATGAAGAGGAACAGCTGCCCGCTGATCGGCTCGGTCCCTTCCATCACAGACTCGCCGTACTGCATAGCCGTCAGACCTCTCGCGAGCGGCTCCAACTCCGGATTCCAGGCGTAGAGCTGACAACTGCTGGGAGCGGTGAAGATCAGCTCCTCGCTCCCCAACCTGCGGTGCGCCTCCTCGAGCAACGAAGGCAGCAGCAGCGCGGTCGCGGCGTGCTCCGCTTCCCGGAACAGCACCTCTAGCTCATCGCCGTCGTAGGCAAAGCTGCGGATATGCCAGAAGTCCGTGCCTGCCTGGCGCCGCAGATTATGGCAGGCCTGGCGGTCGACGGCCGCAAGGTCGGTCTCCAGCTCTGCTAACAGCGACTCGGTGAGGAAGATCCTGTGGTCGGCCAGGTCCCAGGCAAAGGTCACAAGCGGCATGTGCGCGGTGTGGATGTCGGCCAGAGGTCTGCAGACAGCTCCCTCCCTGCCGCGCCAGCCCGCGGGCTTGATGACCGGGAGAAAGTGGGGGTCGTTGACTTGGAGACGCGCGAGGTCTTTGCTAGAACCTTTCCGCATGGCATTCCTCGTGTGGGCGGGCGGACTTCCCGAAGTGTTGCACGAGCTCGTGTCACCGTCTGGTGGCAACGGCGCGCAGACGCAGGGATCGAACAGCGCATCTCCGGGGTCGGGAACACAGAATCTGCGTGCAATGTGCTCGACGTCAATGCTGTTTCCCCATCCCGACCATTGATATGGTCTTTCGAATACAATCTCCTCGCTTCGGAATTCCGCTAGCCGATGTCGAGAGGCCTGGCTGCCGGCGCCCGCGGATCGAGCGAAACCCCGACGGCCCAATAGCGTGGACAACCGCAACCGACTTCGCGCACAGTGGGGACAGTGCTCGTACCTGGGGAAGTTCCGGTGCATGACGTGTTTGAGTTCGTGCTGCGTGCCTCCATCGCCGATGCGCTGACCGGGGTTGCTGACTGGTGGACCGGGCAGCGCGCATTGTCGGCGCGCTTCAGCCATAGCCTCGAGCAGGCCTTGGCTGGCGGCTTCGTCGCCGACCGCCTCGGCTACGCGTTTGCCTCCGGTTACAGCGCGGCCCTGGGCCGGCTCTGGGCTCCCGCCAGCGGGCGGCGCGTGGCCCTGTGCGCGAGCGAGCAGGCCGGCAACCACCCCCGCGCGATCCGCACGCGGCTCGAACGAGCGGACGGAGGTTGGCTGTTGTCCGGCCACAAGACCCATGCCACCCTGGGCACGCATGCCGAGCAGCTGCTGGTGGTCGCCCGCGCTGGCACCCGGGAAGACGGCCGCCCGCAGCTGGCAGTCGTGGCCGTGCCCGCGAACGCCCCCGGTGTCGAGCTCAGCGCGGGGGCGCCGCTGCCTTTCATACCGGAGATCCCCCACGCCACGCTGACGTTGACCGATGTCCGGCTTCCGGAGCAGGCGCGCCTGCCCGGGGACGGCTACAGCGACTATCTCAAGCCCTTCCGTAGCATCGAGGACTTGCACGTCCACGCCGCCGTGCTTGGCTGGCTGATCCGGCTAGCCCGGCGCTGGAGCTGGCCTGCCGCACACCTGGAAGAGGCGCTGAGCCTGGCCGCGGGGCTGCGCGCGCTGGCAGACAGCGATCCCGGGCATGCGGGGACCCACCTGGCGCTGGCGGGCAGCCTCGCAGCCCTGGAACGGTTGCTGGAGCGCTTGCCCTGGCCGAGCTGCGACGCCCAGACCTGCACGCGCTGGCAGCGCGACCGCGCCTTGCTGCGGGTTGCCGGTAAGGCGCGGCAGCTGCGCAGAGACCTTGCGTACAAGGCTGCCCTCGAACCCTGAGGACGGGCCGGTCCCGATTCCGATCCCGATTCCGAGCCCGACTCCGATCCCGAGCCCGACTCCGATCCCGACTCCGAGTCCGAGGGAGCGAAGACCGTGGGGAGCGAAGACCGTGGGGAGCGAAGACCGTGGGGAGCGAAGACCGTGGGGAGCGAAGTCCGTGGGGAGCGTGGGGACCGTGGGGACCGTGGGGAGCGAAGACCGTGGGGAGCGCGGAGACCGTGGGGACCGAGATCGGCTGTAGATCTGCTGCAGCCGCCCTCACTCCCATCGGATCCACTTCTCCGGCACATCGCTCCAGGAGCCGTCGGGTTGGCGGGCTGCAAACACCCCGATCAGGTCCCGATCGTCGCCACTGCCGCCCGGTGCACCGTCAGCGCCCAGGCTCTGCAGGGTCACCACCCCCATGCTGTCGAAGCTGTAGCCAAGGGCGCGCCCCCAAGCGTCTGCCAACGGCTCGTCTCTGCCAGGGAACGGGGACGTCTCCGCCAGCGTCGCGGGCAGTCTGTTGTGCTCGCGGGCATAGCGGATGACGCGGCGTCGAGCCACCGACAGAACTTTGCGCGCGGACGTCTGCGGTGGAATGGTGTGGACACACGTCATGACCACGCCCAGAAACAGCATGCTGAGCGCGCTGGCCATCAGTGTCATCGACCGCAAACAGCCCTGAACACGACCCTTCGCCGTTTCACGGACAGTGTGCACAAAGATCGCGTAGACGATCGCCAGGGTTCCGAGCAGGAGCGGGTGGAGGAACAGCGCGAGCCTGAGCAACAACAGCTCTTGGGCAACGCGCATCATGGTCTCCCACTCGCGGCCTGAACGCCAGGCTCTCGCCACCCCGCAGGAGAACGCGCGCAGCCCGTGCAGCCAGATCCAGGCGCTTCCCTGTGCGCCCTTGCGCGCGATCCCTCCCGGGCGCCTGGCCCGGCCACAGCCATCGATAGCAGCTTCTTCCTGTGGACGCCAGGGATCAGTAGACTGGAGCCGTCTCCCGCCCAGTGAGGCCCCATGTCCGACGTCCCTCCACATCGATGGTTGCGCCGCGCCGAGCATCTGCTCGCGCAGGACTCGAGCCGCTTGGTGCTCTCCGGCTTGATCCTGCTCTCGGTGATTCCCTCGCACACGCTCGAGTCGTTCTACCCGTTCTTCTTCGTGGTCTTCGCCCTCGAATTCAGCCTGCGCACGCTGGTCTTCTCGCGCAACCTACGGAGCACCGGTTGGCGCTGGGGCGAAGCGCTGATGCTGTTTTGCGACCTGCTCGCGACCTTGAGCTTCCTGATGCCGGTCTACCGCGGCACGGGCTTGCTGCGCTTCCTGCGCCTGTCGCGCATGGTGCTGCTGTTCGGCTATTGGGGGAATCTGGCGCGCGATGTCTGGTTCGTCCTCACCCGGCGTGAGCGCCGCTACCAGTTCGTGTTCTTGTTTGTGGCCGTGGCTGTGCTGACGGTCACCTCGGCGTTGGTGCTCTACAACCTGCAGCCCGACGGCTACGACTTCGATGCAGACGGAGTCCACGGCCGGGGAGACCGCCATTTCCCCAGCCTGATCTTCTGGTCTTTCCGCCAGGTCGAAGATCCGGGCAACCTGGTGGGAAGCCTGCAGGATCCGCTGGTGGTGGTGATCTCCCTGGGCTTGACGGTCTGCGGCCTGTTCCTGATCAGTTTTCTGATCGGTATCGGCACCAGCTCGGTGGCAGATCTGATGCGGCTGGCGCGCAACCGACCGGTGCGCATGTCAGACCACAGTGTGATCGTCGGGCTGGGCGCGGCCAGCGAGGTGTTGGTCAGCGAGCTGCAAGGCATCTATGCCAAGAACCTCAAGCGCGCCCGCATGGCGGTGCTGGTGCCGGCCCACGGTGAGAGCGAGTTCCTGCAGAGTCCCGAGCTGCGCTCGGTGGCGTACCGGGTGGGAAACGGCAGCAAGGTCGTCCATCTGCGGCGGGTCGCGGCAGAACAGGCCAAACGGGCCGTGTTTCTGACCTCGACGGACCGCTTCGCTCCGGACGCCGATGCCCATGTCGTCTCGAGTGTGCTCGCCCTGCGCGAGATCAACAGCGGGGCCCGCATCTACGCCGAGCTGCGCGACGAACGCAACCTGACAGCCGCGCGCCTGGCGGGGGGTTCCCACACCCACGTGCTGGCCAGTGGCCGCTTTCTGGGCTACCTGATGGCCCAGACCATCGCATTTCCCGGCATTCTGGCGGCCTACAACGAGCTGCTGACGAGCGAGAGTCAGGAGGTCTACACCTACTTGTTCGACCGGAAGGAACGGCAGAAGCTGCAGACGCGCTATGGGCAGCAACCCGGGGCGCTCGAGTTCCGACGTCTGTTTCGGCTGGCGCGTGAGTCGGGTGTGCTGCTGCTCGGAGTGTTTGCCAGCGCGGCCGAGCCCGACACGGAGGTCGACAATGACAGCCTGGTTTGTTGTCTGAATCCGCTGGGCAGTCCTGCGGTCCTCAAACCGTACGAGGACCGCAACGGAGGTGTCGATGCCCGCCGCCTGCGCGGCCTGATCGGGCTCGCAGCCCGTTGGGAAGAGCTGGCCGGTTGTGCGCGCGCGCTGTTGGCGCACAAGCCGATTCCTGAGCCTGCGGGCGTGCTGCCGGCAGCGCCGGCCATGTGCTGGGGAATGCAGGGGGAACAGCTGCGCAAGCTGACCGTGCTGGGCATCAACGAATGCCTGCCCGTGCTGTTGGCCGAGCTTGCCTACCTCTACCGTGGCCTGGAAGTCAACGTGGTCGCCGACAAAGACAGCGATGTGCAGACGCTGCAGCGGCGGCTGCGGGGCTTGCTGGACCCGGAATCGAGCTATTGCCTGGCGCCCGGCACCGACCTGCCGATGGCCGAGCAGGACAACACTCTGCGGGTCGGGGAGCCTGCAACCGTCTTCCGTTTCCTGCCCAGCGGCCACCGGGACCTGTCGGATGTCTGGAGCGACCTGGAGGCGCCTGCGCTGCAGGCCGACACCTTCGTGTTCGTGTCCAGCGAGGTTGAGGGGGTCGATCCCGACGCGCAGCTGTCTCTCGGTGTGCTGCGGCTGGCCGACCGCTACCGGCGGTCGAAGCGCGACCAGCCGTTGCGGATTGTGGTGGAGATGCAGGATGGCAAGAAGGGCGAGCTGCTCGAGCGCAGGTTGCGCGGGATCTTCGGCGAGGCGGCCCCGCCCGAGCTGCTGACCGTACTGCCCGGAGAGGAGCTGAAGAGCCGCTTTGTGGTGCAGAACCTGTTCGTGCCCGGCCTCAACCTGGTCTACGAGAAGCTGTCGGCGGGGTTCGAGCAGAACTTCTGCCGTCTCTTGCCCAGCAGGCCTCTGTCAGGCCCGCAGCGTTTCGGAGAGCTGGTCGAGCGCTTCTCCCAGCAGGGGGTTTTGCTGCTGGGCTTCGAGCTGAAGGGACCGCGCATCTTCTTGAATCCCGGCAAACAGGCCGCTGAGCGGTTGTTTGACGGCGCTCTGCTCGAGGCTTTCTATGTGCTCGGGGATGTGCACGCCTTCGAGGGCGTCGCGGGTTGAGGGCTCAGGTGCACTTGACGACGCGGACCTTGCCGGTCTTGACATCGACGTAGATGTCGGCTCCCTTGGGGCCTTCGGCGTCGACATGGCTCGCGTTCTTCAGAGAGTCGGTGCCGTACATCCCCCCGTAGGACATGTCTCCCAGGGTTCGTGCCCCGATCACGGCGACATCTTTGGGGATCAGCCGCTGCATCTGTTCGGTGATCCTGGTGAAGTTGCCGCCCGGATCCATATCGGAGTTGCCGTCCCACTGCATCGGCACATGGCCCCCGATGGCCTGACCATTGCTGAGAAAGAAGACGACCCCCATGCACGAGTCGACGTGGGGGAACTTGATGGTGTCGCCGTTGTTGGCGATCTTGGTGGCATTGCTGGCGCCACCTTCGGCGGGCTCGGGAATCACGACGTTGGGCATGGTGTCTCCTTCGCCGGCGTTCGGGGATGTGGAGCCAGCCGGCGAGTCTGTAGCTATGCAGGCAAGTATAGGCGCCGGTCGTGCGAGCAACAATCCCGCACTAGCGTGCAGATCTGACAGACCCCTGGGGTAGGATGCGGGTCACACCTCCGGAGGACCGATCCTGCAGCTGCGCCCGTACCAAGAAGAAGCCATCGCGCACATCCTCGCGGCTCGTCGTGGCGGTCGGAAGCGGCTGTTGGTCTGCCTGCCCACGGGCTCGGGCAAGACCGTCATCTTCAGCCGCCTGGCGGCGCTTGCCCGGCGGCCGGTGCTGGTGCTCGCACATCGAGAGGAGCTGTTGGCCCAGGCCCGCGCCCGTATCGAGGCAGCCCTGGCAGGCACGGCCACGGTCGCCATCGAGCAGGCCAGCCAGCGGGCGCCGGCCGACGCCAAAGTGGTGGTCGCCTCGCTGCGGTCCTTGCGCAACAGGCGCTTGCAGCGCTTGCGCAGCAGCCATGACTTCGGCCTGATCGTCTACGACGAGTGCCATCACGCGGCGGCCGAGGACAACCTGCGCATCCTGCGCGAGCTGGGCGCTTTCGAGCCCGACTGGGATGGCACCCTGCTCGGTTTCACCGCCACGACCCGGCGCGGTGACGGCCAGGGGCTCGACCATGTGTTCGAGCAGATCGTCTACAGCCGCAGTCTGCAGGAGATGATCAGCGACGGCTACCTGGCGCCGCTGCGGGGCTTCCGCATCGCCACCGCGGCCGACCTGAGCCAGCTCAGCGGGATGGGAGACTTCGCTCTCGAAGAGCTGGCCGAGGCCGTCGACATCGAAGACCGCAACGCTCTGGTCGCACGTTCCCTGCAAGAGCTGGCCCGCGACCGCCGCAGCCTGGTGTTCTGCGTCACCGTGCGCCACGCCCGCAACCTGGCCCGGGCGCTCAACCATGTCGGGGTGCGTACAGGCGTGATGCACGGGGGCCTGAAGGCCGAGGTGCGCGCCCGCTTGCTGGCCGACTTCCGCAACGAGCGGTTGCAGGCGCTGACCAACATCGGCGTGCTGACCGAGGGCTTCGATGATCCCGGTGTCAGCTGCGTGGCGATGGCCCGCCCGACCCGCTCGCAGGGCTTGTATGCGCAGTGCGTGGGGCGGGGCACGCGGCTCTTCCCGGGCAAGAGAGACTGCCTGATACTCGACTTCGTAGATGCCTCGCGGCTGCCCCTGGCGACCCTGCCGAGCCTGTTCGGCATGCCCTTCGGCCTGCAGCTCGGCGGAGCCGACGTCGCCGAGGCGGCTTCTGAATACCGGCACATCCTCGCGGCGGCCCCACCAGGCTTTGAGGTCGAGCCCGGCGAGATCACCTTGGCGGACATCAAGCGCCGGGCGGAGAACTTCGACCCCCTGGCGGGTCGGCCGTCCGGTGAGGTGCTGGCGATCTCTCCGCATGCCTGGGTGTCCCTGGGCCGCAAGGGCCTGGCGCTGCACTTTCTGCACCGCCGCCAGCTCTGTTGCGTGACGGTGCTCGAGACCGGCCACCGGGGCCGGCGCCGCTACCAGGTGCGCTGGGACGGCGCGCCGCGGGCCGACTTTTCCTACCTCGAAGAAGCGGTGGAAGCCTGCGACTACGAGCTGCGCAAGCTGGGCCGGAAAGTGATCCAGAGCGCCCTCGAAGCTGCCCCCTGGCGTTGCGAGCCGATCGATGCGGGCTTGCAGCGGAAGCTCGCGGCCTTGCCGGGCAAGCGCTCGGTGCAAGGCCGCGCTGAGGCTTTGCGCCTGCTGTTGCTGGCTGAACACTGTTAGAGTCCCTGGGGGAGGACCGTCGATGTTGCGAACCTTGCTTCTGCTCTGCTTGGCCCTGACTGCCGCCGCCCAGACCCGCGTCGAGGTGATTGGCGACAACTCCATCGTTTTGTACCAGGGCGAAGAGCACCTGAACGCTGGTTCGAAGCAGAAGATCCGCATCAAGGGCAACCAACACATCGTGGTGCTGGCTCTGCAGGACATCTCCGGCTTGAAGGGCCAGGGCATCGCCCGCGCGGTGCTGGTCTGTCGGCGCGGCGATGCGCAGATTTCCGGCGTCAGCCTGTCGACGGTCTCGGCTCCCTGGTCCGAGCAAGGCTCGAGCGCTCTGGAGAGTGGGGTGGGGGAGGACGGCTGGGGCTATCCGGGCGGGCTGTTCGCCGAGATGGTAGGAGGCAACGGCAACTCGCTGGTCTGCCAGGCGCCCAGTGAGCTGCAGGATGGTTGGTACCGCTGGCAGGTCGCGCCGGATCTGGTCTATGCGCAGGTGTTGGGACTGGCCGAGGGCCTGGCCATCCATGAGTGGGACTCCGACTACTCACGCAACCCGACCATCTTTGCGCGGGAAGCGGGCGGAAACGCTCCCTACCTGCTGCTCGAGCTCGAGAAGCTGAGCGAGCCGCGGCCCGACCCGCCCCGCGACCTGCGTCTGGAGCCCGGAGATCCGCCGGTCTTGAGTTTCAGCGCGCCCGAAAGCGGTTTTGCCTACCAGATCGAGGTCGGCGGCAAAGAGCTGCCACGCTGGAATGTCCCCTTCGTGGTGCCGGGCAGCGTACAACGTGTGGCCCTGCGCGACCTGTCCCTGAAGCCCGGCCGCCGCATCAAGGTCAAGGTCTTCACGCTCAACCGGGAGGGCAAGCGCTCCCGCGCCGCCAGCGTCAGTCTCGATCCACCGGACGCTGGCAAGCTGCCGCGGCCGCAGCCGGAAGAGCGCGCAGGGCTGGAGCTGCACGATCCAGGCCTGGTCGCCGTGCCCCAGCTCGACCGCTACGACCGCCACGACGGCGCGGTGGGGAACCTGCCCGAGGGATTCCGGGCGAACAATCCCGTCTTTGACGGGCAGCAGGTGCTGCTCTCGGGCGGGGCGGGCGAGGTCGTCGGCTTCACCGCCCTGCTGCGCGGCGCGGGGGACTGTGCGGTCCAGTGTGCCGTGGGAGATCTGCAGGTTGAGCTGTACGAGGCGCTGTTCGTCAGCTGTGAAGGGGCGGCGAAGCCGGATCCTCTGCTTCCGCGGCACAGAGTGCAGCTCGATCCCGAGCAGGCGCTGCCCTTGTGCGTCGATATCAGCATCCCCTTCGATGCCGAGCCAGGATACGTCGAAGGCGCGCTCGAGCTTGAAGATGGCCGGCGCCTGCCGATCCGCCTGCAGGTGCGCGACTACACGCTGCCGCGGGAAGCCAGCTTTCTGTGCGAGCTGAACAGCTACGGTTGGCCGGACGCGGTCGAGACCTTCTACGCCCTGCAGCGGGTGGCCTATCAGCATCGCAGCCACTGCAACCTGCTCTACTACAGCCACAGCAGCACCGCACCCAAGGCCCGCAAGGCCCGGCTGGACATGCTCAAGGCCGATGGCACGCGCATGGACGAAGATGCCTTCAACGCCATCGAGGCCGGTGACCGCCAGGGGCACTGGCAAGAGTTCGCGGAGGTCTTTGGACCCTACCTGAGCGGCGCGTGCTTCGCCGATGGCCATCGCGGGCCGGTGCCGGCGCCCGGTTTCTATCTGCCCTTCCACGAGAGCTGGCCGCTCAAGGTGCGCGCCTTCTGGAACCAGGATCTCGACGCATATCAGGGCTTCGATGCCGAGTATGCCGACACCTTCGTGGCGGTGCTCGCCGACTTCTTGCAGCACGCCGAGGCCGAGGGCTGGACCCGGACCGGTTTCCAGGTCTATTGCAACAACAAGGGCTCGCCCGGCGACCGCAACAAGAGCCCCTGGATTCTGGATGAGCCCACGGGCTATTGGGACTACCGCGCCCTGGACTTCTACGCGGGCCTGGTGCGCCGCGCCCGCGTCGGCCACGAGGCCGTGCCGCTGCAGTTCCGCATCGACATCTCGCGTCCGCAGTTCACGCGCGGAACTCTCTGGCAGGCCGCTGATCTGTGGGTGGTGCAGACCCGCGCTGCTGAGCGCTACCGGCGCCTGGTCGATGATCGCAGGTTGTTGACGGGCGAGGAGATCTGGCACTACGGCAGCTCGAACCCGATCGAACGCAGCAACCGCGACACCCAGGCCTGGATCATCGCTGCCTACCTGTCCGGGGCGCATGGCGTAGTGCCCTGGCAGACCATCAACCGCGACGGCAGCGCGCTACAGACCGCCGATCCGCTGGGGCTGTTGATCCTGACCGATCAGGTGCCCGGCGGCGTCGCCCACAGCCTGCGGCTGAAAGCCTACCGGCGTGGCCAGCAGGACGTCGAGATCCTCGAGTTGTTGCGCGTGCAGCAGGGGTGGCAGCTGTCGACGCTGCGCGCGTTCGTGGCGCAGTACCTCGACCTCGCCTCGACGGCCGTGGCCAGCTCCGAGGCGGACGCCGGAGCCCAGCGTTACGAGCGGCTGCTTCCCAATGATTTCGCCCGCCTGCGGGAGGCGGCGGTGCTGTTGCTGGAAGAGGATTGAACTGGTCGGTCACGCTTCCGTAGGCCGCTACGGTCATCTCTTTGCTGTGAGCCAAGGACGGTACCTCGATGAGCAACGCCTGCTTCGACCTTGATGGGGAGCGGAAAGCCGAGGCATCATGGGAGGCACGCCCGCACCGGCGCAGGCCGCCTACGCAGCGGTGGCAGCCGAGAACTGGGTTGGTCCGTTCGGAGCGGTTCTCTCGTCGGTCATAGACCGACGCTACAGGGCTGGAAAGCCGCTTTCGCAGGGGTTGCAGCCGAGATCTGGGTTGCTTCGTTCGGAGCGGTTCTCATGGGAAACCCGCACACATCGGCGCCAGCCGCTGTAGCGGCGCTCTGTGAGCGCCGGAAGCCGCCATTCGCAGGGCTTGCTGCGAGGAATTCTGGTGTTTCCATCCGCCGCTACAGGGGATCGAGTCGCTGTCCCGATCAGTCCAACGCGTCCATGACATCGGACAACGCGATGCCATGCAGCTGCCTGCCCTCATCCCGTCCGGTGATCAGGGCCGAGACGCCTCCCGTGGAGTGGATGACGGGCGCGCCGAGAAATGACGGTTTGTAGCTCTCGTCGAAGGAGTAGGGGCCGTTTCCCTGTGCTCTCTCTGCGTAGGGGACGATCTTGTCGCCTTCCACGCCGACCAAGAGAACCTCATCAAACTCAAACAGTTTCGGCCCCAACGGCAACGGACGGGGCTGCCAGCCACCGTGGATCTCCTTGAGCTTCGCGCGGCCTTCGGGAGTGTTGGGGAAGGCGCGCTTGAGGTTGAGCTCAAACAGGGCCCAGTTGTTCTCGTTGTTCCTGAGGATCTTGACGCCCTCTTGTCGGCGTGGCTTCAAATCGATCACGATTTGCACCTCCTGACCATCGAGATACTCCGCGGGATCCTCATGGCCCACGGGACCCAACACCAGCGAGCTGTTGCTGGTCTCGAACACGGGCATCCAGGCAGATGACTTGCCGTCTTCGGAGGCCAAAGGCACGTAGCACTCGACGGTGGTCTCGACATACGTCGAGTAGTTGCCTCCCAGCCCGTTGTAGTAGTCCACGACCCCCTTGGCCTGCAGATCGAAGAGCTGCGGCTTGGCAAGGCTCTTGGCCGTCAAGAGATAGTCTCTGCCTTCCACGTCCAGGAATACCCCAGTTCCGACCACCGGCTCACCGAGGGCGACGACCTTGGTCTGCTCTCTCATGATCCAGGCCTGAGAGGTCACACGTGCGACGATCCAGTAGCGGTGTCGGACGATGTCTTGATGAGTCATGCTCGCCCGTTCCCGGAGCTCCGCCTCCCAGGACTCCTCCGGCTCAGGCAGGAACTCCAGCGCCTGCAGCTGCTCCTCACCGAAACGTAGCTGCTGTCCATCACTGAGCGTCAGCACGTAGACCCGCGCATCGAAACCGCTCAGCAGGCCCTCGATGCTGTTGCCGTCGGTCAGGGTCAAACGGACGCGCCGCTGGGCGGGCTGTGTGCGCTGCTGACGCAACCATTGCAGACAGGCGCCGTAGTGGGTGTCGAAGGCCCCCTGCTCGTCGGCGCGCCAGCGCCAGCTGTCCCCGAAAGCTTGGAACAGCACGGCTCCTTTGCCCAGCTGCTGGCCGACCAACAGCGGCTGGGGCTGGTCTGCGTCCGTGCGCGCACGGCTGTGAACCAGGATCGCCTGCGCACCGGGCCGCAAGCTGGTGACGGGCCAGCAGCTGGACAGCGCTGTTTGCGTCGCGGGCAAGGGCCAGTCTTCGCCCATCTCCCCCGGGACCACCCTGAAGCTGTCTGAAGCTGTCGGCCCCCCATCAAGCACGAAGGGCAACACGTCCTGGAGGGGTCTGTCCAGATAGGCCCGCGGCATCGCGGTTGCGCCCGCAATACAGAGCAGCGTACCGCCGTGTTCGCGCACGAACGGCGCCAGCTGGTCCTCGAGCGGCCCCAGGGCCTCCGGCGTCACGTCGCCCAGGATCACCAGGTCGTAGGTGAACAGATCGCGCGCTGTGGTCGGCAGACTGCGCAGGGCGGGAGTGCCCGGCGTAGACTCTTGCGGGAAGTCGGCGTCTGCTCCGGTCAGGAAGCACTGCACGGCCAGCTCGGGCTGCTCGATCAGATAGTTGCGCAGATAGCGGTACTCCCAACGCGGTGCGCCCTCGACATAGAGCACGCGCTCGACGCCGGCCTGCGCGAATGCGCTCAGGCTGCAAAGGATCAGGAACAGGAAACGTTGCATCGGTTCTCCTCCTCAGGTGGCACCCGAGGCAAAGCAAGTCCGGGGCCTCTTGCCGGAAGCGCGCGGGAGGCGGCTCGAGACGCTCCGTGCGGGGCATTCTGCCCCTTTTGCCGGGGCATTCTACCCCTTGGCGGCGATCCCATAGCCTTTCAGCTTGCGGTACAGAGTCTTGCGGTCGATGCCGAGCAGAGCGGCTGCCTGCGCCCGCTGCCCGTCCGCTTCTTCGAGGGCACGCAGGATATGGCGGCGCTCCAGCTCGGCCAGGCTGGGAAAACCCTTGGCCGTGGCCTGCGCATCCTCCAGTCCAAAGTCCGCCGCCCGCAACTGCGGCCCGCGGGCGAGGATCACCGCGCGCTCGACAGCGTTGCGCAGCTGGCGCACATTGCCCGGCCAGGCGTGCTGCTGCAGGGCCGTCAACGCCTCGGCAGACAGCTGCAGGCGGCGTCCGCTGGCCGCGCACAGCTCGCGGCAGAACTGCTCCGCCAGCAGCGTGATGTCGGCGCCCCGGGCGCGCAGCGGGGGCACCAGCAGCTCGACCACCGAGAGCCGGTAGAGCAGGTCTTCGCGGAAGTCTCCGGCCCGCACCATCGCGGCCAGGTCGCGGTGGGTGGCGGTCAGCACGCGGCAGGCGGCGTGATGGCTACGCAGCCCGCCTACCCGACGCCACTCGCCGTCCTCGAGCACACGCAGCAGCTTGGCCTGGGCGGCGCCGCTCAGCTCGCCGACCTCGTCGAGGAACAGGCTGCCCGCGCCGGCACTCTCGATCAAGCCCTGCTTGCGCGCCACCGCCCCACTGAACGCGCCCCGTTCGTGCCCGAACAACTCACTCTCGAGCAACGGTCCGTCGAGGCTGGCACAGTTGACCGCCACAAAGGGCGCCCGCCGCCGTGGGGAGAGCGCGTGCAGCGCGCGCGCCACCAGCTCCTTACCGCTGCCGGTCTCTCCGCGCACGAGCACGGCGCAGGCTGCGCCGGCTACCCGCCCCAACGCGCCGAAGAGCTTGCGCATCGGCGGGCTGTCGCCCGTGATGTCGACTCCAGGGCAGACTTCCGGAAGGGCCAGCTCGGGGTCTTCCGAGCGTGGCACCTGCGGTGCGTGCAGATCACCCGTCGGGCTGCTGCCAGAGACGGTCGAGGCGGGCAGCACCGCGAGCACCAGCTCGAGGGCGCCCACACCCAGCCGGTCCCCCGGCAAGAGCTCGGCCGCTTCGCAGGGCACGCCGTTGACCCGGCTGCCGTTGCGGCTGCTCGCATCCTGCAACGAGACCCGTTCGGGCGTCACCTGCAAGGCGCAGTGTTCGCGGGACACGCTGTCATCGAGCAGCCGCACCGTGCTGGTCTCGGCGCGCCCGATCAGCACGCGGCCTTCGGGCAGCGTATAGCGCTGGCCGCGGTTGTAGCCCGCGACGACTTGCAGGACAAAGCTCTGCGTGTCCTTCATGGCGAGGGTTCGTCCGTGCGCCGATAGCCGCGCAAGTTCGAGAAGGCAAAGCTGCGCAGCGCGCCGGAGGGCTCACGCAGGTACAGGCGCCCGGCCCGGACGTCGATCAACTCGAGCGAACCGGTGGCCCGCTCCCCCGAGAGCAGCTCGACTTCCCACTGGCCGTCGTCGGCGGGAGGCCCCGCAGAGCTCACCGTTCCCCACAGACCGGACGTGGCCCACAAGGCCAGCAGGGCGCACAACGCAACCACGGCCAATGCCCATCCACGGCGTGAAGCCACAGGCGGAGCTGCCGGCAGCTCGGTCTCCGTCGCTGCCATCGAGTCCGGGCGCAGCTCGCGCGTCTCGGCGGAGCTTGTCGGCACGCTGGGCGGCTCGATGGGCACAGAGATACATCGCAGCGCAGCGGCCAGAGCGGCTGCCGTGGGCCAGCGATCGTCAGGGTTCTTGCGCAGGGCTTTGGCCACGATCCCGGGCAGACCTCGCGGAAGCTCTGCGGGCAACGGCGGCGCAGGCTGTCGGTGGTGCATGCGCAGCACGGCCAGGG
Source organism: Planctomycetota bacterium (assembly GCA_029260765.1). GTDB lineage: Bacteria > Planctomycetota > J058 > JAJDCP01 > JAJDCP01 > JAJDCP01. Next base: position 60,822 of record JAJDCP010000078.1, read on the forward strand.
GGCGCTCGGCAGAGAAAGGAGGCCGGCCGGTCAACATCTCGTAGAGCACGATCCCCAGCGAATACAGGTCGGAGCGCCGATCGGGCTCCTGGCCATCCGCCTGCTCGGGGGACATGTACTCCGGAGTCCCCAAGAGCACGCCGGTGCGGGTCAGAGAGCCCGGCCCGGCCAGACGGGCCAGGCCGAAGTCCGCCAGCCGCGCGCGCCCACTTTCCTCGATCAAGATATTGCTCGGCTTGACATCGCGGTGCAACACACCCTGCTCATGAGCGTATTGCAGGCCTTCGAGCACCTCCAAGGCGATCTCCAGGGCCCGTTTGGGCTCGAGCCCCGCAGGGTTGTCACGCAGAACCTTCGCCAGGTCGCGGCCGGCGACGTATTCCATCGCATAATGGGCCAGCCCATCCTCGATCTCGATCCCTGAGAGCGCGCACACCAGGGCCGGATGCTGCAGCCTGCCCAGAATCGCGCCTTCGCGGGCGAAGCGCTCGAGGTCGACCTCCGAGGCGGCCTCGGCCGCCCGCAACAGCTTGACCGCGACGACACTGCCGTCGGCAGCGCGGGCCTGGTAGACCTCTCCCATGCCGCCACGCCCCAGACGGCACAAGATGGTGTAGCGCCCGATGCGTTCCAAACGCTCAACCAATGCTGTCCTCCCGGTATCCAGCACATCGTAGTGATCAGGCGCAGCAATTCCAACAGCTGCTTGCGCAGCGCCCAATTGGTTCAGCGCTGGTGGGGGAGGAGAGTCAAGATGTTCGCAGCGATCGTCGCTCTGCGGCCGCTGCCCGCGCTGGAAACACGCGCAGCGATTCTGCGGCTCAAGCAGCAAGAGCCCTGAGCCGTCAAACCACCCAGGTCAGTGCACAGTCGGTCGCCAGAACCACGACCATCATCGGTGCGAGCACGCCCAGTGCCGAGCCCACGAGGTACTTGCGCAGGCTGAGGTTCGACAAGGCCAGCGCGTAGTTCAAGGGCGGAGAGATGAAGAACAGCCAGCGCAACAGTCCGACCGTCATGATCGGCCGCTTGTCCAGGTGGGCGAGCACTTTGCGCATCAGCGGCTTCTGGATGGTCTGCAACGCTTTTCCGCCGATCAGGCGCACGGTCATGAAGCTGAACGAGAGTGCGCACAGGGCGCCTGCATAGCCGATCAATCCGCCGTTGAGCTTTCCGTAGACGGCGACCGCGGCGGCGACGAACACGAAGCCAGGAATCTGTAGCAGGTTGCCGACTGCCATAGCGACCACGAGAAAGACGATGCCCCAGGTACCGGCGGCCTGCATGCCCGAGCGCAGCCCTTCGAGGCTGAAGCTGTCGGTCCAGCCGTTGACCCTTGCCACGATCACGACGACCAGCAGCAAGACGGCGAAGATCCCCAAGCGCGCCCAGGGCGAGCGCCAGAGTGGTTTGGGGGCTGTTGAGGGGCTCTCTGCGCCGTCGGCAGCCGGCGGCTCGGGAGCCTGGTCCAGGGTCATCTCATCTACGCGCATGTCGCGGCCTCCTGCAGGACCCCTGTGGGCGTTTCGAGATCTGTCGCGTGACGCGCAGCGCGGCGGCAGAGCGCGTCGTTGCTGAGGGCGATGCCCACATGCAGCAGCCACGCCGCCCAGATTCCCCCACTGATCAGGGTCAGCGCGCCGAAGACCAGCCCCATGGCCAGACAGCCGACGCATTCCCCCGCATCTTTAGGAAGATGCGCATAAATGTAAAGACTTGTCATCGCGAGCATGCCGGGCCAGACCCCCAACCAACCCACCAGGCTGTACAGCAGCAGGCCGCGGAAGAAGGCCTCGTAGCCCAGCAGGTAGAAGCTCCAGCTCAAGGCGTTGCCCCAACGCAGTGAGGCCCCCCAGTGCTGCGTGCGGATCTGCGGATAGCGTCGCTGGTGGTGGGCCTGGCGCGCCTGACGGACCAGTATGGGAAGAAGCAGGGGAAGGGGAAGCAGGCCGAGCCAGGCCATGCTCCAGCCGGTCAGGCCCCAGCCGTGGGCGGCCACACCCCCGGGCAGGAAGGCGCTCATGACCAGCGCGCTGCCGCCCAGGATCAGGCCGCCGAGCAGGCGCTGCCAGAGCCAGGCCTGGGCTTGCGCGTGTTCTTGATCGAGCCCGCGCTTCAGCAGCAGTTTCTGCAGGCGCGCTGCCGGCACGCCGTAGTGGTAGATCAGGTAGGCGATGCTGGCCGTCAGGAAAACCGCGCTGGGCAGGACATGCTCCGCGGGCAACTTCAGGATGTCGAACAAGGCAGTGTCTCCGGATGGTTCTCGGGCGACGTCTGACGGAAGGCGCGCATGCGCTGTAAGCGGTAGCGGCCCAACCAGCCGCCGAGCGCGGGCCAGAGCCGGAACAGCAGGTGCTCCAGGCGGGTGAGCAGGTTGACCATGATCAGGGGGCGGTTGCGTGCCACACCTCGCAAGATGCGGCGCGCGCAGACCTCGGCGGGCATGCCCGCGAAGGGGATCGACTTCTGCAGACTCTGCCCGTCCAGGCCTGCATAGCGCGTGCTGTGCGTGATGCCCGTGGCGATGTGGCCGGGACACACCGCGCTGACGCGCACACCCATGCCGGCGGCCTCGTCCCTCAGGGCGCGGCTGAGTCCGACCACGGCGTGTTTGCTGGCTGCGTAGGCGGCCATGCCCGGTCGCGGCAGCAGGCCGGCTCCCGAGGCGGTGTTGACGATGTGGCCGCTGCCTTGCTGGAGCATCTGCGGGTAGGCAGCATCGATGCCGTGCACCACTCCCCAGAGGTTGACGTCGATGACGCGCTGCCAATCGGCCAGGGAGGTGTCACGGACCTCGCCTGCCAGGCCGACACCGGCGTTGTTGAACAGCAAGTCGAGCCGGCCCTTCTCTGCGACGATCTCCTGGACACAGGCGTGGAAATCCGCCGCCGAGCGCACATCCAGCTGCACCGCTTGAGCCCCGGGCAAGGCTTCTGCGACCTTCGCGGCGGCCCTGAGGTCGAGATCGGCCAGCACGACCTGCGCTCCCCGGGCAGCCAAGGCCCGTGCCAGGGCCCGGCCGATGCCTGAGCCCGCTCCGGTGATCAGGGCTATGCGTCCGGCGAAAGCCATCACATCCATCCCTGCGAGCGGTACCACAGACCCGTCTGACGCAGACGCAGGCTGAGGGGTTGGCAGTTGAAGCCGAGCTGCGATGAGGCCTTGGAGGTGCTGCAGCGCCAGGCTCCCGCGCAGGCTTCACGCGCCTTGTCGAGATTGAACAGGGTCGGCTGGTCGCGCATCTTCCCCAGCGTCTCTCCCAGGCCAGCCGCCAGCCAGGTCAGAGCGTCCGGTACAGGAAACACACGGGGCCGCGGCAAGTTGAGCAGGCGGGCGATGCGCAGCCCGAGCTCGCTCAGGCTCAGCGTCTCTGTGGAGGCCGTGAAATAGACCCCCTGGCCACGGGCCTTGCCAGGGCGCAGCCGCTCTCCACGCTCGGCAGCGAGGATCAGGGCGCGGGCCAGGTCATGGACGTGGATCATAGACAGCCGGCGTTCGGTGTGCCGTGGCACCAGCATCAGTCCGCGGGCAGCCATCTGGAAGACCTTGAGCGCCTGGCGGTCCCCCTCACCAAAGACCATCGGGGGGCGCACCACCGTGACGGGCACGCGGTCTGCCCAGGCAGCTGCCGCCATTTCGCCTTCGAGCTTGGCCTTGCCGTAGCGCGAGACAGGCTTGGGGGTCTGGTCTTCAGAGCGGGGCAGGGGGCCGGCCTGGACGCCCGCGGCCGCCAGCGACGACACCACGACCAGCACCGGGGGTTTGGGCTGGCGGGCGCAGGCCTCCGCCAGGTGGGCGACCCCGCGGGTGTTCGTTTCGGCGAAAGCCCGCTTCCAGGGGGCGCGCAATAGCGCCGCCAGGTGGTAGACCACATCGACTCCGTCGAGCGCGGCGTCGAGGGTCTCAGGCCGGGTGATGTCCCCGTGCACGCACTGCAGGCCGCGCTTCTCGAGGGGAGCCACCCGGGGGCTGGGTCGGACCAGGCAACGCACATGGTCGCCGCGTTGCTGCAGCATGTCTGCCAGGTGTCCGCCGATGAAACCCGTCGCACCTGTGACCAGAGCGGTCGTCATGTTTTGTCCTTCTTTTTCGCAGGCCGTCTTGACACTTGAGCTGGGGAACAGTCTAATCAAGCGATTGATTGAGGCAAGAGCCTTGTGGAAAAAAAGTACAGGAGACCCGCGATGGAGATTCCCGAGTTCCGCCTGGGCAAAGAGCTGACACCTGAGCAACTTGCGTTCTTCGATGCGCACGGCTTCATCCGCTTCCGCGCAGTGGCCAACCCGGCAGAGGTGGCCGAGTTGATCGATGCGACCGCAGAGCTCGAAGCGCGCTTCATCGCCGAAGAACGGCAGAGCGTGCTGGGGATTCCTCTCAAGTACGGGCGTAGCGAAGATGACAAGCCCTTCATCAACCGCTTCGCCTTCAGCTCGCACTACTCGGAGCGCATCAAGACATTCGTCAACGACGCGCGCTTTGAGCCGATCCGCTCGCTGGTAGGAGACGACTGCCGCCTGGCTGAGGTCGAGAAGGACGGCGTGGTGATCAACAACTTCCTGAATACGCCAGGCAGCGCCTACAGCAAGCTCGGCTGGCACACCGATGGGCTGCGTGACCTGTTCTATCTGATGATGCCCAAGCAGATGTTGAACGTCGGTCTGTACCTCGACGACTGCCCGCGCGAGAAAGGAGGCGTGCGCGTCCTTCCGGGCACGCACAAGCAAGGCATCTTCGGAACCCTGTTCCGCAAGCTGTACTTCCTCGACAACCGCCCTGACAGACGCGAGGTCGCGCTCGAGACGCGGGCGGGTGACCTGACGATCCACGATGGGCGCCTGTGGCACCGCACGGCCCAGGCTACGCTCAGCGGCGAAGAGTCGCGCCGGCGCACGATGTACATGGCCTTTGTCGACGGGCCCTTCATCCCGCGCGAAGAAAGCACGCGCCCGCCGTTCTACCACCGCTTTCAGAAGCTGGTCGGATGAGCACCAAAGATCGGATCCTCGACGCCGCGGTCCGCTGTTTTGCGGCCGGGGGCTTTGCCGCGACCACCACGCGTCAGCTGGCCGCCGAAGCGGGCGTCAACATCGCTACCCTGGCCTACCACTTCGGAGGCAAGGAGAAGCTCTACAAGGCCTGCATCCGGCGGCAGTTCGACAACCTGCTCAGCGTCGAAGCCCCGCTGGCCTTCTTGCAGGGCAGCGCGGCGGAGCGCATCGAGTTGATCGTGCGGCTGGTCTACCGCTTCTCACGTGAGAAGAAAGACCAGGTGCGGCTGATGTTGAGGCACTTCGTCGAGCATGGCATGCTGCCTGATGAGGTGCGTGGGGGGTGGAACCACGAGCTGCTCGCCCGTGCTGAGAACCTCTGGCAGGTTCTCGGCCTTCCCCCCGATCCGCGTTGGAAGCTGAAGCTGCTGACCCTGAACCACCTGGTCACCCGCTACGCGGTGACCGAGCCACCGGATCTCGAGGCCTTTGTGGACAGCGACGATCCGCACTACGAGATCGAGAATCTGCTGGTGGAGCTGAGCCAGAGCCTGTTGCTGGGAACCGCGGTCGCCGTCGGCTGAGGCTTAGAGCAGAGTTCGGCGTTCTTCCCACGAATGCGCACTGTCACAGGCAGGGCGAAGGTCAACAGTGATCAGAAATATGCGGACCCCTCTCGGGAAGCCGTGCGAAAAAAGTCACCTCGTCAACCAGCACCAGCCTGACAGTCCTCTGCCGCAGCCGTTAGTGTGCTCACCCAATGTCGGCTCGCAAGCTCGCCCGACATTGGGTTCGTGGCAGGCGGGTTCCCGTCGGCAACGCGGAAGAGTCTGGCGGGGTTTTGGGCCCCCGGGCCCCGCCACTCCGAAGAGCAGCAACACAGCTGCTTTCAATCGGGTCTGGGGGTTCCCCGCCCGAAGGGGAGCGGGGGTCGAAGGACCGGAGGGGGTTAGTTAGATGGCACCTCTGCGCTTGAGGCTCACCCATGAGCCGAAGTTGCCAACGATGAGATGGTCAACGACGCGGATGCCTAGGAGGTCTCCAACTTTGCACAGTCGCTCGGTTAGATCCAGGTCATTGGAAGATGGGTTGACGTCGCCGCTTGGATGAGTATGAAAGAGGAGAATGTTGGCCGCATGACTTGAAATCGCGTGTCTGAATAGTTGGCGCGGCTCGACCAGTGTTTTCGCGAGACATCCACGAAAGATGAGCTTCTCGGTGATCAGGCAGTTGCGGATGTCCAGGAAGAGCGCTCCCATGACCTCCTGGTCGTGCTCCATGTAGTGCAGATTGATGTAGCTAGCCACCGCTGCCGGATGGTCAATGAGTGGACGGTCCTGCAACTGAGAACGCCCAAGACGGGTTAGGAGCATGCGAAAGAGATTCAGGGTGAGGTTATCTCCCGTGTAGCGGGCCAGGTTGGTGAGGTCATCGCCGATCTCCTCCGCGACTTCTCCGCCGAAGAATGTCGCCAACAGATCCTTGTTCGAGAGAACGCGATTGCTCAGGAGCCCTACGTCCTGAGGGCCAAGTACCGACGGCCCGGTCGGGTGTTGGGTGGTGCTGGTGTTGGTGGTCGTGGCCATGGTCGAGTCCTCCTGTGGTGCCGCTGTCGCTGCTTGGCTCCGCGGCAATTTTTTTTCCGTCTCCCCTCCGCTGACAGCTTCTTAACGGCCTCGGCCGATAGGAGGTCGGTCAAGGTGACCAGACGCTTGGCGTCTGGCGAGCACGCATAGTCCGCGGTGCGCGCACAGCCTTGATCCGAGCTCAGGCCGGGGCCACTCTTGAGCTGTCTGCGAGAGGGAGGGACGGAAAAGAAAGAAC
>JAJDCP010000079.1 GCA_029260765.1 Planctomycetota bacterium
TCCGATCGAGCTGGGACCTCCAGGCACGGGCACGGCCAGGAAGTCCCCCGAAGAGGCGTCGAAGCTCAGGGCGATGCTCGTGATGTCGACGCTCTGGCTGCCGCGGTTGAGCAGCTCGACAGTCACCGGCACACGCCGCGCGCCCGTCAGGACCTGGCTTGGACCGCTCACAGACGCGATCTCGAAGACGCCACGCACCGTCCAGGTATGGGTCAGGAGCGCGCCCGTCGCGGTCAGTTGGACCGCGTGCGCCGCGTCATCGGCGACCAAGGAGGCATCGATGGTGGCCGTGCCCAGGGTAGCGGTCGCGGCCACGTCTACAGACACGAGCAGCGTCTCGCTGGCCTGAGCAGCGAGACTGGTCGGGTTGCCCACGTCGGCGGTGCTGGTGTAGGAGCTCGCGTCCGCGCTGAAGTCGAGCGCGAGCTGGGAAAGGTCCAAGGGCACATCCCCAAGGTTGCTGACGACCACCGAGACCTGGACCCCCACCTGGCCGGCATCGACCTCTGCAGGTCCAGAGACGGCATCGATCCGCAAGGCGATCACCAGATCTACGGTGTCCGACTGCGTGGCAGTCCGTTTCCGACGCTTGGTGCAGCCCGTGGCGACGGCGACGACTACCAGAGCTGCCACGACACACAACCATCTCTTGGCCAGCGGCATGCTGCCTCCTTCCCTTCTCGAAGACGTGAAACAAATCAAAGAGCTGTATCTCCCTGTTATACAGGACATCGTACCTCATGTAAATCGGCCTGAGGCGTCGCTTTCCGACCATTGCCAGGGCGCAGAATTCTGGCGCCACCCCGACAGGCTAATCGCTAGCGGACGGGATCTCTGCGAGAGGACGCCTTGGGCAAAACTCTGTACCATCAGTCCTTCCTTCCAAGGAGACCCGGTATGGGATTCCGCATCTGGTGGCAGGTCCCGCGCACTTTCTCGAGTTCTGCGCTCTGTTCGTGCCTGTCTGGTGGCTGTGGATCACCGGAACCTACTACAACGAAGCCTTGGAGACCCAGGACGTCAGCCAGCGGGTGATCGTCTTCCTGCAGATGCTGCCGGTTCTGGGCATGGCGGACTTCGTCCACGACGGTCTCGGCGACGCGGCCGTGCCTTTCGGACTCAGCTACATCGCCGGACGCCTGCTGTCGATCGGCCTGTACCTGCGCACCGGGTTCCACAATCCGGAGCAGCGTTCGATGTCCAACGTCTACTCCCTGGGCTTTGGTCTGGCCGTCGTATTGATCGCTGCCTCGCTGCCCGTTCTCGGCCTGCCGCGCTACATTCTCTGGGCTTGCGGGTTGGCGGTGGAGCTGATCACCCCCTGGCTCGTGCCTCTGTTCGTCAAGGACATCGGTACGATGCCGGAGACGTCCAGCAAGCTTCCCGAACGCTTCGGCCTGTTCACGATCATCGTGCTGGGTGGGTCTCTCGAGGGGGTGGTGCATGGTCTCGCCGAGAGCCACCAGCTCAGCATGCCAGCCATCGGAGGAGGAGCCCTGGGCCTGTGCCTGACGTTCGGCATCTGGTGGCTGTACTTCGATTTCGTCGCGGAACGACCCCGCAAGACCAGCCGAACCTGGCGCTTTCTCTGGGCTATGGGCATCTTCCTCTGGTGATGGCGATCACGGCGCTGGGCAAGGGTCTGATGTACGCCGTGCTGAGCGGCGACCGCGTGATGCCCGACGCGGCGCGCTGGTTGGTGTGCGGTTCGGCCGCGGTCATCTTTGTGTCGATTGCCCTGATTGGCGGAAGTCTGCAACGCGGCTGCTCCGGCGTCTGGTTCTTGCGCATCAGCACCGGGCTCAAGCTCACGATGGGGGGCGTGGCACTCGGACTGGCCTGGCTGGGAGAGGGCCTGGGAACCTTGACGGTCCTGGCGCTGCTCGTGCCCCTTTTGCTGGTCCAGATCGTCTACGCGGTGTCTCGTTGGGTCGAGCACCAGAAGTCGCGGCAAGCGGCTGAGCAAAACGGTGACACACAAGCCGCAATTTGATCGCAGCAGGGTTTCCGTCTCACACCTGTCAGCCAGCGGTTGACAGCCGTTTCCCGCCTTCCCGCCATCCTTGGTGGCCTCGCGGTTGGCCCGAGGCTTGCGAAGATCCCGGAGGACCCACTCCGGGAGGACCTCCGATGCGCCGCGCCTGCTTGCTCGTCTTGACAACCGCCCTCGTGTTCTTGAGCACGGGCTGCCCGAGCGATGCCGATCCCATCGTGCCCTACCGGGTGGGCTTCAACTTCATCAGCGTGGGCGACCGCGCCCCCCAGCACTTCGATGAGGCCGACGAGATCCTCGCGGACCTCGAGGCCCTGTCGGCCGGCGGCATGCGTCAGCTGAGCGCCGCAGATGTCGGCTGGTTCACCGCTTTCGAAGGGGGAGAATACGGAAACGTCGGCAACTACGACCTCGCGCAGACAGACCTCCTCGCGATCAACAACCACGGTCTGCACGCCGTGCTGACCCTCTTCCAGACCGGCCCGGACGTACCGATGCAGCACGGTGCCCCCGATGACAAGCGTCTCTATACGCCCGACGGCGAGCGCCTGGAGGTCGACGACCCGACGGTACGCGCCAAGGTCGAAGACTACGTCAGGGTCATCGCTTCCCGCTACCACCCCTGGGTCAAGCACTACGAGGTCGCCAACGAGGTCGAGCTGCTGCGCAAACAAAAGGCCGACGATTACGTCGCGCTCATGCAGTGTGTTCGCGCTGTGCTGGACAGCGTCGATCCAGACTTGCAGGTCGTGATGGCAGGGATCTGGACCTCGGAGGAAGACTACGTCGATTGGCTCGAAGACGTCCTCGATGAGCCCGGCGCCGAGGCGGCCTTCGACATCCTCAACTTCCACTACTACAGCGACTGGGAACGGATGCGGGAACGGATCGAAGAGATCCAGGCTGTGCTCGCTGCGGCTGGCTGCAGCAAGCCGATCTGGTTCACAGAGATCGGCACGTCCTACCTGTACCGCGATGAACAAGAGCAGTGCCGCGACATCTTCCGCAAGCTCTCGATCGCCTTTGGTAACGGCATCGAGCTGTGCAACTGGCACACCCATATCAGCACGACCGACGACGTCAGCAAAGACTGGCCTGGCTACGGCGTGCGTCACGCCAACGGCTCCAAGGCCCGCGGCTGGTATGCCTACCGGCTGTTCGCAGAGAAACTGGGCGAGTTCGCGAGCTGCAGCGCGCTCCTGCAAGGTGCGGATGACGCCTGGGTGTTCCGCTTCGATGGCGTCTCCGATGCAGGCGCCGGGCAGTACAGCATCGACCGTCGCTTTGTGGCCTGGACCGACCAGACCTCCGGTATCACTATCGACCTCTCCGCCCAGATCGACGCGGCCACGGTCACCTGCACCGAGGTGGTGCCCGATGCGGACGGCGACTTCCCCAGCACCAACCAGAGTCCCTCGGCGCTGTGCCTGAAAGAGACGCCCGTGCTGATCGAAGAGCCCACGCTGATCTTCAGCCTCGAGCAGTTGGCCAGCCTCGTACAGACACGCCCGGCCCTGGCCGCCATGTTCCCTTCGAGCTCTGTTCCGGCGCTGGCGCAAGGCCTGCAGCAGTTGGGCTCCACAGAGCTGCAGGTCCTGGCCGAGACCCTGACACAGCCATGAGCCCGGTTGGCGCCTTCGCACGTCCATCGAAAAGCCGACCATGAGCGGCACCAGGAGGACTTGTCCATGAACGCGCTATCCAACGAGCAAGAACCGGCGGCTCACGACCGCCCCCTCCGCTGCTTCGTCGCCCAGGTGAAGCGCGAGGGCACATGCCCGGCTCGCCGGCGAGCCGGCGACCGCATGACGTTGCTCGGGCCTGCGCTGCGCACAGAAGGTGGACGGCCATCCGCCGATGCGATCTACGAAGCATGCTCGAAAAGGAGACCCGCCTGCCCTGCGGCCGTGCGCTGGGCCGGGCCCGGCTCGAGGCCGAGCGCCCGCTGCTGCTCTCGGGAGGCCTGGCCAGCCAGGTCGGCTTCGGGACGGCGGCCTGCCTGGCACCCGAGCAGCTGGGCGGCGAGCCGGTCGACCAGCGCACCGACATCTACGCTCTGGGCGTGATCTTGTTCGAGATGCTGACCGGAGAACGGCCGCATCCGGGCGACAAGCCATCGGAGCTGGCGCCCGACCTTCCGGCAGAGCTCGACGAGGTCTTCGCGCGCTGCTTCGCACGCGTCGAGAAGCGCTTCAACTCGGTGGAGGAGATGCTGGCCAGCTTGTCCGGATTGTGAGCAGGCTGGCCCGGTTGACGCTTGCGCAAGTCCATCGAAAAGCCGACCATTAGCGGCACCAGCCTGGAGGACATGTCCATGAACGCACCATCCAACAAGCCAGAACCGGCGGCTCATCACCGCCCCCTCCGCTGCTTCGTCGCCCAGGTAAAGCGCGAGGGCACATGCCCTGCCCGCCTGCGCGCCGGCGACCGCATGACGTTGGTCGGGCCAGCGCTGCGCACAGAAGGTTGCCGGCCGTGCGCCTATGCGATCTGCGACCTGGTGCCCGCCATCCGCACGATGGAAAGGGCTTTGGGCAAGGGCGAGGCCAAGCCTGCGAGCCAGTCCGTCGTATGCAGCTCCTGCGCCAACCCGGAACGGCCGGTCGAGTTCACGCTGTCCCACGTCCCTCGCGGGCGCAGGCCCAGGAAGGTTTCCCCCGAGCAACAGAAACTGCTCACCAACCTCAAACGCTTTCCCCTGCTCAAGCCGCTTCCCGACACCACCCTGCTGCGCATCGCCACGCGCGTGCGCAGGGCGACCTACCGTGCGGGAACCGTGCTGCTCACGCAGGGCGAGAAGGGGCGCCAGCTGTTTCTGGTCGACCGGGGCGAGGTGGGCGTGCATCGCAAAGATGGCAGGAAGAGCAAGCAAATCGCCCGCATCAAGACGGGCGAATGTTTCGGCGAGATGTCCCTGCTCACTGGCGAGCCCATCTCGGCCACGATCCGGGCTGCGACCTCCGTCGAGTTGCTCGTCCTGGACCAGCAAGATTTCAAGGCGCTGTTGGTCGCAAACCCCGGCATGAACCACTACTTCAACCGGCTGGTGACCGAGCGCGTCGCAAAGACAGAGGTCACACAACGCATCGAGCCGGGGATGTTTGGATCGCTGGCGGACTTCACGCCGGCAGAGTTGATGCAATCTCTACAGCTCGCCCATCGTGGCGGACGTTTGAGTATTCAGCGGGACAAGGACGAGGTCACCATCGACTTCGTCGGAGGTCAACCGTACCACGTCCTCACCAAAGGCGATCTGGACGAAAACCCGGAGGAGGCGATCTACCAGATCCTGTACTGGACCCGCGGCCGCTATGAGTTCGACCCGCTCGAGAAGATCGCAGGCCGCAGCTTCTTCAAGGACATGACCGCGCTGCTGATCGAGGGCATTCGGTATCAGAATGAGGCCGAGCTTGGGCGGAATGTGGATGCCAGGGACCAGGACATCGACCCCTACGCGGACTCCTACGAGCCCACGCCGTACAGTGGGGCTGCGGCGGACGGGCCCAGCGAGCGGGGCGAATTCGGCAGCACCAAAGCGCTCAAGACCATCATGCAGAAGAAACAGGCCGCCAAAGCGGACGGTCAGGTCCAGGTGCGCGGCAAGCTCGGGCTGAAGATCCGGGTCGGCAGCATATGGCTGGCTGGCGGGCGCATCGTGGCGGCGGCGATGGAAGATCTCGACGGCGCCCCGGCCCTCAAACAGATCGTCAAGATCAAGAGCGGCGAGTGGGCCTTCGGCGACGGGGAGCCGCCTGACGGGCTCAGGAGCTTGGGTCGCTACGGTGTCGAAGAGATGTTTGGCAAGGGGCTCTGAGGGGCGCCGCTGCAGGTCCGATCAGGAGGCGGCGAGCAACCGTTTCGCGTGCCCTTGCAACGCGGCATCGCGCAGCACGGTCGTGTGCCCGCCAGCGAAACGAGGAAAATGGAGCAGAAGCTGCTGCAGGATGTAGGCCGTGCTGAGCTGCTGCATCGCGGCCAGCTGCCGTGACGAGGCTGCCAACATGGGCCAGGCCGAGGCGCTGCGCAGGGCCTTGTAGAAGTTGATCAGCTGGGCGGAGCCCTCGATGGGGTGCGCTTGGGAGAAGTGCCGCAGCAACTGCCCAAGCAGCGGCCGCATCTCTTCCATGTAATCCTGGGCGACATCGCCACGTTGGGCGAATGCGTAGTGGACCCGCACATGCGCAGGCAAGTCGACGTCGCCGAGGCCTACGCGGTCGGCGGAGTTGTCTGCCCCGGAGTCGCCCTGGAAGAGGGTCGACTCCGCGCGCATGTCTTCGTAGCCATCGGCCATGAACGGGCGCGCCAGGTCCATGAAGAAACCCGAGATGCCCGAGTCGGAGGGCCCGGGATAGCCGTGCCAGGGCGTGTCGACGGCCAGGAAGGTGATGCGCTGGTAGAGTCCGAGCTGCCGGCTCCCGCACAGAGTATTCAAGGCCCGGCGCGTCACGATGCCGCCCAGGCTGTGGCCTATGATCGCGACCTCGGAGCTGGTGGTGAAGCGCTGCTTCAGGGTCACAAGCTCGCGCGCCAGGTCGTCGCCGTTCTTCTTTGTGCGGCGGCCGTGGTCGTCGTAGCACAGGATGTAGAGCTGGAAGCGGCTCTTCTCGAAGCAGTTCACGAAGGGCTGCATGTTGATCGGGTCGCCGTCGATGCCATGGATCAAGATCAACACTGGTTTGCGCCGATCCACGCCATTCCGGCCTACGCCCAGCGGACGCAGCGCCCCCCGACCACGCTCGCGCAACAGCTCATTCTCGCGCAGACGGTCGAGGTTCAGCGGCAGCACGCGGCCGTTCATGACCCTTGGATTGCGCCAGCCGTGAGCGGGCACCGGGAGCACCACGTCATTGGAGCGGCCTGTACGCAAGCGGATGCTTGGGGGGTCATCGGACATGATGTGCAGCGCCTCCTGATGCTGTGATGATACCGAGGGAGGCGGCGCTATGTCACGGAGGGTCCGGAAGTTGTCGCGGCTTCGGGGATGGGGCGGCTGGGGGCGGGTCTCAGAGCGCCTGACAGTGCATCGAAGCGACCGACAACAACCGTGCTGGATGGCCATGCTCCCCAAAGACATCCAGGCTTTCGACTCTCCGCTTCGCGCGGGCGGAGGGATGCCAGAGGCGATGGTCGAGTGCGACCTGAACAGGCGGGCTGCTGTGCTGAGGCACGCCGATGGGATGGTCAACATCCGCTGGACACCGATGCTCGAGGCCAGCCTCTTCGATCTGCCGCGCCTCGATGGAGCTTTTCCATGTTCAACGAGTGCTGTCGGGCCGAGCTGCGTTGCGTCAAGGACTTCCCCCACAGGCGGCCTTCCGTCCATGCCTAAACCACAGACAGCAACACCGCGCCTGCCGTGAGCAGGCTGAAGAGCAACCGGTACCGGCGCCGGAAAACCGGCAGCAGCTCTCCCTGCCAAAGCCCATGCCAGATCTGCGCGAGCATCACTGCGTACGCCGCCAACCCCACCAGCCCAATCCCCAGCGCCCAGCGAATCCCCGAGAACATCAAGCACAACAGCGCGAGCAGCTGCAGACCCAGCAGCATTCGGATGCCCGTCTTCAGTCCCAGCAAGATCCCCAGGGTCCTCAATCCCGAGCGCTGATCGCTGCTAGCATCCGTCAACTCGCCGGCCAGAGCGCCCACCCAATATAAGCAGCCAAAGAACGCGGCAAACAGCCAGGTGTGGCTTGTCAACGGCGCGTCATGCGTCAGGACACCCAGAATGAAGTAGCTGACGCCCGCGCCGACATGGATGAGATGGGCGAAGGGGATGCGCGCCTTGAGGAAGACGCCCGGCGCCGAATAGCCCACCCAGACCAACTGGTACCCCAGCAGCCACGCCCAGATCGGCCAGGGAAGTAGAGCTGCCGAGCCAGCCGCTGCGACAAAGAGGATTCGGGCCGCGGTTCTCAACGTGCCCTGCCTGGCTCGTCCATCGGTCCGCTTGCTGGGATTCGCCTGGTCGAGCAGGTAGTCGCAGGAGTCGTTGTAGGTGTAGGCAAACAGAACGTGCAGGAACAGCGCGAGCAGGAACAGCAACGACTGCGCTCCCAGCAGCTCGGGGAAGGGCTGCAGGTACACCACGCCAGCGACGCCGGGCGCGAGCATCTGCAGCGTCTCAGCCCAGCGCAGCGACGGCAACGGCTCCTCCTGTGTGCTCCTTCCGACACTCCGGGCGCCGAGCGACGCCCCTCGTGCAGGGTGCGCTGATCATAGAGTGCGGCGGCCGGGCGCACAAACACGAGCCGTCCGGAACGGGCCACCAGCCTTCTGCGAGAGCCGAGCGCAGACGCAAAGCCTCGCGCTCCTGCAAAAAGGCGTGGATCCGCGCTTCGAAGTCCCGAATAATGTCCAGCAACCCCAAACCCGTTCCCGGCAGCAACGCGAGATCGACATGCCCGCGAGTCGCCTGCAAGTACTGGTGAGCGAGCCAGATTCCGGAAACACGGTCTATGCCCCCTATGTCTGGGCGCTGCTCAAGTCCTGGTTCGAGCGCAACGGCACGCTTCAGGATCGCGTTTCTTGGTTGGATCCGATCTTCAGCAACGAGCGGCTCGAGCAGGCGCTCGACAAAGCCCTGCAACAGCGCATCGACGTGCTCGGTCTGAGCTGCTGCGCCTGGAAATTCACGCTGCAGACACAGATCGCCCAGAAGGTCAAGCGGAAGCATCCTGCCTGCCTCGTGGTGATGGGCGGGCCTGAGCCCGACCTCAAAGACCCTGCGTTCGGCGCCACGTATCGCTCTGTCGGCATCGTGGTCGAGCACGAAGGCGAGGTGCCCTTCCAGCGCATTTTCGAAGCTCAGCTGCGCGGCGCAGACGTCGAGCTGCAAGACATTCCCGGTTTGTATCTGCGTTCTCCGACCAGCGGGAAGATGGAGCCGACCGCGCCCCCGCAGAAGCTGCGACGCTACAGCCGCACGGTCGCCTCCTGGTCGAGCAGCCTTGTCCGCCAGCGCCCGAAGTCGGTGGCGGCGATTCCCGACTGGTTGCAACGCCAGCGGCGGCTGCTGATGGGGATCGAGCCCCAAGCCTTTCCGCCGGGCTATCTCGCGGCATTCGGGGGCAAAGCAGCACTGCTGGAGCGCGAAGCGAGCTTCGAGCCCTGGCGCCGGGCCTACTTCCTTCATCGGAGCCCCCGAACGTAGCCCCGATCCCGGACCAGCCTCAGGAGACGCCTGTTGCTCGAAACCCTTGCCCACGCCATCCGCCACCCGCTGCAGGTGCTGCGCCTGTATGCCCGACTTGTTCGCAGCGATCGTCTGCGGGGCAGCTGTATTTTCTGTGGCGTAGAACGGACGCTGTTTCGCCTGGGGCCTTCGAACCGCGACGGTTTCTACTGCCGGTACTGCCACTCGACCCTGCGCCAGCGCCACCTCGCGAAGGTCCTCATCGAGCGCCTGGGGGACGGATGTGGGTACTCGTGCTTCCGCGATTTCGTCGGGCAGATGCAGGGCCTGGTCACCTACGTTGCCCAATCCACGGGCCCGCTGGTTTCGGCGCTCGCCCGGCTCGAGGGGGCCCGTTTCTCCGAGTTCTTCCACGACGTGCCCCTGGGCGGAAGCTGGAACGGCATCCGCTGCGAAGACCTGCAAGCGCTGAGCTTCGCCGACGCCTCTCTGGACCTGGTGATCTCCCAGGATGTCCTCGAGCACGTGCGAGAGCCCAAGCGCGCCTTCGGAGAGATCTGGCGGACGCTCAAACCTGGCGGCTTGCACATCTTCTCGGTCCCCTGCGACCTCGCGAAGAAGACTGTGACCCGCGTCGCCGTCGTCGACGGGGTGGAGGTCTTCCATCATCCCCCGGTGTATCACGAAGACACGATCCGAGGCGGTCTGGTCTACACCGACTTCGGATCCGATCTGCTCGACAACCTGGTTGCGCAAGGCCTGCCGACTGAGATCCACTGGTTTCGCGAGAATGAGCTGCAGAAATTCAGCTACATCTTCATCTCCACCAAGTCCAACCTCGTCTAAGGACCCCAAGGAATCACCCATGTCCAGCTTGTCTCGAGCCCTCCTGCCCCTCGTTGTCCTTGTTCCGCTCGCCTGCAGCGACGCCGCCTCAGCCCCCGACGCCCCGCGCGTCCGCCTGCCCGCAGACGATGCTGTGCACAACAGCCCCGTCGAGTGGTGGCACTGGACAGGGCACGTTCAGGATGAGGCGCAGCGTTGGTACGGCTTTCAGTTCACAATCTTCCTGTTGAATGACGGCAAAACGCGCACGACCCTGGCCAATGTTGCCTGGACCGACGTCGCGGGCCAGAGCTACCAGAGCGCGGTCGAGCTTGGGATGGCCGAGCCGGAGATTCGGGACGGGGCCTTCGCGTTCGCGCTGGGGCCCCACAGCGCCCAGGGCGGCGATGGCGTCGACCGTTTGATCGCCGAGTTGGAGGGAACCCGATTCGACCTCTCTCTCGAGTCTCTCAAGCCTCCCGTCATGCACCACGGCGACGGCTACCAGGACTACGCATTCGGTGGGCACACCTACTACTACTCGCGGACACGTCTGCAGGTTCTCGGCACCGTCGTGGTCGGGGAAGAGACGCGCGCGCTGCGTGGCCAGGCGTGGCTCGACCGCCAGTGGGGCGACCTGCAGTCCGCGGCCGACCGTGGCTGGGATTGGATGGCCATCCAGCTCGATGATGGACGCGATCTGATGCTGTTCTTCATCCATCCCGAGAACGAGGGCGCAAGGAAGGAGTTGTTGGTCGGGACCATCATTGATGCGCAGGGCACCGGCGAGGCGGTCGACCCACAGGACGTCGAGGTCGAGGTGCTGGGACATTGGACGAGCCCGCTGACGGGCTTCATCTATCCGAGCGGCTGGAAGCTGCGCTGGCGCGATCTGGAGCTGGTCGTCACGCCGGTCGTACCCCACCAGGAGGTGGACACGCGGGGCACTCCCGGGCGATCCTACTGGGAAGGCGCAGCGACAGTGATGGGGGGCGCCACGGGCCGCGCCTACGTCGAGCTGACGGAGTGCGAGCCGGAAGACTGATGGGGCTCAAGGCTGGACCTGCAAGCTCTCCGCCAGCGGCGCGCGCGCCAACGGCGAGGGCTCCGGGGGCTGCACGAGAGTGGCCTCCTCGAAGCGGGGCGGGGTCGCGCCGGAGGGCGCACGTTTGCGCGCCGGCTGCGCCCCGCGGAGCGCCCGGATCGCCTGCGTGCCCCATTTCTTGAGGATCGTGAGCCCCTGACGGCGGTACTGCCACACGAACTTCGCCAGGTCTTCAATGCGCCTGTTCTTGAGGAAGACGTAGACGTAGCCGCTGGTCTGCAACCACTCGAGATGGAAGCGGCTCAGATGCTCGAACTCGACCGCACCGCCGATCTGCTTGTTGTAGTCGTTCCATTCGCTGGAGATGATCCGGTAGCCGCCTTCGCCTCGTTCCGCACGGCGCGCGACCGAGGTGCCAGGATACGGCACCATGATCCCGAAGATCGGGATCTCCGGATTGATACCGGCAGCGAAGTCGATCGTTCTGCGAGCGCTCTCGACCGTCTCGCCGGGGTGCCCGATGATGAAATAGGCCTCAAGGGGCATGCCGACCTCCCGGGCCGCGCGGGTTGCGCGCCATGCCCGCTCGAGCGTGCTGCCTTTGCCCATCGACTTGAGGACGGTCTCGTCCGCGCTCTCGATCCCCAGCCCCACACGTTTGCAGCCAGCCTGCTTCATCTTGGCGAGCAGTGGCTTGTCCACGACATTGACGTGTGTCTGTGCGAACCAGCCGATACGTTTCTGCAGCCCCGCCGCCAAGAGCGTGTCGCACACCTCTGCCGTCCGGCGCATGTTGACGGTGAAGATCTCGTCGTCGAACCAGATGTTGATCGGATCACGCGGCCCGAACCGCGCGAGGATCCCCTCGATCTCTTGCACGATCTGCTCGGGTGTCCGCCGCCGAACCGTGCGCCCGTTGGGGTTCATGCAGAAGTTGCAGGTGAAGGGGCAGCCCCGCTGCGTCATCAGGTGGTAGCGTGAGCCGCCCGGCAGCATGTCCCACGCAGGCATCGGGAGCCCGTCGAGCGCCGGCGGCTGGCGCGGAACGCTCTTCAGCAGCCCCTGCTCGCCGCGCCACATCAGGCCCGGGACGCGGCTGAGCGGCGTTTCGTCCGCCAGCGCTTGCGCCAGCTCGACGATCGTGTAATCCCCCTGGCCGATGCAGGCCAGGTCGAACGCCGGAAACTCGTTCAGCGTGCGCTCCGGGATGGCGGAGACGTGGACGCCACCGATGAGAGTCGTCGTCTCGTGCGACCATTCCTTGACGGACGCGGCGATGCGTGCTGCCGGCTTGATCTCGTTGGTGAAGGCCGTGAGCCCGACCAGGTCGGGCCGGTACGCCTGGACGCGCGCGAGGACTTCCCGCGCCGGGAGGCGTTCGAACTTCGCATCGATCAGCAGACACGCGATGCCGGCCTCACGGAGCGTCGCGCCCAAACACGCGAGCGCGGGCCGGACAAAGATCGGGGTGTCATACATCGGCTCCTGCACCGAGTGCGGAGGAGGATTGATCAGACACACTCTCATGGGCGCGTACCCTCGGCTTCCAGCGCGTAAACCTCGAGTATGAATGAAGTGGACCCGCGACGCGAATGCTGAGTATGCTAAGAAAGAAAGGAACAGGCTGCGGGAAGGGCAAGTACAGTGCCCGTTGGGCCCTTACGTCGCCACACAGGGCCTCTAGGTTATCGGTCTGTGTGCACAGTAGTCGAGCAGCGTCCGGCACGCCGCAGTGTCTGTCATCTGCGCCGTTGGATTCCTTTGACGGTGTGGCAAGTGCGCGCGGGCTTCGTTCCCCGCCCGCCAATTCCCGGGTGCAGGAATGGTCAGTCCTCGAGTCAGCATCGTTCTCGCTTGTCGCAACGGCGCGCGCACGCTCGAGGCGGCTCTCCAGAGCGTCCTCTGCCAGAGCTTCGAGGACTTTGCACTCCACATCGTCGATGACGGTTCGACCGATGCGACGCTGGAGATCCTGGCGAAGGTCAGCGATCCGCGGGTCGAGGTCCTCGCGCTCGGCAAGGTCGGTATCGCCGCCAACCGCAACCGCGGCATCGCCAGGACGGGCGGGGACTTCATCGCCCTGCTCGACCAGGACGACCTCTGGGCTGAGCAGAAGCTCGAGCGGCAGGTCGCCGCGCTCGAGGCGCATCCAGAGAGTGCGCTGGTCTACAGCTGGGTCGACCGCATCGACGCCGAAGGGGCGTTTCTGCACCCGGGTCCGCGCCCGCGGGTCCAGGGGGACGTCCGTGCCGCGCTGCTGTGCGACAACATCCTCGTCACCGCCTCCAACCCTCTGCTACGTCGAAGCTGTCTGCCCGACACGACGGCTCCTCTCGACCCGTCGGTGTGCCCTGCGGAAGACTGGGACCTATGGTTGCGCCTGGCCGAGCGCTACCCCGTCGTGTGCCTACAGGAGGTGCATGTCCTCTACAGGGACTCCGCGTGGGCGACATCGAGCGATTTCCGGCTGATGGAGCGTGCGGCGTTCCGGGTGCACGCCCGCGCGTTCAGGCGCGCGCCTCCGCGTTTCCAGCGGCTGCGGCGCCTCAGTCTGGCCAACCTCTACACCTATCTCTGCGTGCTGGCGCTCAAGGACGGACCGTCACGGGCGCGGGGCCACAGCGCCCTGCGGTACCTGCGGGGAATCCTGCGTCACGCTCCCTCTTCACGGCCCGCGCACGCGCTGCTCCAGACTCTGGTCTCCTCCCTGGCCATGGCGGGCCTGCCGGGGCCGGCATACCTTTGGTTGGCCTCCGCCCTTCCCAGGCTCTTTGACGCCCGGGCGTTGTACACGCCCAGGACCTTCGTCAGCGCGCTCGCAAACATCTTCACCCCGAGGCTTTGAAGCGCATGGGGTCGCGCCGGGTAGGTCAAGGCTGCCGTCCCCTCCCGTATCGATTTCGGGTAGAATCCTCCCGCACAGACCGCCGGGCCGCCCGGCGGCTTCGTCTTCGCGGTACACAAACGCCGCCGCACGGAGCTTTTCGGATCTGTCTGGAGACCCGGCCAGACCGGTCTCCTGCGCCCGCGCTCTGTTCGTGGGGGCTGGCATTTTGTCCAGGAGCCTTGAGTGTCGCACGCTGTCGTTGTGGAGGGGGTCGGGAAGAAATTCCACAGGTTTGAGCTCGCGGGTCCGCGCACGCTCAAGGACGCGCTGCTCAGAGGGCTGCGAGGCGTCTGGCCCGTGGGCAGCTTCTGGGTGCTCCGCAACGTGAGTTTCCAACTCGAGGCGGGTCGGGCGTTGGGCATCATCGGCCGCAATGGCGCCGGCAAATCGACGCTGCTTCGCTTGATCGGAGGCGTCGGGCGGCCGGATGAGGGGCAGATCACGGTCCACGGCCGTATCGGAGGATTGCTTGATCTGAGCGTTGGATTCGACCCCGAGCTGACCGGTCGTGAAAACGCCGTCGTCAGTGGCGTTGTCCGAGGCCTGACGCGCCGTCAGATGCGTGCCCAGCTCGACTCCATCATCAGCTTTGCGGGTCTGTCCGAAGTCATCGACCAGCCCTTGCGGACCTACAGCACGGGAATGTGCATGAGGTTGGGCTTCTCCATCTCCATCAATGCCCTCCCCGACGTACTTCTGGTCGATGAGGTCCTGTCGGTCGGAGACAGAGAATTCGTCGAGAAGTGCGTAGACCGCATCGAAGCCCTCAAGGCGCAAGGATGCGCGATCATTGGCGTATCCCACGACCTCGAGAGCATCGAGAGTTTCTGCGACGAAGCGCTGTTGCTCGAGGATGGCGAGCTCGCGGCCTACGGCACCCCGGCGGAGGTGATCGCCGAGTACACCAACACCCCGGTGCAGGACGGCCCGGACGACGTGGCGAGCGCCTTGCCATCGCCTGGAGGCGAGATGGAGATCACCGACGTGCAGATCCTGATCGACGGGAAAAAGGCCGGGATTCTGAAGTGCAGTGAACAACTCAGTGTCCGCATCGCCTACAACGCGCACAAGCCGATCACCGGGCCGATCATCTTTGTGAAGCTGCTCGATGCGAACGGATTGACGGTGTTTGAGTGCGACTCCCTGGCGACCGGCTTCGAGATCTCCGTCCCCCAAGGAGGCGGTCATTTCGAGTTGGCCCTGGAGCGGCTGGACCTCCTCCGCGGGCAGTACACTCTCGATGTCGGTGTGGGTGAGAAGTCGGGCGCCTACGCGTACGACTACCGTCCCAAGGCCTGCTCTCTGGTCGTCGCCAAACACGGCATCCACAGAGGGTTCATCTCTCCACCCATTTCCTGGCGACATCTTCCCTCTTGAAGCGTGGCCGTCTGCGGCTACGGGCGAGGGCTCGCTGGGAGCGGCGATCAATGTATCAAGGAGCACACCATGGACGTCTTCTATCCGAAGCCAGCATTTGAGGACCAGAGGGGGGCCATCACGGACATCCTCGAGCGCGTGGAGGTCGATTGCATCACGATGATCACCTCCAGGGCGGGCGCGGTCCGGGGGAACCACTACCACGAGGCATCCACCCAGTATGTCCATGTCATCCAGGGCAGGATCCGGGTCGGTTCGCAGACGCCGGGTGGTGCGGTCGCTGTCGCGGAGCTGGGCCCCGGTGCGCTACTCAAGACGCCGCCACTGGAGCGGCACGCCATCAGAGCCGTAGAGGACTCGGTGTTTCTGGTCTACACGCACGGCCCGCGAGGTGGTCGTGACTACAAGGACGACACCTTTCGGGTCGATCCGCTCCTTCCCGAGTTCAGCGCCGATACACCGCCCACTAGCCGGGATCCCCTGACCAGGTAGGACGAGCAACAGTGTTCCTCTCATCGCAAAAGACGAAGCGCTTCAGAAACCCCCAGAAACAGCATGTGCAGGGCTTGCATCGGCTGATCCACGGTAGAGACCTGGTGTGGGTGTTGGTCGTGCAGAAGTTGAAAATGCGCTACCGTCGCTCGTTCCTGGGCGCTTTGTGGGCGGTCTTGAACCCTCTGGCGTTCATGCTGGCGTTCAACCTGCTGGGGGCGTTTCTCAAGTTCGACATCCCCAACTACCCGCTCTTCATTCTGACCGGAATCGTCCCGTGGAACTGGTTTCAGGACGGCTTGCTCACCAGCGCGGTGGCGATCACCGGCCATTCCGCCTTTGTCAAACAACCCGGGGTGCCTCCGGCTGTGCTCGTGCTCACAGACGTGATCATCACGATGGCCGACTTTTTGGTCGCAATGCCGCTTCTCTTTGCATTCCTGATCTACAACGACATCTACCCGACGTGGACAAGTCTGCTGCTTCCGTTGATTGTCGTCCCCCAGTTCCTGCTCATCCTTGGCCTGGGCCTCATCGTTGCCGCCCTCAACGTCAGCTTCCGGGACGTGCGGCACCTATTGGACGTGGGCTTGCGCCTGCTCTTTTTCCTGACACCTGTGTTCTACGATCCAGGGGAGATGATCTCCGGCAAGTTCCAGCTTCTGTACCAGCTCAACCCCATGGTCCACCTGTGCCATGCGTACCGGAGTGTCCTGATCGAAGGCGTCGCACCCGATGCGGCAACTGTGCTGTTGTTGTGGGCGGCGTCGCTGGCCACCCTGGTGGTGGGCTACGCACTCTTCTCCCGGGCGAGCCACCGTTTTGCAACGGAGCTGTGACCGGGTCGCCGCGGGCGGCGAGCATGCGGGCGGCCCGTCAATGGCGGGGACGAGAGCCTGGCGGACACCTCATCCGCACTTCGCGGCTCCCTTGAGTCCCGTTTCGCGCGAGTTGATCTTGATGAAGTTCTCTTCTCGCTCGAAGTGACCACTTCGGCCATCGACGATGTAGCAGTCTTTGCAGCAGTCGAATGGGTTGTCCGAACGAAGCCTTCTTCGGATCTCCGAATAGGTCTCGCTGTTCCAGATATTGGAGAATGAGTCTCGATAGACATTGCCGACGACAGGTCGTCCGTGATTGCAGCACGTGACAACATTGCCGTCGGCCTCGATGTAGGATTCTTCCCACAAATAGTGGCAGTGCTTCATCCTGTCAGCCGAATTTGCTCGCCCGCATGCACTTTTTCCAGAGAGATCAAACGGCGGAGGTACGTTGAGTTGGATGCCACGCTCTTTGCTCTTCGCCACGGCGAGACTCAGGCAACGATTTGCCAGTTCCTTGTGGTAGAGCAAGGACTCGTTGATCAGTTCACTCTTGAAGATGACAACGTGAGCTGTGGAAATGTAGTCGGCACCGAGATCGGCAGCCAGCTCTACGAACTTTGGGAACTCCTCGATGTTGCTACGCATCAAGACGTAGATAAACCCAACACTGCAATGCTTTCCGTCGGGGCTTTCTTCTCTGAGCTGTTGAAACCTTCTGATGTTTTTTAGAACTCGGTCGTACTTCGCTCCCGCCCGTATTTTGTTGTAGGTCTGTCGGTCAGCACCGTCGAAGGAGATGGACAGACTCACTCGGGCTGAGATGAGTTTGCGGATGAGCGCGTCATTGTTCAGGAGCACAGCATTGGTGATGATGGAAAGGACGACATTGTACTTTCTGACGAGCTCAACGATCCTGTCCAGATACTTTGTCAGGAGGGGCTCACCATAGACTGTCAAAGACAGCACACCAAGAAATGGAAAAACCTCTTCAGCAACCTTTTCAAACAAGTCGGCGGGCATGGAGATGTCATCCATGTTGCTGCCCGGCTCGATCTCCTTTTCGCACATGATGCAACGGATGTTGCACTGCCGCGTGGTTTCGATCGTCAACTTCCGGGGCATGCTGTACAGGCGCGCATTGCCGAGCTCTTTCTCCTTCTCGGACAGATGGAAATTCAGGATCTTGAGCAGCCTGGTCGCTGTGTTTCGGATCCTCGGGTCGCCATCGAGGAGCACTGAGCGAAACTTCAGCAGGTGGGTGATTTTCTTGGAGAGGACGTTGGCGAAGAAGAAGTAGGTCAGGTTCTTCTTCGCGCTAGACAGGTCCTTTTGGTTGATTTCACGCAGCGACTTCAACGCTGTCTCCAGATTCCAATGGCTGCCCGGCAACAGTTTCTTCCAGCCCTGCAGGATTTCGACAGGTTTCATTTTCGCCCTACACCTCTGATCAGAACAGAAGATCGCCTCAGGAGGCCGGTTGGAGTTCTTCGCTGTACCAGAAACATCGCGAATGGGTCCTGGAGCAGCCCTGTTACGGGTCGGCTTCAAGAGAACCTGCAGCGGGCACCGCTACGGGCTTGGTTCTGCGGTCTCTTGGGCTTGACAACGATGGTCGAGTCTCATGGTATGCGTTCTCGCTGGTTCTCGCAACGCCCAGATCGCGCCTTCTCGGCCTCGTTTCGGCGCTGGCGTCCCGGGCCACGGCAGGCTGAGAGTGCCCGGGCATCGCCTGTGCGCGAAGATCAGCCGAACAACAGCGCAGCGTGGCGCGCAGGGCGTTCGAATGGAGGCCGTCTCCCGCCGGGTCTCCAGCGCAAGAGCGCGATCTCGTTGGGTGCGCGACGCCGCGCCACTCCCCGGGCTGGATGGGGCAGGAGCAAGCTGTACAATGCGTCAGCAGAGCGTTGATTGCGTACCACACATCGAGCCCTACCAGGGCGCTGCGGGATCGAACGCCTCATCGCACGAACGCAACGGGGTGGTGGATGGGCCTTCGGCATTGCAGGTTCTGTGAAGGGTCCCGTCTCTCCACTTTTCTCGATCTGGGTTTCACTCCCCTGGCGGATTCCTTTCTGCGAGAGGGCGCTCTGCACCGCCCCGAGACCTCGTATCCGCTGTCCGTCAGCTTGTGCGCGGATTGTGGAGCAACGCAATTGGATCATGTGGTCGCGCCGGAGGTCCTGTTCCAGCGGGACTATCCCTATGAGTCTTCGATCACCGTCGCAGGCCGTACGCACTTTGGACGGACGGCGCAGACCCTTGTGGAACGACTGGCGATCCCAGACGGGCAGCTTGCCGTGGATATCGGTAGCAACGTGGGGGTCCTGCTCGCGGCCTTCGAGAGGCAGGGATGTCGCGCCGTGGGCGTCGAGCCGGCGCCCAATATCGCGGCGATCAGCCAGGCTCGTGGACAGCACGTGATCAATGACTTCTGGAGCCCGAGAGTCGCTCGCAGGATTGTGAGCGAAGTCGGCCTGGCCGCGGCGATCACAGCGACCAATGTGTTCGCCCACGTCGACGATCTGGGTTCATTCATGGATGGCATCGACCTGCTGCTGGACGACCGTGGAGCCTTCGTGATTGAGGCGCCGCACTTCTTGAAGCTGCTGCAGGGCCTCGAATACGACACGATCTACCACGAGCATCTGTCGTACCTGGCGATCAAGCCCCTTGCGCAGTACTTTTCTCGCCGAGGCTACGAGATCTTCGAACTCGAAGAGATCGGTATTCATGGCGGCTCTCTGCGGATCTGGGTTGGGAAAAACGGCAAGCATCGGATCCGCCCAAGCGTCCAGCAGATCGTTGAGGCTGAAGAGAAGGGGGGGTGTTTCGATCTGAAGCGACTGGCGGGTTTCGCCGACGAGGTGCGCACCCACCGGCTCCTGCTCAACCGCCTGATCCGCAGTCTGAAAGCTGACGGAAAGTCCATCTGTGCAGTGGGGGCCCCCGCAAAAGGGATGACCCTGCTCAATTATTGTCACCTGGGTCCGGAGCTCATCGATTTCGTCACAGAGAAGTCGAACCTGAAGATCGGTCGCTACACACCCGGCATGCATCTTCCCGTGTTGACGGATCAAGCGCTTCTCGAGCGGAAGCCCGATTATGGGCTCCTACTGGCGTGGAATTTCGCAGAGGAGATCATGGCCAACCTCTCTACGTACCGGGAGCGTGGCGGAAAATTCATCATCCCGATACCCAAGCCGACGATCGTGTGAGGAAGCCCGGCGCGAAGCTCGTGAGACCTGGGGAGCCCCTTCGAGCTGGGCTCGCTGGCCTTGCCACCGAGACTCTCACCCAAGCCGCCCGTGAAACCGGCCTTCGGGAGAACCTGCAGTGAGGCTTCGCGGCAGCCTGATCCGGATCCTTCTCGTCGGCATCGTGCTCTGGTTCGCGATCTCGCTGCGGGCTGACAGACTCTATCAGCCCGATTTCTTTACCGACGAGGCAGAGTCCACCACCAACGCCTTCGGAATCCTCGAGCACGGGCTGCCCGTCGACCACTATCACGGTCTTCCGATCTTCGAGAGCCCGCTGACGCAAACCTGGCCCGAGCACCCAGAGTATGAGTTCCGTGAGACAGTCTATTCGAGGCAGGGCGTAGGACTCGCCCACGGTTGGATTCCGCTCTACGCGATCGCCGCTTCCCTCCGGCTCGGCGATGTGCAACCTGTGGTTCCGTCCCAACCGCCGCGCGTGCTGCGCTCAGGAGCGGAAATCCGGCGCATCAGCTTCCTGGCGAGGCTCCCCTCGCTCTGCTTCGGGCTGCTCTTTGCGGTCCTCCTCTACATCGCTGGCAGGACCCTGTTCGACCACGCGGTCGGATCGGTGGCCGCCCTTCTGGCTGCTCTGGCGAGCTCGATCGTGGCTATCACGAGCCAGGCCCGCTACTACTCAGCCACTCTCGCATTTGCCACGCTCGCTGCGCTTGCCCTCTGGTGTTTCGTCCGCCGCCCTCGCCTGCGGAGCGCCATTTTTCTCGGGCTCGCCTTTGCCATCCTCTTCTTCACGCATTTGAGTGCGTGCCTGGTGAGCTCGGCTCTGGCTGTTTCGTGTCTGCCATCTGTGATGCGCAAGCGCCACGGGCTGCGCCTGGCGTTTGTGGCGGGGCTTGTCTTCGCCCTACCCGCGGGCTGTTGGGTCGTCCGCTTCGGATTGCTCGATGGGCTGGGTTGGACCCCCATGGCTCTATCGAGTCTCAGACTGGAGGATCTGCTCCGAACCTCGAGTCAGGCCTGGGGGTGGACGGCGTTCCTTGGCGGCCACTTGCTGGTGGTGACGGGCTTGTGCGTCGCGAGGCGGCAGATCGGGCTCCGCAGGTATCGCCGTCTCTTCGCACACTCCTTCCTGGCCAGGTGGGTGGCTGTGAGCGTCATCTCTGTGTTCGCGCATCCTCTGGTCAGTCTCTTCTGGGGGCGCGTCTTTTGGACTCTGATTCCTCCGGCGATCCTGATCGTCGCGGCAGCAATCGTTGCCGTGGCACCCGGGCGCAACAAATGGGGTGGCCTCAGCCCCTTGATGCTGGCTCTCGCTCTGCTCCTGGTCAGCGACGGCGGCAACCTGTTCTTCCGAGCGGATGTGGGGCGCAACGCCGAGGTTTTACAGGTCGTCGACTCTCTCCGGGATCGAAAGTTCGAGGCCGGCACCCGATTCTACGCCAACAACCACCACACTCTGGGTGTCTACACGGGCCTGCCAGTGCAAGCCCTGGCGCCCGTCCGCAAGAGCTTCCTCGAGTCCTACCCGGGTCCGATTGTGTACATCGAGTACGACCCCCTGGCCTTCTTCGTGAACACCACCTGGATCGTTCTCAAGTCCCGGTCGCTGGGGCTGTCCCCCTCGACCGCCGAGGCCGTAAACTGGACCCGGCTGCTGGAGAACGAGATCCCCCGGCGGCGTATCCAGGACCTTGGCGCCGTCACAGACACGCCCGAGGCGATTCCGGCGCATCTCGAGCCGCTGGTCGCGGCGTTCTTCGAGATGCGGCGCGAGAGGGTGGTCGAGCTGGCCAGTTCCTTTGGTCCCGTGTTTCACGGACAGCCAGCGAGGAACCTCTTCCTTGTCTATTTCTACCGTTTCGTCGACCCTGAGTCGCGACTCGGCGTAAACCTGAATCTACGAGGTCGGCTGGAGGGTGCACGGGCCACCATCATCTCTCCGCGTTGGGTCGTCTACTCGTGTCCAGCGCTCGACCGAGGCAAGGGGGCGAGAGAATCGCAAGACATGGAGGAGACCGACGATGGTGGATCCCCGTGAGTTCGGAAGCACCAAAATCACGACCCTCCCCAATGGCCTGCGCGTTGTGCATCCAGGACCGTTTGAGGGAACGCTGACGGAGTTCATCTATCGGGAGTGCTTCGTTGAGGACAGCTATCTTCGCTATGGAATTGAGCTGCACGATCGAGACTGTGTCATCGATGTGGGAGCCAACCTCGGCATGTTCGCCCTGCGTGTGCTGGCCCAGTGGCCTGAGCTGAAGGTCCATTGTTTTGAACCATCACCGACGGTCGATTGCCTGAACCAGACCCTACAGCTCAACGGAATGCAAGCCGCTGTCGTCAAGGCGGCGGTCTCCAATCGAAGCGGCACGGCGGATCTCCTCTACCTTCCCCAGGCTCATGGGGTGGCGAGCCTGCATCCGGATATCTTTTTCTCCAAATTGAGATCCGAGACCTGGTTCCAACAGCTGCCCGTAGAGCTCAAGCCCCAGTGGCTCGACGTACCACGGCTGAGGCTGACAGACTATCTGGCCGAGAAGGAAATCACGGAGGTACACCTGCTGAAGATCGACGTGGAAGGCCATGAGTTTCAGGTGTTGCAGGGGCTCGCCCCGACCGACTGGAGCAAAATCCGGCAGATTGCCCTGGAGGGGCACGGGAACACCGAACCTGTCACCCGCATGTTGAGAAACAACGGCTTCTCCACGATCACCGTAGGGCCGCACCTTGGACTCACCGAGCACGACAACTTCGAGGTCTTCGCTTTCTGCGCCGACGCCTGGGAGAAGCGAGGCGAGCATCGGACTTTCCGGTGGCACCGCGGGCGCTTCGGCGGCTGACGACCCTTCTGGGCCCTGCACATCCCTGAGCGTGGCTTCCCACGCGAGAACTACCTGATGGCGTAGATCATTCCGGTGTCGAACGATGTGAACTCGAAGGAATTCTCGGTCGAGATCAACTTGAAGCCATGGCTTCGCAAGCGCTCTTCAAGCACTTCCGGCCCCCTATCATGCCACTCGACCATGACCGTGTCGAAACAACCCAGCAGCTCTCCATCCTCAAGACTCTCGAGGATGCGATATTCGCTACCCTCGACGTCGATCTTCAAGACTTTGCGATGGTCCGGGTAGTTTTGAACCAGAGGCCCCAAGGCGTCTTTGGCAGCACGAAAACTCACTTCTACCGCCTCCAACTGTTCATCGACAATCCCAAAGAACCCCTGATTCACCCCATTCAGACCATTCATGCTGTTGTAGGCTTTTGAGTACTTCATCTTCCTGGTCTCGGCCCGATCCAGCAGGCCGACGTCATGTACCTCGATCTTCTCGGAGTAGCGATTCAGTGCGAAGTTCTGCTCCGCCAGCTGAACTGTATCTGGGAACAACTCAAAGGCGAAGACCTTGTCGACATTCTTCATCCTGCTGAAGTAGAGGGAGGTCAACCCGACATTCATGCCCAGATCAAATACGACGGTGGGGCAGGTAATGTCAACGTGGTAGCACTTCTTGATGAACACTTCACGGAAGACATGCAGCATGTTGGAAGCCGTGTAGAATATTGAAGTTCCATCGAGCGAGATGATGACTCGACCATCTCCAATTTGGAAGATGCGGATGTCATGCTGATACATGAGTCCTATGAGCTCTCGATAGCCAGCTAACAGGTCAAGCTGTTCGGGGAGTTTCAGACTGATTTTGAGTAGCGTGAGCTCCAGTGTATTGCTAGACGGACAATAGCGAACCTCTTCCGGCGAGATCTGCAGCTCGAACAGCTTCATGGTGACGTCGTGACTTCCAGTCTTGGCCAGAGAGCTCTTGTAATTCAACCAATTGCTGATGTCTCGGGGGACGTCCAGCAATTGGTTGATCAGGTTCTTCTTTTCAAATGGAAAAGGGTCTTTCTTCCAGGCAAGAAGCAGTATACGAGGGATCAGTTGCCACTTTTCAGCCAGGCTTAGATCACTGGACTCCGTGCATGCCTTCGCCAAGTTGTAGCCAAACGTCAATCCAGGGAACAACTTTGGCGCAGCACCCTCCACTTTGATGGCGACGAGATTGCTCTGAAGTCTCGCGCCCGAGCCGCCTAGTGATTTCCTAAAGTAGTAGTTGGGTAGCTGTATGAAATATCCGACTAAAGATAGCTGACAAACAAAGGCGACATCGAATGCAAGACATTTCTGAAATGCAATCTTCTTTACATTACGGGCTCTCATGACTCCGTAGAAAGCATGGTTTGACCAGAGGATATTCTCGAGCACCTTCAGCATACGTCTCTGGGGCGATGGAATCCCGTGTGTGTCTATTTTCTCATGTAGTGGGTAGAAGCGGTCATTGAGGACCATGGTGCTGTTCGTCATGCACAGCACCACACTGGGGTCGGACTCCAGGACTCTCACGCAGTCCTCAATGAAGCGAGGATGCCACCAATCATCGTCACAAGCCCACATCACATACTTGCCATGCGTCCTTTGCAGCAAGAAAGAGTGGTTCTCAATGATGCCGAGATTCTGATCTTGTCGATAATAGCTGATACGCTCGTCGTGGCTGCGAGCCGTTTCGGCGACGGCTCGCACCTCTTTGTTGTCCGAACAGTCGTCCGAAATGATGATCTCCAGGTGCCTGTAACCCTGACTGCGTATCAACTCCAATGTGCGAGCCAGGCCTCTGGGTCGGTTGTAGGCTGGAATGCAAACAGAAACCAGCGGGTAGGAACTCGTTATCAACATTGCCGGTCCAGTCATCTTTGGCGAGCGAGGTGAGAAATGTGAGGCTTGGGCCTCTGTGGCCCTTTGACACGTGGGTCGTCCGCGGGCGACGCACATACAAGCGCAACTTTCGGCGGGCGAGCACTGCCACGCCAGTTCTGCTTCAGATTCCCTTGCCCATCCTAGAAAGAAAGAAGTCTCGTATTGCCTTCAGGATCGCTTGCGCCACTTCGGGAGAGTCATCCTTCTCCTTCCAATAGCTTTCCAGTGCAATTCGCAGCAGATTCAGGTAGATTTTGCATCTATCTGGAAAATCGTGGAACTTCATGGCAATGTAAAAACGGTTGCGATAGTAGTAGTAGTTGCGGAAAGGCGAAGGCGTGAAACGTCCTCCGCTGGAGCCGTACTCTTTGTGATAGAGAACAGCTCGCGTTGTATAGTAGAAAGTCGCCCCAGCCCTGTTCAGGCGATCGAAGAGGTCGACATCTTCAAAGTAGATAAAGAAATTCTCGTCAAATCGGAAGCCCCGCTCCAGCCATTGGCGATGCAGCAGAAAGCAACACCCGTCCGTCTGCTCGACCTTGTGGACTCCCGGAGGCACGTCTTTTCGATGCATTCCGGCAAAACGGTTGTGAAACATCAGCAGCTTGCGATCAAACTCCCCGGCACTCTGAATGACGGTCTGAGCATCGTGGTGCCATAGGATCATGGGGCTCACGATTCTGTCAGGTGCCGCCTCTTGCAAGAGCGAGGGCAGGAACGGTGCTTCGATCTCCGTGTCGTTGTTGAGCGCCAGGAAATACTCAGCGCTGCTGTTGCCCAGGGCGTGCTCAAAGAGATCGTTGAAACCTCCGGCAAAACCGAGGTTCTCATTGCGGTTCAGGAAAGTGAAGCCGAGCTTGCCGCTTTCGGCGGCGAGAATCTCTTTGGTGCCGTCGCTGGAGTTGTTGTCCGAAACAAAGATATCGTCAACAAACTCCATCTCTGGCTGCAGGCTTTTCAGGGAGTCGATGGCATCCTTGCCGCCATTGAAGCACAGCATCAGGACGGCGACCCTCGGGAGGCGTTCAGCTCGTGCTGACATTGGGGCGCTCCGGCTAAGGACGGGGAGGCAGCACATGCTCGGGGAGGGCGCGGGCGTCCGGCCTTCCAGCCAAAGAAATCGGGCGCCTTTCTGGCTTGTCAACAAGGGCACCCGTCGGCGACAAATGGAGTATACGAAAGGACGATTCCCATCGGAAGGTGACCATTCGCGAGAGATCGAAGCGGCCCACCTCGCGAATCCTGAGGGCCGTGGCCCTCATTCGGGGCCGCGAGCCGCGCAGCAGAGCTCGCGAAGATCCCCCAGGTCTGCCCGAGGGGGGCACCCCGAATGGCGGAAGGAGGCACAGGCCTCCGGCACGTTGTCGCAGGCCGTCGCCAAGGCAGCGCTTGAGAGGCTGGAGAGACGCGCGCGGCCGGGCGCACCCTCGCGAGAGGTCTGCGCGCAAACAGGAAGGACTCATGGGTAGGATACTCGTCACGGGAGCAGCGGGTTTCATCGGCTCGCATCTATGCCGCGCATTGCTGGATCGGGGGCACGTCGTCGTTGCGCTTGACGACCTCTCCGGCGGCTTTCGAGCGAATCTGCCTGAGGATCATGACAGGCTCGTTTTCCTCAAGGGGAGCATCCTCGACGAGGAGCTTCTCTCCGCCCTCTTCAGGAAGCACAGCTTCGACTACGTTTGCCATCTCGCCGCGTATGCTGCAGAGGTACTCTCGCATTTCATCAAGAGGTTCAACTACAGGAACAACTTGATGGGCAGCATAAACCTCATCAATCTGTCGATCATACACCGCATCAAGTGCTTCATGTATACCTCCTCCGCTGCTGTCTACGGAATGGTTGAAACTCCGGCCAGCGAGAGCGACGTGCCGGTGCCGAATGACCCATACGGTATCGCAAAGCTCTCGGTGGAACACGAGCTGCGCGTGAGCTCTGACCATTTCGGCCTCCCATTCGTAATTTTCAGGCCGCATAATGTCTATGGAGAGTACCAACACATCGGTGATCGTTACCGCAATGTGATAGGGATCTTCATGAATCAGATCATGCGGGGAGAGAGTTTGAGTATTTTTGGGGATGGTAGCCAGACTCGGGCTTTCAGCTACATCGGAGACCTGATAGACCCTCTCGCAGAGTGCCTGGAGAGGAAGGAAATGCACGGCGAGATCTTCAATGTTGGCGCTGACCACCAGCATTCGCTCAAGGTGCTTGCCCAGGTCGTCCTCAGGGCTTTCGATGCGCATCGTGAGATTCGGTTTCTGCCCGCACGCAAGGAGTCGCCGCGAGCCTGTTGCGATCACAGCAAGATCAAGCAGCTGTTCCCTTGCCTGCCGCAGACGGCGCTCGAAGACGGAGTCCGCCGTATGGCAGAGTGGGCAAAAAGGGCGGGTCCGAGAGACCCTTCGCGTTTCGGGGACATCGAAATCGAGCGCGGCCTGCCCGAGACCTGGAGGGAGTGATGGGGCTCTTCTTCAGGGCTGGCTGCATGCCCGCGCGTGGCGTTGCGTCGCCGGGCCAGGGATTGGGAGGGCGGCTTGGTGCCTGGCGATCCGCCGGAGCGTTCGCCATCGCGCCTGGCCCGTGGTAGGCTGCTCAGGTGGCTCAACGGTATTGTCGGACTTCTCTGTATGGGCGCGGACAGCAACGCTAGAGTTGCATGGAGGGAGAGATGGGCTGGCTTCTCGATGTGGCGAAATCTCAGATAACGAGTCGCTTCTGCCCGATGCCCTTTACGAATTTCGTGCTCAGTTCGTACGGCACCTACCGCCCCTGCTGCGAGTACGAGGGAGGCCTGGAGGAGCGGGGCGAGCAGCTGCAGCTCTCGACCACGGGTTTTCATGAAGCTTGGAACTCGAAGGCTCTGAGAGATTTGCGGCTCAAATTCCTGAGCGGCATCAAGCCGAAAGAGTGCTGGAAATGCTGGCGCGAAGAGGCCGCAGGGATCAAGAGTCTGCGCCAGGCGGTGCTGGAGCCCTTCTCGATCAAGGACGTCCTGTCCTTCAAGAACTTCGTCAACATCGCCACGGGTTTCCGCAGTCCCAGATCTCTCAATCTTGGGCTCAGCAACCTCTGCAATCTAAAATGTCGGATCTGCGGACCGTTGTCTTCAACCATGTGGGAGAAGGAATACCTGGAGAAAGACGGCCTTGTACTGGATAATCAGTCGAAAAACACTCTCAATGATGCAAACTGTAAGACTCTGAAAGAATGGCTTCCAAATCTCGACCGGATAGAGGTTCTCGGCGGGGAGCCACTCATGAACAAGGAATTCTACAAGCTGCTGGATATCTGTCTGGCATCTGGCTATGCGAAGAACCTCACAATTCACTGCAATAGCAATGGAACCGTGTTCTCCAAGAGGTTTGTCGAGCTATTTGATGAATTCAAGAGTGTCAGCCTGTATTTCAGCATCGATGACCTGGGAGATCGATTCACATTCCAGCGATATCCTGCGAAGTGGGAGTCGGTTGAGAAAAACCTGCGGAAATACGAAAGAGCCCGCAAGAGCACTACAGAACTCGGAATTGTGGCTACGGTGAGCTTGTTCAATGTCTTCTATGTTCCCGAGTTTATCGAGTGGATATCTTCCCACAGTATCAAGCCCACGTTTCACATCCTTCATGCTCCGGATTATTTTAGCATTGTCAACCTACCAGATGCATGCAAGAAGTATGTAACCGAGAGGCTGAAGAGCATTGATGATTGGCCATACTCGGATAACCGCGAAGAGATCCAAGGGATGATCCAGTTTATGAATATGCCGGGAAATCCCAATTCCGTGCGCGAGGCACTCGCAGAGATAGAAAACATCGACAAGCACCGAGGCAACTCATTCCATCGGACATTTCCCGAGATGGCTGAGTTGTTGCACTCTGCGTACATACGTCTGGACCTTTGAGGCTCGTCGCTTCACTCTCTGCTTGCGAGCCATCGAAAGGCCTTGTTTCCTAGAGAAACGAGAGTCGACGGCCTCAGTGTCTTTGGCTCTCTGGTGCTCAGGTTCAGGAAACGATGGAACTTCTTCCTGAAATACTCGCGGAGCTCTGCGTTGCTGTGGTTGCGGACGTGACTCTCTCCGGGGGGGAGTGAGTATTCGTAGAATGGTTCTACCAAACGATGAATCCGATGGTTGTCGCAGACCACTCGCAGCCAGAAATCCCAGTCTTCGTCAGCCACCTGCTCGTCATAGCCCCCGAGGGCGTTCCACATCGCCTTGCGAATCACCGCACCGCTACCAATGCAGTTGGCCGCCCACAATTGCGCCGGATCGAACGGGATGTTGACCTCTGAGCCATAGAACGGCGGCCTCTCGTTCGAAGCCCCCCGGGCTGGCCCACCTGGCTCTGAGTCCGCAGGCGAGGAACGACCAAATTGGACGGGTCCGCAGACGACGCCGACCTGCGGGCCCCTCTCAAGGATGAAGAGTGCCCTCGCCAGGCTTGAGGGCAGAAGACGAGAGTTCGTGTCCAAGGTCAAGACATAACGACCACGCGCCTGTGCGATGGCCTGGTTTCGTGCTCTTGCCACATCACCTGCACCCGCGAGCACACGGACAGGAAGAACCTCAAAGCTCGCGAACCCTGGCAGCCGCCCAAGCTGAATCTGGGCCCTCTTCAGCGACGACCGCGTGGAGTAGAGCACAACTATGCTGAAAACCGGAGGTCGCGCCGGCCGCCCCGCTCTTCTTTGCAGCTGTGGGGCGGGCAGACTTGCTTTCTTCTGCAGATGTTGGCTGCGGAACTTCGGGGAATACCAACCAAACCCAAACGCGATGTGGCACATCCCCTCCAGGGCGGCAAAGACACTCAACTCGGGCTCTGAATAGCGTCTCTCTCGGAGCTCGCGGCGCCGCTCGTGGATCAATGACCTGATCAGGCTCAGGTTCCAGTCCATGCTGGGGTGCACGCCAATCTCCGCCTGGAATCGGGTTCCAGCGCCGTAACGTCGGTAGGTCTGCAGGAGCTGCAGCAACGACTTGGCATCATGCCACACGAGCGCCCCTTCGGTGGTCAGCAGCCGCCCTCCACGGGCGACGATGCGGTACGCAAGATCCGAGTCCTCCCCCCCGGCCAGAAAAAAGCGCTCGTCGAATCCGCCAACCTCGAGAATCTCCTCTCTCTTGTACAGGGCGTTTGCTGTCACCAGATAGGCGGCATCCCCGCTGATCAGCGCCGGATTCTGGGCCTGCCCGATGGCCTGGCAGAAGCGAGCCAGGTAGGTGCCGGGAACAAACTTCAACGCGCCGCCGATCCCTGCCACGTCGTCGGCAAGGGGAAGAAGGTCGAAGTAGTCTCGCAACCAATCCTGGCTCGGGATGCAATCGTCGTCGGTAAAGGCGATCAGGGCGCCCTGCGCCCGGTGGATTCCAAGGTTTCGGGCCGCCCCTGGGCCAGAGTTCTGCTTGTTCAGGCAACTGAGTCTCAACGGCGTCGTAGCGGAGAAGGCCTGAAGAAAATCCCAAGTCGAGTCGGAGGACCCATCGTCGACGACGACCACCTCAAACCGCTCTCGCGAGAGGCTCTGACGCTCCAAGGCTGCGAGGCAACGCTGAAGCCCCGAGCAGTTGTTGTAGCTCGGAATGACGACGCTTATGGTGCGATCGGACATGTGTCACTTCTAGATCTGGCGGGGATCACGGACGACTCCGCGTTTCGCGGAACGGATCCTGGACGCCATGCCAGGAGGCAACCAAATGCTGAAGCCTGGCGAGCCATGTGCCAGGAACCGCGGGGAGCAGCAGCTCTTCGAGGCCAAAGCGGCCGTGGGTGACGAAGGCATCCGCCTGTCGATCGACCACCAGACGCGTCGGGTGGCGCAACGGCCCCAGCTTGTGGACGGGCATTTCTGAGAAGGGGCCTTTCATAGAAGGGGTGACGGTTGTGCCGTCTTCGCGAAAGCCCACGTTTGAAATGAGATTCTGGTTTGGAAAGACGCACAGACCGTCGTTTCGCCAAATGCTGTAGATCCAATGGTAGTCCCAGCGAGGTTCCGAGGCGACCTGGCGCAACCTCCGAGCCCAGAGACCTGCCATCTGACGACTCCCTGTAATCTGCTCAAGTTGGCCAGAGCGCAGAAACTCCTCGAGCCCGGGCAAGCCGTGCCGATAGTGACGCCACGCCCTCCGCCAGCTGGCCCAGCCCCACATGTCGGTGTAGCGGGAGAAGTAGTAGGACGCCTGCGGCTCACCACGGTGTCTGCCCCGTTGAAAATTGCTCCCCGCGATGGCCATGACCTTCGATGCAGAGTAGCGCTTCCCCAGGTCCGCGCACATCGGAAAGAAGCTGGGGTCAGCGAGGCAATCGTCTTCGATGATGATGCCAAACTCCACTCTCCGGAAAAACCAACTGATCGCCCTGGGGATCAACTCGTGGCAGCCGAGGTTGGAGGGAAGCAACTGTGTTTCGAGCCGGCAGTCCCAGTCGATCCCGGCCAACAATTCCCTGCTCGCGAGGCAGGTCGTCGTGTCGGTCGTATGGTGGGGGCGGGGGCCGTCTGCGACCACGAAGAGGTTGCGGACTTGAACCTCGCGCAGGAGCTTGAGTTGTTTCTCGACGAGATCGGGCCTGTTGAAGATCAGCAAGAGGACCGGCGTCTGCAATCCCTTCCGTGCCGGGCCTGTGTTGGCGCGGATCGTCTGGACCGCTCCGGGCGCCGCCGAGGCTCTGCCCGTCAGAGGCTCCAGAGCAGTCAGATCCTCCGGACTCCAGGGTTCTGGGCCGCCCGGCAGGGGGCTCTCCGGATGCGAACCCGGACGCGAGCTCAGTGGAGACCAGGCCGACGCAAAATGAGGAGCGTAGAGCAGGGGAAGGGAGAGCTCGAATGCCCCGGTACGTCTGGCTATCGAGAGCTCCTCCCGAATCTCGCAACGCTGCTGGCTGTCGAACCAGGGGAAGGCGAGCAGGTGGCACAGGTTGTTGAAGTGCCGCAAGCCAACATACGTGGCGTACCCGCGGCCGCGATACAGCTTGAGGACGCACAGGGCACGGTCGAGGCGCTCGTCCAGGAGGCTGACTGCTTCCTGGTCCTCAGACACGACATGCACGTCCGCGCTGAACCAGATGCGGTAGCCTCGGCAGCGAACGCGGTACTGCCACTCGAGAAGCGCTGCCTGCCCGGCAAAGTCCGGGTCCAACGGGCCGACTTCCGCGAGCAGGGAGCGATGAAAGAGCAGGAAGCAACCCTGCACGGCCGTGACCTCGCAGCTCCGTTGGCCCCCGTTGTCGGTGGTGTCTGGCGAGGGCCCCCTGAAAGGCTGCATGACTTTGCGGAGTAGTCGGTTGTCAAAGATGGCGTTCCGGAGGCGAGGCCAGACCATGATGGGGTGCCTGGCGGGCAGTGGGTTGCCGTCGGGGCGACGGAGAGGGCAACCGAGTAGTGCGAAGCCACTTGCTTGCTGGGCCTGCAAGACCCGCACGCACGCGTCGAACGTTCCCACGGGCACCCTGTATTGGGGGTCGATCAGCAGCAGATATTCCCCTTTGGCTTCACGCAACCCGCGATTCAGGCCGCGGGCAAGACTGCCTGAAGTGCACCGGACATGCTGGACACCCGGGGGGCCGTGAGGGGCTGTGGGGCCGACTACGACGAACTCGGTATCCGTCGCGCCATGATCCAGGCAAGCGATCGTCGCGTCTCCACGGAGAACGCACACTACCGACAGCCGCGGGGCCCTGGAGGCCATCTCAGGACTCCCTCTGCAACCTGGAGAGCTTGCGGCAGGCCGCACTCTCTTCGGTACTGCGGCGGCGGACCATGCGACCCCTCGGCCCCTGTGCCCGGCAGTCCGCCTTGCCGGCTGCTGGGCGGGGGTGCGTTGCCTGCCGCGGCGACCTTGCCGAGGTCGACGTTCGAGAGACGGGGCCGCCCGCGAGCCGCACAGATCCCCACCTCGCTCCGCGAACTTCGTCGCAGTCACACAGGGCCGCTACTCGTGGTGCCATGTGATCCTCCGGAGTGCGCGGTAGGAACTGCGCGCTGAGACGAGCAGCG
This sequence comes from Planctomycetota bacterium, assembly GCA_029260765.1. Lineage (GTDB taxonomy): Bacteria > Planctomycetota > J058 > JAJDCP01 > JAJDCP01 > JAJDCP01. The sequence goes on from JAJDCP010000079.1 coordinate 32,531, forward strand.
CCTTCAGCATCCGATCCAAGGGCTGGGAACTCCGTATCCGATGGATGATCTCGACCAGGGTCGGATCGTAGATCGCTGCGGCCCGGTCGCTCAGGCCAGGGCTCGCCCATTGCATAAACTCAGAGTTCTCGTCAGGTAGCGGTTGCGCCAGAGTCAAATGGCAGGACGGGGTGTTTCGCAGAGCATTCGCCAGGTAGAGCTTCCAAGCATCTGTCAGCTTCGGCTTCCGATCGGGCAGGTGCCGAGTGTGCTCTCTCTCATAGATCTCTACGTGCCGACGTGCGGACTCTTCCCAGGAGAATCGTCGCGCTCTCTCAAGCCCATTGCGGACATGGCGCTCTCGCAGCTTCTGGTCACTCAACACGGCATGGATACCCTCGCACAGGCTCTCAATGTTCGTGGCGTCCACCAACTGGCCGGCGTCTCCGACCGCCTCGGGGATGGCCGTCGCGTTGGAGGCCACCACCGGCACGCCGCAGGCCATCGCCTCCAACAGAGGGAGACCAAATCCCTCATGGAGTGAGGGATAGACGAAGAGGTCGGCAGCATTGTAGCAAGCTACAATCTCCTCCTCCGGAATAGCCTCATGGAAGAAGATGCGATCATCGAGCTTGTTTCTGGAGATATAGCCCTTGATCGCGTTGTAGTCGGCAGAGAGCGTGTCCGACCTGCCCGCCAATACCAGGTGATGCTGGATGTCGGTGGTTTCTACAAGTCGATGGAAGGCAAAGACCAGCTTCTTGATGTTCTTGTGCGAGTAGTAGCTGGCGAGGCATAGTATGTACTCGCCCCCCCTTGCGTACTTCTGCCGGATCGTTGCCAGCCACTCTCGAGCCTTGATCGGCTTAAATCTCTTGTCGACCCCCGGATAGACGACGTCAAACTTGGCCTCGTCCAGGTCGAACTCTCGAACAAAATCAGACTTTGTGTATTCGGATAGCACAATGATGCGATCGGCCCACGCTGTGCTGATACGTAGTTGATTGCAGTAGTTCTTATGGTACGAATCGGACACATAGTCTGGAGTTCTGTACAGTATCAAGTCCAATACGGTCAGGATACTGACAGGCGCCAACAGCATGCTTACGCAAAGAGGGACGCCTATCTGACTATGGAACGGGTGAGGCATATGAAGAACATCAAAGCACGGCGTCTGACTGAGTGCGCTCTCTGCGAGCAGCATTTGAGAAACAGACTTGTGTTTTCGCTCCTCGAAGCCCACAGGCGACGCGTACACAGGAGCACCCGCGTACGTATAGAGGATGTAGTCATTCCTCGCGTCGTGCTTCACAATCTGTTCGAAGCTTGTTTGGCTGTATCGGCGGGTCCCGTTCATCGGGCCACAGAATTGAAGCCCGTTGTAGGCGATGCGCATGCTCCCCCAATCCTATTGTTGACCACCCCAGGACAGGCCACCAAGGGCGAGCGGCCCGGCCTGTTGCTGTCTGCGGGATCAGTGGGCCCGCGGTTGATCCTGCCCGACCAACGGCTGCACGCGACCCACGATGGGGGCGAGGGTCTCGTCGACATGCCGTCGCAGCTGCATCAGTCGGGTCGTCCCCTTCAGCGGCAACGAGCAGGTGGCGCATTCTGGCGGTGGCCTACCGAGTTGCCAGGCGTGGCGCATACGGTAAGCCCGGGACCCATTCCAGATCTCGGTGATGTTCTCCCGAAACAGATTCCCGGCTGGAGTGCGCGCCCCAGAACAGAAGAACACGTCGCCATCGGGCTGGATGCGTATGAAGCGAAACGGATCTGTGCAGCCGGCCTCAGGTTGCTCTTCCGCGTCCGTGGCGCCAAAGGCGCTCAGCACCTGGCGGGCTGAAACAAACAGCCCCGGATACTCTTCGAAGATGATCCCTTCTGCGATGCAAGCCTGCAGAGCCTTGTTGAGTTGCCGTTCGACAAAGGCACGCTGTGATGCTTCAGGGGGTTTGAGGTCTTTGTGGATAAACAGAATCCTTCGGGGCCGAAACCGGGCGAAGTTCTTCACGAAGAGCGGAATTTCGTGATAGTTCTCGGGCATGACCACTGCTTGGATCTGCAGCCGGGGCAGGGCTTGCTCGCCCCTGATCTCGCAGAAAGCCGCCAGGTTGCTCAGGAGCGTGCTCATTTTGGCGCCGAGCCGGATAGACTCGTACACTTCAGCGCTCGCACCGTCCACGGAGACATGGATATCCGTGAGCCCCGATTCCATGATCTTGTGACACATCTTCGGCCGCATGAACAGTGCGTTCGTTGTGATCGTGATCTGGGGAACCCCAAAATCTTCAACACGCTTCAAAAAATCGAAGAAGCCTCTGACCATGAGCGGCTCATGCAAGCAGGACAGAACTGCGTTGGCCGTGCTGGGGAACAGGGCTTGGGCGAGGCTCTCGTATACATCCCAGCCCAGCTGTTGCGTGGGCATACCCGGCGCGTGGGGGGTCTGGCACATCACACATCGCAGGTTGCATTGGTTTGTGAGGTCAAGGTACACCTCAAGGAAGCGGCCGGCACCGTTCTCAGACATCCCCGGCTGCCATTCGCCCGGCCCCGGTCGGCTGTGTCGTGGGGCGAACATCCGTTGGAGTGAGCGGGTTCGATGAACCAGCAACAAGAACTTTCTCAGCAGAGCCTCGGCACCATCTCGTAACAACGTTCCCCTCCCCCTTCCGCCCCGGATCATCCGAGCAATCGCGGAAGTTGTCAATCTCGAAAGCGCCCACGCCCCGTAGCAGTAAGGCGATTCCGCTGGTTGGGTAATTCGTGGAAGGCCCAGCTCGAGGCGGGTGTGCATGTAAGTGCCCCGGTGGCCGGGGCGTTCCCACTGCGGCTGCGGAGGAAACAGGTGCAGACGGGCAAGCTCCACTCCTGATTACGGAGCCACTCGAGACTTCGCGCCCGCCCGTGACCCCTGCCGGGGGCTCTCGGCCTGGGACCGATTGAGGTTGCGCCCTCGACCCACAATGTGATGCGCGTACAAGCGCAAGTACATCAGCGCCCCGAAATTGCCGTCGAGGACCCAATCCGCCATCATCTTCGACGCCATGATCAAGCGAGACATCGGCACCATCATCGGAACACGCGCAAGCACCTTCGGGTTCACGAACCGCCGAAGCGGGCGGGGTAGCGCCGGCAAGATCTGGAACGCGATCATGAATCCCGCGTTCCGCCGCAGCTGGGAGCGACCCTTCTTCGATGAGGAGTGGACCTGGTGGTACCACAACAGCTTGCCTTGCTTGATCTCGTCGAGCTCTTCGTCGGAGATGTCCCCGGCGGCATGGGCCCGGTCGGTGATCTCCAGGCCTGGGAAGTAGGTCAGGAAGAAGGTGGCCAGGCGGCTCGGCGTGTGCTTGCAGTAGAACTCGAGGGCATAGTCGAGGGCCTCGTCAGACTCGTCCGGCAGACCGAGAATGTGGTCGGCGTCGAGCTGGAGCTGGGCTTTCTTGAAAGCCTCGAAGGTCTTGATGATGTCCTGCTCATTCTCGACGCGCTTGAGCACCCCCCTCTTGTACTCCTGGCGCTCCAACGACTGGATTCCCATTTTCGCGCCCGCGCAGCCCGTCTCTTTCATCAGCTGGGCCAGCTCGTCGTCCATGAACTTGGCATGCGTCTCGCAGATCCACGGGACCCCGATCTCTGCCTTGAAACGCGGCAAGAACTCCCTCAGCCACTTCTTGTCCATGGTGAAGATGTCGTCGTGGAACTCTACCGAGCTGAAGTTGTAGCGCTCCTTCCCTTGACGAAGCTCTTCGAGACAGTTCTCGACCGAGCGACGACGCACGTACTGTTTGTTGGTGACTTTCTCGGTGGGAAGGCTGGCGAAAAAATTGTTGAAGCAGAACGTGCAGCGGTACGGACAACCCCGCCCTGTCATCATGCGGTAGACGTACTTCTCTGGAATGGTGGGCGCGAACAGCTCTTTGTCGGGAAACGGGAGCGCGTTGAGGTCCGTCAAGAACCTGGACACGTACTCGGGTTTTCGAATCGCTCCGTCTTTCTTCGTCCAGATGTTCGCGATGCCCGCGACCTCGCGGCCCTCCTGGAGAGCGTTGGCGACTTCGACCAGGGGAACCTCCCCCTCGCCCTCGCACACAAAATCGACCTCTTCGTACCCCATGACGTATTCGGGCACGGCGGAAGGATGCACCCCGCCGAAGATCGTGGGAACGTGGCGTTGCTTCCGGACACGGCGCGCGATCTCGAGCGACCACTGGAAGACGTTGGTCAAACAACTGAACGCCAGGAGATCCGGGTTGAGCTCGAGGATGCGTTGCACGATCAGATCATCCTGATCGAACAGCTTCGCCGCCCACGGCACCTGCATCTGGAAACGATCGTTGAAGAGCGCGGGGTTGTGGGCCAGACTCGTGCTGTGACCGTGAGCCTTGGCGTAGGACGACAAATACTCGACGCCGAGGAGCTCCATGCCCAGGGTTACGAAAGTGATGTGCACGCGCGCCGCCCCGCCGGGATGAGTTGCCCGATTGTATCATACGTCGGCCCGTGGTCCCATGCGCGTCGACGGAAACGTTGGTGTTGCGACCGCCCCAAGCCGGGACGGGTCAAAATGCCTGCTGGCATCTGCGAGACGAAGTCTCACGCACAGAGACCCCGAGGAAACTTGGCAACGCCCAGGACGCAGGGCACGTCTGTCGGGGACCTGCAAAGGCACGCGGCAGGGACCACCACAAGCATGTGAAGCCCTGAGAAGCTACCGAGCGCTTCCTTCCTTTTGCAGAACGAAAGAGCAACATCGATGGATAGAAAATGAAAAGTAACCTTGACGTACAACCTCGAAGCCATCGAACAAGACCTGATAGCCTCTACGGTCTCGGACATGGTCACCACGGTCTAGAGACAAGAACAGACTACTCAACCAGTCTCCTGGAGTAAAAACGGGTTCAGCCAACAGCACAACGCCATCATCTTTCAATACGCGGAGCACATTGCGAAAACAGTCCCTTAGAGTGCTGTCCGCCATGTGGTGCATTGCACCGTTAAAGAAGACAATGTCGAACATGTTCGCCGAAAAACGTAGATCGCGAGCATCCATGCACGAGAAGTTGCCGTCAGGGTAGAGTTTCGCCGCTCTTTCAACATATCCTGGAACGATGTCAATCCCATGGTAGTCGTGGTGTCGCATATTGAAGACCTCTCCAGCGCAAACACCTGTAGCGCAACCGACCTCCAGGATGGTCTTCGGAGGGTCACCGAGCTCCGCCTCAAACTCACGGGCTACGCTCCCATAGTCATTGCACGCCCTCTGCTGCCATTCAAAAACAGACGGGACCGAAAGAACAATGCGGATCATCTGACGTAGAACACGAATCATGCCGTAGCTCTCGACTCGAACCCCCTCAAGGGAAGGTACGGAAGCTCTGATGGTCTCTACCAATCCTAATCAACACCGGTTTCAACATTCAAGAACAGGTCTTCAGCGCAGGCCTCGCGACCAGCGGCCCGCCATTCTACGGCCGGCTTCGGACCGGTGCCTGCGTCTGCGCTCCCGCCCCAACCGGCCCAGCCATTGCGGCTGCTCTTTGCGCTCCGGTTGTTGCGCGATGGGACGAGAGCGGGTCGCGCAGCGATTTCTCAGTGTTCATGTGCGAGAGTTCTGTGGTATCCCAAACGACTGCACCCATGCCGGTACGGCTGCGTCACAGCCCAGAGGGGAGACACCATGAAGACGCTTGGGATGACTCGCAAGTATCCAAGTATCGTCTTCATTGGGCTGCTGTCGGGGCTGACGGGAGTCGCATCTTTCTTTGTGGTTACACCGGATTTCGCCGCAAAGTTCATTTCCCCTAATGGATACATCACCGAGCAGGGCCTGATCGACCTGGACTATTGTCGGCTCCTGTCCCTGATCGCTGGCTGCTACCTGCTGATACGAAGCGTAATGGTCGGGGTCAGGCTCGTGGGGCCGTCATTCACCGAGTTTCGCAAGTCCATGGCTGGCGCTTCGACGGAAGGAACGCCGAAGCCCTATCTGGGCTTCGCGCTCAGATGCCTGGTTCGGCTGGTCATGTGGTGTAGTTTTCTACTGGTATCCTTCTTTGTGATCTACACGATCTACTATATTGTGGCGGATGCCAACTGGGTCTTTGGCGACGAACATCTGCTGCTCACATCCACTCTTGTCGGGAAGCCGACTGAGTCACTCATCGTCCCCTCCACGATGCGATTTGCCCCCCTGGGTTTTGAATATGACATCCTCATTCCGTTTGGGAATGCGCCCTATGTCTACTACTCCTGGGAGTCTCTCAAGTTCTTGATCATTGTCATTGCGACCCTGGTGTCGATGTTGGTGGTCGCGCACAGTTATCTCAAAGTCGATGAAGAGGTGTTGTCGATACTAAAATCGGCTGCGAACTTCATGGTGATGGGTCTAATTGTGTCACCAGGGTTATTTTTCGTCGTTTCAGAAGTGATAACGATGGAGCCGCTACAGATGGTCTTCGTGTCGTTGTTCATCCTCTTCTATTTGCTGGCCCTGAAGATCCAAAGTTTGAAGTCGTTTCTGCTTATATCTTCGTTCGCTTGCGGGACCTTGGCATTTTACTGCAAAGAGCCCACCTTTGGTGCAGTTCTCATTGCTGTTTCTCCCCCATTGTTGTTATCTTGGAGATCAATCGACAAAAGGACGCGCACATACTACATCTCCATGGTCGTCTCCTGCTTGTGCTTTCTGCTGATGTTCTATATTTTCATCATCCGGCCACGCGGTAGCCTGGAAGGCGGGTACCATGTCGGCCGCCTGACGGACTTCTCGTTCGCCAAGTACCTGTCATTCCTGGTGTACTATAAGTTCTGGTTGATTCTCCTGGCGATTCCGATCACGGCCTATAGGCTGCTTGCCACTGTGTTTTGTCTTGCCACAAAACGGAGAATTGACCCAGACCTGCTGATCTTTGACGGGCTGATGTATGGCGGGTTGGCATATGCCTTTTCGTTCTTCTTGCTTGGAATCATGGAAGTGCACTACTTCGTGCCATCCTTTGTGTTTATCGTGCCTGCGGCCTTCTATTATTACAGTCGCCTGGTAGTTCTTGTACAGAGGAGTTCTCCAGGCCGGTGGATCGCGTTGTTTGTCGCCGTCACCTTGCCGACCATATACACTGTCCACACGTTCGACATATACGATTGGCAGCAAGAACATGTGGGAAAATGCCGAAGAACCCACACTCCAGCACTGCAAGCTATCCTTCCTGAACTGGAAAGGAGCCATCTTGTCTTGGTCGTTCCCGAGATGGGCGCATTTGCATCAGAGTTTGAGAAAACCGCTGTGTTGCACTGGGAATACTATACGATCATCAAATTCGTGGAGTTTCTAAGCGCAAAAGAACTGACCTGGAACATCTACGATCCTGATCGTGTGATCGACGAGACGTGGCTGCACGCGTTGGATGGCGAGGTCGTTCACTCGCTGGATCAGCTGAGCGATGACAGAGGGGTGATGGCCGTACTGGCGTCTTTCGCGCTCAAGGGCGAGGCGCACGAAGAACTCTGCAATGACTCGGAGGTTGCTGAAACCATGGGCCTCTTTCCCGTCACTTTCAGGCGGATCACAAGGTAGCGGCGTTGGTGTTCACCCTGGGCCCGGCCCAGCGGGGAGCTTCGCTCCCCGCTACAGCGGACGGGCGCGCTGCAGTAGCGGAAGCAGGGCCCCACCACGCGGAGCCGATGAACACAAGAGCGATCCGCATAGCTACGATCGGGCTATCCGCCAGGCGGATGCGAGCATGGGCCCGTGAGAGGCTCCGACCACATCGCCCGTCGTGCCGCCGCGACCGGTTCCATGACGCCCGAGCGCGGCCGGCGGATCAAACGCTTCTGCGCCGGAAGTCACGCTGCGCGACGCGTACTTTAGTTCGGCTTCACCCTGTGATGCTACCGAGGGAGGCGGCGCTATCTCACGGAGGGTCCGGAAGTTGTCGCGGCTTCGGGGATGGGGCCACGAACGCGAGGACCTGGGACCGAGAGGCGGCCAGCAGCTCACGATGCTATGTCCCCAGGTAGGGAACCTGCGAGCTGTGTTTGCCTACGTTGCCCCACAGCATCCGCACCCCGACGTCTGGTATGTTCAGAGATAGACCGAACCAACCCCAGTACCACTCCGAATCTTCCCCGTCCACGCGCAGCTCGCCCCAGGTCGGGCCGACCGACACGACGACCAGGTTGGCCCCACCGCCCTTGATCGTCAACCGGGTCCCCTTGAGGTCGCCGAGCGGCTTACCCAATATGACAGGCGCCCAGCCGAAGTTCTCGGCGAGATTGCCGCTGATCGGGATCGGATCGTAGCCGCCACCGCCACCGACCAGGACACAGGGGTAGATGCGCTCGATTCCCGCGTCCACGTGCCGCACATACAGGTTGGCGTTCATGCCTGAGACCCCCGCTGGCCCATAGCCGGCACCGCCCGACTGCCCTGTCAGGCTGACTTGCAGGTAGGCGCTCTCCGTCTTGACCGGTTCGAAAGACGTGAGCGTCCCCTTCCACCAGTTGTTTGTGTACTCCTTGGTCGTTACATAGATATCCGCCGAGCCGTCGGCATGCACGCGGGCAGAGAGCGAGCCCGAGTCACTGCCCAGGGTGTACTGGGCGGTGAACTCGCCCCTGTATGCGTTGGCCATATTGAAGCCAGACAGCGAGCCCGACAACGCCCCTCGTTTTGCCGTCCCTGTGCGCTCTGCCAGGTTGACCGAGAGGCCCTCGATCGGACGGTTGTAGACGTAGCCCGTAGTGATGTTCCAAGAGATGGAGCGCGGCAAGAGGATCTGCCTGTCTCGCGGCGGCGGACGGCTCTTTCCCCGCCACTCTACGCTGACCGGCGTCCCCTTGATCGTCCGGACGCCCTCGCGATGAACGCTCTCAGCCCAGCCGGAGACGGGGTACTCCAACCCCTCGATGGTGCCGTCGGCCAGGACCCAACAGCGCGTAAGCGTCTTGGAGCTACCCTTCATGTCCCAGAGACGAGAGCGGGAGACGAACACGCCATGTTGCTGGCGTTTCGAGACGATGTTTTGCCAGCCCTGTCCTCCCTTGTGCTTGTAGTAGATCTGGCCGTCCTCGGCGTCGAAATCAATCTCGATCTTCCCTTTCCAGTCCAACCCCCCCTCGAATTGCCACACGCCCTTCTTCGGCAGGTTGTTGATCACGGCCAGCTTGACGACCGTGCGCTTGTTGGTCGCGACTTCGACGCCCTGCTCGGCCTCCACCTTCTCGATGACCCTGGTCTCTTCGTCTGACATTTCTGCTCTCCAATCTGGACTGAGGAAGCGGGTTCAGGCGGCCTGTTCTGCGGGCATCGGGGGCAGCGTCTGGTCCAGGAACACGACCGTGACCTTCCCGGGCGGGACACGCTCCACACGGGCACAACCCTCCGCGTCGAGCTCGCCTTTGCGTTCGTTGCCGTCGGCAAGGTGGAGTCGGAAGGCAGCGTGGGCGAGCGGCTGGCCCTGGGGATCGAGGCCTCTGATCTCGACGAAGTCCGCGAACTCGAGGATCGGCGAGCGCACCGTCGCTTCCCCGATCGTGCACACGAAGTAGACTTCCGGCTTGGTGTAGGCTTTATCCGTGCCCTCTTCGTCGGCGTCGGACACGTGCTTGTAGGCCCATTCCGCTTGGACCTGGCCCTGGCAGACCGTGCCCTCGACTGTCGCGACGGGGTCGTCTTTGCCGTCCGCGTCCTTTTCCATGATCGAGAGTTGTACACGCGTCGACGCGCCCGGGCGCTCGATGTCCACCCGCAGCCCCAGGGTCTGGCCGCTGCGCGCGGCGAGAACCCCGACTCCAGTCTCGAGGTCGATCCAGCGAGGATTGGACAGCCTGGCCGGCCAGTCTTGCGGCGCCGGAGGCAGCTCCGGCGCGGGAAAGCGGACGGTACAGGCGCCGGCCGGAACGCCCTCGAGCCGGGCACAACCCTGCTCGTCGAGGGTTCCACGCCTCTGCTCTCCGGACGGCAGCGTCACGAGGTAGTCGGCGAACGCCATGGGGAAGCCGCCGGCATCCCGTCCCTCGATGGCCAGGAAGCCCTGCTGCTCGGGCTCAGCAAACCGCAACTTGTGGCACTTCCCGGTCCGGAGCCGGATTCCACTGCTCAACATCTCTGCGCCCATGCGTCGGGTCTTTTCCTGCTGGGGGTCCGTCACGCCATCGCTCCTGTGTCCGCATCATAAGGCTGAGCGAGACTTGTCGCAAAGCCCGTACCCTTCGGACCATGCGCAGCTGGGCGGCCGCGGCGGGGACAGAACGTAAAGGTGTATGAAAAGCTTGACGGCAGTCGAAGTGGCGAGGGTCGGGTTCAGCCTGGGTTCGCGCGGGAGAGCCGAGCATCCAAGAGCCTCTGCAGCCTGCGGCCTCCCCCCAGAGAGAAGCATGCGAGCCGACAACCCTCCTTCATTCGCACACAACGCGCAAGAAGCGCTGACGCACAGACAGCGTGTAGGAAGGCGAGTCGCTGAAGTACAGGCTCCATCGGCCATCCTCCTGCAGCACGCGCAAGGGCCTCATCGACCACAGGAAGTCCTCGGGCCAACGCTCGACTTGGCAGGGCGTCAGACGCCCGCCATCGAAACTCAGGTTCCAGTCATGCCCCACCCCCAGTTAGCTTGGAACCTCCGGCGTCGCGGCGCGTCCAACTCTGGACGTCTCTGCAACGGGAGCCCTGCGATGCGATCGATTGTGTTTGTCCTGTTCGCCTGCCTGCCCGCCTGGGCGCAAGGCTTCTCCGCCGAATACCCTGCCTGGCAACGACTGTTGGCGGAGGGCCTGCCCGATGCTTGGCAGACGGGCGAGAGCTTCGCGCGCTGCTGGCAGGGTGAGGCGCCCCTGCAGTCGGTCAGCCTCTTCAAGGTCGCAGGCCCTTGCTACGTGCTGCCAGCGCGAGATCCTGCGCCTGCCGCGGACGCTTCCGGCACCGAGGCCGTCCCCGAAGATGTCGCGCCCGCAACTACGCCCGAGTCGCTCGCGGTGGCGTTGCTGTGCTTTGATGTCGATGCCGGACCGCTGCGGCTGTTGCTGCCCGCACCGGACAATCTGCCGGAGGCCGGGGTGTCGTATCGGCTCACTGTTTGCGAACGCCAGGGCTTCGGCGGCCGGGCCCGCGGTCTGATCTTGGAGGACGCCGCCGGGCAGGTCCTGCTCTACGATGACGGAGGCTACGGTCCAGCCTTCCAGAGTGCGCCCGCACGGAGAGGCCTCGAGCTGGGCTGGGCGGCGGATGGGCCGCAGCGCGAGGCCTGGGAGACGCCCCCGGTTGACTTCCGGCTGGGGGATGCCTCGCTCAGCCTGCGCGAGGGCGGATGCGGGGACCTCGGGCAGCAGCGAGTCCAACTGCTGGTCGCGAGGATCTGGCGCGGCAAGCCCCCGACGGATGTCGACCTGAGCCCCATGGCCTACCTGGTGACCCGCAAGAACTGAACGTGGGCGCTGCATTGCATAGGTTCAGGCAGGCACCGGGCTGAGAAAAGCGACGTGCCCTGCAGCTGGGCGAACGCTGCGGAGCTGCTTGGTAGCGACCGCCAAGAATTCTTCACAGCTGGGCAGGTCATGTTTCAGGGCATTTGTCTGTCTTGGCTGAGCCACTTTGGCCACGAGTAACCGGGCCAGGTCGCCCCAACACAAGCCAGAGAGTCCGGCTATCGCCTCCTCTACCCGGTCACTCGGTCGTCGGCCTGCCGTGGTCTTCGCCCCGTCCTTTGCGACCACGAACGTCCAGGGGTCGCTCTCGCTCTGGTCCCCAGGATCGTCCCGGTCCGGACGTGGATCCGGGTCACGTCGTCGTCGGTCAGGAGTCGGTTGCCGTTGCGCGGTAGTCGAGGTCGACCAGGCCATGAGTGGCGTCCTCGCTCCCCATCACTTCCCAGTCGCGCGCCTGGGCCGCGTTGAAGAGATGAGCCGGGCAGGCAGTCAGGATTCCGAGCAGTGGAGTGGCAAGAGCACCGCTCTGGCCGAGGCCGCAGCAGAAGCTGCTGAATGGGGCTACTCTTCCTGGGCCTTCCGCTCTTCCTCTTCCTTGGCCTTCTCCTCTTCCTCTTCCTTGGCCTTCTCCCCTTCCTCTTCCTTGGCCTTCTCCTCTTCCTCTTCGAGCTCTTCGGCCAGACCAGACGACGAGTCCCGCTTCTTCAGCTCTTTGGGGGCCTCTTTGGGAACACTGGGGATCGACGTGGGAAACTCAAAGGCTTCGTCGGCCATGGCTCGCTCCTTCTCCGGCTTTGATGGACGGCGGCTGCTTCAGGCGCTCCGCTCTTCCGGTCCGGGGATGTAATGATAGTCGCTCAGCATCACACACGTCGTCTGAAAGCTCTTGATGCGTTGGAGCAGCGCCTTGTCACTCTTGACAGGTCCATCGACCCAAGCGTCGACCATATAGGCTGGTTTTCCGAGCACCTTGGGTGCCTCGGCCAGGTCGACAACCCACAGCTCGTGCTCTCCACCACTGGTCTTGTAGGGGACTTTCTTGACGACCTCCTCAGTCAGTTTGGCCCCGACGATCGAGAAGGCGTGATCTGCCGAGTTGTTTGTGTTGTCTTCCTTGTAATAGCCGGAACGGAACATGTAACGCAGATTGTCCATGTCGTGGACATCGACCAGCGGTTTGCCGTCCTTCTTCAGCTTGAGGATCTTCTCCGCGGCGCGCTTCAGGATCCCGAAAGTCATGTAGCTGTGCTCACCGCAATGTCCCGCTCCGATCTGGGCGACGAGGTCGAGGTAGTCGTCCTTCTCGATCGGCTGGCTGGGCAGGTCCGCGTCTCCCAACCATTCGCGGTCACGCGGGTTGGAGAGAGTGCGGATGAAGTTGACGGGCGAGGCCCACCAGACTTTGCTGTGCGCTGACTTGTGGATCTGGCTGAGAGGCTTCTGGTAGGTCTCCTCGTTCGACTCCGTGCTGTTCGCGAGGATCAAGCGCTCATCACCGGTGTTGCGGCAGTAGAGCGCGTACGTGTGGAGGCTGGTGATCTTGCCGTCTGCGACAGCCTTCATCACATCCTCGACTGCCCGCTCGACGACCTTGAGGCCCGCCCCCGGCCGGGTGTAGTTCCAGGCCAGGCGGACGGCGTTGCCCATCTGGTGGGATTCGACACCGTCGAGCTTCATGTCCCCTTCATAGAGCGCGGACCAGTCGGCGCCGCCGAATTCGAGCGCCACGATGCGCTTTCTGACGGGTTTGCCGCTGTCGATCTCTTCCTTGGTGCGCTCGATCTCGTGCTCGTTGTCAGCTTCGACGATCAGGACCAGCTGCAACTTGTCCCCTGCTTCCTTGACCTCCATCACCTGATACGGCACGTCCTTGAAGGTGATGTAGGTGCGCTGGCCGTCCCGCTTGCCGCTGTAGTGGGTCACCTTGCATTTCATCGCCGCTGCCTGGATGCGCGGGGCATCGTTGGGATGGGGCCAGCCGAGGTTGTGACCGTCGTCCTTGGGACGCGCGATCTGATGCAGGACTTCAGAAAAGTAGCTGTAGCGCCAGATTCGGAGGCGCAGCGGTACAGTGCCCTTAGACTGCGGCTTCATCGCCCTCAGTGCGTCATAGACACGGTCCTTCACATCAGGGCAGGGATAGAAGCTCTCGTCGGACGGGCCGGGGAATTTCGGATCGGCATCGGCTGCACGCTTTTCGAAGCCATGCCGCGCGTAGTACTTCGAGCGGTTCTTCTCGAAGCGGAACTCGAACTCGAGGTACTTGTTGTGGAAGAGGTAGAAATGCCTCTGACCGGCCGCCGTGCGGCGGCGAGCGGTGTACAGGATCTTGACTTCGACGGTCTTGGCCATGCTTCACCCCTTCGATCCAGACCTGGCCCACTTTGTCTCCGGCCGGGTCTTTCCTTGGCTTGTGCTCAGGCGGAGAGTTTGAATGTCCGTTCGGCGTTGCCTTGAAAACAGCCATCCGTCCAATTGTGCAGGCTCGGTCCGGGTACGTTGGCGGGCAGCGGATCCGCCTTCGGATCCTCCCACACCTCGTCCGCCCCCGCACCGCTCAGGTCCGGCTGCTTGACTACCCGCTTCAGCGCTGGGAGCGGCGCGTAGAGGTCGTCCCGGAACTTCTCGCCCTGCTCCGGACGCGGATCATCGTGAGGCGACAGCTCGAACTCCGGCTGCTCCCGCGGTGGGCTGTTGTCACACCAGTTCGCCAGCGGCGGGCCGTCCTGCTGCTGCGGCAACGGATCCGCCTTCGGATCCTCCCACACCTCGTCTGCCCCCCCACCGCTCAGGTCCGGCTGCTTGACTACCGGCGTCAGCGCTGGGAGCGGCGCGTAGAGGTCGTCTCGGAACTTCTCACCCTGCTCCGGACGCGGATCATCGTGAGGCGACAGCTCGAATGCCGGCTGCTCCTGTGGCGGGTTGTTGTCGCACCAGTTCGCCAGCGGCGGGCCGTCCTGCTGCTGCGGCAGCGGATCCGCCTTCGGGTCCTCCCAGACCTCGTCTGCCCCCGCACCGCTCAGGTCCGGCTCTTTGACCGACGGTTTCAGCGCTGCGAGCGGCTCGTAGGGGTTGTCCCGGAACTTCTCCGGGCGCGGGTCATCGTGGCGCTTGGCGACGACGTTGATAAAGCGCCCCGAGTGGATGCGCACGCCACCGTGCCCCTTGCTCAGGGTATCGCGGTCGACGATGACCTGCTCCTCGCGTTGATCGGACACAGCTCAGCCCTCATGCTTCAGGTTTTGCCCGGGTACTGCGATGGCCAACCCCGAGAAATCCACCAGCTCCTGCTGCGGGCCCGCCTGACCGGCGAACTCGAATTCTCGCGGCCATCCGGGGCCTCGCTTCGATCCTGGGGACGGATCCGGGCTAAGACCTGGGCATACTTTTCAGGATAACGACAATCACTCGCCGATGGGAGAGGGACAGGGATTTCGCCCCGCCGAACGCCATACTGCAGGGGTACTCGACCTGCGCGAGGGGTTCAAGCTCCACCGATCCCGGGTGTTGCAGCGTCTGGGAAGCAGGCTCTTGACCAGGCCGCGTTCCGGCGTTCACGACCAGACCTTGGTCTGCGCCAACCACCGCCCCAAGCATGACCTGGGAGTCCATGCGGGCCGGCTCAAAACGGCGCGTGGGCTCGTGGGAACCCCAGGCGATAGGGCGCCGGAAATACTCCAACGCAGCGCCCAGGTGCAGGTGCAGGTCGCCTGCGGCTGAGGCTCGGCGAGTTGGAGGCCATAGGTGCGCACTGCGACCCAGCGAACCAGATGGCGGTCCGTGCCGACAACACCCTAGCGTGAGTTAGACAGACGTACGTGAGAGTCGGCAAGACCGGCGGGCCCAGCTACATCAAGCCCCAGCGAGAGGGAGGGGGTAAACCCCTCCCCTACAATAACTAGCTCCTGGACTTTGGATGTCTGGGCACGAACACGCATGATTTCTGGCACCATATACTGTCTAACTCGCGCTTAACAGGTCATCCTCGACATCGACCCCGAAAGAAATCCCTGAGCGCCACGCTGAGTCTGGTGTACAGCACGATCTGCAAGCGATCTCGCGGAAGCTGAGAGAAGCACATGTGCCCACGAAGACCCATACCCTATGCGGCGATACCACGCGGGCGCTGTTGGCCTCCCACTCTTGCCCCAAGAGGGGCTGCCAGGCTGAAACTCAAGAGTCAATCCGAATGAAGTGTGGAAGTGCACCCAACTCATGAAACCAGAACTTGTCATCTTTGACGAGGTCGAATTTCAATGCATAGAGGTCCAGGCGGGAAGGACAGTAGACATCGAATTCGAACGAATCACCTTGCTTGAGAACGCGAGAGATGGGAATTCGGGCGTCGTTCGAGATCATGGTCATGCTCTGATCAAACAAGCCAATACCAACTTGGAGCTTGAAGGGATCAAACCAGTACGATGAAGAGGAGATTCTTCCTCGGGTAACGTTGAGTGAGAATCTACGGTTTTTTCCGCCAGGCACGGCAGAGACCTGATTCAGATCTATGATCTGATAGTCAAACTTGGTGATTTCATCCAGATAGTACCCTTTGATCGGGTCGATATTGATCGTCATCAGCTCTCCTCCAGGAGCGTTTTGCTTGTGCTCACATTTCGAGCACACATTCTCTTCGCCATCTTTGGATGCGGGCACCCTCAACATGTAGTCTCGCAGGGTTCTTCGGAGTTTCCGGTAGGATGCGCCCCTCCACACCGTCTTGAAGGGCTCAGCGAGAAGGTTCCCGGTCGTCGACTCCATCGGTCTGACGCTGCATGGATGGGCCCCGCCGTCCGCGGAGATCTGGATTCCACCCCACGGCCAGGCGCAGACCCCTTTCCTCAGGATGCTCTGCCTTGACCGGGCTGGATTCGAGCTCGCTTGCCCCTGCAGCCCATCGCCATTCTCCTTGTGATCCACCGACCATTCGGCCGTCGATTCGGGGGGAACATAGGCGTGCAGCGTGCCGAATTCGACACCCAGTTGTTTGGCAAACTCTCGTGCAGCCTCGACTTCATGCTCGTTGTGCTTGAAAACCAGGAAACGCCATTCAAGCCTGGGACTGTCGGAGACATGGGCGATCTTCTTCCTCTTCAGCAGCTCGATGTTCTTGACGACTTTCTCATAGTCGCCCCCAACGCGGTACTTCTGGTATGTCTCCTGCGTTGCGCCATCGATCGATAGAATCATGAGGTCCAAGCCTGAGGTTACAAGCCCATCAGCCATCGACTCCGTGAGGATGGTCATGTTTGTGCTCAGGGCGACTCTCAAGCTCTTTTTCTTTGCGATCTTGATCATCTCTGGAAGATCTTTGTTCAGCAGGGGCTCTCCATACCAAAAGAGGTTGAGCTGAAGGAGATGGTCGCCGATCTGGTCGAAGATCCTCTGGAACTTCTCAACAGTGATCAGGGAGTGCTTCCTTTCGAATGCCCTGTTGTGGTCTCCACAGAAGGGGCAGCTGAGGTTGCAGAAGTTCGCCGGCTCTATGTGTGCGATGAAGGGATAGCCATAGCTGAAGGGTGTTTTCAGTATGCCCTGTAGCCGGGCCAGAAGGTAATTCACGTAGCGTCGCATGCTGCCTCTCGTCTTCTTCGGGCGCCGGTTTTCGTCGAGCCGACGATTCTACCCCAGAGACAGGTCCGTTTGTTGTCGAATCAAGTCCCATCTCTTTTGCTATTTTCCTTTTCCACCAGCACCATCAGCCGACGGAGAAACCGGCACGTCAGTGGCTTCACGGCGGTGGAGAAGGGCAGGATCAGGATCGACCAGAGGGTACGAGCGAGGGAACGCTTCGACGGGAAGTGGGCTCTGCACTACAACGACGACGAGATGAGCGCAGCCGAGCTGGCGCTCGGCGACCAAAAACAAGGCCGGATCGAGCGGGGCTACGGCGACCTCGAGAGGTTCATTCGGGATAGCGAATTCAGAAGGTGCGTCAGTCCGCCTGGAAATCGTCGCTGTCGCTGAAGACAACGCCCGCGCCCTAAACGCTGCAAGTTCCATCACGACGCAATCTACACCTCTCGCGCGCGGCCGGCCTGGCTCGAATCTTGGAGGCATGCACTCGGCACATCAGCCTGACCCGGCGTCCGGCAGGGCGGCGCAGCCTGCTTGCGGTTGCGAACCGTCTCAGCGAGGATCCGGCCCGAGCAGCTCGGCCAGCCAGTCGGCCAGCCCCTCGGCAGCCGCGCTCAGGCCACGGGCTCCGTCATCGGGTGCGCCACGCTCCAACTCCAGCGTAGCGGTGTACAGCAAGACGCGTCGTTTCGTTGGCCCGAAGACCGAGAGCTCAACGGTCGGAATCAGCTCCATCGCCTGGGAGAACCGGCGCTGCCGAGGAACCTCCCGCAGCACAGCTTGAACCAGCACGCCCACGCCCGCTCCCTCCTCGCGCGCGATCAGCTCGCTGCGCCGGCTGGCGCTCCACAGCCTGGTGCGGTAGCTGCGCTGCAGCGCTGCCAGATCGGCGGGTTCGAGCGGCGAGAAGGGCTCGACCTGGAGCGTTGCGATTGCGACGGGGTGGGCCCGCGCCACGATTCCACGATCGCTGGGCTGCTCACTCACCACCGTGATGCCTGAGCAGCCCGCAACGGCAGCACACAACAGCAGAAGTCCGCGCATCGACAAACCCTCCCCGACTCTCATCAAGCTAGCATACCTGGAAGAGCGCGTGTTCCTGTAGTGGCTCGAACGGAGCTGGTGTGCTTCCGCTCAGTCTTCCGCGATGCAATACAGAAAACGCTCACCGCGCAGGAACAGCTCACGGCCCGCGATCGCGGCGGAGGCGCTGAAGCTGTCGTCGAGTTGGTTGAGCGCGAGCACCTCGGGATCGTCCGCGTGTTGGATCACCAGCGTCGCCCCTTCGAGGTCGCTGAAGTACACGCGCCCCGCGGCCCCCACGGGCGAAGCATACAGGCTGCGGAGGCCGGTCAGACGCAGCGCGCCCGGTGCCTCGTCTCCGCTTCGGGCCCGCACGCGGGTGAGCACGTTCTGGTAGTGGTTGAGGAAGTAGAGCGCGTCGTCGTAGAGCAGAGGTGAGGGCACATAGGGAGCGCCGCGCCGACGCGACCAGACGACATGCTGGCTGCCGCTGATGTCTCCCTCTGCACCTTCGAGGTCGATGGCCATCATCACCCGGGTGTTGTAGCTGTTGCCGGCATAGACCATGCCATCGGCGTAGACAGGTGAGGCGACGACGTTGCTGGACAGCCCGGCGCACTCCCAGATCACGCGCCCGTCGGCCAGGTCGTAGCCGCGGATACGTTGCGTACCGCTGACCACAACCTGCACCAGGCCCGCATGCTCGACGATGATCGGGGTAGCCCAGGACGTCGGCTCATCGCGCTCGACTTGCCACCGTGGCTCGCCGTTGCGCTTGTCATAGGCTGTGATCCACGACGGACCTTCATGGTCCCAGATCAGGACGAGCGAGTCTCCGTGCAGCACCGGTGAGGTGCCTTCGCCATGGCCGTGCTTGGAAAAGTAGTCGCCCGGTTGGATTTCCCAGACCAGCTCGCCGTCGAAATCCAGGCAGTACAGCCCGCGCGAGCCGAACGAGACATAGAGGTGTTCGCCATCGGTGACCGGCGACTGCGAAGCCAGACTCGCGGAGACGTGGCCCGCTTCGCGGGGCAGCTCCCGATAGAGAGTGCGCTGCCAGAGGATCGAGCCGTCGCTCCGGTCGAGGGCGAGCACCCGGAACTCGTGGTGGTGCGTTGTCGGAGCGTTGTCGTGCTCGCCAGGCATTTCACTGAACTGCGGCGGCAGGGCCTCGCCATAGGGCACCGCGCTGGTCACGAACACCCGGTCGCCCCAGACGATCGGCGTCGAATGGCCCTTGCCCGGCAACGCAGTCTTCCAGCGGATGTTCTCGCTGTCACTCCAGTGGATCGGCGGATCGGCATGGGGCGCGACGCCCGTCGCCCACGGACCCCGCCACTGCGGCCATTGCTGCGCTGCATCGGCGGGAGCATCAGGGGCCGTGCCGCCGGGGGTTGCGCCGGGTGCGCCTCCGTTGGGCTCGACCGTGTCTGCTGGGGCCGGATAGCACGGCGCAGGCGGGCCCTGCCCGCTGCCCGCTCGATGGACAACCGCCTGGTACACGGCCAGCGCGGCCACGATCAAAACGGTCGCCGCGACGGCCCCCGAGACTTTTTTCACAGCTCTGCTCCTGCCTGCACCCAGCGGGCCAGGACTAGTGTTCCCCATGCCCAGCCTTGCACCAGCGGGCTTCCGTTTCATCAGCACAGGCGAGGAAATGCGGGCAATCCAGGCAGGTCAGGTTCAGCACAGTGAACAGGAACTGCCCGACCTCCAGCACCCCGTCCCCCGAGTGGAAGCCGAAGCAGTTGGGCCTCGGCTCGGCCGTGTCGTGGGTGAACATGCAGTGCTTTTCGCAACCAGGCGCCGTCTGCCCGTGTTTGCGGCAGTACCAGCCGACCATGCAACCCCGGCCAGGCGTCGAGCTGAGGTCGAGGTCGATCTCTTCAACCGGCGGCTCGTAGCCCGCGTCGCTACCATGCTCAGCGATGTAGTCGAGCCAGTTGGCGAGGTCGCCTTCGTTGAAGTTCTCGTTGTACTCCGCGAGCTCGTCGGGGGTCATGTCGTCGGGGGATTTCTCCGGAGCCGCCATGCTACCCCTTCAAGATCGCGGAGTTGTTGGCATCGGCCATGGTCGGCACGTTCTCGAGGGTCTCCATCTTGCCAAAGCGTAGCTTCGGTTCCGGATTGTTGGCGAAAGCCCCCCCGTCGGGTTTGGCGTCGTCGGTCAGGTTCTTGCACACCCAGATCGCCACGTCCCCCTTCTTCGAGGGCGCGCGATTTCTGTGGCGACGGTCGGTGTCGATGCGCTTCCAGGTCAGCCCGTTGGCCGAGAACTGCGAACGGTCGGGAGTGAAGTTGCCGTCTGCGGCCAGCCGGTACAGTCCCTCGGGGTAGATCTGGCCCGTCTTGCGGTCCTTGATCTTCAGCCGCCCACCGAGCCGCCAGACGGTGATCACGTGGCCGAATTGCAGGCCGAGCTGGAACTCCGCGAAGCCGGCGTTGCGCCAGCGGTCGTTTTCCAGCCAGTACTTCCAGCACTGCCGCTTGCCGCCCTCGAGCGGAGTGAAGTAGGCGGAGAAGTCGGCGTTGTACCACTCCTTGCCGTTCTTGTGCTTCTTGCCCGCGTAGCGCGGATTGACGCACTTGCTGGTCGAGTTGCCGATCATGTTCGCCCACTGGTTGTTGATGTTCAGCCAGTAGCAGCACACAAACGACGCCAGTGTGCTGCAGGCGAAAGGCTGCGTCCAGGGCTTGAAGTCGGGCTTCTTCGGCCGCCGGCTCGCGTGCCAACGGTTGTTGGCGATACACAGGTTCGTAGCCGAGTCGTACTTGAGGTTCATCGGCCCGTAGACCGTGCCGCGGCCGTCGTGGGAGAATTTGCAGTAGTCGACCAGCCGTTGGAACTTCGCCGCCACCGGGTTGTCGGCGGGCGCGCTGTCCCACTCGGGTTTGACGCCGGGAGCCGCAGGAGTGCCGCCTGAAGGCGCGCTGCTCGGTGCGCTGCTCGGGCTGGGCGCGGACGTGGGACTGACGGCTTTGCCGCACTTGGGGCAGTGGCTGACTTGTGGCATGGACAAACCTCCTGCCGCAATGATAGCGGCTGGCGGCGTAGTTGGCACGACCCGGCGTGGGCTTCCAGGCTTTGCGCACCGGGCGCCATGCAAGCCGTAGAGAGTAACAGGGTCTACGTCGCTGGGGTGGCGGGGGCTCCCTTTACAAACCCGATCGAGCAAATCCCCGGCAGCGCTTGGTACACCTCGTTGACACCTGTTCTTGCTCGACCCGGGCACGCCCCACATGCAACGGTCCGCAAGCGTGGCCTGGCAGATCGGGCCCCCGCCTCTCTGAGCGAGGCCCTCTCCACAGCTATGTGCCATCGATCAATAGGCTTTGAAGAACAGCTGGTCGGAGTTGTTCAGGGCAGGATTGCCGTTGTCCGCGATCTGGTTGGGCAGCAGGTTGACATCCGGCAGCTTCACACCGAGAGCGTAGACGAAACTGTCGCCCACGGCATTGAACCGGTAAGCATCGTTCGGACCCTTCAACCCCAACTGCGCATACGTCATCACGCCGGGCACCACCCAGCTGAGCATTTCAGCCTGCAGTGACAAGGGGAAGTTCGGGCCTTCATGCCCCACGCCCGAGCCCGGCTGGTTCTGTACCTCAACCACCCACGCCTTCTGCTTGCTCATCAGGTAGAGCACGTTGCGGTTGCGGTAGTTCGCGTCGTTGGCGCTGAAGCCCGGATTGGGGTGCTTCGCCGGGTTCTCGGGCAGGTCCAGCGGATACTCCATGGTGTGGAACAGCACCCCGAGCTCACCCTCCTGCGGCCCGACCGGCCCATCCGGACCGCAGAAGAACATGTGGCCGTGGAAGCTGTTGCAGGGATTGGTCGCGACGCCCGGCACGGCCTGGATCGCCGCGAACACACCTTTGAAGAAGTTCCGCACCTCGAGCGTTGCATCGAAGCAGCCCCCGGCACCTCCGCTCGCCCACTCCTTCGACGACTGATGCACGTTCGATGGGTTCTGGCGCAGCAGCGCGAGCAGCCCCGGGCCGCCCTTCTTGACCGCGTCTTTGAGCGCCTGCGGCGGCACGGTCCCTACGTTGACCGGCGCCTTGCAACCGGCGGGCACGTTGTCCTGCCAGAGCTCGAGGATCACCTCGCGCGCCCGCTGCAGGCCATCGCTGGGTGGGGCGTTCTTGAGCGGGAAGTCGCCCTGCGCCTTGAGCTTCAGTTCCAGCGGTGACTTCGGATCGCTGCAGCTCAGCTTGAAGATCGCCTCTTTGGGGCCCAGCTCGTCGGTCTTGAAGCTCAGAGCCAGCTTGCCCTCCTGGCCGGGCAGGATCACCGGGTTCTTGATCTCTACCTGGAAGCCGTCGGCACCCTCCTTCTTTTCGGCCTTGTGCAGGTGCAGCGGCATGCCGCCGGTGTTCTTGACCGTGAGCTCGACAGGCGGCACGTCGGTGTTGATCTCGATGCGTCCGAGATCCTTTTCGGCCGCCTCCAGCTCAGCTTTCGCCAGCTCGAGAACCTTCTCGAGAGTCGCATAGGGCAGAAGCTCGAGCTCGGCGGCGTCTTTGAGCTCGACGGGCACATCACCTGGCAACACCAGATCGAGGTCGTACTTGCCCGGCTTGAGCGCCTTGAAGACCGCTTCTTTGCTGGGCCCCTCGGTCTTGGCCTGACAGGTCTGTGGTCCCCGCAGGCCCGCAACGACTCCCTCGACAAAGGTCTCCTCGCCCGGCAACTTGATCTTCAACTTGAGCAACGAGCCGGGTTCGACCTCGAGCCGCAACGGAGGATCCCAGTGGCCCTGGACCTCGTGCTCGAGCTTCTCGCTGGGCAGTTGGTAGTGACCGTCGCTGGGATCGCCCTCGAGACTGAAGGACACCTGGTAGCCGGGTTCCGCCTTGAGCGGCTCGAAAATAGCCTCTCCGGTCTTTTCGGCGGTCGCTTGCTTGCCCGGCGTCGGCCCCTCGAGAGTGACCTGTACCTTGGCGACGCCCAGGCCTTTGTCCGGCGCCGCCGCGCGCACCAGAATCACCCGCAGACGCGGCTTCAACACCGGCGGCCCCTGCAGCTTGAGCACAACCTCGCCCTTGTCGGCCAGCTCCTGACGCACCAACAACTTGGGGATCTTCAGCGTCCCGGCGGGTTTCGGTCCCAACGCCGGATCGAGGACTGAACGCGAAGGGTCATCGGCGTCGGGCTCGCGGCAGCCGATCACCTCTGCCAGGGCGCGGTTGACCTCGGCAGGATCGTCGCTGCCCCAATTGCACAGGGCGACTTCCTGCCACGTGATCGCGTCCTGGCAGTGCGGCTCAGTGGCCAGGATCGAGGCCAGAGTATCGTTCGCCTTGGGGACCACATCCGTGGCCTCAGATAGCGCAGCAAAGACCCGTCCCATGCTTCCCTCGCGAACAGTTTATGCCTTCATTGTAGCTGCAGCACGGCGCGGACCGAGGTTGTTCCCGAAAGGAGGTGTGGTGGGAGGTAGGCGAGGGTTGCGCCCGTGGGTAAGATGGTGTGCAACAACACTTCACCGGAGAACAACCATGTCGAAACCCAACCTTCAGGTCCAGCTTCCCACCAAGCCCCTGCCCAGCCTGAAAATCAAGTCTGGCGTGCTCGCCGGCAAACTCCTGCGCAGATAGGTGTACCGTCGGGCTCGCTTTGTCAGCCTGAGCGATTCAGGCCCCGCAATGATCCGCCTCTGTCATGATGTGACAGGGGCGTCTGCGTTGGTGTCCGAAGATACCGCGCGGCTTTGGCTGGCGTTGCCCCAGGACGCATTCGTTTCGTGCGCGCAGCTCTCCACTCGCCTGGGTCCGGCCCTACGTGAGCTGTGTTCGCTAGAGGAGCTGGCGGCCTGCCTCGACGCACTGGTCGCGGGCGGCTTGATCGAGACGCCCGAGGCACGCATTCCGCTGGGCTACGACAACGTCGCGGCTCTGTACGATGCCCGCCCTCCGCCCGATCCCGCGCTGTTCGAGATCCTCTGGGAGCACACATCAGCCGAGCACTGGCAAGACGTGCTGGAGATCGGCGTCGGCACAGGCCAGGTTCTGGAACAACTTGCCCGCTCGGGGCCCGGCAGCCTGTCTGGGATCGACCTCAGCAGCGGCATGCTCGAACAGGCGGCGGCGCGTTGCGAGCGCCTGGGCATTGCGGCGAACCTGCAACAGGCGCGCGCTGAAGCTCTGCCGTTTCAGGACGACGCCCTGAGCATGGTGGTGATGTCCTCCTCGCTGTGGTGGTTTGATCTGCCCCGTTTCTGGCGCGAGGTGTACCGGGTGTTGCGCGAGAACGGACGGGCCGTGGTTCTGACGACCGGGCCTGACGAGCCCTTCTATGACCTGTTCGAGGCGTTCCGCATCCGCAAGCGCCAGGGCAGCGACTGGGATGCAGGGACCATCGTTCACGACCTGCCCGCCTTTGTGGGACTGCTCCACTTCGCCACCACCCGCGGGACGATGCAGCTTGCGGACAAGAAGCAGGCGATCGACCTGGCCAACTCGCTGGCGCCACGCGGGAGCGCCGACGCCCCCTTCACCCCGATCGATGACTTCGATGCCAGCCAGCTCGACTGGCCCCTCTGCCTGCCCACGGTGTCTTCGCTGGCGGTGCTGCGGATGTTTCCGCTCTGAGCGCACCAAGACCCATCTCAAGGCGGGGAGCCGCAGTGTTGACCACGACATCCTGTTCGATCCGCCGGGGGACCTGAAACCCCGACCCCGGCCTGCCCCACTGACAGCCTTCGGCCGGCCGACCTCGGGTGTCGGCCGGTTGCTTTTGTTGGCGCTAGCGCAGAACCAACACCAGGTTCTGGCTCGGCACCTGCAGCTCGGTCTGCAACGATCCCAAAGGACTGCTGGCCCGCAGGTGGTAGTGGCCATACGGGTAGATATCGACCAGCTCGAAGTTCCCCTGCGGGTCGCTGGTCGCTTCGCGCAGCCCGCCAAAGCCGACCATCCCAACCTCAACCCGCGCCCCCGCCACAGCCTGGCCAGCCGCATCGAGCACCTGGCCGCGCAGCTTGCCTGTGGGACTCAGCTCGAGCTCGTAGTGGGTCCCGGGCGCGACGAGCACCATGCCCCGGTGCACTGCGCGGTCAAAGCAACGGGCGAAGATCTCGTACGGCCCCTCGGGCAGCTCCTCAAATGTAAAAACGCCGTTGGAGTCCGCCTCCCGGTAAGCCTCGAACCCTTCCCCCGCCACGAACACATACACCGGATCGCCGCCGGCCAGGCCGAGCGGATCCCGCACCGTCCCCGTCAGGCGGGTGAGCTGGGTGGGGGCGGACAGGTCGACCAACCTATGCTCCCCGGGCAGAAGCTGGATGGTCTCGATGCGCCCACCGAGGTGTCCTCCGACCTGATAGGTACCCGGGAACAGGTTCGTGAAGACCGCCTGTCCATTGCTGACCTCGGCCTGCAGGTACGTGCGGCTGAGCCCGTACCACCAGGTGGTCGATACGGTCGCGGCGTCGGCGCCGTCCGGCAGCACCGTGATCTGCCCCCCGGGGCTCAGCGTGAGCTCGAGCTGCTCCTCCCCCGGCTCGCTGCGCTGGCTGTGCGCGATGCCGACCAGGCCTGCGGCGCTCACGAGCAAGACATGGGGTCTAGCCTCGAGCTGGGAGATCACGAACTGGCCGGCCGCGTCCGTGCTTCCCCACCATTCCCCATCGAGCTCCAGCTCGGCCTGCGTGGGGCCCTCGGGACCGAACACCTGACCGCGCAGAGTCACCGCGCCATACAGCTCCACAGGACCGACCTCCAGCCTGCGCTCGGCGTCGCGCAGCGATGTTTCGGGAACCTGCACAGGCACGGTCGCGGGCACGAAATCGGGATGGGACACCGTCAGCGCGTGCTCCCCGGGCTGGAGCTCGGGCGAGAGCTGGAAGTGGCCGCCCTGCTCGCTCAGGACCTCGGCCCCTCCCGCTTCGATGCGCGCTCCTACCACCGGCAGCCGGCCTTCGGTAAGCAGCCGCCCTGTGATCAGCAGCTGTGCCTCGAGCTGGACCCGCATCTGGAGCGGAGCATCCGTGGAGAGCTCGAGCCAGACATAGACGGGGGTGTGGCGCGCCGCGCGCACCTCCAAGCAGAAACTGCCCGCCGGAAGATCGCTGAACCGGGCGCGCAGCCCTGCGCCGAGCGCGAGCTCACGGTACGCGGGCCGGCTGTCGTATGTGGCCCCGGCATCTGCCGCCCACAGGAAGGCCTCAACCTCACTGAGGCTGTGCGCAGCCTTGGACTCTACGGCCAGATCGAGCGTGCTGGACCCTTTGTCGAGGGGATGCGCAGCCGGCGCGCGCTCTTGCACGAGCATCTCCAGCCCATCGAGACCCGCCTGGGCGTAGTACACAGCGAGGTTCTTGGCCTCGGCTTCCAGATCGACGGCGCGCCGCAACGCCGTCTCGACCATGAGCCTCGAGACCTCTGTTTCCTGCTGCACATACGCGGGGAAGTGTGGCACGCGTCTTCGTTCGTCTACCCGCTCGTGGGCGGGCTCGCCGTCCGCGTCCTCCGGTCTCGCCGCGTCAGGGCCTGGCTCGCTGGGCACAGGGGCGGAAGCGGTCGCGGGCTCGACTGCCACGACGGGCTCGATCCAGGCAGCTGGGGACACCGCCGACAGCGGCTCGGCGCGCGTTTCCGGCTGCGCCTGGGCGCGCTCCAGATGGGGCTGCTCCCCGGCCGGCGCCAGCACCCGGGGCAGGCCGACAGCCGCGGCCCCTGCGACCAGCAGTACGGCCACGGCGAGCCCGGTCAGCGAGAACGTCGCCGGGACTGTCGCGCCCGCCGCCGTGGCGGCGAAGGCGGAACCGCAGACCGACGGGGCCTCGACCCTCGCCAGCAGCCCCACCATGCACGGCGTGTAGCCCGACGCGCTCAACGAGCTGCGCAGCCGCGTCAGGCCGGCCTTGACCCGGTTGTGGACGGTACCGACGGAGCATCCCAGCAGTTCGGCGATGCTGCGCAGAGGCCGCCCTTCGAGCCGGTTCAACACCAAGGGAATGCGGAGCCCGACGGGCAACCGCGCGACCTGCTGGCCCAGCTCACGGGTCAGCTCCCGCGCATCCAACCCCGGAGAGATTGCTGTCGGAGCCTCCTGCTGGTAGCGCTGCTCGCGATTCCGGCGGCGCGCCTGGCTGCGGAACTTCTTCCTGGCGAGGTTGACGGCGGCGCCGCAGAGCCACATCTCCAAACTGGCATCGTCGGCGAAGGGCTCACTGCGACGGAAGAGCGCCAGGAACACCTCCTGGGTCACATCCTCGGCATCGGCTCTGTCGCTGAAGAGCTTGGAGGACAACCCAAAGACCTTGGGACTCAGCTGTTCGACGAGCTTTCTGAACAGGCCCGGGTCTTTCTTCTTGAGGTAGGTGGCAAAGCGTTCAGCACCAGACATGCGGGATCTCCAGTCGCAGGCTCTATTGTTAAGTTCCCGGAGAACCCCGGATGTTCAAGAAAATCGCCGCGGGCCTCCCTGTGTGACCTCTCTGACGGGCTGGTCGGAGCAGGGACGCGCGCGGTCTTCCCAACTGATTCTCGGTACCCCGAGTCGAATCGAAGAGGAGCGGCCGCGGCGTTCGCCTGGCGTAGCGCACTGGTCCTTGCGCAGCGAATGGGGGCGAGGGTCGAGGCCGAGCTCGACCAGGGCCTCGACCTTCCTGGACTCCAGCTAGATATGTGCGTTGGGCAGGGACACTCGCAGCCACGCCTCCTGCGTCGAGCCGTCGGTGCGGCGTCTCTCGTCTGCCGCCGTCACGGCGGTCTCGGACGAGCTGCCGTGGGGAGTCTGCGACGCGCTCGGAGGCGCCATTCTCACCCGGCGCGAATGGGGCTCATCGTCGAAGAGTGCTTCATAAGTGAACGACAATCTTCACTTCATAGTCGTAGCCATGTTTGAAAGGCAATATGGCCTCGTTTGAATTCACGATCCGGAGAGGCTTGCCACAAAACGCAAAGTTGCTGATCACCGGTTTGCCGTTCTTGAGTTTGACATAGACCGTGTAGCACCCGAGGGCGTCGAAGTTCGCGCCGTCATACTCCCGCAGCTCTAGATCGAAGCTCTTTTCTTGGCCTTCAACCATGCAGTGTTCCCAGAGGTCCTTCTCTGCGTCGGTCAGGGGCAGGGTCCGTTCGCCCTGGTTGACGGTGAGATTGTGGTCGTCGGGGACCAACCAATCCTCGCTACCCTCTACGAGGCTGAACTTCACTTCGTCCGTGGTGTCTTCGGTGTCGGTCTGGGCATCTTCGCCGGCAACGCAGTCGATATATTCCCATACACAATGGACCTTGACGGTCCCTTCTGAGCAGCTTTCGGTTGATGGAGGGGGCATCGATGTCTCCTTGGCTGAGAGGCGTCAGGCATGCTATGCAATTACAAATCACGGGGTCAGCAGAATTGTCACTCTAGTCATGCGCGGCGCCGACTGCAACCCCGAAAGTTGATAGCCTGGATAGACTCCGGCCCAGCAGAAGGTCAAGGGTTGCGCGTCCCGGGGCTACAAAGCTGGACTGGCACAGCGGTGGAAAAATGTTGATACTCAATGCCATGAAGACCACAGCAGCGGCCGCGGTGCACGAGCAACGGTGCTCCGAGTGCAGCCGGATCAACCCTGCCGGCCAGACGCGTTGCCAGCGATGCGGATTCGAGCTGTCGGCACGCTCACGCGACGAGCAGCTGCTCGGACGCATGATCGGCCCGTTCCGGCTTGAAGCCATCCGCCGACGCACGGCCAGCGGCACCGCCTACGCGGCCATCGACCAGGCGGATGGGCGCTGGGTCGAGCTCAAGGTCCTACCGTTGCTCGACTCGAGTGCCAGCGCGCGCAAGCGGCGCCGCCGAGAGCTTGGGCTGCGCATCGCGCATCCCAATCTTGTGCGCGTGCTCAGCGCGGGCGAAGCCGGCGACTTTGCCTACGTCGCTACGGACGTCCGGCCCGAAGAGCGCATGCTCGTTGAGCTCGGCAGGCAGCCTCCTCGACGCGCACTGTCGATCACCTGCGAGCTCGCGCGGGCCCTCGAGTGCGTGCACGAACATGGCTTGGTGCACCGCAGCCTGAGCCCTGCGCACACCCTGATCGACGAGACCGCCGCCAGCGTACGCCTGGCCGATCTGGGCATGGTGCAGCCATCCGGGGCTAGCGAGGCACAAAGCTTGACCACGACCAGGGAGCTCAGCGAGCTGATCTACGCCGCCCCCGAAACCGCGCAGGGTGCCTTTTCCCGACTCTCCGACCTGTATGCCCTCGGCGCCACGCTCGCGTTCTGTCTGTGCGGGCGCGATCCCTTTCCGCCGACACTCGATAGACGTCAGCCGTTCGAGCTCGAAGGCCCTGAGCCTGTCCCCGGCCTGGCCGAGCTGTTGAGGAGCCTGACCGACCCACGACCCGAGCACAGACCACAACGGACTGCTGACGTGCGGCGTGCCCTGCAAGCACTGCTCGGCGAAGATGTCGAGGAGTCCGCCGCCGCCACAAGTCGGCGACTGAAGACCGCCGCAACACGGAGCATTGCCTGTCCGCATCTGCTGGAAGTGGCGGGCACGGTGCGCTTCCAGCCGAGCGACTTCGAGAACTTGCCGCAGCCGCTTGCCAGAGCGGCCCAGGCTGCCTGGAACGCGCGGTCAGGTCTGCCCCGCAGGATGATCGCCTTCCTGTTGTGGGAAGGTCTGGCCCGTCTGCTCGTGGCCATCGGCGCTGCGCTGTTGCTCGATGCGGGTCGCCCCCTGCCGAGTGCTCTGCTGCGCATCCCTTTTCGCCCGTCTTTCGGCGCCTGGATCGGTCTAGCGAGGGACTGCCTGCAGGCGGTCCCGCCAAGGGACGAGCTGGCAGAAGCCGCTCGCTCCCTGTTGTTCGATGCTCAAGGCGGCCGTAAGCAGAGCTTGCTCGAGTTTCTGCTTGAGCTCGTCGAGCTCCGCAACAAGAGCGCGCATGGCTGGCCGCAGGACGAAGAAATCGACCTGCTCTCCCGGGCGGTCGAGCTCTCCAGGTCCAGCAAACTCTTCACGACCGGCCGGCTGGTGACGATCGAGAGCGCGGTCGGGGCTAGCGACACTGTCGGCTTCCGTTACCAACTGCTCAACCTGAGCGGATGCCAGGGGGCCTTCCGCGGCAGCTCCTTCAGCGCACGAGCCGGACTCCCCACCGGGCGTGCATTCTGGCGCAGTGGCCGCCGTTTTCTTCAGCTCGATCCTCTGTGGATCATCGACGGCGGCAGCGTGCTGCAGCTGCAGCGGGTCCATCCACGGCGCCCTCGCTACGGAAGCCTCGACGGCAGCCCGCCGCGCGTCATCAAGCAGCGCTACCCAGAGATCCAGGCGTTGATGGGTGCGCCTGTGGAGATCCAAGCGGCCAGCGAGCCGATCCCGCCTTCAGATTCTGGCAGCTCGCATGACGCGCCTGCCGAACCCGCGACGGAGCTGGATCCCTTCATCGGCCGCGTGCTCAGCCGTGTCTACCGCATCGTCGAGACCGTAGGTCGCGGCGCGATGGGCACGGTCTACCGCGGCTGGGACACGCGTCTGCGACGCGAGGTCGCGCTCAAGCTGTTGATCGGCGGCGCCTGGGCAGCGCGTGAGGTGCGGCAACGGTTCCTCAATGAAGCGCGCGTGCTCGCCTCTCTCGGGCACCCCCACATCGTCCGCATCTTTGAGGTTGGAGAAGAGGCGGGCTGCCTGTTCTTCGTCATGGAGCTGCTGCCCGGTCCCACACTGGAAGGTTGGATCGCGTCCCGCAGGGGATCGCAAGATGTCAGCCCTGCATCGCTGCGGCGCCGCGTGGGATGGATCCGGGACGCCGCTCGAGCACTCCACGAAGCCCACCAGTTGGACGTCGTCCACCGCGACATCAAGCCGGCCAACCTGATGCTCGACGGCCAGGGACAGGTACGCGTGCTCGACTTCGGCCTCGCGCATATCTCCGGCGAAGAGCTCACTCTGACGCGGGCTCAGCTCGGCACGCCCCGCTACATGCCTCCAGAGCAGATCCTCGACGCCAAGCGCGTCAGCCCCGCCTCCGACGTCTACAGCCTGGGCATGAGCTTGTATGCTCTGCTCAGCCTGGACAAACCCTTTCAGGACCTCGAAACCGACCACGACGTGCTCAAACACGCCCAACTCGGCGATCTGCAGCCCCTGGCGAAGCGCGTTCCTGGCATCCCCGAAGAGCTGGCGACCATCGTCGCCCAGGCAACGCAACTCGACGAGCGCAAGCGCTATCAGTCTTCCGCGGCCCTGGCCGATGACTTGACCTGTTGGCTGGAGAACAGGCCCATCTCCGCGCGTCCGGCCAGCGCAGTCGAACGCATCGTCAAGTACTGTAGACGCCACCCGGTGCGGGCGGTAATACTCGCCATGCTGGCCGTCCTGGTGCTCGGCATGAGCGGCGTGACCGGATGGGCTCTGCTCCAAAAGGCCGAAAAGGAACGCGCGCTGACGGTAGCGCAGAAAAGTCTCGCAGATTTTGGCCGCCTCTCTGACCTGAAACGTGTCGCCGACCTGGTCCGCAGTGCCGAGATCTCCAGCGACACCAACGAGATGCTGGTGTGGTTGGACAAGTACGCCGAGGTTGCTGCGCGCATCGATCTCCACAAGAGCACCGCAGACGCGCTTGCCCGTCAGCTGACTGGGCCGGACAGCCTGGAGTTCATCGCGACAGCGCGGGGATTCGAGTGCGCCTGGATGCACGAGGCACTCAGAGACCTGCTGCAACGATGGCGGCAGGTCGTGGCGATGGCAGGCCCGATGTCTCGCGCCCTGACTGCCTTGCGCCAGCAGCAGGCCGCCGCGCGTGCGGCCGGGGTCTCACTCCAGACCCTCAACACTCTCGAGATGGAGCTGGTCCTGGTGCCGCCGGGCAGCTTCGAGATGGGATCGCTGCCCTCGGAGACCGCGCACGCGAGCGTACAACAGCAGCATCAGGTCCGTCTGACGCGTAGCTTCTATCTCGGTCGCTGTGAGGTTCGACAGCGTGAGTTCGAGCAGCTGCTGGGCTTCAATCCCTCGATCTTCAAGGGCGGCGATCTGCCTGTGACTGCGGTCAGTTGGTATGACGCGGTGGCATTCTGCAATGTCCTCTCTGCGCGCGAAGGGCTGGACCCTGCCTACATCCTGCAGAATGTCGTGAGAGATGCCGAGGGTTTGATCACCTCCGCTGGGGTCGGATTCCTCGGCCTGGACGTCAACGGCTACCGGCTGCCGACCGAAGCGGAATGGGAGTACGCCTGCCGGGCGGGCGCTCCTGAGCCCCGCCATGGCGAGCTCGCGAGCGTGGCATGGTGGAACGGCGACGGCGTGAGTCATCCGCAGCCCGGCGCCCGCAAACAAGCCAATGCCTGGGGTCTCCATGACATGCTGGGAAATGTCGCCGAGTGGTGCTGGGACGTCGCCGCTGACGAGCTGCGCGCCGGCACCGATCCTTTGGGACCTGAGGCTCCTGGCATGCGTGTGCGGCGCGGTGGGTACTTCTCCAATCAAGCCAGGTTTTGCCGTGCGGCCGCCCGCTCATTCCACTCGGCTGATTTCCATGGCCACTATCTCGGCTTCCGCGTGGCGCGTAGCCTTCCCTGAGCACCCCTGCAGTTGGAACCGCCGAGCCACTTCAGGCACCAGGGTCTGTTGCTTGACCTCGGAAGCTCTATGGGGGCGGGCTTTACGCCCGCCCGTTTCTCGCTGGAAGACCGCTACTTCCGGTAACTTGGGCGGGAGTACATCCCTCCCCTACCAAGGAAGACCAACCTCCAGGTAGATTGAGCAACAGACCCTGGCAGACTGCGATGCCCGAAGCGTTCCTCCACGCTGCGACAGACCGATGGAACGCAGCGTTTCTGGCGCTTCGGTGGCCTCTCCCAAGCCAGAGTCATCACCTGGAGTGAAGCGGACGATCAACGCCCGAGGTCTGACGCTGGAACTCCTGGCTGGCTGGTACACAAGAAGACCGAGCGTGAAGTGAACCGCGACCTCAACTACGGAAACGAAGACTCGAAGGAGAGACCATGAACCGATCTACGTGCTTGAGCCTGTGGCTAGCCGTGAGCGTGCTCGCGGGTTGTTCTGGGACCCGGCCTGACAACCTGGGCGTGCGCAGTGGCACGCTCGCCGCGCTGCCCGAGACTCCCAACTGCGTCAGCACGCAGACTGGCAACGCAGAGCAGCGCATGGCAGCCTGGCCTCTGGAGGTCCCCGCCGATAGCGCCATGACGCGCCTCGTTGCAGCCGTGCAGGCCTACCCGCGCAGCACAATTGTGGAACAGGAGCCCCGTTACCTGTACGTGGAATTCACGAGCGCATTCTGGCGCTTCGTCGATGACTGCGAGTTCTTCATCGACGAGCCCGCACGCCTGATCCACTTCCGCTCGGCGGCGCGGCTGGGCCGCAAGGATTTCGGCGTCAACCGCGCGCGCATCGAGGAGCTCTGGAAGCTCTACGCGCCCGCCCTGGAGTGACGCCAAGCTCCTGACCGCCAACGGCCTGCGCCCGATCAGGGGGCGGGTGTGCGCGGCTCAGCGTGCGTTGGACAGAGGTGCAAGCGCATGGCATCGCAGCCCGCGGCTTCTTCTCGCCACCACCCCGCAGACCGATCGAGCAGTACTTCGAGCGCAAACAGCTGGACTTCGTGAACCAAATCTATGCACGAGACTTCGTGGAGCTCGACTACGCGATCCTGTAGCCGGAGGTCGGTGCTATCGGCCGGCGCCGGACGCGGCTTCCCTGCCCGTGCCAGCACCAACGTGGACCTTCAAGCCTGCCCCACAAAGGGCCGGGGAAAGTGTCTCCCCTGCAACGAGATCGAGCAGGCTCCCGCCGGGCAGCTCTTCTGCCTGAGCTTCCCGCCCTCGTCCAGCTTGCCGCGGCGCAACTGCCCGTCCGCGAAGATCAGCAGATAGTCGACACCGTCGAGCTGGGAGCCGGTCTCCGCAGCATCGAAGTCCAGCTCGATGCTGCGTTCGATCTTCAGAGGTTCTGAAACCACACGGCTGCCGGCCAACGAGACCTCCAGCCGCGGGCCGCCTCCGTCTGGAGCTGCCTTCTGCAGACCCTCCCGGTCGCTCCCGGGACGCGGGCCATCCGCGTCGCCGATCTCCGCGATGGCGCGCGCGGCGACGGACCCGGTCTGCCAGGGCACTCTCAACTCAGGCGTGGAAAGGGACGCGCTGCTCCGGGTCTCAAACAACACGGCCTCGCCGCTGAGGACCCGGAAACAAACCTGCTCGCCGCCACGCACGCGCTCGAGATCTGCCACCAGCTCGACTGTCTCGCCGAGCTCGATCTCTGGGGAAGACCAACGCGCGGCGACGACGCGGGCACGCTTGACGGTGATCCGGTTGAACTTCCGCGTGGTCACCCAAACCCGGTCACTCTTGAGCTCTGTATGTTGCACGGGCTTGCTTGCGTTATCCTGTTTCATCGCTGTCACCCCACCTTGACTGTGTCTATGCGGGTCTTGGTTCCCTCAGAACCCGTCTTCATGCCGAGTTTCCACGTCTGCTTGCCGTTCGCCTTTGAGTTCCAGAGCTCGGTGTTCGCGCTGTCATAGACCCGGATGTACAGATCGATCTCGCTCTCGTTCTGGATATTGAAGACGGAAGAAAACCAGTTGATGTATTCGTAGCTCGCGATGTTGCTGATCTCGAACCGCCCCCCCTTCTGGACCGTCCGCTCCCAGGCCGAGTTGTCCCCGTAGCCCTTTTGCTTGATCTCGTCGTCGCTGCCTCCGGTGTCGTAGTCGAAGAACTTGACCCGCAGCTTCTGCCCGACGTAGCTGGTCGGGATGTTGCAGATCCTGAGGATGACCTTCGTGCCCAGCTTGCGCAGCGTCATGTAGTAGGCCGGGGGCGTGGTGTCGAAGCGCGCGACATCGATGCTGTTGTCCTTGCGGATCGGGGCCTTCCAGAAGCGATCGCGGTTCTTGTAGACCAGGTCGGCCTCTTGGGGCGTGTCACTGGCAGAGAACAGCTCGTAGATGGCGGGATAGAGCTCGGCACACTCTCCGTCCCAGCCTTTCCAGCCGAGATAGCGCCAGCGCGCCAGATCGTCGATCTCGACGCGGCCGTATTCACGCTTGCGGGCGTCCCGGTAGCCGGCCACCTCTAGCGGCCAGTAATTGCGGACCTCAGCTCCTTGGCTGTCATGGATCTTGATCTCGTCGTCGCCGCTGACTGGATCATTGTCGAAGAGCTTCACAGCGATCGTCTTGCCGATGCTGAAACGCGGGATCTCGGTGATCTTGAGCTTCAGCTGCGCGCCGCTCTTCTCGAAAGCGATCTTCGGCTGCTGCGCCTCCCAGCGTGCCTTGCGGGCCTCGGGTGGCTGGCGCCCCTCCACGACCGTACAGGCCAGGGGCTGGAACGGGGCGCTGGCCCCTTGGGCGGTCTTCAGCCAACGGGCACTGGCGCCCAGCTGCTGATCGATCTGATGGTGCATGAACAGATGCTGCTGGTGGGTATAGGAGGCGTAGACCCGCCCCTCGAAAGCCAGCGGCGTCGCAGGCAGAGACTCGCCGGCGCGGGGACGCAGGGCGAAGCGGGGCAGCATCCCCTCCATCACACCATGCTGGACGAGATTGACCGACGCGGACCCCTCTCCGGTCTTCCGCAGGTCGACGATCAGGGGGCTGCCGAGCATGTTCCCGACCTTGCGCCCGGACTCCCAGACGGGATCACTGCAGACCACTCCCATCTCTTTGATGGCGTCTTCAGAGGAATAGCGGCACACCAGGCTGCCATAGAAACACCTGGGCGGAGAGCTCTTGAGGTCCAGGGCCGGGAATGCCGCGACGATCTCGCTGAAGGACTGGTAGGGATAGAGCGTCTCCATCACCATCCAGACCGCCATCTCCCCCGTCCGAGAAGGCCGCTTTGCGAAGCGCACCGTGGGGCGGAACGGGATCTTGCTTCGGTCGCCGATGTACCAGGGGGTCTGTTTCAGCAACTGCTCGAGGGCGGCGAGCTTGAGGCGCATCTGCGCGGTCGTCTCGTTCTCGCAGAAGTAGTCCCAGAAGAACTCGAAGAAGGCGAAGAAGGCTGCGCCGAGGAACAAGACCGCGGTCAGCGGGAAACAGATCGTCGCCCCCAACACTTCCGCCACCGCCACTCCCGCCGAAATCGCCCCCAGGCTGGTGGCGAGCAGACCGAACAGGGCTTTGTGCTTGCCGATCCCCATCGCCTCGAAGTACTGGATCGTCGCCGAGACGCAATCGATCAGCGCGTTGACGACTCCCAGCACCGCGGCGGCTTTCTTGTAGACCTGCAAGGCGGCCTCGGCCTCCTTCTTGGTCGCCTTGTTGGCGGCGAGCACGGCCTTCTCCTGGGCTTCGGAGAGCTTGAAGACCGCGCCCAGAATCTGGCTTGAGCTCTTGGCCAGCGCGAGCAGATTCTCGGCCCGCTTGCTGCGGTCGCCCTCGAGCACTTGCCGGATGGCCGATGCCGCATTGATGACGGTCAAAGCAGCCTCCAACCGGATCGACCAGCGCTTCCATCGGCTGGGCGCTTCAACCACGGTCACGCCCGCGATCTCCTCTTTCAGGACAGTCCGCCCGTCGAGGATCTTCAGCTCCTGGCGCGCCGCCAGGGTGTCGGCCGCGACCTGGCGGCTGACGCCGTAGAGCGCGCGTAGCCGCGGGGAACGGATGATCCGCTTCAGCTTGGCATCATCGAAGCTCTTCAGCCCACCGAAGCCGAGCTTGATCTTGACTCGGGCCCAGCTGAAGAAGGTGTTGAGGCTGTCTTTCAGACGTTCCAACTTGCGCTTCTCAAAGAACAGTCCTTTGTTCTTCACCGTCGCGAAGCCTGTCAGGGTGCTGTAGACCGACACGATCCCATCGAACACCCCGAGCAGCTTGTTCGCGTAGGGCCCGATGTCGCCCACGACCTTCAGGACCTTGGCGATCAGGGCGTCGTGCTCATTGAAGCCCTGCACCGGGGTGCCCTGCGACACTTCCGTCACGCGAAGAAAGGCCTTGAGGGCCCGCTCGCGGACGTAGACCTTCCCCTTGTCGGTCTTCCCAAGTGTCTGGAACGCGTCTCCCAGCCAGCCCAGAACCCGCGCGGTCGAGCTCGGCCCCTCGGCTTCGAGCAGACAGCCGAGTTGGAAACCGATCTCGCTGTGCACCGTCGCGCCTTCGGACTTGAGGGACTCGATGATCCCTTCGGCCAGCTTCTCCCGCAGCGCTTTGAAAGCCGCGACGCCTCGGTGCGCCTTACGGATGTCCTCGTTGGTGAAGCGATGGCCCGAGTCGTATTGGTCGATGTTCCATTTCTTGCGGTCGATCGTCTGTTCCCAGGTCTGGCCGGTTGGGCACTCGAGCTCGGTCTTGCAGACGGCCCAGCGATGCAGGATCTCTCCGGCCGCCAGGACTCTGTTCCACTGCTTCAGCTGCTCCGTCTGGCTTCCCAGGTGTTTCTCGAGCGCCGCCACCTGTTTGAAGAGCTCTCCCACCAGCTGGTAGCGCCCCGAGAGCTGCGCTGCTTGCTTGGGGAGCGGCGTCTTCAACTCGGCGAGCGCGCGCGTCGCGATCTTGATCGATGCGTCGGAGGCGCCCTGTTTTTGTTTGAGCTTCTCGAAGTGGGCGCGGACCTCGTCGAGGGTGGGAACGTAGACTTCCTGGCCGATGATCAGCTGGGGGCTCCAGTCGCCGAACCTGGCTCGGGGATTCTTCGGGTGCCCACAGATGGCTGCGGCATACTGCACGGCCATACGCGCTTTGAGGAACGGATCGTTTCCGGCTGCGCCCGCGGGAGGCGTGCCCTTCAGCCTCGCCTTGACGCCATAGGCCGCCTCGGCGATGCGGCGCAGGGAATCGACCACGCGGTTGACTGTGAACATCGTGCCGGGCTTGGGAAACAGAGTGGCACTCGTCAGTGTGGCGGGCATGGTCTCACTCCCTCGAGGTGTTTGTGGAACCGAGCCGTCCAACGCTCGGGCCCTCGATCGGATCGAAGAGCAAATGGTGCGGGGGCAGCTCGGCGTAGAGCACCTGGTCCTTCGGCAGGCAAAGCGGGCGCGGATCGAGGCCGAGCTCGATGAAAGCCTCGATCTTCTGCTGCGGACTCCAGGCGGCGATCGCGTCGGACAGGGACGCTCGCAGCCATGCCTCCAGCGCCGCGCCGCTGCTCAGGCGCTTCTGTTCACCCTCTGCCGCAGCCTTCCAGCGCACGGGATCGGGATCCCAGGCCGGGAAGAGCGTGCCGCTGTCGCGCGAGACCGCAATCGGAAAGTCGAGGCAGCGGTGAGGCCTGGAGCGGCAACATTCGAAGGGGCCTTCCTGGGCGGCGCCCGTGCGGTGCGGCGAGGCCGGCCCCACGAGGTGGGGATGCCGGCCGTGGAGGAACTGCAACTCGAGCTCGAGCTGAGCCTCTGCCAGCGGCGCGTCGAGGGCGCCGGCCACGCTGCGGAGGAGCGGCGTGTTGCGCCGGAATTCGACCATGTCCCCGAGCAGCAGGTCCGGGTCGAGGTTGAAGCTGTCAGCGATCTTCCCGAGCTCGGCGGCCCGGGCATCGGCAGCCAGATCTAGCTCGAGGCACACGCGGCCAGCGATACGGACGAAAGTGGGCACGGTAGCACCTCAAGGGCTGGCCCTGTGCACCCCAGAGGGCGGCGGGCGGATAGGAGCCGGATGGGCCGCTCGGGTCGAGGACCCGTGTCCTCAAGCAGCCCGGTGGCGTTCAGGAG
Source organism: Planctomycetota bacterium (assembly GCA_029260765.1). Classification (GTDB taxonomy): domain Bacteria; phylum Planctomycetota; class J058; order JAJDCP01; family JAJDCP01; genus JAJDCP01. Next base: position 71,154 of record JAJDCP010000079.1, read on the forward strand.
GCTTATTCCGGGCCTGGCTGGTCGTATCACGAATTCTGGATTTTTTTTGGCCGAGTGTGCGTGCATTCTCACACCCCGGGCCGCGCCTGGTCGAGGCAGCTCTGCGCGCAACGCCGTCCCCCTCGTGCGTCCAGGCCGGCCGGCTCACTGCCGTTCGAAACGAAACGGATCGGATGGCCTGCTGCATCGCTGACGACCCCGCTCAGCTCGTCACCGGCCAAGGACTGCTGGGTGTCGCAGTCGAGGCGTGCCCGACGAGCGTCGACAAGTCGATGGCAGAACGACATACTTCCAACGAGTCCTGGGTGGGGGGCCACGCTGAGGCGCTGGGATCTGCATGTGCCGGTACCAGAGCCGCAGCAGGTGGCCTGAGAACGCGCAGGCCTGGGCGGCGCACGGCGCCTTGACAGCCAGGAAGCCAGGAGGAGCAGCCATCGCCGAACCGCAAGCGCGAGTACCTCTCCTGGCCATCCGCGGGCTCTCCAAGTCCTACGGGCCCGTGCGTGCTGTGGACAACCTCAGCCTGGAGGTCCGGAGCGGGGAGATCTACGGTCTTGTGGGACCGAACGGAGCGGGGAAGTCGACCACGCTGCGCGTCGTGCTCGGATTCTTGCGTCCAGACCGCGGACACGTGGAGGTGTTCGGCTGCCGCGTCAGCCCCGACAGCTGGGCGCTGCGTGGCCGGATCGGCTACCTGCCCGGGGAGATTCGCCTCGAAGGCCGCCCGACAGGAGGCGAGACGCTCGATTTTCTGGGCGGGTTCCACCGCAACCTCGATCAGGACTACCGCCGCAGCCTGGTCGCCCGCTTTGCGTTGGACCTGGACAAACGGGTGGCGGAATACTCCAAGGGCAACCGCCAGAAGCTCGCCCTGATCGCGGCCCTGCAGCATCGCCCCGAGCTCCTGCTGCTCGACGAGCCGAGCGCTGGACTCGACCCCGTCATGCAGCAGGAGCTCTACCGAGCCCTGGCCGAGCGAGCCGCGGAGGGGGCGGCGGTGCTGTTCTCGAGCCACGTCCTCAGCGAGGTGCAGGCGGTCTGCCAGCGGGTCGGCGTGTTGCGTGCTGGGCGCCTGGTCTTCGAGAAGCCGGTCGCGAGCCTGGTCCGCGAGAGCGGGCGGCGGGTCGAGGTGTTGTTCCACGGCCCACCGCCTGAAGAGGCGGCGCTGCGAGTCCCGGGAATGCGCGAGGTCGAGCGCCGGGGCGAACGCCTCCGCCTGTTCTACGACGGCGATGCAGACCGCCTGGTCAAGCTGCTCGCGGGCTTTGCGGTCGCCGATCTCATCGTCGAGCGGGCCAACCTGGAGGATCTGTTCCTGAAACACTACTCCGAGCAAGAACCCGGTAGCCGGGAGGCCCAGCCATGAGCAGTCTGCTCAGGCTGTGCGCCTGGAACCTGCGCAGGCAGCGTACGCAGCTGCTGGCCCTCTCCCTGGCTATCGCAGCCTTCGTCGGGCTGCTGGTCGCGCTCTCTGAAGTGATTCAGCCCGCGCAGCTCGAGCAGGTCTACAAGAGCCTGCCCAAGCAGCTGATCGCCCTCGTCGGCCTGCGCGACGGCTTCACGATCGACCAGGGCTTCTGGTTGACCGTGCTGCACAATCACCCGCTGTGGCTGATCCTGGCGCTGAGCTTCCCGATCACGTCCGCCCTGCAGGGTTTCGCAAGCCGAGCTGAAGATGGCAGCCTGGAGCTGTACCTCGCGCTGCCTGTCAGCCGGCGGCGCTATTTCCTGGCTGTCGCGCTGACTGTGGTCGTCGGCAACACCGTGATCATCGCCGCCTCGAGCGGCGCCGCCCTGGTGGCCGTCAGAATCTTCGCCGTGGAGCAGCCTGCCGCCGCCGGGCAGGTCCTCGCGCTCGGCGTTTCGGGTTGGTCGCTGGCCCTGGCCGTCGGGGGGCTGAGCCTGCTCTGTGCCGTCGCAACCGCGGGCCGGGGGCGGCCCGGCATGCTCACCCTCGGGATGGTCGTCGGGCTCTACTTCGTGCGCTATCTGGCGCAGATCTGGCCCGCGTTTGCGCCGTTCGGGCCCCTGTCGATCTTTTTTCAGCACGATCCGTCCCGGATCCTCGCTGAGGGGCTGTCGCTACCGAAACTGGGCGTACTGATCGGCTTCGCCGCAGTCTGCGGCACGCTGGGAGGACTCTGGTTCACGCGGCGCGAGTGGCGCTTTTAGGGTGCTGGGGCCCGCCGGGCAAGGCTGACGGCCATCGCGGCCGCGAAGCCGGCGACCAGCGCGAACAGCGTATCGACATCGGCCCACTGGTTGATGCCCCGCAGGGCAAGCAGACCGGCAAAAAACAAGGCCACGGCAACTGTTACGAGCAAGCCGAGCCTGCGGGTGAACTCCCCACCATCATCCGCACTCCCCGAGTCTCCAGGCGATCGATGCTCCACGACCGGATCGAAGGGTGCGAGCGCGTCGCGAAGCGCGCTGATCGTGCCGAAGCGCTCGCAGGGCTTTTTCGCGATCGCCTTCAGGATGATCTCGTCGAGCCGCGGAGGGATCTCCAGTTGATAGCGGCTGGGGGGATGCGCTGTCTCCGTCAGCATGGCCGTCAGCGTCTCGGGCGCGGAGGCGCGTCTGAAAGGCACCACATCGGTGAGCACTACGTAGAGCATCATGCCGACACCATAGACGTCGGCGCGATGATCGATGCCCGTACCGAGTGCCTGTTCGGGCGACATGTAGTCGAGAGTGCCGAGGATCTCCCCCGCAACGGTCAGCGTGCGGCCGTCATCGAGCCAGGACGTACCAAAGTCGAACAGCTTTGCGATCAGCGTCGCTTGCGTGTGAACAAGCAGCACGTTTTCGGGCTTGACGTCGCGATGGACGACGCCCTGCTCGTGGGCAGCGGCGAGTCCCAGACAAACCTGTCGAGCGATGTGTACGGCTTCGGCGACCAGCAGCGGACCGGTCCTCTGGAGTTGCTCCGTGAGCTCTTCCCCGACCACGTATTCACAGACGAGGAAGGGCCTCCCGTCTGGTGTGCAGCCGTAGTCGTAGACCCCGACGACGTGGCGGTTCGTGATCAGAGCCGCCGCCTCAGCCTCCCGCTTGAAGCGCTTGAGCACCTCTTCGTCTCTGGCGAATTCTACGTGGATCGTCTTGATCGCGAAGCGCTTATGGGAGATGCGCGTGTGCCGCGCCAGATAGACAAGGCCCATGCCCCCCTCGCCGATGACCGATTCGACGATGTAGGTGTCGGCCAGAGTCTTGCCGACAAGAGGATCGTGTCTTCGAACCACCACAGCCACAATGACTCTCTACGCCAGGCGTTCGTATTGTTTTCACCGCAACTGTCGTTCCGGCGGAAAAGACGCCACTCGCTGCGCTTCCATATTTTCCGCCGGAAGCCGAGATTCTCTTGTCTTTGCGGATCTATCTTGAGGCCACCCCATCTGGACCGATAGGATCGCGGACCTGGAGCGATGGCACGCATTGGTAGGATTGCCGCGCGCAGCTGTTACCGGCATGTAGCGGGCTGGGCGTGGGATCCCTGGCGCTCGAGGACGAGCCCTGACGGCGCGTCCGGGCGCGGCTGCTCTCTCCCAAAATCCGGCGTCTGCGGGTACGGTAGTTAGATCCCCAGGAATGTATTCCGGCGGATGCGGTCAGAGCCGATCGGACCGGAAGGACGTCCGCCCCACCGAAATGGAAGCGCAAACCTATGCCTTGGATGATCACCCGCAGTCCCGTTCTCTCACTCCTCGCACTTCTCGCCATCGGGATCAGCGCGCCTTCAGCTCAGGCGCAGCTGTACCGGTCCTCGGTTGTCGGCACGGAGATCGACTTCATTCAACAGGCCGACCCCGACGCCTTCCTGTGTCTCGAGTTCAAGGGCGAGGGCTACCGGGAGATGCCAGACAAGACGCAGCCGAGCCCTCTCATCCAGACGGCCTTCATCTTCGTCAGTTACTTCTCCGATGGCACCAGCATCGATGTCGCGCTGGACAGCCAATTCGGCAGCGAAGCGGCTGCGCGTAAAGAGGCCCTGCGTTACACATCCCCGCTGGGAAAGCTACCCACCGCCCTGAGGCGCGGGGTCGAGCGGATTGTCGTCCACCAGGGGGAAGAACAGGCGACAGCCTTTGCTGACCTGGGGCTGATCGTTGTGTACTCCGACAACGCCAGCAAACGGATCGCGAGCCACGACCTGGAAGAGACCATCTTTCATGAGTCGGTACACGCGGCTTGGGACGAAGAGCACGAACAGACCGAGGCCTGGCGGGCCGCTCAGGACTCTGACGCGGGCTTTCTGACCGAATACGCAGCAGAGAGGCCCGGCGAAGACCTGGCCGAGTCGGCGTTGTTCGCCTACACCCTGCTGCACCACCCGGACCGCATCCCGGCGGAGGAAGCGGAGAGGATCCTACCGACGATTCCCGCCAGGATCGCATACATCGCACAGCTGCTGCCTGTGTCCGCGCCGCTGTTTTTCTCAGTCGGACCGGCCTACGCCTGCGATGGCAGCGGTTCGACCTTCGAGGTTGGTGAGGACAGGTTCCAAGCGTCGCAAGCGGAGTTCGAGCGCCAGCAACGCTGCAGCGTGGATCTCAACCGAGCGGGAAATTTGAGCGATATCATCTCCAACGCCCTCTATCGCAGCCTTGATCGGGACGAATTGAAAGTGCGGGCCTTTCTCGACGCGCACAAACAGAAAGAAACGGGCTCGCGGGCGCTGTTCCGCGCGTCCTGCCGGGAATTCCAAGTCGATCCGGATGACCTGGCGGCAGCCGTCACGGAGTACTACCACTGCAACTGTAGCCACGAGCAGCGGGTAGAGGGTCCCGCTGTCGTGGCGTTTCTACTCAGTGTCGGAGCAGAGCAAGGAGCGGAAACGACCCAGGAGGCTGGGGAGACACCGGCAGATCGAACAGCCGCACCGAGCGCGTCGGGGCTGCACAGCGAGATTCTCGCCGCGATCCAACGAATGACAGTCCTGGTAGGGGCGCTGTTGCTTGTCGGTGTTTCCATCTTCGTTCTGCTGCTCGTGGCGCTTCGGCGGGGCCACTTGGGAATCCGCAACTGAACCATGGAAGCCGCCGGCCCGGGCCGCATAGCGGAATCGTGGCCTGGTCCATGCTGTGCACATCAACTGCCCGTGCTGCAGGACTCGGTGGAGCCCGGCCCGAATCTGCTTCGTCGGCTGGCCGCAGAGCAGGGTACAAGAGATCGGACACGCGCCCCGTCAAGGACGTGCCGAACTTGTGCCTGTCTGGGCGCATGACGTGGGCATCATGTCAGGCGACTATACTGAGAGTGCTGTGCGACCCTTTTTCTGCGAAAATGAGGTAGGCATCCATTTGGAGCAACAGGCGCCTCCGCCCACGCACAGCGAGTGAGACCCCGGCGGGCCCCCCCGGGACACCTCACCTCCTGGTGCAGCCGCGGGCCTGGGCCGCGTCGGCGAGGAACACGGAGGGAAGCATGTCGGTTTTTCGGGATGAAGAAGTAGTGTGTCCCCACTGCGGCAAGGAACAGGTCCGGTCGGTGGCCCACAGCATCAATCCCCGGCGCTCTCCGCAGCACTACCAGGAGATCCTGTCCGGCTCCTTCCAGCGCGTCCGCTGCGAGAGCTGCGAGCAGAGCTTCGTGATCGGGCACCCCTTCCTGTTTCTGGATCTGCCCCACTGGTGGATCGCCTGTTACGGGGCGGGCGAGGCCCAGGAGTGGCGGGCGCGCGAGCAGGAGGCGCAGGAGGTCCTGGCCGAAGCGGGGGTCGCTGGCCTGCCCCACGGACTGCTCCAGGGAATCAAGCTTCGGGTCGTCTTTGGCCTGGAGGCCTTGCGTGAGAAGCTGGTTCTCATGCAGCTGGGACTGCCCGATGTGGCCTTGGAAGCGTTCAAGCTGTGCGTGGAAAAGCGCGCCGATCCCCGTTCCGCGGCACCGTACCGTCTGCGTTTGGAACGCGAGCTGCAGGGCCAACTGCACTTCTCCATCCAGCATCCTCAGGCCCGGGAAGTAGCACAGCGCGCGCTCCCCCTTGCGGCTCTGCTGGAGTATGCCCATGGGCGCCTGTTTTCCAGGGAGCTGGCCAGACAACTGGCAGCGGGCCCTTATGTCGACCTGGCGCGGCTTGTGCCCTGATCAATCCCGCTCCTCGACGTCCACGGGATCGATCGGCCCGGTCAAGGGTTCCCAGCAGAGAAAGCCATCGACGACCCGGGTCCGCCAGTGGGAGTCGTCCCAGTGATCTCGAGGATCGGGAGCATCATCGGTATCGGTCAGCGCCTTGATGGCGTCCAGCCAGCCGACGAGGGGATGCGCAGGCTGCTCCTGCAGCGTGCCCAACCAGTAATGGGCGTACAGCTCGGCGAACCACTCCCCTTGGGCGCGCCATTGGTAGTGGGAGACGCCCATGTCCTTCATCTCGATCAGGTAGGAGGCCCACTTCCACTCGTAGCTGCGGTGGAAGACCCGATGGAAGGTATAGACGCCCTCGTCCTGGGCATACGCGACACTGAGCGGCTTGAGGGTGGCACGGGTCTTGGAATAGGCGCAGTTCTTGCCAAAGCTGTGGCCATCAATGCAGTTTGCGTTGAACATGGCCAGACCTGGGTGGGCCTTGAAAAGCCTCAGGGCGCGCGCCTTTTGTTCCCCCGACATGTGGCTGAAGTTGGCAGCGACGGCGCGGCTGAGCTTGTTGTAGTTGAGTTTGGTCGTGCGCTCGATGACATCGATGAAGCTGCGCTTCCTGATCTCTGTGCCCGGCTCGTCCGTAAGTTTGCCGCTGAGATCCGCGAGCATGGAATAGCTATATTTCTTTGACGACGCGCCGTCCTGATAATCGATCCAACCGCCGCACTCCCAACGTTCGCCGTACTGGCTCATGATTCGGAATTTGTCGTCGACGGCGTGGCCGATTTCGTGGAGCGCGGTCATCAAGAAGGCATTCTTGGAGCGCATGCGCTGGCTGTAGATGCTGCGTCGCATCAGGAACTTCGAGTGTGCGAAGACGCCACCTATGACCAGGCCGAGGACTCCCGCGAGCGCCGGTACGATCCCCCGCAGCGCAAATTCGGCCATGCCCATGTCCATAGAGGTGGGCAGCCGCGCCATCTTGATCACCTTGCCGGCGGACGAGTAGCTACTCTCAGGGCTCCAGCCGCGCACCACGGACAAGGCCGCACCGCGGACATGGGATCTGGGGACCATGCGGAAGGCCGTCCACATGAGCAGGAGGGCCTTGTAGCTGAATTTCTTGGGTTCCAGATTGACGTTGAACAGAATGCCGATGGCCATCGCCGTGAACCAGTTCGGATTCCAACGACCCGTGGCGACGAGCCGGGGGATTTCCAGGGCCAGACCACCGAGGCCCAGAGTCGGGAGCATCTTGAAGATGGACTGGGCCAGCATGAATTTGCCGGAGTCGTAGATCACCAGCCCGTCCAGGATACGCCTGCCTTCCCGAGTCTCGTACAGATCGTTGATGACCGCCGATCCCTGTTTCACCGCTGCCATCGCGTCGGTGGCAATCGCGTTCCAGTCGGGGCTCGGAGCGCGGGCCCGCGCGACGAGGGTGGCCGCCTGCTGCGCCGGCGACTGGCGGGCAAACTCCACCGGCGGCCGGTCCTCCTCAACAACCGGTGCTGGGGAAGGCGCTCCGAGAACACTGACGGAGCGCTCCCGCGTAAGGCCGAAGGGATCGCTCGATTGCGAGGCCCTGCAGCCGGAACACTTCGCCGAGAAACCGAAGGGATCCTCGAAGTCAGCACCGCATTCGCTGCAAAGGGCCATGGGGCCTCCTGGGCCAGATCGGTTTTTGGAACATTCTAGATGGAATGCTGGATGGCGCCAAGAGCTTGGGTGTCGATGCCGTGAGTATTCAGACGACCACTATGTCGGTCGAAAGTGGTGTGATCCGGAGTAGCACGGTCGACGGAAGGTCTGCCCAGAAGCTGTTGCGGGCCGGGGAGTCCGTCGAGGCGTACACGGGCCTCACGTCCGTGGAATGCACCCTCAGAAGTCTCGAGACCCAACGATGGTCCCTGGTGGAAACCACCTCGAGCCTGCCCTTTGCGGCGCGCGGACTCCGCACCGGAAAACGCTGTCCGTTTTGTGGTCGTGCTGGCCCGCAGGTGTCGGTTTCGGGCTGTCTAGGTCGACGGACGTCGGCGACTTCGCTTGCGATCAGCCACGTGCCCGTACGGATCCCATTCCGCCCGCGCTGCGAGAGGTGCTCGAGGCACAACCGTAACAGGGCCCGAGTGCGAACGGCGCCTCAGCTGGATTGTGCTACAGAGGTCGCATAGACTACCGATACATGATTTCGAATACCAGCTGGCTCAAACAGAGAGGACGTCGCATGCTCCCCCGCTACCCAGTCCTGTTCCTCCTGACCATGTGCGCCGCGACGGCTTGTGGCCAGGCACTGCAAGGCTCCGTTCCCTTCGGACAGATCGTCGACGAGAAGGGCCAGCCGATTCCCGGAGCCACGGTCACGCTGCCGCTGATCGGCAGCAACGTGCAAGCGACCAGCAACGCGAGCGGAGGATTCGTGCTCTTCGGGGCGTTCGGCCGGACGGCGCCGCAGCGGGCCATTGTGCACATCGAGAAGGCGGGCTTCGGCTCGCGGGCACTGGAGTTCCAGCGTCAGGCAGGGACCTTCCTGCGCGTTGTCTTGCGCACGACGAAGGACGAAGTCGTGATCGACTCGGGCGTCTACCACCTGGGCGACGGGAACTTCAGCGGTCAGGTCAACTCCCGCTTTCAGGTCAACCTGGCTGGGGCCGAAACGACCTTCGTCTTCCAGCTGCAGGCCCGGCAGCTGCGAGCCCACAGCATCGAGCTCGTGTTCGAGGCCCGGGGCGTGCAGGAGACCAATGCGCTGCTCCTGAACGATGAATCCCTCGGCACCACGGCGACGAGCCCGGCCAGCGGAGAGCTGGGCAGCCAGACGCTGAAGATCGACCCTGAGAAACTGAATGAGGGAAGCAACAGCCTGACGATCAGGGCCGTCGAGTACGGTCCCGGCGATCGCGACGACTTCGAGATCACCAACCTGCGCCTCGTGCTGCAAGAACAGGACCGCACGCCTCCCAAGCTCGAGCTGCAGGGCGACGGCGACCTGAACAGCACGATCGCCCCCGGCACATGGAGTGTGACGATCGACGCCGACGATGGCGACGGGTCGGGCATCGCCAAACTGCGTGCCGTGTTGACCGACGTAAGCGGCGGATGGCCGCGCGTGGTCTTGGATCAGGGCGGCGCGGTGGCGGGCAATCCGGGCAGCGCTGACCTCGAACTGTACATCGAGAAGCTCGAGCAGCCCGGAAGCTACGTCCTCCACGTCGTGGCCGTCGACGCCCAGGGCAACCTTGCCGAGGAGGAGCGCCGCTTCGTCGTCAAGAGCGGCCCGGATCTGCGGGTCTCCATCCACGGACCCCGTCGCATCGTGCTGACCGATCCCCTGCTGGTATTCGACGGTGAGCGGCGCGTCCGGAAGGCACAGATCGGGGTCGAGGTGCGCAACATCGGAACTGTCGAAGTGCCTGCCTTCGACCTGCGCTTGGAAAGCGGAAGCGCGGCCAGCAAGAGCGGCAGGCTCGACTTCGAAGCGTTCACCGTCACCCGCCCCTCCGGGGAGACCGTGCGGGTCGCCGGCACAGACACGCTGCGCGGCGCGGGTATGTTCGAGGCGCGCGACGGAAAGACACGCATCCTGCAAGGCCAACCGATGGGAGACAACGCCCTGAAGCCCGAGACGGCCGTGCATCTGCGTGTGCTGGCCGGCCCCGACGGGATCAGCGCTACGCACACGGCACCGATCCTGGTGCGGGCCTACGCAGCGACCACGCCGCAGCCCGGGTCGGACATCCTGCGCGCCAACAACGAGGCGAAGCTGATCCTCGACGTGCTTCCCGTCCACGTCGGAGGACGCGTGATGGTCGATCCCGGCACGAACACCTTTGTCCCGCTCCAGAAGGTCCGGGTGACCGTGCGTGCAGGCATGACCACGACGACCGTCCACACCGACAGCAAGGGCTGGTATCTGATCCCCCTGCCGGCGATGGTGCCCGTCAACACCCGCTTCGAGGTCGAAGTCACCCTCGTCGACAAGGACCGCACCGTCGCGCTGTATAGCATGGACTTCGCGCAGCTGGACAGCATCGTGTCGCTGACCACGAAGCCTCTCATCGTGCGGGATCGGCTGCGCCTGGACCGGGTGGGGGAGCAGACGGTGGCGCTGGCCCGCTGCGATATCGTCTTTGACGGCCATCCCTCCGCAGGCTACGCCGACCTCTCGCCGTCGATGAGCCTCCGCAAACGAAGCTGTCTGCGCGCTGCCGCAAGCTTCTACCGCGAGGTCCGGAACGCCCTCGTCTACGTCCGGGAAGACCTCGGTTACAGCCTTGACCACCTGCTACCCCTCGAAGTGCTGCTGCACCTGCATCTGCCCAAGCTCAAGGAGCTGGATGCCCAGTGGAAAGCGATGTACTGCGGAACTCCGGTCTCCATGGAGGACAGGACCCAGATGCACAGCGTCCAGCTGCCGCGCTCGTCCTTCGTGGTCCGGCGCGCATTCAGCCGAACCAAATCGGGGGACCTGCAGACCGCTCGGCACGAGACGGGCCACCACGTTCACTACGACGCATCCCTGAGCGGGGACGACCGTCTTCCCGTCCGAGCCGAAAAGGACAAGAACTGGGGCGGACGGAAGAATGACAGCACGGCGGACTCTTTGCTGGAGGGCTTCGCCGACTTCTTCGCTGCGCTTACGGGGAACTCCTCCGTGCTGACGAAGGGTGACCTGCAGAAGAACCAGGGCCATGCCAAGGAGGCCCACGCGGTGTCGGCTCTACTCTGGGACCTGTTCGACGGCCGCGACGAGCCCCGCGACCGCATCGCGCTGGGTGTCACCGGTCTGATGAAGGCCCTGGAGGGCAAACAGATCAACACCGTGCGCGACCTGTACGAGAGGCTGAAGAAACAGGGCGTGGGCCAGAAAGCGTCACACCGGCTGCCGGTGGTGACGCAGCTCGACGAGCTCTTCGCGCTGCACGGCTTCTACGATGACAAGGACAACGACCGCACGTGGGATGCGCCCGAGGAGCAGGCGGGCTGGGCCAACGCCGGCTTGCCGACAGGACCGAAGAATCCAACGCGGCGCTCCGAGCTTCCCCCGAGAGGCAGCGCCTTGCGGCTGTCGGCTTTGGACTCCAACGGCGTGGCGGTCGCGGTGGCCCACTACCTGCTCACGGTGCACGGGCTTGAAGAGCACGACACCTACAGCCTGCAGGTCGCTCCCGACCCCGGGGGTGTGGTCGTCGTCGAACCGAATCTCGCTGCGCAGCGCTTGACCGTGTTTCCGCTCTTGACGGGCTATCAGGTGGAGCCGTACGCCATCTCCCTGCAGGGCTACCAGAAGGCCCTCGAGACAGCCCAGGCGGCGGACAGCCTCGTCTTCGCCGCGCACACATTTCGGTTGACGGCCGCACCCATCCCGGGTCCCTCAGGCGTCGAGGCGCGTGTGCTCGACGCACACACCGTACGCCTGGCATGGCGTGGAGAGGAGCAGGCCATCGTCGTGCGCGGCAGCCGTCACGCACCGACCTTCATCGGCGACGGGGCGCTGGTCTATGCCGGCCCTGACAGCGTCGTCGTAGACGCCGAGTTGGTCTCCGCGTCCCTCTACCACTACACGGTCTTCTCCTGGACCGATGACGGGTTCTCCATCGGCGCGACGGCCACGGCAGGTCCCGGCTGGTCGCCTCCGCCAGACTACCGACCCGCGCCCACGCCCGCGCCTCCAGCTGCGCCGCCGGACTTGGAGGTGGCAAGCCCTTGGCTGGCCGCGGCCGGACTGCTCGCAGCAGTGTTGGTCATCGCTCTTCTCAGCTGGTGGCGCCTCAGGAAGCGCTGAGGCCCGGCGCGGGCCTGGCCGCGTCGGCGGGGGCAACTGGTGCTCCGTCGGGTCCAGCTCATATAGGTTGGGTTTCCGCTGGTTGCGGCACGGTCTCTCGTGTTGCGCGTGGGGGAACGTGATGTCTGCGAAGCGATTTGTTGTTGAGCTGACCAACGAGGAACGGACAAGACTTGCTGGGCTGGTTGACCGAGGTAGGGTCGCAGCCCTCAAGCGACGGCACCGCTGAAGGTTGACGAAGGCGAACATGGGCCGGCGCGTGTTGCTGAGGCGCTCGATCTGCATGCCAACACGGTGAGAGGTCTCCGCCAGCGTTGCGTGGAGGTAGGTCTTGAATCTGCACTCCCCCGGAAGAAGCAGAAAAATCGCAGCTCGCAGCCGCCAAGATGGACGGGGTGCAGGAGGCACGCATGATCGCGCTGGCATGCGGGCCTCCGCCTGAGGGTCGGGCCCGTTGGACGGTGCGACTGCTCGCCGACAAGATCTTCGAGTTGCGCATCATCGACGAGCCGATTTCCTTCCAGACCGTCGCGCAGCGGAGGTGCATTCGTGGCTGGAGGAGCGGAACAATTCTACCGTTGGCGTCGACGGGCAGTTCATGACCGCCGATGCCCGTGTCAAGCTGAAGAGGCTCTAACGAGATCCAAAGCTCTCCTCGAGCTGACTTTTCTGACCGTGGCCGCTGCTACCATATCGGACCCACCATTGCAGAGCGGATTCGAAATACCGCGGAGGCGCAGAGAGCGCTGAGGGCCGCAGAGGGCCGCTTGCGAAGCGCGTGGCGCTCAACTCCATCACCGAAGCGATCCTTGGCGCAGCGATTACGGTCCATCGGGCCCGGATTGCTGGAGTCGGTATACGAGACGTGTCTAGCTCACCAACTTGGTAAGCTTGGACACATGGTCGATCGCCAGAAATCGCTGCCGATCGTATTCGACGATCTGCATGTAAAAGTCGCCTTCCGCCTCGACCGGGATGTCGACGACAAAGTGTTCGTTAAGATCAAGGCCGTGGACCTCAAGCCTGTCCATGAGGCCCATCTATCTTCGGCTCGCCAAGCGCCCAGTCGGTCTGCTCCTGAATTTCAACGTCGTCACCGGAATTCGTAGACTCGTCAACGAATTCCCCAGGTAGTCATCATTGGCCCTTTGCGGCCCTCTGCGGCCCACGTGCTGCGCTGGCGCCTCCGCGGTTTCTCAGGCTTCACAGATGGGTCGTACCAACAATTCCTGTGGGCGACACGGCACTAGTGGGGAACCCCAATTTTCGTGAATCGTCGATACCGACATATGGGAGATTCCCGCGAGACATGTGATCGGAAGCGAACATAAGTTGCACCAACGTCGGGAAAGCTTCGGCAAACGTTCGCCCGTGCGCAGGACTCTGGGCTGACGCGGGTGGTCCTGATGGGTGTGCGGAAGTGACGCCGACTCCCGCTGCACATCCGGATGGCCATCGAGACTTTGCTTGGGGTGTGTGTAGAGGAGGCGTCGGACGATTCGTGCCCGTCCATGTGTAGAAGGTCGGTATGCGCGTACCGACCGCCGCGTCAAAGGATCGCCGCTACACCTTCACCGACGGACATAAGGCCGTGCCTCGAAATCAAACATCGCGATTCCCTCTACGCCTCGTCGGTGCCTTCAGCGTTTGTCACTGGCTCCGTGCCCCCCTGAAGGTGTAGACTGAAGCAGCCGCCATTCAACCATCGAAGGGCGTTCCATGGCCCGTGCAGATCTCCTGGTCAGCCTGGTCCGTGCGGGCAGCCGTGGGGATCAGCAGCTCTTTCGCCGCACCGTCGAGGCACTCGTCGCCGAAGAGCGGGCGAAGAACCACCACGTCCTCGCCGAGCAGCTCGTCAAGAACCTCGTCAAGCAGGGCAACGGGGTTGGCCTCCACCGGACCAAGCCGCCGAATGGCGTCGACGTCTCATCGCTCATCGCAGAGGTGGCGCCGCGGCGCACCCTCGAAGACCTCGTGCTACCCGAAGCCGTGCAGACGGCCTGCGCTGAACTGGTCGAAGAGCAGCAACGCGTCGAGCTCCTCCGGTCGTACAACCTCGAGCCGCGCTGCCGGATCATGCTCGTCGGGCCGCCGGGGAACGGCAAGACTTCCCTCGCCGAGGCGCTGGCCGAGGCGTTGATGATCCCCCTCTACGTCGTGCGCTATGACGGCATCGTGGGCAGCTTCCTCGGGGAGACGGCACAACGGCTGCGGCGGGTCTTCAACTTCGTCCGCATGCGCCGCTGCGTCCTCTTCTTCGACGAGTTCGACACCGTGGGCAAGGAGCGCGCCGATGAGCACGAGACGGGGGAGATCAAGCGCGTAGTGAGCTCCCTGCTCATGCAGGTCGACGAACTACCGAGCCACGTCGTCGTGATCACCGCAACGAACCACGCCGAGTTGCTCGACCGAGCCGTCTGGCGGCGCTTTCAGTTGCGGCTCGAGCTCCCACGGCCGTCGCGGCGGCAGATTCAGGTGTGGTTCGAACGATACGAGAAAGAGCAGGGGCTGCAGCTGGGGCAGCGGCCCCGGACCCTCGCCAACAAGCTCCTCGGGGTGAGCTTCGGGGAGGTCGAGGAGTTCGCCCTCGATGTGCGCCGGCGCTACGTCCTGTCGCTACCGGATGCCGACATCGGCGCGATCACGAAGTCCCGGCTCGCCGCCTTCCGCGCCAGGTATGTGCAGGGACAGGGGCAGAACGGCGATGGCGGATAGGCCCCTTCTCATCTTTCCAGCACCGGGGGAGCGCGACCGTTTCAAGAGGCGGCGCATGGTCCCCCCGAAAATCACGAAGCCCGGTCGAGGCGGGCAGGCGATCAGGCTAGATCCAAAGTTCCTCCGCCTGCGGCAGGCCATGGCTGCTCGAAGGGCGGAGCTCCAGGAGCACTCACAGGGTCTCACCCCTGAGAAGGCGCTCGTATTCGATACGATCAGCTCGGTCAGCAACTTCGTGAACGCGGTGGGGAAAGTGCCCGGCCTTGAGTGGCTCTTGGACCTGGACATCGGGTTGAAACCGGACGAGGACTTCTTCCTCACTAAGAAGCCAACGAAAGGCCTCAACGGCCATCTGTACTTACTCATGAGCGACGAGCGCGCTCTGAAACAAGTCCTTTCCTTGTGGAAGCAATTCAAGCGCGGCAAGAAGCTCGAGCGCGGATTCGGGGCTTGGACCAAGGTCTTCGAGAACCTGCATGACGTGCGCACATGGTCAGCGGAGGATCGTCTCCGTGACACCGGCATCGTTGAGGTCTGGCATGATCGAGTAGCCTTCGCCGAGGAGACCGGAACGGCCGACCCGGTCCGCTTTGAGATTGAGCCATGGTTCCGGCAGAATCCTACGCTTCGCAGGTCGGCAAGAAGTCAGCTGCGGAAGCTCATCACGGCCTGTGGTGGAAGGGTCCTTGACGAACACGTCATCGAGGGAATTGCCTACCACGGACTCCTGGTCGAGATCCCAATCCAAGCGGCCGAAGAGCTCCTGCGGAATCCCTACGCCCGATTGTTGCATGCGGAGGAGGTCGCGCACTTCCGACCGCAGGCCCAGGCCGTCGCAGGCCGCCAGCCTGTCGAAGACGAAGAACCCTTGTCCCAGAGCCGAATACCATTGCAGCTCGACGAAGCGGTAGAACCTATCATCGCTGTCCTGGATGGGTTGCCCCTCGAACGTCATGTGCTCCTCGATGGTGGTCTTCGGGTGGACGACCCCGAGGAGCTGGCCGGGATCTACGAGGCCCAGGCCCGCATGCACGGGACGAGCATCTGCTCGGCGATCCTCCGTGGAGACCTCGAGGCTGACGAAGAGCCCCTCGACCGTCCCATTTACGTGCGTCCGGTGCTTCGCCCTTTCCAAGCACTGGACGGCTGGGACGAGGCATCACCAGACGATCGGCTTTTCATCGACGTCATCCATCGAGCTGTGCGCCGTGCAGTTGAAGGGGAGGGCGATTTCGCCCCGACCGCGCCTGAAGTCAGAGTCTTCAATATGTCGCTCGGGGATCGGCAGCGGCTCTTCGATGGCGGGGCGATCAGTCCGTGGGCACGCCTCCTGGACTGGCTGTCGCACAAGCTGAACGTCCTGTTCATCGTCAGCGCCGGGAACCACCTCGACGAGATCAAGGTGCCGGACTCCAACCGAACGCAGCTGACTCAAAGCCCGGAACTCCGCGAACGGAGGGTGCTCAAGGTGCTGGTTGATGAGAATCGTCTGCGGAGACTGCGTGTACCGGCGGAAGCGATCAATGCCCTGACGGTCGGAGCCTCACACCGAGATGCATCCTCCGGGCAGCCGGGGGACGATCGAATGCGCATCGACCTCCTGCAAAGCAACGACTTGCCGAGCCCCGTTTCTGCGCAAGGCGGCGGCTACCGCCGTGCCATCAAGCCGGACATTCTCGCCCCTGGTGGGCGTCTCTTGTTCGTCGACCGTGTCAGCGAGGGAGATGTCGTCTTCCAAAAGGCAAGGACGCCGCACATCCGGCCCCCGGGTGTGCGCTGTGCTTTCCCCGGCCTCCGCGGCGGTCTCGCCCACGAGAGGTTCACGCACGGCACAAGCATCGCAACTGCGCTTGTAACTCACGGGGCGGCCCGGCTGCACTCGGTACTCGACCAGCTTCGTAGCGAGCCGGGCGGCGACGGCCTCGATCCGCAGTTCGACGCCGTCCTCCTCAAGGCGTTGCTGGTCCATGGCGCCGAATGGTGGCGGACGGGAGCCGATGCTCTTTCCCGAGCGCTCGGCTTGCGCGGGAAGCGGGACCAGCGGAGGTTCTCAGCGCGCTTTCTTGGATACGGCCACTTGGACGTGGAGCGCGTCGTTTCCTGCACCCAGCGGCGAGCAACGCTGCTCGGCTTCGGCGTGCTAGCCAAGGAGGAGGGACACGTCTTTGAGGTGCCCATTCCGTTTGATTTGAGCGGTGCCTCCGGCCTTCGGCGCCTCGTGATCACCCTTGCATGGCTCAGCCCGATCAACCCGAGCCGGCAGCAGTATCGGCAGGCGGCGCTCTGGATCCAAACCCCTGGGGACCAAGGGGTGGACGACCCCCTTGGCGTGTCCCGGATGGGCGCCGACCATAATGCTGTCCAGCGCGGTACGGTGCAGCATGAAGTGCTTGAGGGCAAGGCCGCTGCCATCTTCGACGAAGGCGACAAGCTCCTGATCCCAGTCAACTGCCGGGAGGATGCTGACATGCTGTCAGAGGGGGTGCGCTACGGCCTGGCGGTGACCCTCGAGATCGGGGAGGACCTGGGGATCGACATCGACCTCTACGAAGCTGTACGCGCGGCAATTCGTCCACAGGTGCGGCCGCGCCCACGATAGCCGTCGGCCCTTCGGAAGCGTGGTCACAGCATGGACAAGCGCCTGAACAACCTGCAGATCGTCGTCGCCCTCGCTGAGACGCCAGACGAAGTTCCCATTCGCTCACGGGTCTTCCCGGGCAACACTGTGGGCTCCACAACGATCGCCCGTGTCCGAGCCGATCTGAAGGAGTGGCCCTCACGCGAGTCTTGTCATCGGCGACGCCGGCAAGCACGCGGATGCGAACACGAGAGTAGCGGCGGGCGCTATCTGCCTGCGACGCCGGCAAAGTCAAGGAGGTCTACAACGACGTCCTCCCAAGTTCCGGCCGCTGCAAAAAGATCAACGACCAGCTAACGTTGAAAGAGGTGGTTGTCGGCGGAGGCGAAGAGAGGCGTCGCAACTTTGTGTGGAAGAACGAGTCTCATGCGCTCCGCGAGTGTCTGAACCGGGAGGAGATCCTCGAGCACCTACAGGAAGAGCCGAGGGAGCTTGCACCCTCGAAGGACCAACAGACGCATAGGCGCTCACGTGAAGCTCTGCGTGATTGCACTGCTGCTGCAGCGCGTGGCCGAACTGCGCTTCAATGAGACCTCGCGCAACGTTCGTGATAGGCAGTGCCAGCTTATGCCGTGTGCTAGGATTCGATGACTCGAAACTTCCTCAGCCAGGTAGAACCGAAGGACTGCCGCCCATGGCCATCACCACCATCGTCATCACATGGACAGGGCCCTACCGCTTCAACGAGGCCTGCGCGTTGACTGGCCCAGGGCTGTACCTGGTCTTCGGTCGCAACCGATTCGGAAAGACGCCCGCCAAGCGCAAGCTCCTGTATTACGGCATCTCCCAGAACCGCAGAGGCGTCGGGCGGCGGATCAGCCAACATGAAGGCGAGTCCTACGAGCACCGCGACAATCGCTGGTGGATCGGTCGGATCAAGCAGCCGGTGCGACCCACTCGGCACCATTTCGAGGCAGCGGAGGGGATGCTGATCTACTTCGAGGAGCCCGAGCACAACGTCAAGAAAGCCTACACACCGCCTCCGAGGGACGTGCTCATTGTGAACAAATGGTACGACAGGGATGGGGAGGTCAGAATGCGCAGAACCGGAGTGATGATGGAGATCTCGGACGTCATGCTCTGGGACATCGAGCGGCGGCAGCTCCGCTACACCGACCTCTACCAAGCCGACTACTCGGACCCATAGGACTGGCCGAGGAAAGACGGGACCCGCCATGGCTGACCGACCTCCGCACGAGCCATCCCCACAGACCGCTCAACCCCGCCGCAACACCTGAGCGGCCTCCACCAAGCGGCGCAGCTTGGCCGTCGCGCTGGCCGGCGTCGCGACCGGACGGTCGGCGAAGGTTCCGAAGCCACAGTCTGGATTGAGCAGGATGCGCTCCGGAGACAGAATGCGCGCCGCGTGCCGCGCGCGCGCCACGATCTCCTCCAGCGGCTCCGGCTCGGCCGTGCGCGGGTTGACGACCCCCAGGCCCAGATGCACCTCGGCGGGCAAATCTGCCAGCGCCTCCAGCGGCCCGGCACGGGGTGTCGCATACTCGAGCGAGAACATACCCACCCGCATGCGCGCCAGGTAGGGCATCAGCTCGGCGTAGCCACCGGCAAGCAGCACCTCTTCTTTCTGGCTCCAGTTGCCCCGGCACACGTGCACGCCGATGCGCGGGCCGGAGATGCCATCGACGACACGGTTGATCAGGTCCACTGCGATCTCGAGCTCACCCTCCGGGCTCGCTTTGGCTGCGAGCACGCCTCACATGAAGGTGTGGGTCTTCGATTTGCCCGCGTGCACCACCTCGGTCAACACCGGCTCGTCCAGCTGCACGAACTCGACGCCCTGCGCGGCTAGCTCGATGATCTCGGCCCGCAGCAACGCGACGAAGTCGTCGGCCATCTCCTCCCGCGAGTTGTATGCCTGCCGGGTCAGCGACTCGACATAGCTGCTGCGGCTCAGCAGGTAGGGCCCCGGCAGAGTGACCTTGACGGGCTTGTTCGTGTGGGCGCGCAGAAAGTGGTAGTCGTCCAGCACCAGCGGCTTCGCCCGCCGCACCTTGCCGGTCACCACGGGGTTCTTGATCGCGAAGGCCGGCACATCGAGCGCCTCGAGCATCTGTTCGAAGGCCGCCTTGTCGTCGACGTAGTCGAGCAGCACCGCCATCGACATCAGCTCGACCCCTTCGAGCCGCTCACAGACGAAGCTGAAGAAGTTGTCGCGGCGCTGCTCGCCATCGACCACGATGTCCACCCCTGCCTCTTCCTGGGCGCGGATGGCCTGGATGGTAGCCGCATCGCGCAGGCTCTCGAACTCGGGCGACCGCTGCCGTGCAGCGCGCAACAGAGCGGCCGGCCGGGGCCAGCTGCCGACCGAGGTGACAGGAAAAAGCGGTAGTGGCATCTCAAACCCTCGCACAACGGATGTTCAGGCGGCAACCGTGCAACAGGCTGTTGGCCACGGGGGAGCGCCGCAAGGTCTCGAGCCAGATCTCGTCGATACGCGCATCGTCCGCCCCCGGGGCATCGACGTAGAGCGTGCCTTCGATGCTCTGCAACCCCGGCGAACCCTGCTCTTCGATGCCGAGGAAGACTAGCACGTTCTCAGGCTGCGCGGCCAGACTGAGCTCGAGATTCGCGACCTCGATGCCCGCCCGCCGGAGCCGCCAGGCAAAGCCCACTCCCAGGCAGCCTCCGAGGGCGCCGAGCAGGTACTCGAGCGCGCTGGGGGCGGCGTCCTGGGTGTCGAAGCTCAGCGGCTGGCCGACATCGAAGGAGTGGTTGCGGCAGAACAGCCGACCGCGCATGCCCTCCTCCCAGCGCAGCCGCGCCCGCCAGCGGTAGTCGCGCGCGCTCTGCAGATCGCCGGCCAGCTCACTGTCGCCGCCCTTCTTGCGCACCCGGAAGCAGGTATAGCCATCGTCGGCGGGCAAGGTCTCGAGCAGGGTGTGGCCGACCATCCGGCACCAGGCGGGCAGGTCTTCGGCCACGCTCGGCTCGCGGCTGCGGATCTCGATGCTCGCGCCGGCAGGCAGCTCCGCCATGCCCTTGCGGATCATCAGCAGCAGGCCGCTGCCGCAGTCGAGATCGCCGCCGTCGATGACGGGCAACTCGCCGGCCACGCTCAGTAGCTCACGCTGGGGCTGCCGTCGGAGAGGAACTCGACCAGCTTGGCCCCCCCGACGATCTTGGCGCCCGGCACCAGCCCGTCGGCGTTCAGGGCGCGCTTCTTGTAGCAGGGCGAGCAGACCCAGATGTTGCCGCCGCTCTCGGCGAACAGGTCCATCAGCTCTTTCAGGGGCGCGAAGCCATCCTCGTGCACATCATCAGCGTAGCCCTGCTCGGCGAGCCGCACGGCCTCGGTGCTGAGGAAGACCATCGTGTCCTTCTCCGAGGCGAGCGCGGCGTTGGCCACCACGAAGGCGACCGTGGCCTTGTCGGTGTTGTCCTTGGCACAGGTCAGGCTGACGCAGAATTTCGACATCATCTACTCCTTGGATGCGATCCAGTAATCAGGTTGTTTCACAAACACCAGCCGGTGGCCGACCATCCGGCACCAGGCTGGGAGATCTTCAGGGGCGCCCGCATCGGTCGCCCGCAGCTGCAGAACGCCGCCGCTCGGCAGCCCGCGCATACGCAGCCGCAGCCGCAAGACAAGCTCGCCGCAGCCCATCGCGCCGGCATCCCAGAAGTCGTCCGCCTCCGGCGCGGCGGCCGCCGCCGGGTCCGCTGCGGACGCGTCGGGAGCGCTTTCAGCGTAGCCGGCCAGGCAACGAGGCGGCTCGCCGCAGCGGCTCTGGGCGCTGGCACGCTGCCATCCTTGGCGCAGGCAGGGCTTGCGCTCGACCTGGGCGCGCAGCTCGCGGCGCAGCAACCCGCCCTCCTGCTCGAGCTCGGCGGCCAGACAGCGCAGACAGCGCGGAGCCTGGCGGTGCCCGAGCATGAAGCTGAACAGATGCAGGTGGCCACACAACGCCGCCTGACAGCCCGCACAGGGTGTGCCCGCCAGCGCCGCCAGCGCGCTCAGGACCGCGCGCGTGTCCGCGTCGTTTTCCGGCGTTTCATCGGCTCGCATGGCTCGTCCCTGCTATCAACGCAGCTCCTCGTAGGTCAGGGTGCGCGTCCAGTCGCTGAAGACTGCCCCGTCGACCTCGACGTGTGCCTTGGGGAGCGCGTTGACCGGTCCCCCCACCTGGGCCGGATCGAGCTGCAGATCGCGGCCCACGTGCCAGGATACCCGGCGCGCGTCGAGGTTTCCAAAGTAGTACTCGACCAGCCCGGCATCCGGTCCGTGGTAGCCATCGGCCACCGTCAGCGCGAGCAGCTCACGGTTCTTGTCATCGACCCGCACGCCCTCGACGAAGATGTCCGCCACCGCCACATCCAGCGGCAGCCAACCGAGGTTGGGTGCAAAGAACTCGACCCAGCAGTGGTAGCTCTGGTCCTTGTCCTTGCCAGCGAGCGGACCTTTGAAAAACGAACCGTAGATGATACGGGTCGGCAGCCCCGCCGCCCGGGCCACGGCCAGGTACAGCGAGTGGAAGTCGGTGCAGTTGCCCGTGCACTTCTCCAGCGTGTAGGCGCTGCTGCCCACACCGGATGACTTGAGCGTGGTCGGATCTTTGACCCAGTATTCGACGTGGCCGAGGATCCAGTCATAGATCTTGCGCGCCTGGCGGATCGGGTGCTGCTCGGCGCCGACGATCTCCTCCGCCAGCTTGCGGATCTCTGCGTCGATGACGATGTGCTGGGTCTCGACCAGAGCGTCAGCGTGGGCGGCCCGCTCTGCGTCGTTCAGCGGCCGCGTCGCGCTCTCGTCCAGCCGATTGCGCGCCTCACGCCGGCGCACCCGGAAGCGGGTCACCAGCGCAAGCTCACCGGCGGGCGGAGCCTCGGCGCTCAGGAACAGGAAGCGGTTGCCCCGGGTGTCACGCACCACTCGGGTCTCGTAGGGCGCGTCGATCTGCAGGCCGCTGATGTCCTGCAGGGGGTCGTTGTCCGCGGGCAGCGCGAACCACAGCCGCAGCTGCTGGCTGCCTTCGGGCACCCGCACCAGCAGGCGGTTCACGGCGTCGAAGCTCTTGCTCCGCAGGGGCCGCGGCGGCGCGTCGGGGCCGGTGTTGGCGGGCGGCGCGGCAGTGCAGCCTGCCAGGCACGACAAACAGGTCAGAAGTAGGATACGCATAGGGGGAGCTCCTCAGAAGCTGTATTGCACGTAGGCCTGGAAGCGATGGTCGTCGCCGTTCTGGAAACCGATGTACTGGGTCTTCCAGTACAGGTAGTCGAGTCCGAAGGAGAAGTCGCCGAACTTGAAGCGGTTGGCGAAGTAGCTGACTTGATTCGAAGCCCGCGCGGCGGCCTCGAGGTCCTTGTTGTACGGGTCGTCGGTCGACCAACCGCCAGTCACCTCATACCAGTCCACCGGCTTGTAGCTGAGCTCGACGAAGCCACCCCGGGAGCGGATCTCGTCTCCAGTGACGGTGTTGATGCCCTGGAAGATGCCGCCGCGGACATCGTCGAGATTCTGGCCTTCCCAGATCTCCCCTTTGATCCACAGCATGTTCTCATACACGGGGATGATCAGGTCCATCCCGTATCCCCAGCTGTCGAAGCGGTCGGTGCCGGCGATACGCTCGTCGGGATCCTCCCAGGCGCGCGTGCCCCAGATGCCGATCTGGAGCTTCCCCGACTTCTCGCCGAACAGCCAGGTCTCGTAGCCGAGCCGCATCTGCAGCGTGGGCAGCTCGGAGGTGTCGCCATCGCGGTAGCCCGCGCCGTAGGTTCCGGGGGTGTCGAGGTTGGCGTTGTCGTCGGCTCCGGTCAGGCCGACCATGCCCTGCACGCCGATCTTGCCGTCTCCGACCGGGTTCCACCACTCCAGACGCAGCTGGGGGCGGCGGTCGCCCAGGTTGCCCGCGCCCCACTGCGCCAGGTCCGGGTTGACCTTGGGATACAGTGGCGAGATCAGGTCATAGGTCTGGCCTGCCAGCAGCGAGACGCCGGCGTCCTTCCACGCCAGCTTGAGCCAGGCGTGGCGCATGCGCAGGGCCGCACGGGACTCTGACTGGCCCTGCAGCCCACTGTTGTAGAAGTCGATCTCGAGCTTGCCCGACAGCTTCGCATCGCCCAGCTCTTCGATCACCGGCCCGTCGAGATTCAAGCCCAGGCGGGTCAAGCGCGGGTGCATGGTGAAGTCGCCATCGCTGTTGCGCCCATTCAGATCGTTGTCTTCGGAGCGTACGAAGCCGATGGTCTGGGTGTTGTTCGGCCGCGACTCATCGTAGATCAAGTCGAGCCGCACGAAGCCGTAGAACTGGATCTTCGACTCGCCGACAGTCAGCTCGTTCCACTTGACGAGGTCCAGATAGGGCTGCTCCTCACCGCGCGGCTCGATGGTCTCGCTGGTTCCGGGGTCCGGGCGCGTCTCCTGGGCCTCGAGCCGTTGCTCGAGCTCCTGGATGCGCTGCTGGTTCTCTTGCATCTGCTCAAGCAGCTTCTGTTGGCTCTCTTTGAGCGCATCCAGATCGTCGCCCAGCTCTTGCGCACACAGCGAGCCCACAACTCCCGCCCACAGCAGAAAGCACAAGCATCTCACAGTCATCGACATCTCCTCGTCGAGGCGTCGACCTGCTCAGCAGTCAACGCCCAACCGGGGCGCCGGAATGCACAGCACAGACAGAATGCTAGGGAGGCACGTCCCTGAAATCAGGACGCTTGTATGAAAACCTGACGCACAAACCCACGGTCTGCTCTGCTCCCAGCGGCATCGCCGCACTGCAGCAGTGCCGGTCAGCCAAAGGGAAGATAGAACAGGTTGTTCGGTACGTCGGGCATGGCTGAAGTATGCCGTGTCCCCCAGCGACGTGCAATACGGATGTTTCGTATTGCAGACATCGGCGGGCGCGGGCTGGGGACGAAGGCAGGAGTTGGAACTTGCAGCGGGCGCCCCGTAGGATGGGGGCGACCCTGGTTCTCGGAGGCCCGTTTGGATCCCGCCCGCTACTTCGACCACGCCGCCACTACGCCCGTCGATCCTGAGGTGCGTGCCTGTGTCCAGGAGATCGAGCAGCGCTGCCTGGGAAACCCGGCCAGCCCGCACCGTTTCGGCCGCGCCGCCCGCGAGCTGTTGGAGTCGGCCCGCGCAGAGCTCTGCGCCCTGCTCGGGGCCGAACAGCTGGTCTTCACCAGCGGGGCCAGCGAGGCGAACAACCTCGCGCTGTACGGCTGGCCGGGCGCGGGCCAGCTGCTGATCTCGGCCATCGAGCACAAGGCCGTGCTGCAACCCGCCGAAGCGCGCGCCGCCCGCGAGGGCCGTGGCTGCACGCGGCTGGCCGTCGACTCCCACGGGCTGGTCTGCCTCGAGCAGCTGGCCGCGTGCCTGGCGACCCCGACCCTGCTCGTCTCGGTGATGCACGCCAACAACGAGCTGGGGGTCGTGCAACCGCTGGCAGCGATCGCCACCGAGGCGCGCCGCGCGGGCGTGTGTGTGCACAGCGACGCGGCCCAGAGCGCGGGCAAGCTGCCCATCGACATGACGGCGCTGGGCATCCAGGCGCTGAGTTTGTCGGGGCACAAGCTGGGCGCTCCGCAGGGCATCGGCGCCCTGGCGCTGCGCGGGGCTCCTGCGCTGCGCCCGCTGCTGTTCGGAGGCGCCCAGCAAGGGGGCTTGCGGCCGGGCACCGAAGACACCGCCCGCGCGGTCGGGCTGGCGCTGGCGTTGCGCAAGGCGCGTCAGGCGCAGGCGCGGGAGAACGCCCGCCTGCAGGCCCTGCGCGACCAGCTGGAGGCCGAGCTGGCCGACCTGAGCGGACCCGCCCTGGGAAGCGGCGCCCCGCGCCTGCCGCACATCAGCGCGTTGCGCTTCGCGGGCGTGCCCGCCGAGGTGCTGATCTTGCGGCTCGACCTGGCCGGCTTTGCCATCTCGAGTGGTGCGGCCTGCAGCAGCTCCGCGCAGGAGCCGTCCCATGTCGCCGCGGCGCTCGGCCTCGCTGCGGACGCGGGTGCGGAGCTGGTGCGCATCTCGCTGGGCAGCCGCAGCGACGTGGACGCGGTGTCCGCGCTGGTGCGTGCGCTGCGGCGGAATGTCGAGGCGCTGCGCGGGTAGAGTTGGTTTTTTGGCCGACAGGATGCACAACGAAACCGAAAACCCTGCGAATTGTGAGCTTCGCCCGACGGGTTGGGCCGGACAGGGAGCTCGTCTAGACGAGCAAAAAACACCAGCTTGGCAGCATGGCGACACACGCCTAGTGCGCGTCCCGGCGCGCTCGCTGTTGCAGGACCACGGGCGCTGATGTGTCTGTCGGCGCGTTGCCCTCGACGGCCTCAGGCTCCAGCCGTTGATCCCCTGGGGTCCTGACCGGGATCGCCCGCCTGGAGCGTTTCTGCCACCAGGCGCGGGCCTTGCGCTGCGACCAATTCGCGCGCAGATTCCGCAACTCGGAGGCCAGCGCAGCGGCGCTCTGGGGCCGAAGGTTCGGATCCTTCTGGAGGCAGCGCATGACCAGGCCTTCCAGCTCTGGCGGAATGCTCTGCCGCGTCCGTTGCGATGGGGCCTCCGGGGGAGTCTTCATGTGGTCGACCAGCATCTTGAAACCCGTGGGCTGCTCGAACACCAGCCGGCTGGTCAGCAGCCAGTAGGCGACGCAGCCCAGGCTGTAGATGTCTGCCCGGTGGTCCACCGCCTGGGAACCCCTGGCCTGCTCCGGGGCCATGAAGGCCGGTGTCCCGACGACCGCACCCGCCTGGGTCAGGCGCGGGTCCTGTCCGCCGCGCTTCGGGATACAGCTCACCAGTCCAAAGTCCAGCACCTTCAGGAAATCGTAGCGCACGCCAAGCTGGCAGATGACCAGGTTGGCAGGCTTGATGTCGCGGTGGACGAGACCCTCCTGATGCGCCTCTGCCAGGCTCTCACAGGCCTGCAGCAGCAGGTAGCTGACCCGCGCCGGGGGTTGGGGTCCGAATCGCCGCACCAGAGAGTCCAGGTCCATCCCCCGCAGCAGCTCCATAGCGTAGAAGAAGGTCCCATCTTCAGTGATTCCGAATTCGTATAGGGTGACCGTGTGCGGGCATCCCAAGCGAGAGGTGGTGCGCGCCTCACGCTCGAAGCGCGTGCGCTGCTCTTGGGAAATGGGCTCGCGGCCGGCCTTGATCAGCTTCACAGCTGCCGGTCGCGCCAGCATGCGATGCCGCGCACTCCACACCTCCCCCATGCCCCCGGCCCCCAGCCTCTCCAGTAGCTCGTAGCTACCCAGGGCGCGGGCCTCGGAGCGCGCCAGGCTGGCGGACTCCCCCAGACGAAGGATGATCAGCACGGGGACCATAGCGATGCCGGCACAGAGGTAGTTCGGCAGAAAGCTCGTTACCAGCACGGAGACCCTCGGCAGCGGACGGCCCTCCACGGCGATCCAGGTCAGGAAGACTAGCGGTGCCATGGTGGCGCAAAGCAGGGCCGCCAGCAGGTTCTTGCGAGGACAAGTGGGCGCGGCCACCGGCAGCAGCAGAATCCACAAAGCCAGCCAGGAAAAGCTCTGCATCACCTCCTGCAGCATGACTTCGCCGTAGTAGGCCGGAATCGAGATGAGGGCAGCGCCACCGACCTGGTATATTAGGGCGACATCCAGCAGGCGGCGCGGGTTCAGCAGGTTGGTGCGGGCCAGCCAGTGGATGCCGCCCGATAGCAGCAGTATCCCCACCTGCGTCATGCGCAAGCGACCCAGCCCTTCGGGAACCGGCCAGCCCAGGAAATCGTAAAAGAGATAAGTCAGGCTGAGGTTCAGGAGGGAGATCACGATGAAGGCAGCGCCGAGGAAGGCGATGCGGCGTGCAGCGTCGCGGTAGTACGTGCTGAGCAGCCCTGGACGAGCCTCACCAGCGCGGTCGGGGCAGAAGATTTCTCGCATGGGGGATCCTCTGGAGCCATCCACTGAACGTGAGGCCGGCCAGCTGGGGTTCCTGGGCCCGACATGGTGATGGGGAGACACCTTCTCCTGCCGAGCTATCTACACAATCCATCGGTTGCCATGCGAAGGGGTTCAGGCCTTGAACGGTAACGCCGTCTGGAAGCGCCCATGTTCAACACGTTCCGGATTTTCTCAGTTGGAGCTCAGCTCGGTCACTCGAAGAGGCAGCGCAGATGAGGTATGCACGTTTCTGGGTTCTCGGGGCGCTCTCGTTTGCGCTCCTCTTGGCGCTCCCCGCAGCAGGGCAAGAAGAAGGGCTGAGAGAAGACCCGGCATCGTCGAGTCGTGAGGGCAGCGAGGCGCGGGACCAGGCCAGCGACGAATACCACACGCCGCTGGCCGGCAAACGCCTCGAGGTCGAGGTCTTTGGCCGGAAGGTCGTGGTGGAAGAGCGCGACCGCACGAAGACGCTCGCCCTCACCATCGGCGTCACAGGTTTCGTTCCCTCCATCGACGACAACACCGTCGTCCCCTTTTTCGCTTTGTACTACAACGGCCTCTGGGAGGAGGAGCGCCACGTTCGGGCCACAATCAGCGGCCTCGTCAACACCGTCGACTACGAAGAGATGTTCGGCGGGCCCACCCTGCTCCTCCACTTCGACAACTACACCCTGCCATTCGAGAGCGCAGAGCTCGTGGACGGTGAGGAGTTGGACGCTAGCAAGCTCATCTGGGGCAGCGTCAACGCACGGGTGGGCGTGGGGTACAGCCAAAAGGTCTGGCCTGGCAACGAGGACAACGCGATCAAGATCGGGATCTCCTACGAGGGAGGCCTGCTCTATTTTGACGACACAAGCGGCACCCCCGATTCCTCGATCATCCCGCAAGACACCTACGTCCACGGACTGCGCCTCCAGGGCCACCTTGACATGTTTCAGCGGAACCTCATGGAGCTGCCACACTACGGAATCGCAGCGGGCTTCGACTTGGAGCTGAAGCGAAGGAACGTGTGGCGAGACTTTGGCAATCCTGGCGCGCTGCTCTTCGACTCCGAAAAGACCCGTGACTACCTTAAGCTCTCGGGCTTCCTCGCCCTGGCTGGGCCGCTCCCCGGCCTCTCAGAGCGGCACCGGTTTCTTGTTCAGCTTCACGCAGGCTACTCGCCGGCCGACAACCTGGACCGGTTCTCCGCCTTTCGCGTCGGCGGAGGCCCCATGCCGAGCGAGTCGCATGACCTTGCTCGCAACCCTTTGCCCGGCGCCATGTTCGATCAGTTCCCGGTACAGGACTTCGTCATCGCGTCTGTCGAGTATCGCCTTGAGCTCGCCTTCTGGTTCTACGTACACGTCCGCGGTCACTATGCTCTGGCCAAGATCCCAACGATGGACCACGATCGAGTACTTTTCCGGCGGAAGGAGGACTATATGGTCTCCGGCGCCATCACATCAGGCTTCTTGTGGGATTCGCAGCTCATGATCGACGTGACGCAGGATCTGCGCGGTGTCCTCAGGGGCGGCACGGAGGGGACCTCGATCATGGCTATGTGGTCCAAGGCCTTCTAGAAGTCTGTTTGAGGTGGAGGTGCTGCCTGGCTACACGAGCCCTGGCGAGGGTCCGCTGTCTAAATCTAGCATTGGTCTGACCCGAGAAAACGCGCTGTGGCGGCCGCGGCTTCCGTGACTTTCTTAAGCACGGGAGCGTGCGCGGGCACGCTGCCCATCGACAGGGCCAAGCTGGGCATCCAGGCGCTGAGCTTGTCGGGGCACGAGCCCAGCGCTCCGCAGGGCGCGTCAGGCGAAGGCGCGGAAGACGCCCGCCCGCAGGCCGCTGCGCGACCAGCTGGAGGCCGACCTGGCCGACCTGTGCGGACCCGCTTTGGGAAGCGGCGCTCCGCGCCTGCCGCACATCAGCGCGTTGCGCTTCGCGGGTGCAGAGCTGGTGCGCATCTCGTTGGGCAGCCGCAGCGACGCGGCCGCGGTGTCCGCGCTGGTGCGTGCGCTGCGGCGGAATGTCGAGGCGCTGCGCGGGTAGAGTTGGTTTTTTGGCCGAAAGGATGCACAACGAAACCGAAAACCCTGCGAATTGTGAGCTTCGCCCGACGGGTTGGGCGATACTGGGCTCGAACCCGCCCAGGACCGGGGACGCCAACTGCTGGTGATCTTGCTCAGCCATCGACGGAGCCGGTGCCCATGGGGTCGATGCGCCCTGAGCGCTGCGAGGCGATCGTAGTTCGGCCTTCCCTGGCAGAACGGAGGCGGATGAGGTTGGGGATCACACCACGCGTTCAGGCTTGGCAGCGCAGACAATCTTCAAGGAATCGAGCGCACCGGCCGGAAACCCACATCATTCAGGTGGGCGGACGCGCGCGCGTATTGCCGCTCGGCCGGCCGGCAAAAATCGACGTCCTCGAAAAAACTCCCGCCCTTGAAGATGCGGACATCGCCCTGCTCGGGTCCGAGAGGATCGACGACATCCCTGGACTGGCAACCATAGTCGGCGTCGTACCAGTCCCAGCACCACTCCCAGACGTTGCCGTTCATGTCGTAGGTGCCGAAGGATGTACGCCTGAAGTCCATGGTGCCCAAAGGTTTGGGCTGCTCGGAGTTGCGGTTGCTGTGCATATACAGGCCGTTGTACCGCGGGCCCCAGAAGTACGTCGTCGTGCTGCCTGCCCGGCAGGCATATTCCCACTCAGCCTCCGTCGGCAGGCGATAGCCATCAGCGGCCCGCAGCCACTGCACATTGTCCTCATCATCGAAGACGTAGCAGGCAGGCAGCCCTTCACGCCGAGACAGCTCGTTGCAGAAACGCGCCGCCTCGAGCCAGGAGACGCGCTCCACCGGTGCCAATGGGTCGGTGAAGAAGGCCGGATTCTCCCCGATCACCTGTTGGTACTCGGCCTGGGTGACCTCGGCTTCTTTGATGTAGAAAGCCTGGGTGAGCGTGACGCGATGGAGCGTTTCTCTGTGCTTCCTACCCGCCTCGTCCGGCGGACTGCCCATCGAGAATTCGCCTGCGGGCACCAGGACCCAACGCATGCCCAGCGAGTTCTCCGCGGCGATCGGCAGGCCGAGCTCGCTGGATTGATCGCGCTGAAGCTGCGCCGCTTTCTCCCAAGCCTCCACAGCACGCCATCCCTCGGGCAACTCGCCGCTCGCCCCGGGGTCAGGCACGGGATCGGGTACCGGATCGGGTAGGGTGCTGGGCGGGGGCAGATAGCTGACCCGTAACGTTTCGCTGGTCGCGTGGCCCGCGGCATCGCGCGCGTTCAGCACGAACGTATTGGGCCCCAGCCGCAGCCGCACGGGAATCTCGAAACTGCCCACGGGCACCGCCACACCCGCCAGCTGAGCCTCAACAAGGTTTGCCTCGAGCAGCTGACCCTGCAGGCGCAGGTCGGCGACAGAGCTGGTGTTCGGGGTCTGGAAGAGCACGCGCGGCGCTTGCGAATCCTGGATCACGATGAACCGTTGCTCGTCGTTGTTGCCCGCCTCGTCCCACGCCTCGATCAGCAGCTCGTCGCTCTGGTCGGGCTCGATCTCCACGTCCAGTGTGAAGCTGCCGTCGGGCCCGGTGACCGTACGCTGGGCACCCACCGCGACCTCGCGGGGGAAGGCGTCTTCGATTCTGCCCCGCAAGGCCAGACGCGTCTCGGCCGTCACCAGCCCCGAGCGCAGGTTCTCGAGAACCAACTTGGGACGGGTGGAGTCGACCAGGACCACCACGCTGGTCTCGGTACTCGTGCCGCCATGGCTGCATGCCAGCTGAATCTCGTGGCGGCCCTCTTTGACAAACAGCTCGACAGCAAAGCTGCCATCGGCCTCCAGCGGGATGGTGATCCCCTGGATGCGGATCGACTCGACACCTCGCTCCATCTGTCCGGAAACAACCACTTCGTCCCTGCGGACCCAGCTACCAGAAGCTGGCTTGAGCGACACGAAGCGGGCTTGCGGCTCCGCCTCGGGCCCGGGTCCCGGCCCGGGTCCCGGCCCGGGTCCCGGCTCTGGTCCTGGCCCGGGTCCCGGCTCTGGTCCTGGCCCGGGTTCCGGCTCTGGTCCTGGCCCGGGTTCCGGCCCTGGTCCCGGCCCGGGTTCCGGCTCTGGTCCCGGCCCGGGTTCCGGCTCTGGTCCTGGCCCGGGAGGAAGCGGCTGGACCACGGCCAGGCTTTCTGCTGGCGTGTTCTCGTCACGCAGCAGGCTGTCGAAGGCCCCGGCGAAGAAGGCGGCGCCCAAGCCCAACAGCAGCAGCAGCACCAGCAGGGCGAGCCACCCCCCACCTCTGCCGCGGGACACAGCCGAGGCCACTGCTTCAGGACTGTTGAACGGCACCAACGCGGCGATGAAGTCCTGGGCCTCGGGAAAGCGCTCTTTGGGATGTTTCTTCAGCGCCCTGGCGAGCACATCCACCAAGCCGGCCGGCACCTCCGGCCGGTAGCTCTCGATCGGTGTGTACGGCTCGGAGAGCAGGACTCCAACCAGGCGCACTGGGTTCTCCGCCTCCCACGGCCGGTGCCCGCTCAGCATCTCGAACAGGACGATGCCGAGGCTGAACAGGTCTGAACGGTGGTCGACCCGCATCCCCACGGACTGCTCAGGGGACATATAGCCGGGCGTCCCGATCATCGTGCCCGAACGTGTGGTCGAGCCGCCCGTCAGCTCGGAGCGGGCCGCCTTGGAATAGGCCCGGGTGATGCCAAAGTCGAGTACCTTGACCTGCAATCGGCCATCGACCTCGGAGACCATGATGTTGGAGGGTTTGATGTCGCGATGGACCAGGCCCAGCAGATGGGCAGCTTCGAGCGCGCTGAGGATCTGTATGCTCAGTTGGACCGCGACGTGCACCTTGAGGGGACCGCGCTGCAACATCGAATAGAGCGGTTCTCCCTGGCACAGGTCCATCACCATGTAGAGCGTCCCGGTGACCGGATCCCGGTCGAGATCGTAGACCCCGACTGCATGCGGGTGCCGGATCTTCACACAGGCCCGCGCCTCACGCAGGAAACGCTCGGCAGCCTGCGGCTGGGCTGCCAGCTCAGGCAGTAGCGTCTTGACCGCCACCTCGATACCCAGGCCGCGATGCCAGGCGGCAAAGACACTGCCCATTCCCCCGCGTCCCAGGGGGCGGCGGATCTCGTACTTGCCCGCCAGCAAGCGTCCTGTGGCGACGGTGGCCGCTCTAGACGGCGGGACCACAGACGGACCGGGCGTGCGCGGAGGCGGGTTGGGAGTCTGGGGAACCAAGGCAAGCTGGCCACTCGACGCCCCGTACTGACCGGGCCCCAGGGTCGCTCTCTCAGACATGGTCGGAGTGCGAGGGCCGGATTCCAACGGGGTGCCGCAATCGTCACAGAAGCGCGCATCTGAGGCGATCAGCTTACCGCAATGGGAACAGTGCACGAAGGATCCAAATCCTGATGGTTCTCGGTCACATTGCGCGCGAGATCGATCGCATCATGAGGACTTCGTTGGCTGGCGCGCGGTGCACACCAACGGCCTGATCCATTGGGGAGTAGAATCCGGCGGCGTGACCGCTGACCGGAACGGCGACAACGGGCGCGTCCGTGTGCGGGTCGAGCACCATAGCCCCCGAGCAACGCCGCCTCCTGGTTCATGCTTGAGCGTAGTCGTAGACGTGATCCGCTGCAACTCACTCCGATCGTGCCCCGCGAAGAGGGGCGCTCCCACGTTCACGACGTGGTGACTGCGCTTCGAACCAGCCGTGACGACCTGTGCTTCGCGATCTTCGACGTGGGCAGGGGCCCCGAGACGATACCGGATTTCCGCAAGACGGCTGGGCTTCGGGGAGTTCCGACCTACCACGCCCAAGACCCCGAGGAGGTCGCCCGGCTCTTCAAGAACTGGGCTGTGAACATCAGACGGGGTTGGTGGCCGCTGGAGGCCGCTGCTCCCGAAGCGGTGGCGAGGTGCATGCCGTCGACCCGAGATGTCGAAAGCGCCTCTACGAGTTCACATCCCACCTCCAGTCCGTTGTTGACGGACTCTCACGTGACGCTGCAAGAGTGGGCGTCTCTCGTATAATGCAAGCAAAGTCGAATCCGGAGAGTCGAGCATGCGGCGTGACACCTTCCTCGGTTTAGGCATCGGTCTGATCCTGGTCGCGCTGCTCGGCATTTTCCTCTACCTGCAGACAAGACCAGCAGCCCCCGAGCCGGGGACGCCGACGGCACCTGGCCCGACGGTCGAGGCCATCCCGAGGTCGCAACCCACCCCGCCGGAGCAGCCGGCCCCCGCATCGGCTGGGGGGACGGGTGAGCCGGCGGACCCCCCAGCCGACGCCGCCCCGCCCACGCTCGATCCGTCCCCCGCCGGCCCGGCGGGCGGCGACGCTGCTTCGCCTGCGACCCCGGCAGCGGAGAGCCTCGTCACCGGAGGCGTGCCATCGGCCTCTGGTGCGCGCGTGACCGGGCGCGTGGTCGATACCCGGGGCGCCGAAGTGCCGGGAAGCCTTGTGCTGGCGGTCTTTCGGCGCGACGACGGCATCGCCCGAAGCCTCCAGTGTGTGACCGATGCGGCGGGGGCGTTTGCTTTCGAGGCGCTCGAGCCCGCACGCTACGAGCTCCGCGCCCTCAGCAACGCGCACATCGCCAGCGAGCGGCACTCGCTGGACCTCGCCCGCGACCAGCTCGTCGAGGGACTGGTGCTGGTGCTTCGGGACGGCTTCGACGTCGTGGGCAGGGTCGTCGAGGTCGGAAGTGATCAACCCCTGGCCGGCGCCACCATCAGTGCCCGGGCGCGCCGTCCCGAGTCGCGCACATACGGGGAGCGGCGCACGAGCACCGGCGCCGATGGCGCATTCACACTGCGCAACCTGTTTGCCGCCACCTGGTCTCTGCGCGTCAAGGCGGACCCCACCCACCTCCCGGCACAGGCCAAAGAGAAGCTAGCCGAGGACGCCACG
Organism: Planctomycetota bacterium; assembly: GCA_029260765.1. Taxonomy (GTDB): domain Bacteria; phylum Planctomycetota; class J058; order JAJDCP01; family JAJDCP01; genus JAJDCP01. The sequence goes on from JAJDCP010000079.1 coordinate 105,139, forward strand.
CCCTTGCGGTTCGAGCTCGCTCCCGGCGCGAGCCTCACCGGCAACGTGCGCGGTCCGGATGGGCGGGTGCTCGGTGGCGTGAAGATCAGGGCCCGGGATGCCGGCTCGCGGACCGTGCGCACGGAGTCCGCGATCGACGGCAGCTTCCAGACGGCGGCGCTGACACCGGGCATCATCCACGTGACGGCGCAATCCGCCGATCAGACGCTACGCTTCGACGGGGACGTACAGGCCGCATCGGTCGGCCCCCTTCCCTACGATATCGTCCTGCAGGAGCTTGGCTCGATCGAGGGGGTGGTGGTGGATGGGAACGGTGCATCCCCGGGTCGGGTCGTTGTGGCGGTCGAGAGCGAGGGCGGCGATGTGCTCGAGGCCGATACGGAGGACGACGGCAGCTTCCGGGTGCCGGGCCTGCTCGACGGCCTCTATCGGGCCTACGCCCACACCCTCCGGTGGTTGCCCGCCGAGACCCTGGCCGTGCGCATCGAAGCCGGGCGCTCCGTCTCCGCCTTGCGCCTGCGCGTCGGCCCGGCGGCCTGTGTCGCGGGCACGGTGCGGCGTGGCGGCGCTCCCGATGCGTTCGTCACAATCAGCCTGATTCCGGTGCCCGAAGGAGATCCAGAGGCCGACGAGCAGAGTGACGGCGACGGCAGCTACGCGGTCTGGGGTCTGTCTGGTGGTGAGTATGTTCTGTTGGCGCGCAGCCGCCACCACGACGAGCTGTGCCATCAGTTGTTGCACGTAGCCCCCGGGGAGTCTCTGCACGTCGACCTCGCCATGCGAGCCGCGGGAGCACTCGAGGGCAGCGTCCGTTGGCAGGAGGCGGCGCCTTCGGAGGTCATCGCCCGGTTGCTGCCGTTGGGCGATGCGCAGCGCGCCGTGATCGCTGAGGACGGAACCTTCCGGCTCACGGGCCTCTTCCTCGGCTCCTATCAGGTGGTGGCCGTGGGGGACGGGCACACTGGGACCGCACAGAGGGTGCTGATCGACGGCTCGGGCACGCGCTCGCTCGAGCTGGTCTTTCCTTGAGGCGGCGCCTTCGGCAAAGAACGCAGCCGGGCGTGAAGCGAATCGGGCGAAGCAGCTGGACGAGCAGAGCGGTACGTAGTGGCTGGGAGTCTCGGATGGGAGAAGGCCTTGCGCGTGCCCCCAAACTCTCCAGCGAAAAGTCATACACTTCATGTAAGATGTCCGGGACCTCTCGAGGTCACACACTAAGGAGGCTTTCCCGCGACCACCACCGTGCAGAAAGAAGTGCGTACACTCTACAACCGCCTGCAAAGGGCCGGGATTCCCAGGTCATTCCTGAAGAAGTATGTGCTTCCGGATTGGTGGGACGACCAGGCAGCGCAGACACCTGGTGGCCTCTCAGAGTTGCTGCTGCATGTTGCCAACCACACGGGGCTTCCCGTCGAACAACTACGTAGCGAGTCGGCTCTTTCGCTCGCAGCCGAGCCCGGAGTCAAGCTCAAGCGCGCGTCGAACGCCGACGACAGCTCCGTTGCGCCCTCGCGGCAGGTCGTGGCTCAGGTCTCACGGCTCCTAAGCCGAGGTGCCGCGGGCCCGGTGCGGGATCTGGGGAGCCCGGCTGAGATCCGTGAAGAGATCCTTGGCAAGGAGGAGGTGGTCGATCTGAAGGGGCTCGTGGACTATTGCTGGTCGGCCGGCATGCCCGTCGTACATGTCGCCAACCTTCCGAAGGTCGCGCGGAGCAAGACTATCCATGGCTTGGCTCTGCAGCATCGCGGCAGACCCGTGATTGCCGTCACCCAGAAGAGGAAGCACCCCGCCTGGCTCCTCTTCGACGTGGCCCACGAGCTGGGACATGTCGCCATGGGACATGTCGCCGAGGGCGGAATGTTGGTCGACGAGACCGTCGACATCGACAGCCAGGACACGGACGAAATCGAGGCGAACGCCTTCGCTCTGGAGCTTCTGACCGGCGCGGCGAACACTCGCTACCGTGCGACCGGGCAATGGCCCAATGCCGCCACCCTGGCTCGAATGGCCGCCAAGATCTCCCGGAGGGATGGCGTCGCTGCGGGGCATGTGGTCCTGAATTACGCAAACTCCATGGGCGACCCATTCTGGGGAGTCGCCCAGGCTGCCTTGAAGCGGCTGGGGTTCAGCAAGAGTGGCCCCGACACCATGCGAGAGGCCCTCGCCGGCAATCTTGACTGGTCACTGTTTTCTGACGAGGTGAGTGCCTACATCGTGCGGCTGACCTCGAGCGGGCACACCAAGGCGCGATCAGTCTCTGGGACAATGACGCAGTCTTGAAGATCTGCGCCTTTGGGCTCATTGAGGAAGCCAAGGCGGTGCTGGAGATTGAAGGCGTGGCCGTTCTTGCTACGGCACGTTTCAAGCTCTGCCCGAGGGCGCCGAGGCAGCGGCTGGGTGCAGAGAGCGTTGGGGGCCCGGGCTCGTCCAACGCGTTGAGGCCTTTCTGGGTACGTGCATCGAGATCAACGTGGATCCGGCAGCGGTCGACCGTCTGTCCGGCATCGACGATCTGGATGCCGGCGAGGTCGTGCTGTTCAAAGGTGGAGCCCTCCGCGACCGAGATCTGGTCGTCACCGGGGACAAGCGCGCCATTCGGGCGCTCCATGCGGCTGCAGAGGCGGGGATCGCTGCGGTTTCCGAAGTCGTCGACAAGCTGGAAGGCAGGGTCGTTTCTGTGGAGCAGGTCTTCCGCCGGCTTGTGATCCGATACGGAAGCGAGCTCGTGTATGCACACAAGCCACTTTGTAGCGTGGATACCGTGCTCGACATCGTGATCCGACCCAACCGGCAGCAGACGCTGGCAGGCCTGAACTCCTATATCGCGAGCCTCCGCGCTGAGGTGGGCCGGCTCTTGTGCGCCAATTGACTCCGACGCCATGGACAGCGGCTCGTTGCCACGGAAGAAGGTGTGATTCATGTCCTTGACCACCATTGTCGTGGCTTGGAAGGGGCCCTACCGTTTCGCCGAGGCGATCGAAGAGCGGGGAACGCGCCTGTATCTCGTATTCGGCCGGAACAGGCACGGAAGGAAGCCCGCGCATCGCCGACTGCTCTACCATGGGATTTCGGAGAACAAGCAAGGCGTCGGTCGAAGAATCCGAGCCCACGAGGGCCAGCCCTACGACCATCGCGACAACCGCTGGTGGATCGGACGCATCACGCAGCCCGGGCGGCCGCGGCGTTGGCATCTCGAGGCTGCGGAGTGGATGCTGGTCTACTTTGAGGGACCCAAGCACAACATCAAGAAGAAGCAGAACGCACCTTCCAAAGACGTTCTGTTGGTGAACAAGTGGTTCACGGTCCATGACGAAGCCCGCACCCGTCGAACGGGTGTCATGGCCGGCATGTCGGACGTCTTGCTCTGGGAGCAAGACCATCTCCGGCACGCGGGCAAACTCCAGGTGGTCCGCTTCATCGACTGAGCGGCCCCAGACTGCTCCAGCAATGCGCCGTCTGTCACTCGGAACAAACACAGGCGCCCTACCGTGGAACTGGACCCCGTCCTGGTCAAAGACCATCGAGCCGTCTGGGTGCTTTGACGGGTCAACGACACAAGCCGGCACGCCTGGCCTGACTGTGGCGCATACTGATTCGACTTGAACTCAGCGACGCGATCTGCGCCAAACAGAGCCTGCCGCCAGCCGTGATCGCGGGGCTCCGGAGTTGGTGCCGCCTCCCGCCGTTCATTCGCGAGTGCATCGACTCCCTCCTTGCGGGAGCGCTTGACAGTCCCACCAGGTCAGGCACTTGCAATCACGAACGGGCGCGTCCCGCCTCGTCAGGTTTCTCGCTCTCGCAGTAGGTTACCGGAGGCGGCGGCCGCGTGGAGGCGGCGGGGAGCGGCGCCAATGACGCCTTCTGAGCTGGTCCGCTCGTTGTTGGGCAGCAGTGTGGCCCTCAGCTGGATCGTAAGCTGTGACATTGTGGATTGGGCGCAGTATCAACACCTGCGGGATTCGCTGGCGCGGCAAAGCTGCGCGTGCCTGGATGGTTGGAAGTTCTCGCGAGAGGGCTTTCCAGATGGCGCTGCGCGATGATACGGAGGAACCTGGTTTCGGTGGCCTTCCCCCACAACAAAAAGCAAAACCCCGAGCCACAGCCTGCAAGGCCGGACTCGGGGCATGGGCGATACTGGGCTCGAACCAGTAACCTCTACCGTGTGAAGGTAGCGCGCTAGCCAATTGTGCCAATCGCCCGTTTCGGCGGGAAAATCTACCACATCCGGCCCCCGGCGCCAAACATTTTCCTCGAATCTGCTCCCCAGTAGACAATCCCCCACAAGCTTTTTGTCAGACGGCTTCCACCGAGTAGACTTGCATGCATGGGACAGGATCCCCGCTCTCGGGGCGTCCTCCAGAACCCCGCCGGCCACGGTCCGCGTCCCACAGGAGTTCTCGATGGGCTCCGCTCTGCCCGCAACTGCCGGCGTCCGCGCCGTAGGCTGCCTGGTGGAGTGCCCTGGGGGGTCAAGGAGGTAATGCGTGACGGTCTTTGACACTCTGAAACAGGCCAAACAGGTCACGGGCAAGCTCAAGCCCGAATTGAACGCCCTGGTGACCAAGCTGGGGGGTGTGGAGAGCTTTCTCGGCGTCCCCAAGAACATCCGCAGCATCATCGACGACTTCCAGTTGATCGTGGATCGGCTCAAGACGACGGTCGATGTGGTCAGCTACATCCCGGGCATCGGGGGCGTGGTCGCCAAAGCCCTCAAGCCTGTGCTGAAAGGCCTGCAGAAGGCGCTGAAGAAGCTGAAGCGGGTCAAAGACCTGCTCAAGGCGGCAGACGGCAAGCTCTCCAAAGCCAAGAAGTCGGTGGCGAAGATCAAGAAACCGCTGCAGAACATGGTCGCTCTGTGCGAAAAGCAGCAGATGCTGTTCGACGTCTATGGAGGGCAGATCAAGAACGCGCCCGCCACGGGTCAGCTCGGCCCGATGGTCAGCGAGATCGGCCGGCTGAGCACGGAATTGAAGGGCATGGTGCCCAAGGTCCACAAGTTCGGCGAAGACATCGACAAGGTCCTGGCATCGGTGCTGACGGCTTCGGTGCTGATCAGCTCAGGGTCTACTCTGCTGTCCACGCTGCGCGCGGTGCTGGCTCCGATTGAATTCGTGGGCAAGGCGATCAAGGCGGTCCTCAAGGCGATCGGCCTCGAAGCGCTGAAGGCGTGGATTGAGAAGGGCATCGACTGGATCCTCTACCAGCTGGGCATCGACCTCAGCGCGATCAAGACCTTCATCAGTGACCAGCTCGAGCCTTTCGTGAAGGAGCTCGAGACGTACGTGACCGAGTACCTCAAGCTGTTGGAAGGCTTGCTGCCCGGGCTGGACCTGCTGGTGGTCGTGCATCAGAAGCTCAAGCGCCTGGACGAGCTGCATGCGAAGGTCCATGCCACCTGGGGCGGACAGGGGCAGGGCAAATACAACATCTCGCACGTGAAGTGGTCGAAGAACAAGCTGACGTTCCTGGCGGCGGGCTTCGACAAGGTCTACGTCAAGTTCTTCGACTGCGACGGCGGCTACGACTACGACGAGTCCGGCAAGAAGCTCGGGGGCGTCTGGGACAGCGACAGCCAGATCGGCGCTATCCGCACGGTCACGATCAAGAACGGCCTCGGCAGCATCGACGCGACCGGAAGCGCCCGCAACAGCGGCGACACCTACGGGATCATCTACCGCGACCCGGCCTGCAAGCAGCCGATGCGGCGCTCGAATGTCATGCCCTGAGGGGCCGCCCCCTCAGTCGCCCGCTTCGAAGCTGTAGTCGAAGTGCTCCGTCAGCATCTGGCGCGCCTCGACGCGGCCTTCCTCGGCCTCGGTAGCCCACTCAAGACCAGGATCCACCTCGAGCGCCCGGTTGTAGGCCGCCTCGGCGTCTTCGTCTTCTTCGAAGGCGTAGAGCAGATTGCCCAGCCCCACCCAGTTGCCGGGGAAGTCTGGGGCCAACTCGACAGCCTGGTTGTAGTGGTATTCCGCCTTGTCGAGGTCGCCCACGCTGATGCCCATCGGCGCCACCAGGTAGACCTCGCCCAGCACGCGGTGGGCCCATGCCTGTAGAAACGCTCCGTCCAGCTTAGCGGAAGCCAGGGCCAGCTCGAGCATGCGCGGCACCTTCCCCAGCGCGGTCAAGCGGTTGGTGTCGATGAACAGCCCGTACAGGATGGCCGCGAAAAGCAGAGCGTCCGCCCGCTGCTGTCCCTCTCCCAACGCAGCACACTCTTCCCACAACGACTCCAGCTCACCGGTGTCGCGACCGTCCGGCTTCTGCCGCTCGGCGATCCAGGCTGCCGCCCGGGCGTAGCGCAGCAGGTTGCGTTCGGAGTGGTCGTTGTGCCAGGCGACCTCGAGCAGCTGCTTGGCCGCGGCGACGTGCAGGCTGTCCCGCGGCCCGACCATCAGGGCCTCGCCGCCCAGTTCCGCGGCGCTGGAGCTGACCAGCAGGTCGCGCTCACTCTCGCCCGGCCGAGGCCCCACGCACGCGCACAGCCCCAAGATCGGCAGGACCATCCCACACAGCACAAGCCGCATAGGGAGTGTCGTGGTTTGGCCTCGAAGCACCCGCAAGCTCGCCTTGGGAGGGCGGACCGTGCGCGCCGGCCCTGGAAAGGCGCCAGTCTAATAGCGCTCGATAAGCTCGGCGATGAAATTTTCGTCGACATCGACGAACTTCTGCAGGTCCATGGTCTTGCGCAGCTTGACGATGGTGGTGTCTTCCACTTCGTTCATTGTCCGGAGAGCGTCGAGCATGGCGGCGCAATCCGCCCCCTCACGCACCACTACAAGGTTGACCGGCAGGGGCGGGCTGATATGGATGGGCCGGTAGTTGTCCGCGTATTTCGCCTGCGTTTGGAACTGCTGGTAGAAGTTCTCATCCAGGATCACCGCGGTGCCGGGCTTCTTGCCTTTGCGCATCGCTCCGTTGGGGGAGCGGCTCTGGGTGTAGGTCGCGCCTTCGGCCGGCAACAGGAACTCGTCAACGAAGTGCGCATCCCACTCGGTCCCATACACCTGCAACCCGGCGGGCAGCTCTTCGCTGACCACGTCGGCGATCGGCAGGAGCGCACCTGCCGTGTCGTACACCACGGTCATGTAACGCCCCTCGGGGCGCAGCATACGTTCGGCCTGCAGCACAGCCGTCCAGCCCATCTGCTCCTGGTACTTGAGAAAGATCGGCAGGCTGACGATGCATAGCTCGGGGTTCTCGGCGCCCTGCGGCCCTTCGTCCTCCGAAGCGGCATAGCGGATCGACAGCGTTCCCGCCTGCAGGCCCGCAGTGCTCTCTAGATAACGAGCGAAGTCATCCAACACCGGAGCCGCCTGCGCGGCACTCCCCCCTTGGCCCGGATGCCAGATGAGAACCTCCTGGGCCAGGGTCGCTGCGGCCAGCAGGCCCAGCAAGAGCAGCGTGCGCGTCATGATTCCTCCACGGGGCGGCCGCCTGCCTGCCCGAGCGTCTCTATTCAGGGCTTGGCCTGGGAAACCTGGTCGAGCAGTGCCAGCAGGCGCGGGAACTCGGGGTCCTTCCGCAGGCTCGCCAGATCGGGATCGCTCAACACCAGATCCCGGTCGTCGAAGCCTTGACGGACCGCGCTCTGCAAAGATTCAAAAGCCTTCGCCTGATTGTCGAGGCGGGCATAGCTGCAGGCCAGGTTGTAGCGCACCGTCGGGTTGTCAGGATCGAGGGCGCACAACTTCAGATCGACCGTCAGGCTGTCGTCGAAGCGGCCCAGGCGGGCATATTCGTCGCCGAGAAACCACAGCGCCGGCAGGAAGTCCGGCTCCGAGCGCAGATACGCCTCGCACAGCCGCAACTGGAAGCCCCGCGCAAGCTCGTCGGCAGCCTCATCATCGAGACAGAGCGGCTTGCGTGCTCCTGAGCGCAGGAAATGGACTCTCCGCATCGCCTAACGCCCCGGCATCAAACGCGCCCCGCGCAATTGAATGCGCAAGCGCTCGTCCGGCTCGCCTTCGGGAGCGGCCGCAGCCTGCTCTCGGAACTTCTCCTCGAGCAGGCCCTGCTCAAACTCCGGCGACACCGTGCCGTCGCGGGGCACCAGGTACACCCCCTTGTCGGTCGGCAGCACCAACCAGTTCCGGCCGACCAGCGGGCGCCCGGTGGGCGCGTTGTTCTCAAAACCTCCGAGCTCGAGGCTCTCGGGAATCGCCTCGAAGTCGAAGCGCGGCAGACCCGTGCGACGGATGACCTTGCCGGTGTTCTCCGCAACCAGGGTGAACTGCTCGAGGCCGTTCTCGGTCGGGAAATAGAAGGTGCTGCCGCGGATCACCGCAGGCCCCGTGATATCGCTGGCCAGCTTGCGCGCTCCGCCCATCAGGCGCAGCGAGGTCTTGAAGTCGATGACCTCGAACTCGTTGCCACCATAGATCAGCAGGCAGGTCGGCGCGTCGGGCTCCGGGGGTTGCCAGGGACCGAGAACAGCCATCTTGTCCGACTTCTTCTGGTCTGAGCTCTTGTCCGTCCAAGCGGGTACGTGGCCGTCTTCGATCAACAACCAATAGATCATGTGCGAGTCGAAGGGCGCGCAGATCACGATCGGGTTGCGCGGGTTGCGGTCGAGCACCGGCTGGTTCCAAGCCTGCATCGGGCTGGGCGCCAGGCCGGGATTGAGGGCCTGTCCCCAGCCGTTGAACTCATTGTTCGCCTGCACCGCGTCGCTGATCACATAGCGATGCAACCAGAGAATGTCGCCGGAGAACGGCTCGAGGCAGACCGTCGCACCGTAGTTCGTGTTGACGATCACCCTGCCACGGTAGCTGGCAAGCGTCGAAGGGTGCATGCGCTTGGTGACCTCGCCGTAGCCGCCCCAGTTGTTGGCGGCCTGGTCGCTGCGCGCCACCAGGAAGTGCCGCCAGAGCAGATCGGGCCGGCCGTACTCGTTGGCGCCCGCGCGGAAACAGTTGACGAAGACCTCGCTCTCCTGATCGATGGTCATGGCGGTCGCGAACACGAACTCGCCGAGCACCAGGGGAGTCGAAGAATAGTGCACGCTCTCGATCTGCTCGCGGGTCTTCTGTTCGGTGTAGGAGAGATCGCTGGTGGTCCACAGGGTGGCCAGATCACGGCTGAGATCGAAGGCGTACAGGTTGGCGTACAGCCGCTGTCCCAGCGCGCCCTCTTCCAGCGGCATATTGGCCGCGTCGGCCCGCACGGAGAACATGTTGGTGTACAACACGCCGTGGTCGATGGTTCCCCCGTGCAGCAGGTGCTGCTGGTCCGGCGGCATCTCCACTGCGGTGGCCTGGAAGGGCACCGTCTGGCTGGCGCCGGTTCGTAGATCGACAGCAAATGTCTGCGTACCAGCGTTGTAGTACAACTTGTCGTCGTGCAGGATCGGCAGCCCCACGGCGCCCGCGGGCATGTCGAAATACAACATCTGGCCCGCAGCCCCCCAGGCCGCGCCCGGCAGATCGTCCTGCGCCTCCGGTTCGAGCCTCTGGGCGTTCAGGTTCTGCGCCCCCGTGCGGCTGCGCTGCAGCTCGAACAGGCGCCCCAGTTCTTCGTGCACGGCCTGCCAGGAGGTGCCTCCGGGAGCATCTCCCTCGTGGGGCAGCACCGCCAGCACCGCTTCGGCCTCGGCGAAGTGCTGCTGGGCGAGCAGGGCCACCAATTGCCGCAGCCGCACCTGGTTGGAGGGGGTCTCGGCGAGCTTGATCGCGAGGTCGCCATAGCCGACGGACAGCTCCGTGTCGCCATTCTCGAGCGCCCGCGCCTGCAACTGCTCGGCCGCCCAGGATCCGTGGGAGGAATAGCGGTAGCCGTCGAGCAGCTGCCACAACAGTGGCAGCTCACCGGTCAGCTCGTAGCCTTTGCGCAGCGAAACCGCCTCGGCCTCGACCTGATCCCGGTAGTAGGCCGCCAGCCGCGGCTTGAGGGCAGCGATCTTCTCGACCAGCCAGCGGTGTGCTCCCTGGTAGCGCCGTCCCCGCTTCGGGGAACTTCCCGAGATGAAAGGAACCTCGATCAGCTTGTTGCGGTCTTTGCCCCGCGCCTGCCATTCCAGCCGGATCAGCAGATCGACGCCCGCCTCGGGATTGTCATTCAGCTTCCGATCGAGCTCATCGAGGGTGAAGTCGAGCTCAGGACCGATCTCTTCGATGTAGACCCGCTCCTCGGAGTCTTGCGCGTACACGCAGAGGCTCAACAGCAGCAGGAAGACGGGCATTCGATCATGCATGACGGTCCTCACGGTCTCAGGTGCCTGGGCGGTTTCGGGCACTGCCCTGCAGGCCGCGCTCGGGGAAAACACCCCGCAGGTATTTGGCGAGCTTCACGTTCGTGGGCCCGAAGCTGTCATTGTATAGGATGAACTCGAGCTCGTTGCCGAATTCCCCGGCAGTCTGAAAGCGCAGCTCGGGGTTGCGTTCGAGCGCAGTGAGCAGCAGCCTTTCGAGATCTTCGGGAATCTGCGGGTTGAGCTGCCGCGGCGGCCGGATCGGCTTCGACAGAACATTGCGCAGCGCCCGGTGTCGGTCAGGGCCATCGAACAGCACCGTGCCGGTCAGCAGCTCGTACATCACGATGCCGAGGCTGAAGATGTCCGAGCGCAGGTCCGTCGGCTGATACTGGGCCTGTTCGGGGGACATATAACCGGTCTTGCCCAACAAGACCTCGCCCTCCTGGTCACGCATCAGGTTGCGCGCCTTGGCGATCCCGAAGTCGGTCAGCTTGACCACCCCCTGCCAGGTGACCATCAGGTTGCTGGGGCTGACATCGCGGTGCACCACCCCGAGCAGCTTCCCGTCACGATCACGCTTGGTGTGCGCGTATTCGAGACCCCGGCAGACGCGGCTGATCACAAACGCGACGTAGGCAGGCGGAATGTACTTGCGCAGCCGCGCGTGCCGCGCCATCAGCTGGTTCAGGTTGATGCCATCGATGTATTCCATCGCCAGGAAGTAGCGACGCTTGTCGGGCATCTTGCCCAGGTGGTAGACCTGCGCGATGTTCTCGTGCACCAGGTCGGCGACCAGCCGGGCTTCCCCCACGAACATCTCCGTGAAGTCGGCATCGTCCATCGCCTCGGAGAGCAGGACCTTGAGAGCTATGGTCTTCTCGAAGCCCCGGACCCCGAGCTGCTTGGCCTCGTACACCACCCCCATACCGCCTTTGGCGATTTCGCGGCAGATCTCCAAGCCCGCAGTGGCTTCGATGTAGCCCAGCAAAGTGTGATCCTTGCAGGAGGGATGCAGGTGCCGTCGCGTCCAACGGCCTGCCTCCAACTTACCCGGCGCCAGCCCGCGCGGTCAAGTCCCCCCCTGGGTCTGGCGGGCGGGCCCGGGCCCTGATAGACTCGGGGCCACCCACCACACTCGGAGATCCCCGATGAAACTCTTCGATATCATGGAAACCAAGGGCCACGAGCAGGTCGTCATCGGCTCGCAACCCGACACCGGTCTCCGGACCATCATCGCCATCCACGACACAACCCTGGGCCCGGCCCTGGGTGGATGCCGCATCTGGCCCTATGCTTCGGAAGACGAGGCGCTGACCGACGTCCTACGCCTGTCGCGGGCGATGACCTACAAGGCCTCGGCTGCCGGGCTCAACCTCGGCGGCGGTAAGGCCGTGATCATCGCCGATCCCAAGAAGGAAAAGAGCGAAGCCCTCTTCCGCGCCTTCGGCCGCTTCGTGCAGAGCCTGAACGGGCGCTACATCACCGCCGAAGATGTCGGCACCGATGTGACCGACATGGAATTCATCCGCATGGAGACCAAGCACGTCGTCGGCTTGAACACCGACCGCGGCGGCAGCGGCGACCCCTCGCCTGTGACCGCCGTCGGCGTGCTGCACGGGATGGAAGCCACGCTCCAAGAGACGGGCAAATCCGGCAAGTTCGATGGCCTGCGGGTCGCCATCCAGGGCCTGGGTCACTGCGGCAGCCACCTGGCCCGCCTGCTCCACGAGCGCGGCGCGTCGCTGATCGTGACCGACATCAATCCTGAGCGCACTGATATGGCCGCCAGCGAGTACAACGCCGAGGTCGTGCCTCCGGACCAGATCATCGAGGTCGACGCCGACATCTTCGCACCCTGCGCGATGGGAGCGGTGATCAACCCCGAGAGCCTCGACCGTCTGCGCGCCCCCATCGTGGCGGGCTCTGCCAACAACCAGCTCGCGACCATCGAGATGGCCGCCGAGCTCGAGAAGCGCGGCAAGATCTACGCCCCCGACTTCGTGATCAATGCCGGCGGGCTGATCAACGTCAGCTTCGAGCTCTGGGGCTACAACCGCGAGCGCGCCCTGCGCCGCACCCGCAACATCTACTACCAGCTGCGCAAGGTCTACAAGCAGAGCCGCGAGAAGAAGATCACCACCCAGGATGCCGCGATGGAGGTGGCCGTCGAGCGCATCGACATCATCCGCAAGATCAGCCGCTCGTATCGGAAGGCGTGAGCTCCGCTGTGATCCCTCTCGCTCCAGGTTCAGCCTTCAAGCTCCTCCGATGGCTCGAGATCGGGCCTCTCGACCTGATGCGGGTCGTACCCCGGGTGCTGCGCGAGCGGCGCATCCCCGGGCCCGAGGTTTTCTTGGGCATCTACGCCCACAAGCGTCCCCAGGCCATCGCGGTCAGCGATGGAACCCGCAGCTACGACTACGCGCGCCATTACGAGCTCTCCCGGCGGGCCGCGGGTTGTCTGGCGGCCCTGGGACTGGGAACCGGCGACCGGGTGGCCCTGTTTTCGACCAACCGGGCCGAGCTGCCGCTGGCGTCGCTGGCCATCCTGGCAGCAGGCATGAAGCCGGTGGCGGTCAACTACCGCCTGACTGCCCCCGAGCTCGCCTACATCCTGTCCCATAGCGGCGCGAAGGCGATCTTCTTCCATCCCAAGCTGGAAGAGGTCGTCGAGGCGGCCTGCGCCCAGCCCAATGTGCGCATCGACGCCGATCGTCGCTTGTCGTTGGACGATCTCGAGCACATCGATGCCAGCTTCGCCAACCAGCGCTTGCCTTCGGCGCCCGATGAGATGCCCGCCACGATCTACACCTCTGGTACGACGGGCAAGCCGAAGGGCGCGGTGATCACCCCCATCGATCCGCCCGGCCTGCTGCACGCGATGGGCCGGGCCCTCGCCTATCCGCGGGGGATGGCGCTGTTGATGCCCTGCCCGCTCTACCATTCGGCGCCGACTTTCCTGTCGATGATGTGTGTGGCGAGCGGGGGTGAGCTGCGGCTGCTGCCGAAGTATTCCGCCGAGGCGGTGCTCGACGGACTCGCCGACCCAGCCGTCGGCGCGGTGCTGCTGGTTCCTTTCATGATCGAAGACCTGCTACAGACCTACGGTGAGGATGGCCTGCGCAAACGCCGGCCTCCGAGGCTGCGCGCGCTGTACTCTTCGGCGGCGCCGCTGCGTCCCGAGACCAAGCGGGCCATCACCCGCGCCTGGGGTGAGTGCCTGTGTGAATTCTACGGTTCGACCGAGGCGGGCATCGTCTCGATCTTGCGGCCGGCGGATGTCAGCGCCCACGCGCAGAGCGTCGGCCGCGCGGCGCCCGGCGTGAGCTTCCAGATCCTGAGCGCGTCCGGAGAGCCCCTGAACCCTGGCGAGATCGGCCAGGTGTGCGCCTCAAGCCGTTGGCATCAGACCCGCTACCACGAAGATCCCGGGGCCACCGACGCGGCCCATCTCGGCGACGTCTTCCTGACCGGTGATCTCGGTAGCGTCAGCCCCGAGGGCTTCCTGCGTATCAGTGGCAGAGCCAGCGACATGGTGATCTCTGGCGGTGTCAATCTGTATCCCGCCGAGGTCGAGGAAGTGTTGGCCGAGCATCCGGCGATCCGCGAAGTCTCGGTGGTCGGCCTGCCCGACCCGCGCTGGGGTGAGGCTCTGCATGCCGTGTTGGTCTGCGACGGCAGCCTCGACATCGAACAGCTCGACGGCTGGGCACGACTGCGTTTGGCCGGTTACAAGCTGCCCCGCCATTTCCACTTCCGCGACCTGCTGCCCCGCAATCCCTCGGGAAAGGTCCTCAAGCGCGTGCTGCGCCAGCAACTGCAGGAAGAGCTGCAGCAGTCCTAGTGCCCCAGGAGCCCCCCATGGCTGTCCCCGAAAGCCGCCTGGTGCTGTTCAACATCGCCAAGCGCTACAACTTCGGCATGTTGATCCGCTCGGCCAATGCCTTCGGTGTCAGCGAGCTGATCGTGGTCGGCCGCAAGCGCTTCAACACCTTCGGCGCGCAGGGCACCCGTCGCAGCGTGAAATACGTGCATCTCTACACCCTGAAAGAGGCCCATGCCTACCTCAAGGACCTGGGCAGCATGATCTGCGGCGTCGAGATCGAGCCCGGCGCGCTCCCGATCGAGACCCATCCCTTTGCGCCCCGAACCGCCTTCATGATGGGCAACGAAGGTACCGGGCTGAGCGACGTGCAGAAGGGGTACTGCGAACAGTTCGTCTACATCCGCCAACACGGGCACGGTGCCTCCCTCAACGTCAACGTGGCCGGCGCCATCGTGCTGCATCACTTCGCGCTCTGGGCAGGATTTCAAGAGAACGCCCGCAAGGGCAACAAGTTCCTGTCGGTCGACCAGCAACAGACCAAACTTGACGCTGCGCCGGACGTTGCATCATAGTTGGGAGGCGGACGACACAGTGGGGGACGCGTGGGCGAAGAGACAGCAAAGGCACTCCGACCCGCGTGGCAGGTCGCTTGAAGCTGCCCCCCCTCGAATGCTGGGCCTGCCGCCACGCGCTGCTGCCGGCTGATCTCGCGCGGCTGGGCCTGCTCCGCGTGCGCGCCATGGACGAAGGAGGTCCCTTCTTCGAGCTGCGTTGCCCCGCCTGCAAGCGCGAGAACATCGCGGAGTGCAACGGCGCCAAGCATTGGTTCTGTTTCCCTCCTGGCAACTTCGGCTGGTTCGACCGGCTGCTCTCAGGCCCCTTGCGCCGCGCCGAGCTCAACGCCCGCAAGCAATGGTACGCGCGCCGCGACGGCTTCCGCAGCTGGTTCTTCCAGGTGTTGCCCTTCGCGGTGGCAGAGCCGCAACGGCCGTCGGCCTCGAGCGGGGCGGAGACACCGCCCAGGGCCGCCCCTGAGCCGCCGCCCCGCGGGCCCCGTGCGAAGACCCAGGAGACGCCGAAGGAGGACGCGAAAGAGGCCCGCAGCCAGGCCCGCGAGGACACCGAAGGCGCCCGGCAGCGCGAGCCGCGCCGGGGCAAACCAGCCCCCATCAGCCTGGCCGAAGCCAACGCCCTGCTCGGACTGGAGCCGTCGGCCAACGCCACCGAGGTCAAACAGGCCTACCGCGCGCTTGCCCAGAAGTACCACCCCGACAAATTCGCCCACCTCGACGAGGACTTCGTCAACCTCGCGCAGCAACGCTTCCTCCGTATCAAGGAGGCCTTTGACGCCCTCTCGGTGCTGCACGACAGCTGATCTCAGCTGTGCTACCATAGTGGCACGATAGCGAACGCAGGAGGCGGGTGTGTCCGCGGAAAACCTCTCCCGGCTGCTCGAGGGCGGCTTCCAGGAACACGGTACCTATCTGGACGACATGTCCGGCTTCGAGAATCCCGATCTGCAGGCACTGCTCGTGGAGTTTGCCCGCCGCGCGGATGTCGACCCGCGCCGTCTGGCACCGGAGAGTGGAGGAGGCGGAGGAAGCCCGGCCAGCCCCGGTGACGCAGAGCACGGACTGGAACAGGGCATGCCGCTCTGGCTGCTGGTGTTCCAGACCCGCGCCGAGCGTTCAGCGGAGTGGGGGGCGAACCAGCAAGGCTGGAGCCGCTTGCTCGGCGCCTTCTACCGCGCCTGGCTGCTCGACCGCTTCTATGCGCCTCAGAGCTTTGCGATGCCCGCCAATGTCGAGGTCTTCCTACAGCACCTCGGCAAGAGCAACCCCAGCGGTTTTCGGCCAGGCTACGTCGGCAACGGCGCGGCCCGCTTCGAGTTGATCGGCGGCGGCGGACCCGACTATGCCGCGGCCGCCTCGAGCAAGGCCTTCCTCAGCGGCCTGGCCCATTACGGCTGGCGTTGCCTGGCGAGCGGCTACGCGCCCGGCGGCAAGGGTGTGGGCCACAACTGCCGGGTGTTTCTGCGACAGGGCCGCCGCGGCGGTGACGAGTTCCGCCCGCGTCCCGGCGACGTGGTCGCGTTGCGCACGGCGGTCGGACCTCTGGCTGGCCATATCGCCACCGTGGCCTGGGCCGAGACCGACGGAACCCGCACGGGCAGTCTGTGGTTTGTATCGGGCAACGCACAGCACGCCTCGGTCAGTTGCGATTTCGCCCGCGTGGTCGACACCCAGGGTCGGCCCGAGCGGGGTGAGGTCAGCATTGTGCAGCATTGCGGCAACGCCGACCTGCAGCCGGATCGGCTGGCGTTGATGGACAGCGAGCAGCTCGCCCGCGTGCGCTGCACACGCAAGCCCGGGGAGTTTCCCGTTCCCAGGCAAGCAGGAGTTGCCAGCGAGCCCGGTCTGCGCCCCAGCGAGGCCGCGCCGACGCCCCAGAGCACGCTCGGCTCGTGCAGCGTGCAGACGGTGCGGCGCGACCGGCAGTTTGTGCCCACGGTCATCCGCGTCGGGGCGCACGTGAGCGAGGCTCCCGAACCTGTCCGGATCCTCTCCGAGCCGCGCGGCGGTGGCATCGGCGAGCCCGACGAACCGCCGGCGAGCGCGATCCGTGGCGTCCAGCTGGCCGTCGAGGTGTCGGCGTTTGCAGACGCGACCACCCTGGACCGACTCGTTGAGCTGGGCGCCAGCGATGTGTGTGTGCTGCTCGGAGATGGGGGAAAGGCGCGCGGCTTCACGGTTTCGACAAGCCCCGAGCAGGTCGCCGCAACCTGCCACATCCTGCGTGACCGCGGCATCGTTTCCCACCTGCAGATCGAGCTGAAGCCCGAGCTCGAGAGCATCAAGGCCGCCGCAAGCCTGCTGCTGCCGATCCTGCGGCAGGCGCCCATCCAGAGCCTGCGCTTCGCCCTGGCAGACGCCTGGAGCCGCGAGCACAGCGGACATGCCGAGTTGGTCGCCACCGGCTTCGCCCCCGCCTTCCTCCGCAACAAACCCTGCCAGTACGGGGTCTGCGGCGCGGTCTTCCACAGCCCGGCCAAGCTGCGGCCGCTGATCGCCCATGCCGACTACCTGGTCCCGCTCGCGTTCAGCCGGGCCACCAAGAGCGGGGCCGCGGTGCACAACCCCGGTACAACCCAGGAGCTGGCCCACAGCAAATGGAAGGACTACGGCAAGCGCCTGGTGATGGGCCTGGCCACCATGCAGCAAGAGGGAGCGGGAGGGCTCGACGCCCACAGCGCGCTCCTCAAGGCATTCGAGACCTGCGCCGGCCTGACGGAACCCACCATCGAAGGAGTGTGCTACTGGTCCTGGGATGCCCTGCGCAGCGACCCGTTGACCTGGGATTTCGTACGCGCAGTGGCGCTGAGAGCGCGGGGGTAGGCCGCGGCGGCGGGAACGAGGCTCTGCCTATGGATTGTTTTTGATCATCACGTAGGGGCGGGGTTTTACCCCCCCCCCAATGGGTTATGGGGGGGGGTAAAACCCCCCCCACAAAAAAAAAAGGCGGGTTTGAGACAAATAACACACAATGCCAGGGTGTAATAAATAGGCGAC
>JAJDCP010000080.1 GCA_029260765.1 Planctomycetota bacterium
GTGCCGTGACCGTGACGGTGAACGTGACCGTGACCGTCGGAACCGTAGTGGAAATCGCCCACGGATGCGGATCCGGGCCGAAAAATCAACCGAGGCTCAGACCACCTTCAACCTGAAACGAAGGCCCGACCCAAGACTCTCAGTCCACTCGCCTCCACAAGTCTCGAGCCTCAGTCCTGTCTAACGCGGTCATAACGTTGGGCAAGACAATTGCTTGTGACGATGTTACGGATGCTGAGGGTGTACCCCTCCTCGCTGACTCGGACGCTTCGCTTACGGGAGGAGCGAAGCGTCCGAGTCCTCGAGGTGTAAACCCCTCCCCTACCAAGAGAAAAGTCGGTTCTTTCCCCCGAGTCGCAGGGGGCTGAGATTGTCATCAGGATCAATTCCACGCCGCCGGGCAACACGCGGTTGTCGCCGGTCCTCGGCGCCAGGGGATCGGTGGCATGGGTCGGGCCGCTGCACATGCGGATGATCCTGGCCTGTTGGCATTCCTGTGCCGGTTCTTTACTGTCGCTTGCGCCGCGCATGGTACGCAGCGCGCGGGCCCGCTGTTACCGCACCCAGCCTTTGACCGCAAATACGTAGAGGCTCAGCGCCATCCCGGCGGCGACGCAGAAGGAGACTTGGGGAAGCGTCGCAGTCCACGGACTATCAGCGAGGTTCATGCCGAGGAGACCGCCTGCGATGGTCGGGATCAACGCCAGTGTCGTGAGAACGGCCAGCATCCGCATGACTCGGTTCATCTGAAATGCGGCAACATTCAGTCGCAAATCAACAAGAGCCGACAGGCTGTCATGGAGATCATCGATACGTGCGAAGATCGCTTCTGCATCGTCCGCAAGGAGCTTGAATTGTGGCCTGGAGCCGGCCTCAAAGCCATGGATTGAGATATTCTCGCCGGCGAAACAACGCACAACCTCCTTGAGGTGGCGCAGGTTGCTGCGAGTCCGCGCGATCTCGGCACGAAGCTTGAAGGTGTGGTCAAGGAATTCTGCGTCGCTCGCCAATGGTGAGCCTGCTTCCAGTCGGGTCAAGTTGATCTCCATGGACTCCGCGACCCCTGAATAGGCGCGTAGCACGCTGTCGATAAGGGCGTAGGTGGCCCGCACGAGTAACGGTCCGGTGGTGGTGTATTCGGCCATGCGAGATTCGATGCTGCTTAGCAATTCGGTCCGGTGCCGTGCCAGGACCACGACATTCTGGGCTGACCCAACCAGCAACAGAGCGGTACGCTTGATCCCTTCCTCTGCTGATGCGCCGTCATCGGCGAGGGTGGGGTACCATACGAACAGCGCAGCAAAGCGCTCCAACCGGTCAAAACGCGGGAACGGAGCATCAAGGAGGCGGGCATGAAGGACGTGCTGCGGAATTTCCCAGACGGCGCCAATTGCGTCGAGCTCGGCTGCGCCGACGCCGTTGACAAATAGCCAGTCCTCGTCACTCGAACGAATACGGGCGAGCAGTGCCTCCCAGGTTATGTTGTCGAAGCGCACCGGACTCTCGTCACAGAGTACAAATGCCTCGGGTGCACATGCTGACTCAGCCTGCGTCGCCCGTGCCATTGCAGTTCCGCCGCCGGTGATGACTGAACTTGAGCGTGCGCCAAGCACAAAGACCCTCATGAAGCGGATCAGGCGCAGGGCGGGTGCGTTGCGCAGGGCGTCAATTGCGAAAGGCAAGATCGAAACTACCGATGCGACGAGGATCAGTGCATCGAGCACCCGCCACCGGTTTCGTATGAAGTCCAGTTTCACAGCTGCCCGTCTAAATCCGACTCCGTACTCGATCGCAAAGATGCAGACAATGGAATATTCGATGCCGGCGAGAACGCCGCTGCCCAACGAGTCCAGTTCGAATATGGCAGGGACGAAAGCAAGGAACAGGGACACCAGCGCGAGAAACCCCATTGTCGCGTTGCTCAGAACGTTTTCTGTGTGTCTGTCGCGTGGCATTTTCGCCTCCAGCTCTTCGTTGATACTCCCCGAACCATGAGCGTCTCAGGTCGACGGCTCTGGCGCCAGCCACGCCCCTGCGCCACGCCCGCGAGGGCATGCCGCAGGCCTGCGCAAGAGGCGCGGGACAGATCGAGGGAGGGCGTCCGGTCCGGGAACCCGGGCGCAGCCTCTGGCGAGCTAGCGCCAGGGTCGGACGCGGGGGACCGATCAGGAGAGATCGAAGCGGTCGAGGTCCATCACCTTGCTCCAGGCCGCGACGAAGTCGCGCACGAACTTTTCCTCTCCGTCGTCGCACGCGTAGACCTCCGCGATCGCCCGCAGCTGCGAGTTCGAGCCGAACAGGAGGTCGACGCGGGAGCCGCTCCAGCGCAACGCGCCCGTCGCAAGGTCGCGGCCCTCGAACAGCTGCGCATCGGCAGACGGCTGCCACTTCGTGCCCATGTCGAGCAGGTGGACGAAGAAGTCGTTGCTCAGGGTCTCGGGCCGATCGGTCAGCACGCCTACGGCGGACCGTCCGACGTTCGCGTGGAGGACGCGTAGACCACCAACGAGCACCGTCATCTCCGGCGCGGTCAGCGTCAGCAGGTGGGCGCGATCGACCAGCAGGTCTTCCGCCGACCGGCGCAGGTCCGCGCCGAGGTGGTTGCGGAAGCCGTCGGCCTTCGGCTCGAGCACGGCGATGGCCTCGACGTCGGTCTGTTCCTGGGATGCGTCCGTGCGGCCTGGGGAGAACGGGACCTCTACTTCGTGGCCGGCCTTCTGCGCGGCTTCCTCCACCGCCGCGCAGCCGCCGAGCACGATCAGGTCGGCGAGCGAGACCCGCTTGCCGTCGGAGCGTCCCGCGTTGAAATCCGCCTGGATCCCTGCGAGGGTCTCGAGCACCTTTGCGAGCGCAGCGGGATCGTTGACATCCCAGTCCTTCTGCGGCGCGAGGCGGATGCGCGCCCCATTCGCCCCGCCCCGCTTGTCGGTGCCGCGGAAGGTGGCCGCGGACGCCCAGGCGGTCGCGACGCGCTGCGCGATCGACAGACCGGAGGCGGTGAGCCGGGCCTTGAGATCGGCGATCTCCGCACTTTCGATCAGTGCGTGGTCGAGCGCCGGGACCGGATCCTGCCACAGGAGCGGCTCGGCGGGCACCAGCGCGCCCAGGCAGCGCGACGCCGGCCCCATGTCGCGATGGGTCAGCTTGTACCAGGCCCGGGCGAAGGCGTCCGCGAGCTGCTGGGGGTTCTCGTAGAAACGCCTCGAGATCGGTGCGTAGAGCGGATCGAGCTTCAGAGCGAGGTCGGTCGTCAGCATCATCGGCGCGTGCCTCTTCGCCGGATCGTGCGCGTCGGGCACGGTCCCCTGGGCGGACGCGTCCTGGGGAGTCCATTGGTGGGCGCCGGCGGGGCTCTTCGTCAGCTCCCACTCGTAGTTGAACATGTTCTCGAAGTAGTTGTTGTCCCACTGCGCGGGGGACGTGGTCCAGGCGCCCTCGAGCCCGCTGGTGATCGCGTCACCGCCCTTGCCGGTTCCGAAGCGGTTCTTCCAGCCAAGGCCCTGCTCTTCGAGGCTCGCGCCCTCGGGCTCGCGACCGACGTTCGAGTCGGGGGCGGCCCCGTGACACTTCCCGAAGGTGTGTCCGCCGGCGATCAGCGCGACCGTCTCCTCATCGTTCATCGCCATGCGCGCGAACGTCTCGCGGATGTCGCGGGCCGCAGCGAGCGGGTCGGGCTTCCCGTTCGGTCCCTCCGGGTTGACGTAGATCAAGCCCATCTGGACAGCACCGAGCGGCCTCTCGAGGTCCCGGTCGCCGCTGTAGCGCTCGTCGCCGAGCCAGGTGGCCTCCGACCCCCAGTAGATGTCCTCTTCCGGTTCCCAGACATCCTCGCGTCCACCTGCGAAGCCCCAGGTCGCAAAGCCCATCGACTCGAGAGCGCAGTTGCCCGTGAACACCATCAAGTCGGCCCACGAGAGCTTGCGGCCATACTTCTTCTTGACCGGCCAGAGCAGGCGACGCGCCTTGTCGAGGTTCGCGTTGTCGGGCCAGCTGTTGAGTGGAGCGAAGCGCAGGGTTCCCGAGGAGGCGCCGCCGCGGCCGTCGCCGACGCGGTAGGTGCCGGCGCTGTGCCAGGCCATCCGGATGAACAGTGGGCCGTAGTGGCCGTAGTCTGCCGGCCACCAGTCCTGCGAGGTCGTCATCACCGCGATGATGTCCTCCTTCAGGGCCGCGAGGTCGACGGTCTTGAACTCCTCGGCGTAGTCGAAGTCCGCGCCCATCGGGTTCGGCAGGCTGGAATTCTGGTGGAGGATCTTCAGGTTGACCTGATGCGGCCACCACTGCCGGTTGGACCGGGCTCCGGAGGTCGCACCCGTGCTCTCGTTTGCCATCGTCTCTCCGTCGGGTTGTGGACCTCGTCGAGTTTGCTTTGTGCGCGCAGATGAGGTCTCGGTCGATGTGGTCTAGCAAGTACGATGGGACCCGGGCGAGGACCCGTCAATACCTGACTGGAATCACACCTTTCGCCAGGCCCGATGGGTCGGATGATGCAGCCAGAGTGGGAATAGGGCCATCGCTGGGAAGAAAGCGACGCCGTTGGCCGGGGATGATCCCACCTGTGTACGTGCGGCTCAGGCGCGGGCGAAGGCTACACCGTCCACGTGCCGTTGGCCCCGGACCTCAGCGATGGCGACGACGGATGCGGGTTTCGGGAGCTGCTGCGGCCCGTCGCTCGCTTGCCCGGACGACCCGCGGGCTCTGCCGTCCGACCTGTACAGATTCCGGACACCCGGCCTGAGAGGGGGCTGCCTTTCCGCCCCACAGGCCGGGCGTCGCACGGGGCACGCCTATTGCGATGGTGCGTCTGTAAAGCAACCGCGGCCGGTGGAGACGTGGCAGTTTCAAGGTCGCCAGTGGAGGCTTCCCATGCGTCTATTCGTTCCGAGCATATTCCTGTGTCTGCTCCTCGGATGTGGAGGAGGAGGCGGCGGGTCCTCCGGCGGTTCCGACGGAGGCATAAACATCCAGGGCGGCCCAGGGACGCCGGTCAACGGCCCGAACCTGCCTCCGCCCCCGGCCGCGAACGCCGATGTCCCGCTGATCGTCAGCGCGGGGCTGCAGACCCTGACGAGGGTCGCCAACGGCGCCGCGATCGTCGGCCAGGTCGACCTCGCACGCCTCGGGCTGAGCAGCGTCGATGACGTATACGACCTGACCACGCCGACGGACGAACCCCTCGCGCTGCACGTGACGACGCGGGAGGCGAACAACGACGGCAACGTCGAGGTCGCGGTCGCCCACGCCCTCGCCGCCGGCTCGACTCCCGTCGGCAACGTCGGCAGCCTCGGCGCGGCGGGCCTCGTGCCCTCGACGATGGGCAGCTTCACTGCGGGGCTTTGGCTGCTGAGCACCGGTGATGGTTTCGCGCGCCTGACGCTGCAGGGCAGCATCGACGCGAGGCAGACCCTCGCCCTGCGCGTGACGACCGCCGCCGGGACGCGGGTCGCGCTCCTGCGCCTGCGGCCGGGGCAGAACTCGCCGATCAACCTCGACCGTTCCCCTGTCCCGAGCCACCCCGGGCAGATCTCCTCCCAGGAGGTGTACTCGAGCCCGTCGTCGCGCTTCGGCCTCCCGGTGCTTGCCCTGTCCGGAGACCGGGCGACGGTCCTGAGCTACGAGGGCGACCGTGTCGATGCGACCTCGACAGACCGCTACGAGATGCGCGTGCAGGTCGACCTGAGCACGCTCGCGATCACCGGGGGCGGCGTGCAGGAGAACAACCCCGACCCCGGCAACTGGCGCGACCATGAGCTGGCGGGGTTGTTCAATGTCCTGGCCCGAGCGCACGCGGGGAGTGGCGCGCTGACCGTCGACTTGTCCTTCGACCGGGGCGCGAGCTTCACACAGACCGAGGCCGTGCCGACCGGGGCGGTCTTCCCCAACCGCCTCGTGCAGGTCGCCATCGCGGCCGACTACAGCCTCGCGGTCGCGTTCTGGCGGCGCACGGTCGGGCAGGCCGAGCTCCTGTTGCTCGAAGGGCAGCCCTCGGCCTTCGATGCGAACGGGTCTCCGAGTGCGTACAGCTTCAGCCCGCCGGTGGCGGTCTACGCGAGCGGCGAGGACCTGACTCCGAACATCATCGGCGTTGCCTGGTCGGCGGGGGGGGACCTCGTGATCGGGTACGGGTTCAGCCTCGGCGCGCCCGATGCGAGCGGGAATTGGGTGACGACGACCGAGTCGCGCTGCGCCGTGCGCATCGCCGGCCAGACGATGGCCGACCAGCTCGTCTCGATCGATCAGGCCGTCACGTTCGACCCGAGCGTGGGTGTGGTCGGCATCGGCCAGAACCTGGGGATCTTCTACGCGTACGAAACCGAGCTCGGCATCCAGCTGCGCGTGAGCAACGACCACGGCCAGACCTGGACCTCGCCGCTGAGCTTCGGCGACGCGAGCTCCCACCAGCCGTCGGTGATGGTCCGCGAGCAGGCGGGGGCGACGCGCGTCGACCTCCTGTACATCCACTTCCGCAACGCTGGTGCGGAGCTGCATGTCGTGCACTGGGACGACTTCGTGTCCAGGACCCACACGACGGGGCGGCTGACGACCTCGACGATGACAGATGTCGGCGGCTCCACTGAGCTCGTGCAGCTCGGATGGCTCGGCTACGACGCGGTGCTCGACGGCGATGACGTGCTGGTCTGCATCCATGAGCAGACCATAGACACGGGTGCGCTGGTCTCGACCCCAGTGGTTGCCCAGGCGATCGGCACGAACGACCCGCCGGAGATCTTCGGGGCGGCCCCTCCGCCCCTCGCGCCGGGCTTGACGCAGCCCGTCGCGGCCTTTGACGCGAGCCACGCCCATCGTCTGCGCCTGGTGCGCCTCGACTGAGGGGCTGCTCAGACAGGCCGGCTTTCTTCGCTTGGATCCACCCGTCGGCTCCCGGAAGGCTCGCAAAGACGGGGACGCCGGCTTGAAGGGCTGGCTCGCGAGCTCACGCGCGCTGAGGGGCCCGGTCGTGTTGACGGCGACGACCATAAACGCGCCGCCGTTCTCTGCCCTCACCTGGCCGCCGAGGGTGTCTCGCCGCGGCCGTGCCCTTACCCTCCGCGTGCTTGCTCTGGGGCGCTCACATCGAGAAGAGCCACGGCAGGCTTCATGAGCGGGCCGAGGAGATTCCTGATTCCTCTATATATGCTCTTCTCCGCTATCGATAGGGACAGGCTACGTCCCGGGAGGATCGTCCAGCTGCGGCCTGGACTCAGTCCGCCATCAGCGCCTGGAACTCGGCTGATGCGCGCAGGTTGGCGAACTCGGGCAGCTGACGGGTCTCTTCGCGCAGACGCGTGAAGCTCTGTTTCGAGTGGCGTTGGGCCTCGACCTCCAGCCAGGCTGCCAGCGACTCCAGAGCCAGAGTGCGATGTTGCCTGTCATCGTCGACAGCGAAGAGCTCGGCATGGCCTCGCGCACGGATCAAGAGCTGCGTCCCGATCCTCCAGCCCCGCTCCCAGGCCCTGTCCGCGACCGATAGTGCCTCGGCCGTGCGACCCTCGGCATAGTCCTCTTCGATTGTTTGCCACCACGCGCCCGTTAGAAGCACCAGTTCCCCGGTCTGCTCCAGCCCTGCGAGCAGCTCCTCGAGCGGAGGGCTGGCAACGAAGGAGAGCAGGGGATCTCGGAGCAGGCTCTGCTCTCCGGCGTTCTTCCGGTCGAGGAGATGCGTCAGGAATCGTGCCTGGAGCGCTGCAACGATATCCCCTGGCGCACACTCGAGTGCCACGGCGAGACCTTCGAGGTCTGCAGGGCACTCCCGGAGCTGAATCATGTCGACGAATCTCTGCTGGAGCGCGGCGGATCCCAGCAGCGCGTCACACAACAGAAACGCGAGCGAATACTGTTTGCGGTTGGGCGATGCGCTGCCGAGCACCTCGTCGAGCAGCTCGGTCCAATCGACGTGCTCAAGATAGCGCTCCAGCGGGTAGTAGTTGGGATTCCCCAGGGACTCTTGCAACGCGGCGACCGTCGCCACAGGACTGCGGCCGGCGAACAGCTCTGCCAGACCCTCGCTCAACCAGCGCTCGGGTCGGTGGGGGGCTGTGGTGAAGTGCAGATGATGGAACAACTCGTGGCGGATCTTGATCTGGGATGCGAGCTCGAGGTCCTCTGAGGACTGCTTGACCAGGGGGCTCAGAACCGCATAGCGTTCGCCGACGTGGTAGACGGCGACCGGGGCGGAGCGGAAGACATCGGCGAAACTATGGGTGCTGCCGAGGCCATACCAGTCGCGCCACTCCGCTTCGTCGTCGAAGAGGTAGATGTCGATGGCGGCCTTGCTCTCGCTGAGCCTGGGCAAAGGGCTCGCAGCGACCGCCCGAGTGAGATCGTGCCAGCAGGCCAGCACTTGCTGGAAGCCCAACGTGTCGGAGGGAGCCACGAGCCGCACGATGCCCTGCGAAGTTTCGACCCGGTTCTCCCAGTGGGGCGGCGAGGTACAACCCACGGTCGAGAGCACAGCGAGCGTAACGATGCGGGTCAGATGTCTCTGGCGTTGCACGGAGTCTCCTTCGGGACGCGGCAGCGTCACACTGCCAGGACCTGGGGTTGTTCGCCTGGCGCTTCCGTGGGAGCCCGCAGGATAGCGGGAACGGCTGGGAGCGACAACCCGGCCGCCTGCGCGGGATCACGCGAGTCAAAGAGGAAAGGGCAAGAGGTCTGCTACTTCAGCTTCGAGAAGGCGGCGAGCTCAGAGAGCGAGTGCAACCTCGCTCAGTGGCGCGCGGACGGCTCGCGCGTGGCACACGGGCTGAGACCCGGGGGCAGCCTGAACGCTTTCGTGGAGAGCCTGGCGGGGATTCTGAAGATCGAGTTTCCTGAACTGGGGACAGTCAGATCGCTCGATACGGGGGGCGGCGCGGAGCAGAGCACCGTTTCGAGTAAGCTGGCTCCGCTCAGTCTGGGGCTGGGGCTCGTGGCCCTGGCCTTCTTCGTTCCGCCCATCCTGGACCAGATAGGCATGCACATCCCCATGCTGGGCACGCTATGGAAGCTAGCGGAGATCGGAGCCATAGCGGCGGGGATCCTGGCCTTCAAGCAAGCGCCGAAGACCACGAGGCTGGCTGCGGCGGGCGTTGGGGTGGGTGAGCTCACGCTTCTCGCCGACCTGGCCGGGATGCATAGGACGCTGCTGAAGATGTGGTTTGAAAAGTACGGATCGACCCCTGAGAGGTCCCCATCCGCAGGATCTGGATAGGCGTGACGGTGGGGGGCAAGCGAGCCTGCCGCGCACTTTGAACAGCTGTTCGGAGGGCCCATCCCGATGTCGCGAACGCCCAGCTCGAGGAAGGCCATCCGCGGCGTGTGGCCATCCAGAATGCGGCGGCGCGCTGCCAGGCGTAGTGCCTGGTGGCCGGGAACCTGGCGGAGATCCTGGGCGGATGCCAACAATCTGGCCGTGCTTTGGCAGCGAACTGGGCGATATGTAAATATGTATCACGTAGTGATCGGTGTTCTCGGTTTGGCACGGCGTTCGCTGCACCTCCCTCGACAGCAGGGACACCTGCCCAACCGCAAGAAGAGGAGAGAGCCATGAAAACGCGAACCCAGATCAAGGCCGGACCGACCTTTACCGTGAAAAACAAGCCGCGCGGCTGAGCGACGAAACTTCAGCAAAGACGATCAACCTGGACACACCGAGGAGAGAGCCATGAAAACGCGAACTCAGATCAAGGCCGGACCGACCTTTACCGTGAATAACAAGCCGCGCGGCTGAGCTCAGCCAGGACCTGCCTCCAGATGCCCGAAGAGTGTTGCAAGTCGGGCTGCGGAGGAAGACCCTGAGATTAAAATGAAGAAGGACACCGTGGTACGGCTCTCGCAGACCTGGCAGTCCAGCAAGAGGCGGCAGACACGATGTCCACGAGCATCTTGTACCACGCGTTCGGCGTGAGAAGTTGCCGGTATCTGAGGACGAGCTACAAGGGCGGGAGAATGATCTTCGACATTGAGCCGAAGCATCTCAACTGTCCCGGCTGCGGCGCCCGAAAATCAGCGAAGGTCCCATCCGAGCGCTGGCGACATCTCAATACGGTCTCCGTTGGTCGACATCCAGTCTATCTCAATGTGCGCATCCCCAGGATCCACTATTCCCGTTGCTCGAATCTCGATATCGCTTGACAGGCGGATCATGGTTGCTCAGGAAACCAAAACACTGGAGTCGGATGACTCATTCTAGAAGGCTTGCGCCCGGCGTTGGAGGCCTTCTCTAGAAGCATGTCCGCGCCGGCCGGTCCGATTTCATGGAATGCTGTATCCTGAAAGACTCCCGTCAGGATCCGCAAGATGCGAGCATCGATCGATCTTCCCAGCGTGCCGGGAATGCGCGTGCTGCGTCGTCTGGGCTCAAACCCTGACAGCCGTGTGTTCTTGTGCGAGCTCAGCGAGGATCCTGCGAAGCAGGTGGCGGCCAGGATCTTCCCCGCCAGCCGAGGAAGTGACCTCAGCCACGGCCTCGAGGTCTGGCGGCGCATCGCGGCGATCCAAGGGCGGGAAGGGAGCCAGCGCCTGGTCGAGGTGGTGGGCAGGGGCATCCTCGCGGGCGGTGGGGCTTGGATCGCCACGGCCTGGCACCCCCTGGGCAGCCTGAAGGGCGAGATGACGGCGCGCGGCACCCTCGACGAGTTTCGGGTCCTTTCGGTGGGGATCCAGCTGGCTACAGCCCTCTCGCTGCTCCACGCTGAGGGGATCGCGCACGGTGACCTGAAACCGTCGAGCATCTTGCGCCGGCACGACGGCGGGGTGTGTCTGGCGGGTTTCAAGGAAGCTTTTCTGGCAGGCGAGCCGGCTTCCTCGCCAGGCAACTCGGGGTTCGGCGCACCAGAGCAGCGAGCGGCCATCCCCGTGGAGGCGTCGGGGCAGAGCCGGCTTGACATCTACGCCCTGGGCGCGATCCTGTACGCGTGCCTGGTAGGCCACCCCCCTCGGCCCGAACGGCCGGACCTGTTCGCGCTGGAGCGGGCGCGGGTCTCGCGTCAGACCCAGGAAGCGATCCTGGGCGCGCTTGAAAAGAACCCCGCCGACCGCCACGCGGACGCGGCCATCTTCGGCGCCGAGCTCGTCGAGGCCCAGAAAAAACTGAGCGCCCAGGCCTCCCCGGCGGTGCCCGCCGCCGAGTATGAACGGGTCGAAAACGGAGAAAGCACCGCCAGCCACGACTCATCCACCTGGACAGCGGCCGATGGGGCCGTCCGCGCCAGTCCGAGCAAGGACGAGAGCTCGGGTTGTGGCAAGTATCAGCTGCTCGAGGAGATCGCTCGCGGCGGCATGGGGGTTGTTTACCGAGCCCATCACCCAGAGCTGCAGCGCGACTACGCCCTCAAGAGAATGCTCTTCAGCCCTCGTTCCAGGGATGCGATCGTGCGTTTCATGCGCGAGGCCCAGACGATGGCGCGGCTCGATCACCCCGGCATCATCGCGATCCACGAGGTCGCCTTTGACGGCGACAGCCCCTACCTGGTCATGGACCTCATCCACGGCGGGCCGCTTTCGAGCCAGTGCAAACAAGGGCCCTTGCCGTTGCGGCAGGCGGCCCACATCGCAGAATGCATCGCTCGGGCCATCGACCACGCCCACCGCCGCGGCGTGATCCACCGAGACCTCAAGCCAAGCAACATCCTGATCGATCGGGATGGCAGCCCGAAAGTCGGCGACTTTGGCCTGGCGCGAGGCACCAACGAAGACTCGGACCTCACCCGGAGCGGCGCAGTGATTGGGACCGCCAGCTATATGTCCCCTGAACAGGCCGCGGGTGACAGAGACCGCGTGGGGACGGCCGCCGACGTGTACGGGATCGGTGCCATTTTGTACGAGATGGTCACCGGTCGCCCCCCCTTTGTCGGAGCCTACCTCGAAGTCCTTGCCGCCATCAGGGACTCGCAGCCGACACCCCCCGAGACGCTTCGTCCCGGCCTGCCCCGCGATCTTTCGGCGATCATCTCGCAGGCGCTGGCCAAGGACGCCAGCCGCCGTTATGCCAGTGCCGGGGCTCTGGCTGATGACCTGAAACGCTTCAGCGAGGGCGTGCCCGTGTCGGCGCGCCCGGTCTCCACTCTCGAGCGGTCGGTCTCGTGGGTGAGACGCCATCGCGGTGTCAGCTTGTTGCTCGGGCTTTGCCTGATCCTGGCCTTCGTGGCGCTCGTGATGAGCCTGGTGACGCTACGTGCCCGTGCGATCGAAGAGGCCAAAGAGCTTGAGTTCCGAGGCATCGCCCGACTCGCCTTGGGTCCGGACGAAGGCGCGCGCGCCGATCTGCGCCGCGCGATCGCTCTCGACGCTGGCCGGGTCCATGCCTTGCGGGTGCTCGCTGGCATCGAGCTCGAGGACGGTGCTCTGGACGAGGCAGAGCGGCTACTTGAGCAGGCTGCCAGGATCGATCCCTGGGATGCGCGCATCGGCATTCTGCGGGCAAGGTTGGCCGAGGCTTACGCGAGGCCGGATGCGGCGCTGGCGATCTACAGGCAGCTGTTCGCCCGCGGCGAGCCGTCGGAAGAGCTGTGCCGTCGTCTGGCCAGGGCGGTGCTCGCGTCCGCGGCAGGCCAACGGGCAGCCCTCGACGAGGTCATGCGCGTGACCGATGCCTTGCTGCAGCGCGCGGCGGACGATCCAGAAGCCTACCGCCTGCGGACCGCCTGTCTTGAGGCTCTGGGCCAGGTGGTGTGCGCTGAAGAGGAACGCTGGCGCTTGTTCCGTGTGGACCCCGACGATCTCGAAAACCTGTCGTTCATTGTCTGGCGGCTCATCGAGCAGGGGGAGGTTGAGAGCCTGCTCTCCCTGTGGCGGGAAGCCTTCCGCCGCCTCGGGCAACCCGGTGATCCGAGTCTGCTGAGCACCACCGAGGCGGACGGCATCAGGTTCGAGGCTGCGGTCACAGACCCGAGCCTTCCGGCAGCCCGACGGCTGCGAGGGGCTATCGGGCTATCCTTGTTCGGTGTTCCATCAACGCGCAAGGCGCTGCAGGCGGTGGCTTCCGACCCGACGACACGCCCATTTCTGCGCGACGCCGCCGTCTCCAGCCTTGTCGGAATGTCTCCAGAGTATGATCTGGAACGCTGGGGCGCGCACGTCACCGCTGCGGAGACGGGTTCGCCCGGGCACGCCCTGACCCTGCTTGAGCGTGCCCCCTTGCTCAGTGGTGAAGAGGCATTGTTCGCGGCCTTCGCCCAGGCGCGCGAACCGCTCTTCCGAGCCTGCGTGCCACTGGCCCGACTGCTGGCCCTGTTCGCCAGCAACGTCGAGCGTGCGGCGCCGGACGCCGCGGAACATGCCGCGACCGTCCGGCTCATCGATCGCCTGTCTGCCGATCAAGACCCGCGGGTGTGTGAAGCCGCCAGACGCGCGTCTGCGGCGTTGTGGTTCCTTTGCAACGACGTTGCCGAAGCTGCCAACAGTCCCGACGAGGCCGCCGGGCTGTTGCTGGCGCTGCGCTTGAGCGACCTTCCGCCGCCAGGGCTGCGCGGGCTGCGTCCGCGGGTCGAGGCTGCGCTGGCGCGCTCGATCGAGCTGCGGCCTAGCGCGCGGCTGTGCGTCGAGCGGGCCCGGCGCCGTCTCGAGGCCTCGGATCCCGGCTGGGAAGCAGACTTGGCCTCGGCGCTCGCATTCCCCGAGCCGCCTTTGGCGGCACGCTTCCTCGCCGCCGTCACAGGACTTCATGCGGGCAATGTCGAGCCGCTCGCCTGGCTGGAGTCTGCCGATCCTGGGGCCGCGGCCCGCGCCGTCGAATTGGCAGGACTCCGTAAACAACTGGGGCTGATCACGCTCGACGGACCGAATGGGACCACCCGCTTCGTCTTTCCCGCCGTGCCCCCGTCCGAACAGCTTGCGTTGCTGCAGAAGGCCTTCGAGATCACGAGCATTGGCTTGGAGCAAGGCGCGGGCGGACCGGTGTTCGCGAAGGAGTCGCACTTGCAACTGCGCTTTCCCGTCGAAGAGTGCTACCGGGTGGAGACTGAAGGACTGCGCTCGCTGACTCTGGCCGTCGGTGCTATTCGGGACCAACAATCGGGAGTCTTTGTCTCGCACAGGACCAACCTGCCTTCAATACAGATCGATCTGGGCGATCCGATCGTCGGCACGCTGATCACGGGTCAGGTAGAGCCTTTCAGGCTGACGCTCGGGCGTATGGGTTTCGCATTGGACTCGGGCCGGACACGGCGCTTGTTTGTTCACGCTGTGAGTCGGCAGCTGGCCGACGGGGGAGTGCTCGCGATCTCGACCGGATTCGATTTCAAAGCGCGCCTCTCGGGCTTGCTGCTCGTCGCTCGGCCTGCCCACGGAGCTTCGACCGACCTCATGCCGTCGGAAGAGCCACCGTTGCCCCAAACCAGTCCTTCGGGTGAGCTCACGCTGCGCAAGGAGGGTGCTGTCATCCGTGCGCCGCGTGACCTGGCTGGGCTGCGCAGGGAGGGGGCCGTGCTCCGTGCCAAGGGCGCCTGGTGTAGCGGTAGCCGTGCCTGTGCCTTGGCTGGCCTCGAGAGCCTGAGCGGCGACGTCGTGATCGAAGCACGGCTTGCCTTCAAGCCGGCCTGGCGGGATCAGGGGGCCGGGCTGGCCCTGGCCAGCGAAGGCAGCAGCCACGCGGTCAGGCTGCTTCTGACCCAGGAGGGAGTCCGGTCCGATCAATGCAGTCTCTCGCTCTCCCTCCAGAGGCCAGGGCGTTGGGAGATCCCGGCCACCAGGATCGATCTGGGGAGCGCGGAGACCCTCTGCCTGAGGCTGCACCGCAAGGACGACTTCATCTACGCTTCGGTCGGAAAGACCTTCGAGGCGATGCAACCTATCGCAGAACCGGTCCGCTTCGAACTGCGTGACCCGATCACCGCGAGCCTCATCGCGCGCAACTTCCATGCTGCAGACACCGGTCAGCTGGCCACCTTCGATCTGGTCGAGATCCGCGGCTACAGAACCCCGCGTTGAACGGCGTGCACGCTCAGGCCACCATGGCCGTGGGCCCAAAGATCACCTCGAGTCCGTGCCGCAACTCGCCGCCCGTGCGGGTTTTCTCACCCGGCAGACGGCGCAAGGCGGAGAGATGGACATCGAGCCACAGGTCGAGCGCCCGGCGGAGCACCGGGTCTGCGAGCTCCGCCAGGACCGCCGCTTTGCTCCCGGGTTGGGCGAGGACGGTCCGCACTGTGGCTCCCAGCTGTGCCCAGTCGAGCCCGGCACGAAGCTCTTGATCGAGACCCAGGCTGCGTTGGAGCAACCCGCCGAGGATCTCTTCCCGCACCTGCTGCAGGATGCGTTTGACCAGGCTCTCCGAGATCCCTTCCCGTTCCGCGATCTGCGCATAATTGAGGTTTAGAATCATGCGCCCACTGAGCACGTAGACCCGTTGACGGTCGCGCCGGGGACCGTGTGCGCAGCGATCGTGCCAGGCGCGGACGGCCCCGAGGATGTCGGCGATGATATCGACGACGCGGCTCTGCTCTTCGCTGACCATCGGCTCCGGGACATTCTCCAGTGGCTTGGACGCGCGACGTCTCTCCCGCCACTGCTGGCGCAGCTTGAACTGCAGGACCCCCTGAAGATAGGCGCGGAAGGGGCCTCGGTGTGGATTGTAGCGTTCGTACAGCCGTTCCTTGATGTCGATCAGGATGTCCTGGACGATGTCCTCCGGGTCCTGAACCAGGCCACGCGCCTGAAAGCTGCGAAGGAGCAGCAGCAGGGGCTCGCGGTAGTCCTTGACGTCGTCCCACTCGGGCTCGTGGCCCCGTTTCAACGACGAACAGGTGTCCACCCACAGTGAATCCATGGCGGGGTCTCCTGGACCTGACCATGGAAGTATAGCCGACAATGGCTGCAGGGCCTGCCACTCTATCCCGGGTAGACCGCGTATTCCGGCGTGCTGGAGACTTCGCCGCCCAACCACTCCACCAGGTGCTCCGGCTTCATGGCCCGAGACCGCGGGCCGCCGGTGCCCGGGTCGTTGCACATCAAGGCACCATCCTTGTCGATGCCCGTGATCAGCATCCAGTGGCCGCCTTTCCGGTCATTCCACTTCTGTCCCGCTTGCGAGCCCCCCGTGCAAATGATCGCCCCAGCACGCAGTTGCTCCGTGATCCAGGCGGAGGTGTCCCCCCGTTTCGGGCTCATCTGATAGCGCAAGCCGACCGCCTCCAGCATCTTCTTACACTTGACATAGCTCGAGCCTTCGGGTGTGACACCGCCGAGCTGCGCGCAGTGCATCATCAGCTCGAAATCGCTCATGCCGCGTCCATACTCGGGCTTGAAGTAGCGAAGCAGCATCGCCATCGAGGTCGGATTGCAGGACCAGCCGCCCTCCCACGTGCCCGCGCCCCGGGGGTGCCCCTGCAGGATGTGCTCGGGCTTGGCCCCATGAGCGGTGACGGCGTCTGAGCGCAGGCCTTCCTGCGGGTCGTAGACGGGCTGGCGGTCGCCGTTGAGGAGCTTGCTGCTGCTGCGGGCCACACCGAGCACACCGTCGGCGCCCAGGCCCATCGCCTGCTGGAAGCTGCGGATCGCGGTGTCCAGTTTGCCGTCGGCAGTCTGGTTGAGGTCCGCCCACGTGATCCCCGCCTTGCCGAAAGCCCACAGTCTCTCCTTGACCCGCTGCACGTCGATCCCGGGCGCCGCCGCGCCCGAAACCGGCGCGCCCAGAGCGATCGGGCGGAGCAGGGCCAGGTGGGTCAGACTGCCCGGCGTGACGACGCCCTGCTGCTCCTTGGAGCCTTTCTGCAGCGGCAGTCCGAAGACCTCGTTCTGCAGGAGCTCCAGGCTGCTCAGGGCCTGGGCCTTGGCCGGATAGAGCCGGTAGGCGGCGTCCTGATGCCGGTAGCGCCGGGCGGTCTTGCTTTCTTTTCCCTCCAGCTTGGCGACCATCTCTGAGGCATGCCTGGCCAGCGTCGGCCAGTTGAGCTTGGCCAGTTGGGGGCTCTGATAGCCCAACTCCGCCAGCCGCTTGCGGACCTTCTCGAGGTCCTCCGGATGCTCGGCCGTGGGCTCACCGGTGCCTTTCCATACCACTTTCCCCTTCAGCTGGAAATCGCGTTGGACGGGCGAATAGTCCTGTTCGTCCTCGGGCTTCTCGGGGATGGCCAGTGGCTTCGGATCGGGCCTTTGAGGGAGCGGCTCCGAGATCTGCGCCTCTGCCTGGGGGGTGACTGCCAAGCCCGCCGCTCCGCCCGAGCTGGCGGCTGTCGGTGCGGTTGCCGGCATTCTCCCCGAGGTGTCCAGCGTCTCGCTGGCCCGGCTCTTCTTTTTGAAGACATAGAGACGGTTGGACTTCGCAGATGTGATGTACAGTGTCTCGGCACTATCCATCGCAAGGCCTTCGGCTTGCAGCACGCCGGCCGCCAGCCCGTGCGCGCCAGCTTTCAGAGACAACCTGGAGACCAGGGCCGCCGTGCCTTTGTGGACGGGCACCTCGAGCACCACCTGGGACTCGTGGCTCAGGATCAGCAGCCGCTGGAAGTCACGCGGGTCGCCGCTGAAGCCGAAGGTCTTCTTGCGGGCGTTGCGGTAACAGAGACCCGAGATGTCCAGAACCTTGCTCTGGCCGCTGAAAATCGTGTCGGTCAGCTCAAGGACGCCTTCGATGTTGCGCTCAAAGCCGAGCCCCATAAGCCCGCGATGCGTGCGTTTCCCCGGCTCGATCAGCCCATCCGGCGACCGCAAGCCGATCTTGCGTTGAAAGTCTTCGATCGCCTGGATCGTCCGCTCATCACAGTGTCCCGGGGTGAAACCCGCCGGCAGCTGCCCGTGCGCTGTCAAGGCCCGCTGGACCCGTTGCACGTCAGCTGCGAGGTTTCCATCATCGCCTGCGCGGAGCTTTCCCACCTCGTCTTGTAGCGGGAAGCGGGGAAACGAGGGAAGGCTCTTGAGTGGCACCGCGTAGATGCGGGGTGGCTTCTCCTTGGCGACCAGCAGCCGTTGACCGTCCGGATCGTAGGCGAGCCCCTCCAGACCGGTGTCGCCGCCGTCAGTCTTGCCCAGGCCAGGACCTCCCGGGGCGCCAGCCATGGTCCAGAGCTCACAGTCGCGGGCCTTGATCGTGGAGGTGCCGCGCCCGATCTCCAGCCGCACCAGGCGCCAGCGTTTCTCTTCCAACCCATAGAAGACCGAGACGTTGTTGTCGCCCTGCCCGACGTAGACGAGATCTTCGAGGTCTGAGAAGCCCTGCGTCTTGATGTCCTGCCCGCGGGCGATCTGCCCGCTGTAATCGGTGACGCGGATTTTCTGGGTGCCACTGTTGACGTGAAACAGCAGCTTCAGGCCAGGATTGCAAGCCACCCCGGACCAGTCCTTCGAGTAGCTTCGGCCCTTCTTCTTCTCGGCGGGACTCTCCAACCCCACCTCGTGAACGAGCACGTAGTCTTCGAGCAGCTCCTTCTTGAAGCTGATCGTGTACTGCTGACCGGCTTTGACTTTGAGCGTTTGCATAGCGGGGCTCCGATCGTCGGTGGAAGGGTTCAGCTCTGGGACGTGAGGTCCTGGTATGAGGGAACGATCGCCGCCATCCCGGCGAAGGTTTCGGGCTTGTTCGGATCGAAGCCATCGGGGATGAAGCGTCCGCGCTCCATGGCGTGGCCGTTGTGGGCGCTTGCCGGCAGGCTGCTCAAGGCATGGAAAGAGCCGGAAGTCTTGAAATGGTCGGGCAGCTTCCGGTCAAAGGCTCTGGCGAACCATGTGTTCCAGATAACCCTATTGCGCGAGCGCAGGTCCTGCTTCTTGTCGAGCATCAACTTCAAGGTCCAGTAGACCTGCCAGGTGACATAGGCCCGCCACTCCTGCCTGGGTTCGCCTTGCCAGTCGAAGCTGACCTCTGCGCTGTCCTTCTTGAGCTTGAGCTTGCCGGTGTCCTTGTCGTAGCTGATCGCGATCGTCTTGCCCCACCATCGTGTCTTGCTGTAGGACTTGCCGCTGCTCGGCAGGCAACCCGGCCAGGCTGAACGGCTGTTCACCATGCTGATCATCGCGGCGATCGCGCCATAGGTTTCCAGCTTGAAGCGGCCGACCGCCAGCTTCTGGCTGGGCAGGATCACGTCCCTGATCCAGAAACGGACCTGCCATTCGACCAGACGGCGGTCGCGCATCACCCAGGCGATCGCCTTGCGGAACCAGACCAGGTCGTAGACGCGCTTTCCGAAAGTGCGGGTCTTCGAGCGTGCGAACCAGCTCTCGGAGAGCAGGGTCTTTTTCAGACCTGCTTCGATGGCTGAGCGCACATCGGCGTCGCCTGGGAGCCCGGCGTCCAGGTCGATCTCCCCGTAGTCGAGGTCGATCGCATCCCGTGCGACGTCCTTCTCGAACAGTTGCCACAGCACGCCGTTGCCGTCGACCTCGAAGAACTCCTTGAAGCGCATAAGAAGCGCCTCTCTGGCCGGTTCTTCGGCCCACAGCGTCTTGAACAGCTTGGCCATCTCGTTCAGGGGCCAATGGGCGACGCCGATGGTCACCCCGTCCAACGGCTCTACGTGGTCGTAGTGGCGCATGGAGGACGTGCCAGGATCCATCGCCCGGATCAGCCTCGCCAGCGGTGCGTCGTGTTTGACGATCACGACCTTCTCCGGAGGCTCTGCCAGGTTCAAAAGCGGCTTGCCGTCTGGGCGGCAGATCGGATTGTGGCCGGCCTGCAGCAGCTTCTTGCGCTGGCGCGGCATGGCAGGCTCGTGGACGAACTGTGGATCGCAGAGCCCCCTGCCCATCAACCTCTGGTGGACCCCGGCATCAGGGCTGAGGTAGCCGTCCTGCTTGAGACCCATGGTCTTCTGGAAGGCGAGAATCCCGGCCACGGTCGGATCTTGGGGGTCCTCCCCGGCGATCTCGCCCGTCACCTGTCCTTCGTCCAGGAATCCGAGGGCCCAGAGACGCTCCTGGACTCGCTGCACGTCGTCGAAGCTGGTCTGGTTGCTGGCCCCTTTCTTGTTTCCGCCGCCGTTGGAGGACTTCTTCGTGTCCCGCCACACCCGACCGACGCTGTGCATCAGGTAGAAACCCCCAAGCCCTCTGGCGTGGGCGAGGATCGTGGCGCGGTCCTGCGAGATCAGGCGGTCGCGCTGGCGGTCGTGGTAACGGAAGACGCCCCCTGTCTGCGCGGCGTTGCCGGGCTGCACGCGGCCGTCGCTTGCGGGCTCGGGCGCGTTCTGCGGCGCGCCGAGTGGCTCGACCGACAGGATGCTGGCGTCCTCGGGCTTGCCGTCGACGTCCAGGGTATAGTCCTGACCCGTGGGGACGTGGTGGAAGTGGGCCTCGGGCAGACCCTCGGCGATGCGCACCCTGGCGCGGGCCACGACCCGTCCGCCAACAGCGAGAAGGCGCGCCTCGGGCTCAGGCGTGTCACCCCAGGGAGGTGTCTGATTGACGACGAAGCGCACGACCAGGTCCGCTCCCGCGGCCAGGCCGGAAACATAGATCGCCAACCGGCGTCCTGTCGGAATGGAGATGGAACCCGTGTCTGTGGTGACGCGCATCACCTTAACGTCTGCTGTAGTGCTCATGTCTTGCGTGCCCCCTCGCGACTACAAGCACTTGCCGTGAGATTTCGGGCGGGTACGCTTTTCTGGAAAAATAGTGCCGAGCGAGCCCGGGAAACGCCGCCAAGCCGATCCGCGACGGCATCCTCAACTTCGCCAGCTTTCCATCCCGCGCCGCCAGAAACTCCCGCTATGGCACAGGGCTTACCAAGACTCGGCGTCTATGGGATGGAGGCATCGCTGAGAATGCGCGTATGCAGCCCGTACAGGAAAGCCGACCCGGCACTTTGCCAGGCGCCCCACAAGCCACGGGCAGCTCTACGCGAAGCTCGACGGCGAGTCTATCGCCGTTCCCGTGGCGCGCCCGAGCTTCCCGCGCATCGAAGTGGAGGTCGACGGGAGCTGGAAGCTTGTCGCCCCATCGCAAGACATCGAGGCGGCCTGTGACGAGTTTCCCGACGGCCCGCTGATTTTTTTCAAGAAAGTCGTGCCCTTGCCTGATTCCAACCCAAGTGCATTCGAAGCGGTTTCGAAGGCCCACAGAACGGGGGCCTCACCGCTGAAAAGATTGCGGCCATCGGTGGTCACGAGCACTCTCGCCCATTGAAACCTGGTCCCACCTAACAGCCTGGTGAAGGGTTGGCATTTCCCGATTGAGGCCGTGTCTTGACGGGGCTGTCTGGTTCCGCGAGAGAATCGAACGAAGAACCCAACTGTCCCGCCGCCATGATCCTGGTCATGATCTTGAAGACTGCCTCGAGACACTAGTGGGTTGCGAGCAAGCTTACAAGGTCGGGACCACAAGGAGACCGTCGCTGAGCCAGAACATCTCAAAGCCGGTTTGGAGCGAAACAACCAGCAGGGTGAAACCGGCCAATGAGGGTGTGACCCACCAGCGCGCCAGCCAGGCGAAGATCAATGGCATTGCCAACAAGATCCGGCAGATTGAGCCGCCCATCAACAAGCTCCAGCAACCGCTCGATGATGCGGGCACAACGCTCCGACACCGACGGCGACGCCCATCTGCCCCCGTCGATCCGGTTGTCCTGAAGAGTCAAGGGTAGTGGATTGACGCGCCTCGGTTCTGGCCAGATAAAAGAAGCACGTTACGGGTTGTGGGCCGATAGTGGAGCCTGCATTCGAGTCTGCATCCAAGAGAGGCCTACGGGAAACCACGGCTGGAGTGAGCTGATGAAAGTCCGAGCAAGCATCTACGCGGGGCCCTACATCAAGTTCAGCGTACCATCGTTGTCCGCACCCGGGCAGCAGCAGTTCACCGTGACAGACGCAGGCGATCTGCCGGGCAACTCTGCGTTCGGCCTCTCGCACAATCCGCACCTCTAAACCCGGTCCACGCGCCCGGGATCTTGCCGACGTCGCCCCAGCCGACGCGCTCTGGGGCGGCCGCGACCCTGTCGAAGGCGCGCTCGTGGGGGCTGCCCAGCGCGCCCCAGGCTGGCCTTGTGGCTGCTTGAGGCCGGTCAGCGCCGTCGCGTGACGGTGCTCTGGAAGTAGAAGTGGCTCGTCTCCTCGCGGTCCTGGTCGCAGGACGGGCAGTCCTCCTGACGGTTTCGCCGGCCGCAGTCCTCACACTCGCTTCCTTGGCGTTTTCTCATCTTCGGGCTCCTGGCTTGTTCTCCGCGAACCACAACGTTCCGCATTCCATCGCGCCAGCCCACGCCATCCGTCGCCCTGCCTGCAATGATCCGCAACGGTCTTGTCCGTGGCTACAGGCGCAGGCTGGGAGCAGCTACAGGGTTGATGGTCTCTCACAGACTTGCTGACGACGCGCAGGATCGAGGCTGCCCGACTCGTCTCGTGCCTGTGTACTTGGAGGAGAACCTGATGCGCAGCTTGATCCTGGTAGTTCTAACGATCTCTGTTGTCGCGGCCGACGAGCCGTCCCGGGCCATCCGTCGCCGCGTGCTTGAGGCGCTCAGCGTTGGCGAGCCTAGCCGGGTCGAGTCAGCCGTCCAGGAGTTGATCGGTCTCGACGGCAAGGCGGCCGCCCGGGACGCTCTCGCGCTCTTGCGTGCGGAGGTGCTCGGTTTCGCGGCGCCCGCGCCCCGGCTCGCCATCATCGACGCCTGCGAGCGTGCGCTGGGCATGATGCTCGACGCCAGAGCCAGAAAGTTGATCTTGAAAACCGTTATGGATGATGGGGAAGAAGACCGCCGGCTGATCCTGGTCGACGTGTTGGCCTTGTGGGGGGATCTCGAAGCTATCGATGCCTTGCATCGGCTGTTCGGCTCCGACGACGCGCCCGAGCGAGTGCGCATCCAGGCAGTTCGCGCCATGATGCACA
This sequence comes from Planctomycetota bacterium, assembly GCA_029260765.1. Classification (GTDB taxonomy): domain Bacteria; phylum Planctomycetota; class J058; order JAJDCP01; family JAJDCP01; genus JAJDCP01. Next base: position 22,732 of record JAJDCP010000080.1, read on the forward strand.
TCCCGGACACCTCCGCGATCCGGATGCTACGTGCGTGGCACGACACGACCCGTCAACGCGACGCCTTGTACGACGAGGTGCGGCGCTTCCTGATCGCATTCCGGGAGCCCGTGGGCTCGCCCTCCCGCTCGCCTGCCGACGAGCGAACAGCCGACCGGGCTTGGGTGATCCGGTGTCCGCTGTATGCGGGAACTGTCTTCATGCTCGACATCTCGGGCAGCATGCATCGCCGTGATCCTTTTCCCGGCGACGACGCCGCCGCCCGCGGTCTGTGCCCGGAGTGTGGACAGGAGCATCGGGGCGTCGACCTGCCCGCGGACCGCGAGCGGATGTTCCGTGCGCGCCGCGCCCTTGAGCACGCGATCAGCGGGCCTGATCTGCTTCCGGCGTTGAACCTGATCGCCTTCAATGCAGAGGTTCAGGTCTTCCGCCAGACATTGGTCAAGGCAAAGCTGCCGGCCCGGGAGCAGGCGCTGGCCTGGCTGCGCGAGCTCACGAACAACGGGGTGACGCGCACGGATCTGGCCCTGGAGGAAGCCTTCGCTCTCCATTCCCAGTCGACCGTACACTTCACCCTGATCTCCGACGGCGCCCCAACCGGAGCCGACGGCATTCCTCTAGATGCCGAGGGGCAGGCGGAGTTGCTGGCACGCGTGCGCGCGCTCAACCGGCTGCGCAAGTTGCGGATCGATACCTATGGCCTGTTGGGGTGTGACACCGAATTCATGCGTGCGCTCGCCGAACAGAACTTCGGGACTTTCTTTCCGGATCGGGAATGAGTCCGGCGTCGTAGCTCCGCGAGTCTTGCGCCACCCCTTCGGCCTGCTCCTGCGCCAGGGCTACGGGGACTCGGTTGCGCCTCTGGAGTACGGTACAAGGTCGATCCGAGGAAGGTGTACGCGGTTGGTGCACCGACGGTTTTGCGGCGGCCCATGCCTCCGGCGCTCTCGCCTTGTCGGGCGGCGCGCAGTTCGGCCTGGGGCTCGGTGGCGGGCTCAGATATTCAGCCGCCGCCATCGCGTTGGACGCGAACAAGCAGGTGGCGTACTGCCGCAATCACCGAGGCAAGGTCGTCGGCCGACAGCTTCTCGCGCTGTGCGAAGAGGAACAACTCTTCTGCTTCGAGGGGTTGCCCATCGTGGTGGCGACCCGGACTTGAGCGGTCATCGGCCCCGCAGGGACGGCGTCCACCGGGGGGCGCGGCTGGCTCGCCCGCGGCGCCCCCATCCCCGGGTGCAGCATCCTACTCCCGAAGCACACGGCCGCCGGGACGCGTGTGCGTCTGGCCCGTTCGTGGGTGCCGGGGATCGCGCACCGGGTTGGTCACGGTTCCGTCGCTCGGCTTCGAGCGGGAAGGCAGCGTGCCCCCTCCACCTCCGTTGAGGATGCTGCCAATGGCCAGCGCGGCCCGGAGCGGGTCGAGGCCGGCGAACTGGATCTGAGTCACGCCGATGGCTGCCTGAGGCGTCGACCAGGAGAACGCCGCGCGCCGGCTCGCCTTTTTGTATGCGAGACGGCCGCCGCACTGTGCGGCCTCGATACGCACTTCGACCGAGTTGAGATTTCCTTTGGAGCGGAGCCAGTTGATGGTCTGCCTGACATCCGGAAACACCCGCCTCAGCTTGTCGAGGGCGTGCAACAGCGTCGGGAAGCCCGGGTTGTGCTTCAGGGGCACGCTGCTGCACAACAACCCGTAGCCGATGCACCCAGTGAAGGAGATGAAAGCCTCGGCCAGCGAGATCCGGGGTGTGCTCAGGGTCCACTCGGTGGTGCCGTGGTAGCTGGCCTGCAAGGGGATGGCCGAGAGGCTGAGCCCCCCGACGTTCAGCCCCCATTCCATGAACCCTGTGCGCCCGCTGAGCTTGCCCCAGCCGAACCCCGTCTCGAGAAACTTGACGCCGATCGAGCCGGTCTGTGCGCGCAACCTGAATGACGTCGACGTGTCCAAAACAACACTGGGATTTAAATCCATAACAACCTCCAGAAGCCCCGCCGCGGGGCGTGCCGTAACGCTTCCTTCTCCCGGGACCGCAGAGGGGTTCAGCATTTCTTGTGTTTTTCTGTCGCGCCGGCCGCGTGACCTGTCCGTCGCGGTCGAGGTCCGCAGGGTTCCGGTGTCGTCTGGACAGGGGCCTTGTCGCTCCCCAGGGTCCAGCGCACTGTGCGAGTGGGCTGGATCTTCGCTGCTTCCATGACTGGGTCCCTTGCCGGCTCAAGTCGCAGAATGTTGCAGTCCTTCGATGTGTGCCTCCAGGCACGGCTGCTGCTGACCAGGGCAGAGCATGAGGGGAACATCCCGCCGGGCTCGACCCGACACAGACCCTGGAGCTGTGCAAATGCGACGTCCTGTGCCTTTTCAGTACAGCGCCCTGGCAGCTGTTGCCCTTTCATCGTCTGGCTGCGCGACGATCTCGCTTTGGCATGGAAACGAAGCGACGCTCGAGACCGATCTGCCGCAGCTGGTAGGCGAGCCGATCTACGATTTCGCGGAGAAGACACTGTATGTCGGGCTGGCCTACCGCAGCGGCCACGAGCTGTTGCGCATCCAGCCCGTCAGGCCCGCTCGGATGGCCGCGCGCTTTCCTGGGCCGCCACGCGGCACAGTTTCCTCCCTGCCGCTCGTCCGTCCGGACCTGCCACCGCACTCCGACGCACCCGACAACGTGGGCGTGAGCCGCGACGGCTTGCAGTTGCTGATCGGCTACGGGGAGCGCAGCCCTTGCGTGCTCGCGCTGGACGACCCTACCCACCGTGTGCCCGCTTCGACCCTCGGCCAGCTTTGGCGCGGTAGCCTGACTCCCTTCGCCCTGCTCGCGGACTTCGTCAGCTCACCCATTCAGCTGGCGATGGGCGCCTGGCAGCTCTTCGGGAGACGCCGCCGCCCGCCGCTGATTCTCGGTCCGTTGTTGGTGGTAGGGAACGCGAAGCCTTGACGGCCGCGGGGAGACCGGTGTGGCTAGGGAATTCCACCCGCCGAGCCAACAGGCGGGCCGACCAGTGAATGCTCGACTTCCTCTTCCTTGCCAGTCGGTTGTCGTTGGCTTTCTGCTCGTTGGGTGCGGGGTCTATCCCCGCCCGACGCGGCAGAGCGAAGCGTCCGAGTCTGCGAGGTGGTGAACCGGGAAGAGCAGCAGAGCCCTTAGAAGGGCAGCGCTCAGGGGACCAGACGACTGCGCACCTGCACCTCACCGTGCAGCGAGCGATGCACCGGGCACATGTCAGCGATCTGTAGCAAGCGCGCGCGTTGTTCTTCGTCCAGATCCCCGAACAACTCGATGTTCCGGTCGATGATGTCGACTCTACCGTCCTTCGATGTGCACTCCTCGCAGTCCTGCGCGTGGATCTTCTGGTGACGCAGCGTGATCCGCGCATCCCGAAGCGGCCAGCCCTTGCGCTTCGCGTACATACGCAGGGTCATCGTGGTGCATGCCCCCAGGGCTGCCGCGAGCAGACCGTAGGGGGAGGGGCCGCTGTCGCTTCCCCCGACCGAACGCGGCTCATCCGCTCGCAGCGGGTGACCTTGTGCCGTGATGACGACGGCGTAGCCCTCGGCCTCGGCCATCTGTGCGACTGTCGTGTCGTGGGGCGGAGGGACCTGGCTCGGCGGAGGCAGATAGCGCTCGACCCAACTGGCGATGACCCCGCCGGCATACCGTGCGTCGGCCGTGCGGGAGAGCAGATGGTCCGCGCCATCGAGGCTGAGGAAGCTCTTGGGATGGCGGGCATGCTGGTACAGGTGGCGGGCGTTGTCGATCCCGACGATCTTGTCCTGCGGCGAGTGCAGGATCAGCAGCGCCTTTCCCAACGACTGGATGCGCTCGGTCTGGGTCTGCTCGTTGAGGTCGTCGAGGAGCTGCTGGCGGACGCGGAAGGGGCGGCCACCAATCTGCACCAGCGCCTCCCCTTCACGCGCGATCTGGTCCTTGACCGGGTCGAGCAGATGGGCGACATGCTTGGGATCACAGGGTGCCCCGATCGTGGCGATGGCCCGGGCTGAAGCGACCTGTTGCGCCGCCGCGATCACCGCGGCTCCACCCAGGCTGTGGCCGATCAGCAGGGTCGGCGCCTGGCCCTGGGAAGTCATGTAGCGGGCCGCCGCGACCAGATCCTCTATGTTGCTGCTGAAGTTGGTGTCGGCGAAATCGCCCTCCGATTCCCCCAGGCCGCTGAAGTCGAAGCGCAGCACCCCCAGCCCGCGGAATACGAGCGCGCGGCTGATCGCACGGACCGCCTTGAGATCCTTGCTGCAGGTAAAGCAGTGGGCGAACAGCGCCCACGCGCGGGCCACGCCGGGCTGCTCCAGGCGCCCCACCAGAGTGACACCAGAGGCTCCTGGGAAACGGACAACATCTCCGGGCATGGGCTGGCTCCTTGCTCACACGGGGGTCAATGACTGATGGTACCTGGAAGCCAGCGTGCGTGCAGCCGCAGTCCGCACCATGGGAAGAGCCCATGACGACGCCCGGGAACTGCGCGACCCGGTGCGGCACGGGACAATCCACGGACCCCCAGTACGAGCACATCATGAGTACCCCCATCCCTTCCCTGGCGGTCAGCCGAAGGGGCGTCGGAACGGGCAGACCATGGCCGTGCAACAGGCGAAGCGGACGCAGCTCATGAGCCGCCGCCCCGGGTGTGGCATCCGCTCCCGGCTTCCTCAGCAGCAGGCGGCGCTTGCTTCCCCGAGGAAGCTCGCGCGGCGTGCAGCGCTGGCGTCGCGCACCAGCTTGATCGCGGCCAGACGCTCGAGGACCCGCTGGCGTGCGGCCCATTCGCGGGTATCATCCACAGAAAGTTCTCAGCCATCGACCACGCTGCGCCTTCTCGAGGCGGATCAACGGTGGGTCGGCGCCCGATCCCAGGAGACCGTGCCATGCCATGTACCTACATCAACTACCACCACCTCTACAGACCCACTATGGACGTCAAGGCCGAGCCGATCGCGTGCGTCTTCGAGATCGAGGTCGAGGGCACGGTGGGAATCCGCTCCTTCAGCGTGTGCACACAGACCGAGCAGGCAATGTCGCGGATCCACCGCGATCTGGGGTCGAGCTGTGGCTACAAAGACGGCATGCCTGACGACCACAGCCAGGTCCATAGGCTGATGGGGAACCTCAACAACATGGCTGGGAAGCGCCACTATCACTTCTGCAACCCCGGCGCGGACTACAAAGTCGCGCTGAAATTCTTGACCGTGCTGACCAAGCACGGGCTGGTGAACTCCCAATTCTCCAATAAGCTGATCGGGCAGTTCGTCAAGATGCAGAAAGGGGGTTAGAGCCTTCCGAGGGACGACGAAGTGAACCTGCCGCGCTTTTCAGTCAACAACCCCGTCGTCGTCCACTTGCTGCTGCTGGGCATCGTCGCCTTCGGCCTGGTGGCGGCGGCGCGGGTGCGGCGCGAGCTGTTGCCCGACACCACCCCCGACGCGATCAGGGTCAGCGCCCGCTATCCCGGAGCTTCTCCCGCCGAGGTCGAGAGCGCGGTCGTGCTCCCGCTCGAGGAAGTGCTGCAGGCAGTCGAAGGCGTCGAGGTCATGCGCAGCGCTGCCCGCGAGGGCCAGGCAGAGGTGACGCTGACCCTCGAGAAAGGCGCGGATCCCGAATACGTGCTGCGGGACGTCGACGCTGAGCTGGAGAATGTCCGGAACCTGCCAGAGGAGGTCATCCGTGAGGGCTTGAGCAGCCGCGCCATGGAACCCCACATGCCCGCGATCTCGGTGGCCGTCCACGGCAGCGCCAGCCTTGACCGCCTGCGCCGGGCGACCGAAGACCTCGAAGACGCGCTGTTGCGCGACCCCCTGATCTCGAGGACCCAGGTGCTGGGCATCCCCGAGCGCGAGGTCAGCATAAGGCTGGATCCGCGGCGTCTGGATTCTCTGGAGCTCAAGCCCGAGGACATCGCACGCATCATCTCGGACAGCCACCTGGATGAACCGGCCGGCGTCATGCGTGGCGCCTTCGGCGAGACGCTGGTGCGCAGCCTGGGCCGTCGTTCGAGCCTGCTCGAGCTCGAGAACCTGCCCATCGTCAACACGGCCGACGGGGGCCTGGTCCGCTTGCGCGACCTGGCAGAGATCGAGATCGTGTGGGTGGAGCCCCTCGTCACCGGCCGCTTCGACGGACAGCCGGCCGCACGCATCGCGGTCTTCCGCACCGGCGACGAAGACGTGATCGCGATCGCGCATCGGGTCCGCGAGATCGCCGATGCACGTCCCGTCGAAGCGGGCATCACCTACACGCCGCACAACGACCTGTCGCGCCATGTGGACGACCGCATCGATCTGATGACCCGCAACGGCCGCACAGGACTGTTGCTGGTGTTCTTGAGCCTCGCCTTTTTCCTGTCCTTCCGGCTGAGCTTCTGGGTCGCCGTGGGCATCCCGGTCAGTTTCCTCGGCACGCTGATCGTGATGGGGCTGGTCGGCCTGACCCTGAACCTGATCACCCTGTTCGGGCTCATCGTGGTGCTCGGCATGATCGTCGACGATGCGATCGTGATCGGCGAGAACGTCTACCGCCACTTCGAGGAGGGGTTGTCGGCTGAGGAGGCGGCCATCAAGGGGACCTCGGAGGTCACCTGGCCTGTGGTCGCCGCGGTCCTGACAAGCATCGCGGCCTTCCTTCCGCTGATGATGATCGAAGGCCGGTTCGGCGACGTGATCCGGCCGCTGCCACTGGTCGTCTCGGTCGCGCTGCTGGTCTCGCTGGTCGAGGCCCTGGTGCTCCTGCCCCGCCACCTGGCGAGCTCGCTCTCGCGCACCAAGAAGCGGCACAAGTTCATCCTGCATCGCTGGACGGATGCGGCGCTCAAGTTCTTTCTCAACAAGTTCTACACGCCCGTCTTACGCGTGCTGCTTCAATTCCGCTACCTGACCGTGCTCGCGCTGTTCTGCCTGAGCACGATCAGCGTCGCCGTCGGCGTCTATGTGGTTCCGTTCCACCTCGCGCCGGATGCCGAAGCGGACGCGATCTTCTGCGCCCTGGAGCTTCCCGTCGGCGAGCCGTTGGCCCGCACAGAGGAGATTGTCGTCCGCCTCGAAGAGATGTGCCGCCGGGAGGTTCCCGAGCTGAAACACATCTATACCCTGGTCGGCTTCAAGCTGCCTCCGAACTCGCTGACTTCCTCCGGCACGGGGTCGCTCGGCACACACTACGCCCAGATCAACCTCGAGCTGCTCGGTGCTGAGCATCGGACGCGCGGCTCGGCCGAGATCTTGTCGGCGCTGCGGCGCCTGACCAACCGTATGCCCGGGCTGAAGAGCTCGAGCTGGAATGCCGAAAGCGGCAACCCGACGGGGCCGGACATCGAGATCGAAGTGCGCGGCGACGGAGCCACCGTCGACGCCGACGTCGCACGGCTTGAGGCCGCTCTGGCCCTGCTCTCCGGGGTGCAGGACATCAGGACCGATGCGGAACCTGGCAAGCCTGAGGTGCGGTTGCACCTCAACCACTACGGGCGGGTGCTGGGCTTGACCGAGCGCGGCCTCGCCGCACAGGTCCGCGGTGCTCTGCACGGGCTGGTCGCCTCTACCTGGCACGAAGCGGATGGCCAGATCGACATCATCGTACGCTATGTCTCCAGCTCACTCGAAACCCGTGGCCAGCTGGAAGGCCTGTTCATCTATACCCCCGCCGGCGACAAGCTGCCGCTGCGCGAAGTCGCAGACCTGGAGGAGCGGCGTGGCCAGGGCGTGCTGAACAGGGTTGACAGGAAACGCGCGACCTCCGTCTTCGGCAGCGTCAACCACAAACAGACGTCGTCGCTCAAGGCCGTCGAGGACCTCCAGAGCATGTCTGGCCTCGAGGGGATAGACCTGCGCTACCGTGGCGAGCAGTTCGAGAGCCAGAAGAGCATGGGCTCGTTGTGGGTGGTCACCCTCGTGGCGAGTGTGCTGATCTACGTGATCCTGGCCGTTGTTTTCCGCAGCTACGTCCAACCCTTGATCGTGATGGGGGCCATCCCCTTCGCGGTGAACGGGATCATCTTCGGGCATCTGTTGCTCGGCATGGAGATCAGCTTCATGTCGATGATCGGGGTCGTGGCGCTGTTTGGAATCGTGGTCAACGACAGCCTGATCCTCGTCGACTTCATCAACCTCTCACGGCGTGAGGGCAGACGCCTGCTCGACAGTGTCGTGAGCGCCGCCAAGAAACGGGTGCGTCCGATCGTGCTGACCAGCCTGACGACGGTGGCCGGGCTCGCGCCCCTGATGACCGAGACCAGCTTTCAAGCCCGTTTCATCATCCCGATGGCGGTGTCGTTGTCGTTCGGGTTGGTGTTCGCGACCGTGCTGACCCTGGTGGCGATCCCCTGTATGTACCTGATGCTCGATGATGTACGACAAGTTCTGGCCGCGAAGCCTCCGCCGGCAGCCAGTCCCAAGCTCAAGCTGAAGCTGGCGAAAGACATCCCCGACGGCGTGGCGCTGATCCGTCCGGCGATCTCTGGCGAGGGCCCGGCCTTTGCCGGCATCGCGGTGGGAGAGGAGCGCTGGGACGACGGCGACGATGGGGCCGCCGATGTGGAGCTGTCGGGGGAATTCGACTTCCTCCTGGACGAGACGCTGGACGCAGGCCTGGCCTCGCAAGTCCTGACGGTGCCCGCAGACCTGCTGGGCGGCCTGCACGAGCCTGTGGTGGTGGCCCGCCCCCCCGAGCTTGCCGCCGAATTGGAGGGCGCCCTGCCGGTCGCCGCGGTCTTCGGCAGCGACGCGGACGAGGCGGACCCAGAGGCGACCACGGCGGACCTGACCGGAAGGACGCCCCCGCTCCCGGCTCGGCAAGCCGCGCAGGACGAGAACACGGAGGCCGCGCCCACCGTGACCCATCCCGCCCGATCGGAGCGCGCCCAGCGGCCGGGGAGGCCGCGTCGACCGCGCCGGGCGGTGCAAGCGGCGCAGCCGTTGCGGAAGCGGCGCATGCTCTGTCCGGGCTGCGGCAACCGGGTGAAGTTTGCATCGGGACGGGAAGGAACGCGGGTCAAACACTCCTGCGGGGCCAAATTCACCTTGCGCGCCGCCTTGCATCTGGATTGAGGCTCCGCCGCAAGGCGCCTTCGAGCGGGCGTTGCCTGCCGAGGTTGCCCGCGGTCTGCTGGTTCTGGCGCAGGGCTTGTCCTGGCAGGATTGAGGGCGTAGCATCGTTCATCACAAGTCCACAGAGGCAACCGGGATGAAGCGTGAGCAGAGCCTTGCCGACCGGGCCCAGGGTGCCCTGATCGGCGCCTTCATCGGCGATGCGCTGGGAGTCGGCCCGCACTGGTACTACGATCTGGACGCGTTGCGGCGCAACTACGGGCCGTGGATCGAAGGCTACACCGATCCAAAGCCCGGGCACTACCACGAGGGTCTCAAAGCCGGAGACCTGTCGCAGGATGGCTTCATCCTGCGGTTGATGACCCGCTCCCTCGTCGAAAGGGGCGCCTATGACCAGACGGATTTCTGCGCCCGCCTGGAGTCGGAGCTGTTTTCCCAGCTCGATGGCACCCCGCAGAGCGGGCCCGGTGGGTACACCAGCCAGTCGATCCGTGAGGCCTACGCCAAACGCCAGGCAGGACTTCCATGGAGCGAGACGGGCGGCCACGCCGACGACACCGAGGCCCTGGACCGGGGTATCGCCATCGCCGTGCGCTACGCCAGCAGCCCGCGGGAGCTGGCCGAGAATGTCGCCCGCAACACGGCGCTGACGCAGATCGACGACGCGGTGATGGCGATGACCTGCGCCTTTTCGTGTGTGGTGGGCCTGTTGATCGAAGGGCATGCCTTCGACGCCGGCATCTCCGGCACGCTGATGGCCCGGGTCAAAAGCGGCGTCCTGCCGTTCTACGCCGTCACCTCGGGGAATCTGCAGCCCCCCGCCGCCGGCACTGAAGGGCAACCGCGCGCGGGCCACTTCGCCTCACCGGACGCGCTGCTGACGCCGTCCTTCGTCGCGCGGGCGGCAGTGGACCCGGGGATTCGCATCGAGCCGGCCTGGAAGGTCTCCCTCGTGTACGGCATGCCGTGCGCCATCTACCATATTGTGCCCGCCGCCTACTATCTCGCGGCGCGCTTCAGAGACGATTTCGAGAGCGCCGTGCTGCACGCGATCAATGGCGGTGGGCAGAACCAGTCGCGTGCGATGTTGACCGGCGCCCTCGTGGGCGCCCAGGTGGGCCTGGCGGGAATCCCCGAGCGCTTCATCGAGGGCCTGAGCGACAAGGCCGCGTTGCTGCAGCTGGCGGAGCAGCTCGCGGCACAGGCAGGCTCCTGAAGAGCGCCATTCCTCGTCGATGCTCCAGGTCAAGCCTTCGGCCCCGATGGCCGCGTCGTCTTCGAGCTCCGGGATCAGGAGCAGAGCCCGTAGAAGGGCAGCGCTCAAGAGACCAGGCGCCTGCGCACTTGCGCTTCGCGTACATGCGCAGGGGCGTCGTGGCGCGTGGCGCCGGGGCGGCCGCGAGCCGACCGTCGGGGAGGGGCCGCTGTCGCTTCCCCCGACCGAACGCGGCTCATCCGCTCGCAGCCGGACAAACCGGCTGCCGCACTTGCCGGCTCACGGAGAGGCGTCGGGGATTGCAGCGCCTGCGCGGATCGGGTCTACGCACTGTTCGCTGCCTCTTTCCGCGCGAACCCGCGCAACACGACATAGAAGATCGGGGTCAGGAACAGCCCGAACAGCGTCACCCCCAACATCCCGCTGAACACTGCCGTGCCGAGCGCGCGCCGCATCTCGTAGCCGGCACCGGTCGCGAACAAGAGCGGCAGCACGCCAAGCACGAAGGACAGCGAGGTCATCAGCACAGGCCGCAGACGCAGGCGGCAGGCTTCGACGATCGCGGCGAAGCGGTCCTTCCCACGCTCCTCTTCGGCTTTGGCGAACTCGACGATCAGGATCGCGTTCTTGCACGCCAGGCCGACCAGTACGACGAGCCCGATCTGGGTCAGGATGTTGTTGTCCATCCCCCGCAGCCAGACCCCCGCCAGCGCGCAGACCAGGCACACCGGCACGATCAGGATCACCGCGAGGGGCAACAGCCAGCTCTCGTACTGGGCGGAGAGGGTGAGGAAGACGAACAGCACGCTCAACAGGAAGATGTACAGGGCCGTGTCGCCGACCGCCTTCTCCTGGTAGGCCATGCCGGTCCACTCATAGCCGTAGCCGGGCGGCAGGGTCTCGTCGGCGAGTTTCTCCATCGCCGCGATGGCCTGACCCGTGCTGAAACCGGGCCGGGTGTCGCCGTTGATGTCAGAGGAGGGATAGAGGTTGTACCGCACCACCCGGTCCGGGGCGGCCCGGCGCTGCACTTCGAGCAGGGAGCCGAGGGGCACGATCGCGCCGTTCGCGCTGCGCGTGCGCAGCCGCCCTACGTCGTCGAGGTCGTCGCGGAAGGTCGGCTCGGCCTGGGCGGTGACGCGGTAGGTACGGCCGAGGAAGTTGAAGTCGTTGACGTACACCGAGCCGAGGAAGACCTGGAGGGCATCGAACACGTTCTCGATCGGGACGTTGAGCATCCGCACGCGGGTGCGGTCGATGTCGACGTACAGGCGCGGAGTGCCGGCGCGGAAGGTCGAGAACACCTGTGCGAGGCCCGGGTTCTGGTTGGCCTGCCCCGCGATCTGCCAGGTCAGGCCTTCGAGGGCGGGGAAGTCGCCGCTCCCGCCGCGGTCCTGCAGCATCATCTTGAAGCCGCCGCCGGTGCCGATGCCGCGGACCGGGGGAGGCGGGATTACAAACAGGAAGGCGTCCTGCACAGCCCCGAGCCGGCGCCGCAGATCGCCGAGCACGACGTTGCTGTCCAGGCCTTGGGCGGCCCGTTCGCGGGCGTCGTCGAGGATGATGAACACCGCGGCGGCGTTCGAAGCGGCGGAGAAGGTCGCGCCGGAGAAGCCGGCGAAGGCGACCGCGTGGCTGACCCCGGGGGTCTGGAGGGCGCGCTCGGTGATCGTCTGCACGACCGCGTCGGTGCGCGCGAGGCTCGCGCCATCGGGCAGCTGGGCTGCGACGATCAGGTAGCCCTGGTCCTGGGGCGGGATGAAGCCCGTCGGCACCGTCGTGAAGCCGTACCAGGTCGCGTACAAGAGGCCGCCATACAACAGCAGAAACAGGAGCGCGACGCGTGCGATGCGTATGATGATGCCCGCGTAGACCTTCGATCCCAAGTCAAACACGACGTTGAACAGTCTGAAGAACCAGCCGATGGTCAACAGGTACAGCCATTTCCGCAGGCCCGTCCGCGGGAGTCCCTTCGGCTTGAGCAGCAGCGCACACAGCGCCGGGCTCAGGGTCAGCGAGACGACCGTCGAAATCGCTGTCGAGACCGAGATCGTGATCGCGAACTGGCGGTAGAACTGGCCGCTGATTCCGCCGATGAAGGCGGTCGGCACGAACACGGCGATCAGCACCAGCGTGGTCGCGATCAGGGCCGAGGCGACCTCGTCCATCGCCTTGTGGGAAGCGGCCCGCGGGTCGAGCCCCTCGCCGATCAGGCGCTCGACGTTCTCTACGACGACGATCGCGTCGTCGACGACGATGCCGATCGCGAGCACAAGCCCGAACAGGGACAGGTTGTTGAGGCTGAAGCCGAGCGCGAGCATGACCGCGAAGGTCCCGATCAGCGAGACCGGGATCGCCGCGACCGTCACGATCGTCGGCCGCCAGCCCTGCAGAAAGATGAAGACCGTCAGGATGACGAGCAGGCCGGCGATAAAAAGGGTGCTGAAGACCTCCTCGATCGAGTCTTCGACGAAGGCGGTCGGGTTGTAGACGACCTCATAGTCGAGGCCGGAGGGGAACTGCGGCCGCAGCTCCTGCATCAGCGCGATGATCTCCGCGGCGGTCGCGACTGCGTTCGAGCCCGGGCGCTGGAACAGCACCATCGCGACCGCGTTGCGTCCGTCGAGGTAGCTCTTCATCGCGTAGGTGGCGGCCCCGATCTCGATGCGCGCGACGTCGGAGAGGCGCACCAGTCGGCCGCCCGCCCCTACCTTGAGCACGATGTTCCCGAACTCCTCCGCCTCGCGCAGCCGGCCCAGGGTGCTGACGTTGAGCTGGAAGGCGGCCGGGTCATCGAGGGGCGGCTGACCGATCACGCCGGCGGCGACCTGCACGTTCTGCGAGCGCAGGGCGCCGGTCACGTCGCTGGTGGTCAGGCCGAGGCTGGCGAGCTTGTCCGGGTCGAGCCAGACCCGCATGCTGAACTCGCTGCCGCCGAAGATACGCACGTTGCCGATGCCCGCGATGCGCGAGAGCTGGTCGCGGATGTGCAGGAAGGCGTAGTTGCTCATGTACAGCTGGTCGCGGCTGTCGTCCGGGCTGGTCAGGTGTACGACCATCATCAGGTCTGGGGAAGACTTGCGCGTCGAGACCCCGATGCGCCGCACCTCTTCGGGGAGCCGCGGCGTCGCCACCGCCACCCGGTTCTGCACGAGCACCTGCGCGTTGTCGATATCGGTGCCGGGGGCGAAGGTAATCGTCAGCTGCATGCCGCCGTCGGCGGTCGAGGACGACTCCAAGTAGAGCATGTTCTCGACGCCGTTGATCTCCTGCTCGAGGGGCGTCGCGACGGTCGCCGCGATTACCTCCGGCGAGGCGCCGGGGTAGCTCGCGCTGACAACCACCGTGGGCGGTGCGATCTCCGGGTACTGGGAGACCGGCAGGTTCGGGTAGGCGACGACGCCGACCAGCACGATCAGGGTTGACAGCACCGTCGCGAAGATCGGCCGCTCGATAAAGAAGTGCGGAAGCTGCACGGCCGTCTCCTATCGGTTGTTCGGACGCGTCAGCCACTGCTCTGGCGGCAGCGGTGCGTAAGTGTCGGGCAGCGAGCTGTCGAGCTCGAGCTCGATCGCCCCCAGCTCGGTCTCCACGGTCCCCTCGGGGCGCACCAGCTGCAGCCCGCGGATCACGATGCGCTCGCTGCCGTCGAGGCCCGTGCGGACGATGCGCAGGCCGTGGCGCAGCGGGCCGAGGGTGACCGGCTGCGGCCGCACGCTCCCGTCCGCGGCGACCACCCACACCAGGGGCTGGCCCATGTCGCTGGCCAGGGCGGAGTCGGGGACGAGCACGACCTCGTGCGGCTGGCTGCCCGGGAGCCGAATACGGGCGAACAGACCGGGCACGAGCAGCCCGTCGGGGTTTGGGAAGATCGCCCGCCCGCGCATCGTGCCGGTGTTCGGGTCGACGCGGTTGTCGACGAAGTCCATGTGCCCCTTGTGGGGGAAGCCCTGCTCGTCGACCAGGGCGAGGTACACCGGGTTCTTCGCCCCGCGCGAGCTCTCGCGCTCACCGGAGACGTGCAGGCGCAGGTACTTCAAGAGGTCGCGCTCGTTCGCGTCGAAGTAGCAGTGCACCGGGTCGCGGGCGACGATGGTCGTCAGCAGCGTTCCCCCCGAGCTGCCGCCATCGACCAGGTTGCCCTCGGTGATGTAGCGGCGGCTGACCAGGCCGGTGATCGGTGCCCGGATCTCGGTATAGCTCAGCTCGAGCGCGGCCCCCTCCAGCACCGCCTGGGCGGTCCCGACGGCCGCCTCTGCGGCCGCGATGGCCGCGCTCGCCGCCTCGATCTGGGCGAGCGCGGCGACCGTGTCGGCGGCGGCCTGGATGACCTGGCTCTCGCGCACATCGACCTCGTCCTGGCTGATCTTCTGGGTCCTGAACAGCGTGACCGCGCGGGCGAGCTGGGTCTCGGCGAGGTGCAGCTGGGCCTGCGCCTGCTCGCGTTGCGCGAAGGCCTGGGTCTTCTGCGCCTGCGACTGGGTGAGCCGCGCCTCCGCTTCCTTCAAACCTGCCGTCGCCCGCGCGACCTCGGCCTGGAAGGGCCGTGGATCGATCACGCACAGCAGGCTGTCCTTTGCGACCACCTGGCCCTCGATGAAGTTGTTGGACTGCAGGTAGCCGCCGACGCGGGCCCGCACCTCGACGAAGTCGACCGGATCGAGCCGCCCGGTGAAGCTGTCCCACTCTACGACGACGCGCTTGAGCGGCTGCGCGACGGTCACCAGGGGAGGGCCTGGCGGGGGCGGAGCGTCGATCGGCCCGCTGCAGCCGAGGGGCAGGAGGCAGAGGAGGAAGAGAAGGAAGCGGTGCATCGTGGATCTCCGGCGCGGGATCAGCTGTGCAGAATACTCGTTCTGATTTGAGACGGAAGCGGAAACTCGTCTGGGGATCGGGAGTCTGGGGTCTCTTCCGGCGACGATTCGGAGTTGTCTTGACCCGAGGCGGAGGCTGGGCAAGCAGCTGCTGAGAGCCTGTCAGGAGTCTCCCCGATGGTCGCGAACGTCACCTCTCCCGCCGATCGCCAGATCGTTCCCGGTCCGTTGCTGGGGTGGCTCCGGGCGCCCAGATTCTCGGTGCGGCTGCGCAGTTGGGCGGGGGACATGGGTCTGTTGGAGAACCTCCTTGCCAGTCCATTGTCGTAGGGTGCGGGGTTTACCCCCGCCCGACGCGGCAGAGCGAAGCGTCTGCGTCTGCGAGGTGGTGAACCCTTGCCCTATGGGAGATAGCGGTCCTTGAGGTTGTCAAACAGAGCCTGGTCGGACTGACCATGCAGCGCCGGCCAGACTTTGGGCCAGGTGAAGCTGAAGCGCGTGCCTCGTTGGCCATCAGACTGGACCTCGACGACGCCGCCGACCCCCCGGATCATCTTCTGTGTGTAGGACAACCCCATCCCGGTGCCCTGCCCTGGGCCGTTGGAATAAAAGAGGTCGAAGATCCTGTCCTGCAGCGCCGGAGGGATGCCCGGGCCGTCGTCGCCGACAGTGAAGCGCACGAAGACGCCTGCATCGACACAGCCGAGGCTGATCTTCCCGCTGGGCTGGTCATGGTGCTTGACGGCGTTGGCCGCGAGGTTGAGGAGCACCTCCTTCAACGGCGCGCGCGCAGTCGAGACCGCGGGTACCGCGCTCTCGACGGTGATGCTGAAGCCTTCGGGCAGGCAGGCGAGCTGGGCGACCTCGTGGAACAGCTCGGCGGTCTCGACCCGCTCCGCGGCCACACGGTGTTTCCCGGCTCGAGCATAGTCCAGCAGGCCGTCGCACATAGACTCCATCCGACTGACCAGCTCGCCCAGTTGGCGCAGGTGAGCGCTCGACTGGTCTGGAATTGTGCCGCCGAGATCCTCCTCGAGCCAGCTCGCGAGGTTGCGCACACCGCGCATCGGGCTCTTCAGGTCATGGGAGATGACAGATGTGAAGCTCTTGAGCTCCTCGTTGGAGGCATCCAGGCAGCGGGCGGCATCGCGCAAGCGGATCTGGGTCTCCTTGTGCTCTTGGATCTCGCTCTGAAGCTCTTCGAGAAGTCGATGCAGCTTCCGATTACGGCTGGCAAGGGACTCCTGGGCCGCCTTGAGGCGGAGCAGGTTGCGCAGGCGAATCCTGAGCTCGAGCCGATCGATGGGTCGTGCGAGAAACTCATCGGCCCCGCACTCCAGGGCGCGCATGCGGTCGGTGCGGTCCCGCAGCGAGCTGACGATGATGACTGGAATCCCGCGATGCGCGCTGTCGCTCTTGAGATGTTTGAGCACCTCGAACCCCGTCATCCCCGGCATCATCAGGTCTAGCAGGACCGCGTCTACCCGCTCCTGGGCGATGAACTCGAGCGCCTGCTCACCATTGCTGGCATCGTGCACGACATAGCCATCCGCCATAAGCATGGCGCGGAGCAGCTTGCGGTTCACGGCCTCATCATCGACCACGAGCAGGTACTTGAGGCTGCGCGTGGTGATTACGACTCTGGCGTGTTCATCTTCGGGCGTGAGGTCGTTGTTGGGGGTGCTGTCAGGCATGGGTCACTCCGTCGCGGGTCCAGGACTACGCTCCATCCGTGATCCGACATCTTCGCTCTCCGCGGGCGCGGGCCCCGCATCATTCCCTTCCTTGCCGCAAGCCGGATCGACCGCGGAGCGCTGCTCGATCATCTCTGCGACCACCCGCAGAAATTCCCTGTAGCGGATCGGCTTGGCCAGGTAGCGATCGAAGCCTGCCTCCAGGATACGCGCCTCGTCGCCGCGCATCGCGTGCGCGGTCACCGCGAGAATCGGGGTCGTGCGTGTCGCGGGGCGGGAGCGCAATTGCTTCGCCGCCTGAAGTCCATCGATCCCCGGCAGCTGGATGTCGAGGACGATCAGGTCAAGGGCCTTCTGCTGGGCGAGTTGGAGCCCGGTTGCGGCCTCGTAGGCGGTCAACACCTTATGCCCTTGACGGACAAGCAGATCCCGCAGCAGCTTCATGTTGGCTGGATTGTCTTCGATGAGCAACACACGACTCATACCCGACTCCTCCGTCCGAGCAGCGCTCGGATCTGATGCCGCAGGGCCGCTCCGTGGAGCTCTGTCTTCTGGGCGAGATGGTCGACCGTCGCCTCGAGACGTCGGCGCTCGCCGTGGCTCAGGTTCTTGGCGGTCAACACCAGGATCGGTACCGAGCTGGTCTTCACGTCCTGCCTGAGCCGATCGATGACCTCGAAGCCGTTCACTTCGGGCATCATCAGATCGAGGATGATGAGGTCGAAGGCCTTGGTCGCTGCCAGACTGAGAGCCTCACGTCCGCCGAAGGCCGCGGTCACGTCGAAGCAGGGTTGCGAGAGATAGGATGTGATCCAGTTGATCGCAAGGGGGTCGTCGTCGACGACGAGGATGCGGGCTTCGTCCTCGGCAACGCCTACGCCGAGGGCCTCGGCGGCAGAGAGGAGCTGGTCCCGTTCGATGGGTTTGCACAGGACCATATCGGCGCCGATCGCGCAGCGGGTTTCGGGCCTGCCTTGGCCGCCCAGCACGAGGAAGGGGAGGCCGCCCTGCGAGGGCTGGGAGAATTCTTCGATCAAGGCCATCCCATCGCCCTCCGAGGGGCTCAGTACCACCAGATCAGGGACGCAAGGCGCGGCAGACAGCTGTGCGCGCGCCTCGCGACCGTCACCGGCCTCGACGACCTGGAGCCCTGCCTCCTCGATATAGCGGCGTAGCAATGTGCGGTCGCGGGCATCCTCACCGACGACCAGCACCGTTTTGGTGTCTGGCCCGATCTCCGCCTTCTCCGCCGGGGCCGCGTCTGCGCTCTCGGCGCAGGGATCTCCGAGCAGCGCCCGCACCTGGCGCAACAGGGCCTCAGCATCGAAGTCACGCTTGTGTGTCAGTCCGCGGATCTTGCCGCGGAGCGCGAGACTCGTCGCAGGGTCCAGGTCTATTGCAGTGACGACCAGGATGGGGAGATCGCGGAGCGAGGGCTGGCTCTTGAAGAAGTCGATGACCTCGAAGCCAGAGTTGTCGGGCATGCTCAGGTCGACGATCGCGATGTCCGGCGGATGCGTGAACGCTTGTGCCATCGCGTCACCTGCCGAACCCGCCCGCAAGACGGTGAAGCCCTTCGTCTCGAGCGGACCAATGATGTTCTCGGCGAGCAGCGCGTCTTCGTCGATGACCAGGATGCGGGCGAGCGCCCCGCTCGGGCTGCCATAGTGCCTTTCGACTGCCGCCAGCAGCAGCTCGCGCGAGACCGGCTTGGTCAGCACGTCCGCCGCGCCCATCGCGAAGCCCTTGTGTTGGCACTCGTCGCCGATGACCGAGACCAGGACGACGGGAATGCCTGCTGTCTCGGGGTCTGCCTTGAGCGCCCTGAGGATCTCCCAACCGCTGCGCGTCGGCAGCAGGACATCGAGGACGATGAGGTCGGGGTGCTGGGCCGCGATCGATGCCAGGCCCTCGTCAGCGGTCGTGGCACTGACGACACGATACCCGGCGCCGCTCAAGTGGAACGAGTAGAGGGTACAGGCCGTGTCATCGTCGTCCACGATGAGAATCAGGGGGGCGTCAGGACGAGACCGCAACGGCGGGACTGCGTCGCTGGCCGTGGTGGAGGACGGGAGCGCGCCCTGGTCGGGGATCGTGATTTCGAAGCGGCTGCCCTTCCCCAGCTCGCTCTGGAGCACGATCTGTCCCCCGTGCAGCTCGGTCATCGCCTTGACCAGTGACAGGCCGAGACCCGTCCCGGCGTACTTGCGTGCGGCGGATCCGTCGATCTGCTTGAACGGCTCGAAGACGAGTCTCTGGTCCTCGTGCGCTATGCCGATGCCTGTATCGCGCACGACGAAGGAGACGACGTGGTTGTCTAAGGATTTCAGCCGGCGCGCCTCGAGCAGAACTTCACCGCCCTCAGGGGTGAACTTTACGGCGTTCGACAACAGGTTGTAGAGAATCTGTTTCAGCTTGCGTCCGTCTCCGACCAGCGAGCTCAGAGAGGGGTCGACGGTGGAAGAGAGCGACACCCGTCCGCTGGCAGCCCGCTCTTTGACGATGGTCAGGGCGTTCGTGCAGAGCGCGACCACATCGACCTCGCCCAGCTCCAATTCCATCTTCCCTGCCTCGACTTTCGACAGGTCGAGTATTTCGTTGATCAGCGATAACAGGTGCTGGCCGCTGGAGAGGATCTCACTGCAGTAGTCGACCTGGGTCTCGTTGAGCCCGCCGACAAGGCCATCCCGCAAGACCTCGGAGAAACCGATGATCGCGCTGAGCGGTGTCCGCAGCTCGTGGGACATGTTCGCCAGGAACTCCGACTTCAGCCGGCTGGCGCGCTCGAGCGCAACATTCTGCGAAGCGATCTTGCGGCTGCGGTCATTGAGCTGTCGCGTGAGCTCGTGCAGCTGTTTGTACTGGCGCGCGTTCTGGATCGCGATGCCGATCTGGTCCGCGAGCTGATCGGCGAAGCTGCGGCCCCGATCTTGCAACACATGCGGCGAAGCGAGTGTGAGGACGCCGAGAATCTGCCCTTTGTAGGAGATCGGTGTGACCAGGATGCCCCCGACGGCGATGCTGCCCACCCCCGTGTGCAGGGCCAATGCACCGCCCACGAGGGCGTCGCCGGCGAGTGCGAAGGAGCTGCCGCGCGCGGCCGCTTCGCCGACCAGCCCCTCTCCGAAGCTAAAGGACCGCGAGTAGTCCTCAGGCATGCCGTGCGCAGCGGCGAGCTCCAGAGTGCCGCGCCATTCGTTGTGCAGATGGACGCTGGACGGATACAGCTCCAGCTCCTGCGCGAGCAGGGCGAGCACGTCGGGCAGGAGCTCTTTGAACTCCCCCCGCCGGCTGAAGATCGCCATGACTTTGGACTCGCAGCGGTCGAACAGGGCGCTCTTCTTCAGCCGGCGGTTGGTCGCGCGCAGCTCTTCTTCCAGCCTCAGTGTCTCCGTCACGTCCCGCGCCGTGGCGTACAGCGTGCCCGTCGCAGGGTCGGAGGAGGCCATCCAGCGCAGCGAAATGTAGCTGCCATCCTGGCAACGGTAGCGGTTGTTGAAGGACACGCTGGGGATTCCCTGGGCGAGGCCAGCGACCACGGCCTGGGTAGCCTCGAGGTCGTCGGGATGCACGAACGAGATGAACGGGCGCTCCAGCAACTCCCGCTCGCTGTACCCCAGCGTACGGGGGAACGCCGGGTTGAGGCGCTTGAAATAGCCGTCCGCGTGCGCGATGCACAGAAGATCGAGGCTGATGTTGAAGAAGCCATCGCGCTCCTTGCGCTCGGACATGTCGTGCAGGATCCCGGTGACGAAGCGGGCATCGCCGATCTGAAAAGGACACATCGCCAACTCGACCAGGACGATGCTGCCGTCCTGCCGCCGCGCCTCGGCCTCGTGGCTTTGGGCCGCCACGGCCTGCTCGTTGGAATCGAGGGCGCGTGCGAGAAACACCTGTTGCTGCTGCAGGGAGCCCGGGAAGAGCAGGGCGAGCGGCTGGCCGACGACCTGCGCGGCGGAATAGCCCAGCAGACGCTCCGCCGCAGGGTTGAACGAGAGGACCGAGCGCGCGGCGTCGATCGTGATGATGGCATTGGCGGCGGTCTCGATCACGGCATTCAGCTGCGCGGCCTTGGCCGCCGCCCGCTGTCGGGCCTGCCTTACGCGCCCGGTCTCGGCGCGCAACGATGCCGCAGCGCGCAGCGATGCGAAGCCCGACAGCAGCCCGCAGACGACCGCGGCGACGATCAGCGCGAGGACCAGCCGCAGGTTCTCCTGCGCTCCCGCGAGCGCCGCCCCCTCGAGCATTCTCACACTGTGTTGGGAGGTCTCGAGGGCGCGCTGGCCGGCGGTGAGGATCTGCTGCTGCGCGTCCGCGTCCGTCATCTTGCCCGCCTGGTAGGCCCGGCTGAGCTCGATGAGGGCATCGATGTCCCGCGCCATCAACTGGAACGCGGCGCGCCCCTCAGGCGATGTGGCCGCAGGGACAACGTTGGTCTCGGACAGCTCGAAGTCGGAATACAGCGCCCCACCATCGAGCAGCACCTGCGCAGTGCTCTGGAGCAGGAAGACGGTCCGTGAGAACGCCTGCGGGTCGGTACCTTTGAGCAGAGTTTGTCGGGTCAAACGCTCGACGAGCGAGCGCTGTCGGCCTGCCGTCTGGATCTCGATCCCGAGCGTCTGTGCGCTGCTGATCTGCAGGGCCAGGACGACCAGACCCGAGACCAGGCTCAGCAACGCGATCGCAGCCAGGCCCAGGCTGATAGCGGAGGCCGCGCGGGTTGGAGGTACCACCGTCTTCGCCTGGGGCTCGTCCATCACCGGCCTGGCTGCGAGTGCGTGCGCGGGACGATCCCGTGGAGAGGCGACCAGAAACCAAGGAAACTCTTGCACTGCGCTGAAGCTCGCATCGCTACCTGTCCTGCATCAAGAGACTGTCGATCCCTCTTTCTTTATTTAGAGGTAATGTTGAATTGGATACTGCATGATTTTGGTCCAGATTTCAAGCCAGGATCGTCGGTCTGCCTGGCTATCGATCACCGCGCGGCCTGCGCGGAGTTGCCAGGTGACGGGAGTGGGCACGCGGCGCGCCCCGCTCTGAGCTGAAGACTCGCACCCTCTTTGGGCCGCTCGAGAACGAGGGCCTCTACGCGGCTGCGAAGCTCGGCATGCTGCCGCGCGGCTTCGTCGCGGCCCAGCTGCGCTCGGAGGCGGCCCGTGTTGTCGCTCAGGGGCGTTCCGCCTCGACCTCTCCCCGCGCGAGCCGCAGGGCGCGCTCGATCTCTTGCTGGACCATGCTGCACATGATGTGGCACAAGCCCTCCACATCGTGGTTGGCCAGGCTGTAATAGACGTTGAGGCCCGCTTTGCGGCGCCGCACGAAGCCCGCTCGATGCAACACTTTCAGATGCTTGCTCACGTTGGCGTTTGTCAGCTTCGAGCCTTCGACCAGTTCGCCGACATTATGCTCCCCCTCGCACAGCAGGTTCATCAGCAGCAAGCGCGAGCGGTCTGCCAGCGCGCGGAAGCGGCGCGCGACCTGCTCGAGCATGAAGTCGGACATCGGGGCGGGGCGCGTGTCTGACATCCGACCTACTCCGAGCTCGAGGGGGAATCGACGGGGTATGGCGACGCAGCCCAGGCCTTCCATGACCCGTCGTACCAGCGCACCTTCGTGAAACCCAACATATAGCGCAGTGTGAAGTATGCGTGGCTCGCGCGGTGGCCGGATTGGCAGTATACCACGACCTCACGCTCTGCGCTGGCCCCCAGAGCCTCGTAGGCACTGCGCAGACGGGCGATGTCGCGCCAGTGGCCGCCGTCACGCCCCGGGGCATAGTCGAGCGTGAAGTCGTGGTTGCGGGCTCCGGGAACATGGCCCCCACGGCCTGCGACAGCACTGGCCAGGCCGGCATACTCCTCTGGCCTCCGCATGTCGAGGATCAGGGCCTGACCCTCATCGACCGCGGCGGCGACCTCGGAGGTCGTCATCGTGAAACCATCGGCGCCTGGCACCGCCCGCTCCACGGGACCCCGCTCGGAGAGTTGGGCTGTCTCGGGGCGGCCTTCGGCCAGCCATGCGCCCCAGCCGCCCTCGAGCACGGCGACCCGCGTCTGGCCGCCGCGCAGCAGCGCCAGGGCCAACAAGGTCTCGTCGTGCATGCGCTCCCCATAGATGGCCACGGGCTCCGAAGCGCCGAGACCCAGGGCAGCCAGGCGGTCCGACAGTTCTTCGGCCGGCAACAGCATGCTGTCGACGCCGTCCCGGTTGGCGCGGACAGAGGGGAGGGGAAGACTGATGGCGCCCGGGAGATGGCCGCGGGCAAACGATGCGGCGTCGCGAGCGTCGATGGCCACGACCTCCTGCAGGCGCGCCTCCAGCCAAGCCGTGGACACGACGGCCGGAGACTCGAGGCTCTCGGGGTCGCTGGCGCCGGGCACCAGGGCGTGGCCGCCTTCCAGAAAGAAGCGCCGCCGCTCGGCCCACACCAGCGTCTGGTCGTGAGCGAGGCTCTCGGACAGGATACCCCGCAGGGACGGTGGCGTCAGGACTTCGCGCCGGAAGGACCGCAGCCCGCCCAGGAGGACGTGGACGTGCTCGTGGCCCCGACGCAGGAGCTCGACGGCCACATCGAAGGCGTCGTGCCCGTCCTCGTCGTACAGCACCAGCTCGCGATCCGGGTCGCCTCCAGTCAGGGCGATCAAGTCGGTAGCGACCGCGACCGCCGGGTCGAGCTGGATGGCCCCAGGGATGTGCCAGCGTTGGTGGTCGGCCTCCGGGCGCAGGTCTATGATGGTCTGATCGACGCGCCGGCGCATAACGAACTGCGCCAGGAGCTCGCCGTCGATGAACACGGGCCGGACCAGCAACCCCGGCAGGGCGGAGGCCTCTTCGGTGGGAACCTGCGCTGCGTCCCAGAAGCCGCCCGAGCGCACTGCCAGGGCCGCAAGCACGACAACAACGGCCATCAAGGCGACGGCAGCGGCTTGAGTCTTGCGATCAGGGTCGGTTGCCATGGTCTACTCCTTTCCGTCCGTAGGGGTTGCCTGTCTTGCTGCCAGGCGTGCGGCCATGCTCCGCTCGACGCGCGTCGCAGCAGCAAACGCGAGCAGCGCCGCTACCAAGACGAGCAAGGTCACCTGGCCGCTGGACATGCCCAGAATGTCGGGCAGGGTCGAGACACCCCAGGCTCCCGAAGTGGAGAAACCCCGGATACCGGGCTCGACGAATGCGAAGGCCAGACTTCCGCCCCCGACCGCGGCCAGGAACACCAGAGCGTCCAGTTTGCCGCTGGCCAGCCCGACCAGAGCCGTTCCCGGGCACCAGCCACCCATCACGAAGCCTACGCCGAAGAGCAGGCCGCCCACGAGCTGGGGCCACAGGAAGGTCTCGGGCTGGAAGATGCCATCCATCGCCACCAGGCCCCCGGCGTTCAATGTCCACAGACCCAGCGCGGCGGTCACGATGGCGGTGCCCATGACCTTGAGGACGGCGAAGTCACGGAAGTAGAAGATCGCAGCCAGCTTACGGCTGCTGCCGAAGCCGGCGCGTTCGAGCCAGAAGCCGAAACCCAATCCGACGAGCAGAGCCAGGAACAAGCCTTCGGGTCCATTGAGGATTCCCTGTGCATAGCTGGTCATCACAGCCACTCCTTTCTCACGGGCCAGGCAAAGGCGAAGGCGCTCGCAAACATCGCGAGCATGAACACCCAGCCTCCAGTCATGAGCAGGGCACCGCCAGACAAGCCCTGACCCGAGGTGCAGCCCAGGGCCAGGCGGCTGGCGAAACCGACGATCAGGCCGCCGCCGAGCGCGAACAAGAGCCGTTTGCCGGGCGTGATGTGCGGTCCGCGCTCCACGCTGAAGCGCACACGGCGCGCGCTCCAGGCCGAGAGCCCACCCGCCAGGAGCACGCCGCCCGCCATGAACACGAGGTAGTAGGCCAGCGGCGAGCCCCGTTCGAACCAGGGGCCCAGTGTCGGGTTGGCTTCCATCGGGGCTGGGAGCACGGCATGGGCGGCGACCGCAGCCGTCCGGGCGATCGCTCCAGAGGCTCCCAGCCCGGCGCCGAGGACCACGTAGGAGAGCAGCAGGGTCAGACCGAGCCCAACCCCGGCCAGGTACGGATTCCAGTAGGGGCGCGGGCCTGGTGCAGGCGGGGCCGCGTCGCCCAGAACCTCGTCTTGTCGTGTCATCGTGTCGGTGCTCAAGGCAAGTCTCCTGACAAGTGTGGCTAGCAGCCGGCTCGTGGGATGGTGCGGGGTTTGGGAGTCGAGGGCGGGGCCGCGGGGGCCACAGGCACTGCTGGCAGGTCGGAGGCCCTGGGCGTGACCCTTGTGGAGGGAGTGGCCCCGGGACGCAGTGCGGCAAGCTCGATCTCGGCGTAGTAGGCCTCGGTGCCGCCCACCAGGAAGCGCACCACGCGCGTGTCCGAGAAGCGGCCCATCAAGACCCCCGAGGCGGCCGCGGCCAGGGTTCCCCCGCCGTCGACGAGCACGACGCGCACTTGGGTGGGCAGCGCCTGCACATGGGCCAACAGGTCGACGGCATCGACGCGCACGGCTCCCGGCACATGGTACTCCTGATATTGCCAGGCCGGCCGCAGGTCCAGGACCGCGTACAGCGCGCTCTGCCCTTGCAACATCAGCGCCAGGCTACGCGCCTCGACGGGCTCGGGCAGCGGCAACAGCGACAGCGCCGGAGCGGCGCTGGTCAGGGCGGCGGGCGCGGACTCGGTCGCCAGAGCGCCGATCAGCGGGAGCGCACGGTTGTGCCAGGCATCCAGGCCGCCATCCAGGTTGGCTACTTGCTCGAAGCCCAGGCGCTCCGCCAGCCCCACCGCCATCGAGCTGCGGTAGGCCGTGTTGCAGACCAACAGCAGCGGTTGCTTGCGGTCGAGCAGCTGTCCCATATCTTCCCATCTGTCCAGGGGGAGGTTGATGGAGCCCGACATGCGCAAGTGCTCGAATTCCGAGGGAGTCCGTACATCGACCGTAAGGGCTTCCTGACCGTCGCGGATCGTCTGTTCGAGCGCCTCCGGACTGAGCATGCGTGTCTGGCGCAGGGGCAGCCCGGCGGCCTTCCAAGCCTGGACACCTCCGACCAGGTAGCCCGCCGCGGCGAACCCGATCCGTTGCAGGCGGAACTGGGCCTCGGCAACATCGGCATCAGCGCCGACCAAAATGATCGGGGAGCCTGGAGGCACGACGGTGCCGGCCCAGGTGTCGAAACGGCCGCGGATCGCGATGTTGATCGCCCCAGGGAGGTGTGCGGCGCTGTACTCTGGAGTCGAGCGCACATCGATGAGCCAGGCGCCCTGGGTCGTGCGGGCCTGGACGCTTGCCGCGTCGAGCCCCTCCGGCAGGCCAGGCTGGGCGGTGACACGGGGCGGCCCCTCGCGGTTCAGGCGGACATTGTAGGCGAAGTAGGCGGGAGCCGGCGAAAGCCCGCTGATGTCGGCGGCCACGAAGGCGGCGCGGCTTTGCTCGACCAGGAAGGGGTTGCTGTGGCGCTGCTCGCCGATCGTGCTCTTCGTCTCTGCGGACAGATGTGCACCGCACAGCGAGCCCGCGCCGTGTGCCGGCAACACCAGGGTCGGGTCGGGCAGCCCCTTCAGGCGTTGCATCGAGTCGAAGGCGTGGTTCGCGAGCACCGCCGGCGTCATCTCCCCTCCCACCAGGTCGGGCCGGCCGATCCCGCCGATGAACAGGGCGTCACCGGTCAGTGCCCAGATGGGATCGACAGAAGCACCGGGAACGCTGACCAACAGGGTCATCGAGTCGAGGGTGTGCCCCGGGGTCGCCCAGAATGTCAACGTCGCCGAACCCAACGAGAGCACATCGCCGTCCTGCAATCCGCGGTGGGGGAACTCCGAACCGCTGGCACCGCTGATCAGGATCTCTGCGCCGGTGCGTTCTTGCAGCTCGATGTGTCCCGCCACGAAGTCGGCGTTGGTGTGCGTCAGGATCACATAGCGTAGCGTGAGGCCCAGGGCCGCCATATCTCGCAGGTAGTGTTCTACATCGCGCTGCGGGTCGACGACGGCGGCCTCGCCATCGGCGCCGATCAGGTAGGTCAGCTGCGAGAGGCAGCCGAGATGATACTGGCGGATCAGCGCGGGCCCTTGCCGTTGTTCGAAAGAGAGCTGAGGGCTGGCCGCATCGCCGCTGTGCGTCGCGGCTTCGGCGTCGTCGCCGGTGCTCTGGGCCCAGGCCGGCTGCAACAGCAGGCAAGCGAGGAGGGCCAGAGTCACACTCTGTCGAGGGCTGGCGGACTTCGTCATGGTCTGTCTCCTGGAGCTCGGGGCGTATGGAAGCGCGTTACTAACTATTTGACTATATAGCCGAATGGTTGAATAGTGTCAAGATGTGCATCCACGCTCCGCGCTGCCGGCTGTCCCAAGCGGGCGCATGGTTCGCGGCTGGGAAAGGACGCGGAATGCGGGCGGGTTGGGTTGTCCTGCCAGGGGTCGCTCGGTTTTCAAAGGGCCGTGGACTGGAAGTTGCGCGCAGCCCAGAGCAAAGCTGCCCAGCGGCACTTCGACTTCCCCATCGTGCGGGGATGGGGACTTCCAGCCACCCGCCCACGGGGTTCGGACCGCGAGCCCGCATCGGATTCCGTACCTGATCCTGATGTCCCTGGGGTGGGGTTCTCCGAGAGGGGATGCCTTCCAGGAGGCCGATTCTACAGGCCCTACGCAGAATTGTCCGAGAACCGGACACTTCATGGCTCCAGTCCGCGCAGCCGGGCTGCGCAGCCCGGCCGCCGAGAACAGGCACGGGCTTTGCGACCAACCCGACGCATTGCCCTGGACACGGGCAGCTGGAGAGCAGCGATGGCCGATCCCCTGGAACCTCCGGAACGTGGCACCCAAGCCCGCACAGCCTGGAACGACCGTGTGCGCGCGGGCAGACTGATGACCCACGTCAACGGCGCGCGGCCGCGGCGCAAGCGCAATCCCAATCCGGTCTGCCAGCCCCCGGTGATCCATGGGCCGACCGACAACTTCAGCGACAGCTTCGGCAATGTACGGAAACGCTACCTCGGCCAGGGCGAGGCTCGCGAAGTCGGCTTCAGCCTGTCGCTGGTGGTTGCCGAGGACGTAAAGGCAGCGCTGTTGTTGAGCCGATCCCTGGTGAGCCTGGCCATCCGCCGCACGCCTCTGGGCATCCACGTGCGCAACCTGTTCGCCCAGATCTCGGACATCCATGCGCTGGCCGCCGGCTACGCCCCCTGGTTCCAGCAAGTCGAGCAGCGCTTCTCCCGGGCCCGTCCGACCTTCAACCAGAGCCGGCGCCAGCAGCATTTCTGCACCGTTGATGCGGGCCTGGACAAGAAGCTCAAGGAGGACGTCCTCGCATCGCACGGGCTGCTCGGCCGGTTGCTGACGATGTACTCCAAGCTCGACACCGCCCTGCAGCGCAAGCTCGGCGAGGCGCTGCGTCACTACAAAGAGATGCAGCGCCTGGGGGCGCAGCCTCCCTCGGGCGGCGAGCCGACGGCCGCCCGGCAGAAGGCCGTGCGCGCCATCGTGGCGCAGCGTTTGGCCGCTCTGCGCAAGGCCCGCACGCAGCTGAAGCCCCGTTTGTTCATCGGCTGGTCACGCCAGGCCTGGAAGAACCGCGGCGGCCATCCCTATTGACTCCTGGCGCACACCGGAGAGTTTCCCCCCTGCCTGCGGACCCGACCACCATCCTGCGCCCAGGCCGTCGGCACGAGGTGACGCTTGCAGAGCCGTTCGAGTTGGTGGCGCCGTTGGCTACCGGGCGGGCGGGAGGACTGCCCCGCTTGCTACGACCATTGGGACCGGCAGCGACAACGATCTGTGGGGCATGCAGGACCTCAGCTGCCTGCGGGCAGCAGCACGTCGAGTCGAAGACCAAGATCGCCTGTCTCCTGACCCTCACCCGAGGTCGGGGGAGTGCATCGCCTGAGCTGGACGCTGGATCGTGCGGGTTCGAGCTCCCGGCACTGCTATCTGTCCCTGCCAGGGTCTTTCGGTCCTTCGCTCTGCTGCACCGGGCTGTCGGCGACTTTGCCGACGGCCGTGTAGGCGGTCGTCCCGGACTCGGCGACATGGGCCGTGAACCCGGGCGCCGCGCAGCCGCTGACGTTTTGCGCCTCGAGGAAGAGTTGGTGGCAGGCGATGCAGAACTTCCACCCGCCGAGATAGCCCGCTGGCGTGTTGCTCCTGGCCGCGAAGTACATAGGCGGGTTCGTGCTGGCGGCGTGAAGGCCGCTGTCGGGGCAGTGGCTGCCGAGCTGGCTGGAAAAGAGCAGGGCGCACTTCGTGCACGTGACCCAGCCCTCGTAAGGGTGGCTCGGAGTCTGGTCAGGCAGGTAGAAGCTGGTCTTCAGGCCCGGGGCGTGGCTGTTGCCTGCGCCGCACGGGCCGCCGGCTCCACCGAGGAGTAGCCCCGCACACTTCGTACAGAGCCGGAACAACAGGTTGCCGGTCGGTACTGCCCCGCCTGACGTCGCAAACTGCCCCCCGAGGCGCTCGTCCATCGCCTGATGATGGCGCATCGCCGCCCCGTCCAGGCCGACGTTCGTCGTGATGCGGACGCCGCCGTCCGCCGCAGCGACCTGGACGTTCGCCTGCGGGATCGCGGGGAGCGCGATCTCGGTTCGGCCATTCACCGCGATGGCCGCGGTGGCCACGCCGTCGACCAGAGACTCGCTGACGGTGACGGCGGTGGCATCGATAGCCCCTTCGATCAGGATCTGGTCATCCGGCGAGAAGTCGACCACGCGGCACAGCGCGCCGCCGTCGAACTCTGCCGCCTGAAACCGCACCGCGTCGGCGCCGGGACCGGTCAGGATGAAGTGCGCGCCCGGGCCTGCGAGCACCGTGTCGTCTCCCTCACCGCAGTCGACGAAGTCGTTGCCGCCGCGGGTCTCGATCGTGTCGTTCCCCTCGGCTGTGAAGAAGAGCTCGTCGATGTGGTCGAGCGGTGTCGACGCCCGGAAGAAGCGGCTCTGGTAGGTGTTGTTGCCCGCAAGGTCGGTGCCGATGATATGGTCGTCCCCCGATCCGGTCGCGAAGGCCTCGATGTGATGCAGGTTGTTGGCCTGCCCGACGTTGAGGATCACCGCTTCGCCGGTGCGGCGCTCGAACGCCAGGTTCCTATCAGCGATCGCACCGTCGATGACGAGCGAGGTGTCCTGCGGGTCGATCTCGGCTGCAAAGAAGAGCAGATCAAACCCGCTGTCACTCGGCGTGGCCACGTTTGGCGTGTGGCCGAAGATGGTGTAGCCGTCCAGCGAGCTACCGATGATCACGATCATGTCGTCGCCCGGACCGGCGATCAGCTCGTCGTCGCCGTCGCGCCCGACCAGGAGGTCGGCCCCGCTCTCGCCCAGCAAGACGTCGCCTCCGTCGCCGCCGTCGAGGTAGTCGTGGTGGCTGCCCCCCTTCAGGACGTCGTTCCCACCGTCGCCGAAGAGGATGTTGTTCCCGTTTCCGCCCTCGAGGGTGTCGTTGTCGTCACCGCCGTGGAGGATGTCGTCGCCGGCAGATCCCAGCAGGAGGTCGTCGCCTGCCTCTCCGAACAGCTCATCCTCGCCGGGCCCCCCATCGACCTCGTCCTTGCCGCCGCCGGCCCGGACCAGATCGTTGCCGCCGAGGGCGTTGATGTCATCATCCTCGTCGGTCGTTGGCGGGTTGTAGGACGCGTCGATGACGTCGTCCCCCGCGGTTCCTCGAATCCTCCGCAGCCGGTCGGCGCGGACTTCGAAGCTCAGCGCGACATACCCTGCGATGCTCAGCGACACGACGGCCGCGATACTTCTGGCTAGCTTCACAACTCTCTCCTCGGATAGGTGCTTGGCGGCTTGGCAGCTTGATTGGGTACCGCCTCATGCCGGCTGGATGGACCCGAGATGTCTGCGTCGTCCTGGGTCACTCGTCTGGCTGCGCTCGGTCGGCCGGACCGGTCGTGGCAACTTGCCTGGCCGGCTTCGCCGCGGGCCTCCGTATGGGGAGGCGCCGCATACTGGCCTCGCCATCAGCTCTGCCCCTTGCGGAGCCGAGGGCTCTGCACCCTGCCACGGGCGGGGCACACACCTGCGTTTTTCAGGATCGACCATCCTGAGCTCAATATAGCAGGACCGAGGCCGAGTGGATACGGCATGTCGGGTCAAGTAAAGACCCGGCAAGTCCTGCCACGAAAAACCGCCTGCCGAGGCGCGTCGCCTCCTGTTCGCTCTGGCCTCCGCAGCGAACCTGTTCGAATACGACCAGACTGTCGGAGGATCGCGACCGCGGCACTCTTCTTGCCGGCTCAACCCCGTCATCGAAACACCGGTGGCCGCAAACGCGACCAGCTCGATTTCCCTACGACGGCCTCGATCTCTGTGCGAGTCTCTCCGGCATCCGCCGCGATGTGCAGTTTCTGGGATGGTGCGCGCAAGGAAGGCTGGCGCCTCGAGCGGATCGCTTGGGAACAGGCGCGCTCTCAGTGGACACTCAACTCCACACTCGCGTACCTTCACCGGGGTCGCTGGCCAGGGCCGGCCGCCCGTCGCCTCCGAATGCGGGGTCCGGGGTCTGGGCGTGCGAGGCCGGGTTGCGGAACTCGATGAAGCCCGGGGCGATCGAGCCCGGGGCCATGACCAGCGCGAGGTCCTGCGGCAGCTGAAAGCCGAACTACTCGGAGCACGCGACCGCCAGGTGATCTTCCCGTGGCCGTTGGCGCCTCAGCCGGCCCCGAAACACGACACGCTGAGCGAGAGCCCGATCCAGAGCACCGTGGGGGGTCGCATCAGCCGCTTCCGATCCCGAGCAGCTGGCTTCCCTCTGCGTCCCGCGTCAAAATGCGCAGTCACGGGCCGCGGAAAGCTGCAGCCAGGCCCCTGTCGAAGGTCATCAGCTCAGTGGTCCCCCTGCGTCGGCAGCTGGCGATGTGCGTTAGATCCCTCGCGTCGATGCCGGGATGGTCGTCGGCGAGAGCACGGGCGAGCAACACATCTTCTGCCTCGAGCGGCCACTGCGTGGGGACGGTCGCGACTAAGGCCAGGGCCGCATCCAGGGTCTGCAGGCGAGCGACTGGAAGGTAAGCATGAAGCAGCTCTTGGAGCACTTCGGCTGAAGTGCACAACCTCAAACGGGATCCGAACGCCTTCCTGAAGAAGTCGCGCGCCTCCGTTTTCAAGGGATGGGCTCGCCCTACCGCGTACATGAAGACGTTTGTGTCCACGAAGATCACGGATCGACCCGTCCGGCCGCCCTGGAGCGCTCGATGACGGCCAGGTGTTCCGACCAGTCGGGCTCGGTGCCGGTCTCGCGAGCGTCGCATCGTGCGAAAAACGCTTCGAGATCTTGGGGACTCTCTAGAGCAGGTTCTGCTCGGGTTGTTGCCCAGCGCCTGCGTGCAGCTTCGAGCATCCAGGCACTCAGCGACATGCCTTCCCTGCGCGCCTGGCTTCGGAAACGTTCGCGTTCTTCGGCGGGGACAATGACCTGAATGCGTTTTTTTGCCATGGGTAAGGCTCCTAAGCCTACACACTCATACTACACAACAATCTTCCGCGGTCCAAAGACCCTTCGCGGTCTTTCAGAGGGGTGCGCTGCCCAGCAACGGAGCGGCCTGGTCGCTGTCTGCGTGCCTTGTGGCGGGAAGGCGGGCGGTTTCAACGGGGCACGGGGCCAGGGCGGCGCGTGGCTCGCGCCCGACATCAAAACTGAGCTCTCCGTGGCCGGTTGCGACTCCGACCCCGGGCCCGGATGGGATGGACCGGCTCAAGGGGCTCCTGTCACTCCTCTACCGCGAGCGCTCACGGTCGGGATGGGGCGTTCTTATGGGGGTAGTTCCGAAAGATTCTTAACGCAGAGGCGCAGAGGCGCAGAGGCGCAGAGGGCACTTTACGAGAGATTTGTTGATGTTTCACGGAAACTTCCACTGGGGAATCGGTGCCCCAGCACCGAGCGGCAAGACCCCACATCGGTCTGGACACATCCCAGCGTGGGTCCCAAGCATCGTCCGGGTTGTGCCTGCCCCGATCCGCCGCGATGACGAAGTCGACATCGTGGGTCGAGCGTGGAAAGCCCAGTGCGGAGCTGGCGACCGAACCTCCCACGACGTAGGGCAGCTCGATCCGTGCCAGGATCTGTGCGACCTCAAGGGCCACCTGCAACACCTCTGCGCGTTCGCCATCCACAGTCGCCTCAATAGCCTTCCTGTTGGGGGTCCCAGCCAAAGACTCGGATCATGATCTCTCGCGGAAGAGACAAGGCCGCGAGACGGAGCTTGAGCTCGCGTCCAGGGATGTCGGCTCCATGGCGCTGGCGGATTCCTGCGATGGCCAGTTTCCTGACGGCTCGGTTCAGAGCCATCACCCGGGCCAGCTTCTGTTTCGGGGGCATCGCCCGAAAGGCCCGCACACGCAGGGCCTCGACGGTCGCTGCGGTATCGAGCGTCAACGGTTTCTCGCCGGGCACGTGCATCAGTGGTCTTCCCGATTCCGACATCCGCTGCCAGAATACGCACTCTGGTTGCTCGAGACAGCCGCGCGCCGGCACGTCAGGCGCTAATTCCCCAGCCGCTCGGCCCGCCGCGCCCGGCGCCTGATCTCCCGCCACAGCCACAGCCGCGAGCGCCAGGTGTAGCCCAGCTCTCGGAACAGGCGGTCGACCCCTCGCTCGAAGCGGCTCTTCAGGCAGCCGTAGATGACCGCGTGCGACTGCCGCGCCCGCCGCTGCCACAGCCAGATGTGGCCGACCTCGTCGAGCAGCAACAATGCGTCGCTGCGGCTCTCTTCGCGCAGAAACACCTTCGGCAGGTTGCCGCTCAGATCGACCATGCCCGCGACGCGTTCGCCCTGGCGGCCGTGGATGTCCTCGGCCAGACGCACCTGCAGGCGGCCCATCAGCTGGCGATCCAGCCCGTAGATCTCGCAACCCACGCGCTCGAGCAGCTCGCGCTCCAGGCTGGACAGATGCCGGCCCGGTCCCTGCACCGCGATGGGCCCGCGGGACCTGGGCAGGCGCGGCCCGGGGCAGTATTGCCGCCCTCCGGGCAGCCAGCGCCGCCACCAACCCGTCCGGCTTCTCAAACCCCCACCTCGTTTGCCGCGACCGGCCGCAGTATAGCCCGCAGTCTTGAAGCCGGCGGCCCAATTCTGTACACATGCCTGTCGCGTTCGCAGCAGCACTGCTGGCAAAGCGGAGGAAATCGATGTCCCTCTCCCCCGATGTGAAAGAGGCCGTCAGCCGTGAGCAGGAGACCATCGCGCGCATCAAAGCCGAGGTGGGCAAGGTCCTGGTCGGCCAGCACCAGGTGCTCGAAGGCCTGCTGATCGGCCTGCTCAATGGCGGGCACATCCTGCTCGAAGGTGTCCCCGGGCTGGCCAAGACCACTGCTGTGTTGAGTCTGGCGCGGGCCACCAGCCTCAGCTTCCAGCGGCTGCAGTTCACCCCCGACCTGCTGCCCGCCGACTTGCTGGGCACCCAGCTCTACAATCCCAAGGATATGAGCTTCGTGGTGAAGAAGGGGCCGATCTTCGCCAACTTCATTCTGGCCGACGAGATCAACCGTTCCCCGGCCAAGGTCCAGAGCGCCTTGCTCGAAGCCATGCAAGAGCGTCAAGTCACCATCGGCGACGAGACCTTCAAGCTGCCCGACCCTTTCTTGGTGCTGGCGACCCAGAATCCCATCGAGCAGGAGGGCACCTATCCGCTGCCCGAAGCGCAGGTGGACCGCTTTCTGGCCAAGCTGCTGGTCGACTATCCCAGCCGTGAAGAGGAAGCCGAAATCCTCGAACGCATCGCGGTGGCCGAACATCAGGCCACGCCCGAGCCGGTCGTTGACGGCGCAGACCTGCTGCGCTTGCGCGGCGTCTGCCGCAGTGTCTATCTCGATGCCAAGGTCAAGCACTACATCCTCGATATCGTCGCGGCCACGCGCTCGCCGGCCACAGTGGGTTTCGACCACCCGGAGTGGATCTCTTACGGGGCCTCCCCGCGGGCAGGCATCTTCCTCGTGCAGGCGTCGCGCAGCCTGGCCTTCCTCGAGGGCCGCGCCTACGTGGTGCCGCACGACGTCAAGCGGGTGGCTCCGGCGATCCTGCGCCATCGGGTGCTGCTGAGCTATGAGGCGGAGGCGGCGGAGCAGACTCCCGATGACGTGGTCGCGGCCTTGCTCGAGAGGGTGCCAGTGCCGTGATTCCCGAGCTGTTGGCAGAAGTCCGGCGCATCCAGATCGTCACCCGCCGCAAGGTCGACTCGGTCTTTGCGGGGGGCTACCGAAGCTCCTTCCGCGGAACGGGGATGGAGTTCGAGGAGGTGCGCGAGTACTCACCGGGCGACGATGTGCGGGCCATCGACTGGAAGGTGACGGCGCGCAGCAACAAGCCCTTCATCAAGGTCTTCCGCGAAGAGCGTGAGCTGCAGATTCTGTTGGCGGTCGATATCTCCGGTTCCCAGGACTTTGGCAGCGGCGCGCGCACCAAGCGTCGGCTGGCGGCCGAAGTTTCGGCGCTGCTGGCCTTCACGGCCCAACAGAGCGGCGACAAGGTCGGCCTGTTGCTGTTCAGCGACCGCGTCGAGCGCTACCTGCCGCCGCGCAAGGGGAGGGGCCACGCCTTCCGCCTGCTGCGCGAGCTGCTCGGCCACGAGCGCGCCAGCAATCAGACCGACCTGCGCCCGGCGCTCGAGCACGTGCTGCGGGTGTTGAAGCGGCGTGCGACGGTGTTTCTGGTCTCCGACCTGCGGGCGCGTGGCTACGAACGAACCTTGAAGATGCTGGCCCGCCGGCACGATCTGGTGGTCCTGCGTACCTGTGACCGGCGCGAACGCCAGCTGGACAACTGTGGACTGGTCACGCTGGAAGATCCCGAGACGGGTCAGCTGCGCACGCTCGACACCGGCTCGGCGGCGGTGCGCGAGGCACTGGCCCGCGCGGCCGCGCACCAGGAACGCAGCTGGCTCGAGCTGTTGCGGCGCGCCCGAGTCGATGTGGCCGAGCTCGACACCGAGGTCGATCTGGCCAGCACCCTGCACCGGCTGTTCCAGCGTCGAGAGAGGCGCCAGAGCCGATGATACGCAGGTTGCAGGCAGGTTTGGTGGCGGGGCTGTGCGTGCTGCTGGCAGGTTGTCCTGACTCGGGTGCTAGCGGCGGGCTGCCTCTGCAAAGCCAGCTGCTGGGGCCCGGCTTCGAGGCGCGTCTGAGCCTGCC
This sequence comes from Planctomycetota bacterium, assembly GCA_029260765.1. Classification (GTDB taxonomy): domain Bacteria; phylum Planctomycetota; class J058; order JAJDCP01; family JAJDCP01; genus JAJDCP01. Next base: position 58,604 of record JAJDCP010000080.1, read on the forward strand.
CTCCGAGACCCTGGCCTTCGCCGACCCGCTCAGGCTCGAGCTCGAGGTTGTGGCGGACACGGGGCTGCTGGTCGAGTTGCCCGAGGCGAGTGATTCGCTGGCGGCTTTTCTGCCCATCGACTTCCGCCGCCTGCCCACAGAGTCCCGTCAGGGCCGCCGCGTGTTGCGCCAGCTGTGGCAGTTGGAGGCGCTGGATACGGGTGTGCAGCGTATTCCAGGGCTGCCTCTACGCTACCGGGTGCCTGGTGACAGCTGGCAGCTGGCGTTCCTGCCGGCGCTCGAGCTGGTGGTGGTCGCTGAGCTGCCTGCCAGCACGGGCCTCGACAGCCTGAGCGTGCTGCAGGCGGGGCAGCGTTGGGAGGAATCCAACCAGCGTGTGCTCTGGTGGGGAGCAGGTCTGGCCTGCCTGTTGCTCGCGGTGCTGCTGATCTGGTGGCTGCTGCGGCGGCCGCGTGCAGAGCCGCCCGCACCTCCGCCCCCCGATCCTGTCGAGGTTGCCCTGGGCAGGTTGCGTGGACTCAAGGCGCGCGATCTGCCGGGGAAGGGGGCGCTCGAGCAGTTCTATGTCGAGCTCTCCAGCATCTTGCGCGGCTTTGTCGAGGGCCACTACCGGCTCTCGGCTCCCAAGCTGACCACTGAGGAGTTCATCGCCCGGGCTGCGCGCGATGCCTGGCTCGACCCGGCCACGCGCCAGGTGTTGGGGGAGTTTCTGCAGGCGGCCGATATGGTCAAGTTCGCCCGCCACGACCCGCCCGTGAGCGAAGCCGAGGCTGCCTGGCAGACCGCCTGGCAGCACGTGGCAGCGGCACGCACGGAGGAACCCTCGTGATACGCTTTGCCAGCCCGATGTACAGCCTCGCCCTGCTACCCCTGCTGCTGTGGGCGGGCGTGGTGTTGTGGCGAGGGCGCCCGGCGGCGCTGCCTTTCACTGATTCGTTCCTGGGCGCTCTGCCGGCGACCCTGCGGGCGCGCCTGGTGGGCAAGCTGCCCTGGCTGGGCTGGTTGGCGTTGGGACTGCTGCTGGTCGCGATGGCGCGGCCCCAAGCGGGTCTGAGCGAATTCCAGGTCGACGCCGAGGGCATCGCGGCGGTGGTCTGTCTCGACCTGTCGAGCAGCATGCGGCAGCGCGACCTGGCACCTGACAAAGACCGGCTGCAGATCGCAAAGGAGGTCATCGAAGACCTGCTGCTGCCCGAAGGAGAGCTGCCCGGCAGACCGAACGACGTGGTCGGGCTGGTCAGCTTCGCCCGCTACGCCGATGCCCAGTGTGGTCTGACCCTCGACCATGAGATGCTGTGCAAGATCATGGCGAGCCTGAAGATGGTGGCACCCAACACCCCCGAGGACGGCACCGCGATCGGCGACTCCCTGGTGCGCAGCATCGAGCGGCTGAAGGACGTCGAAGCGACCTCGCGCATCGTGATCCTGCTCACCGATGGAGAGCAGAACGCCGGTGCCTCCGAGCCGTTGCAGGTGGCAGGCCTGGCCAAGAGCCTGGGCATCAAGATCTATGCGATCGGCGTGGGGCGCGGAGCTGGTATGGAGCTGCTGGGCCAGCTGGCGGAGCAGACCGGAGGCAAGGCCTACGCGGCCCGCGACCGCCAGGCGCTGCTCGAAGTGGTCGACCAGATCGACCGGCTCGAGACCTCGACCGTCGACCGGCGTGAGCTGACCCGCTGGCCCGAGGCTTTTCAGCCCTGGGTGCTGGTGGCGTTCGGGCTGTTGCTGTGCATGAGTCTGCTCGAGGCCACCTGGTTGCGGAGCGTGCCATGAGCATCGAGAATCTCGGCGCGCTGCACCTGCTCTGGCCGGTCTTGCTGCTCCCCCTGCTGGGCTGGTGGGCCGCGCGCCGCAGACGCCGCGATCTGCGCCGGTTGTTGTCGCGGGCGGCCCTGCCGCGGCTGCAGCTGCCTTCGGCGTCACGCGGCTGGCTGCGTCTGGGTCTGCGTGTGGCCGGTCTGTTGTGCCTGGTGTTGGTGTTGATGGACTTCCGCGCGCCCGAAGCGAACGTCGAGGTCGAGGTCGATCCGCGGGGCGTCGATCTAGTCGTGCTGCTCGACGTGTCCAACAGCATGCTCGCCACCGATGTGGCCCCGAACCGTCTCGAGCGCGCCAAGCTGGGCATCGCCGACCTGGCGCAGGAGAGCATCAGGGCGGGCGACCGCGTAGGGCTGGTGTTGTTCGCGGGTAGCCAGGTGGTGCGCAGTCCGCTGACGGTCGACCACGGCTTTTTCCTGGCGCGGTTGCGCGAGGCCGGTCCGCAGGAGGTCTCCCGCGGGGGGACCTTGATCGGCGATGCTCTGCGGCGCGGCCTCGATCTGTTCGCCAGTGGGCAGGAGCGGGGTGTCGACCGGGGGCAGGCGCTGCTGCTGTTGACCGACGGCGAAGACCAGGGTAGTTTTCCTTTGGAAGCCGCCGCGGCGGCGGCCGAGCAGGGCGTAGTGGTGTTTACCGTCGGCATCGGCGATCCGGCGGGCGCGCCGATCACGCTGCCGGATGCGAGCACGCTGCGTTACGATGGGGAGGTGGTACGCTCGCGCTTGGACGAGCAGACGCTGCGGCAGATCGCCGACCTGACCCGGGGCGCCTATGTGCCGGCCGGCACCTTGAGCTTCGACCTCGATGCCTTGTACCGTGAACGGCTGGCGCCGCTGGCCCGCGGAGAACAGCTGAGGGACACTGCGATGGACCGTGAAGCCTTGTTCCAGCTGCCCTTGTTGGGGGCGATCCTGTGTCTGCTCGCCGAGCTGTTGTTGGGCGCCACCCGGCGGGCGAAACGGGCCCCTGTGCTGGCGGGGGCCCCTTTGCTGGCGGGGGCACTGCTCCTGGGGCTGGGTATGCCGGTCCATGCGCAAGAGCCCGATCCTCGCGCTCTCTATGCCCAGGGTGACTACGAGCAGGCCCTGGCGGCGTGGGATGCGCGCCTGGCCGAGCTGCCGCCCGCGGCGCAAGCGGCGGCGCGTTACGAGCGCGGGCGGGCCCTGTATGCGTTGCAGCGTTGGGCCGATGCACGGGTCGACTTCCGCTCGCTGGCAGGCGAAGGGGCTGAGCTGGGGCGGCAGGCCCGGGTCGCGGCGGGACACTGTCTGTTGCGCGAGGCCGAAGCGGGGGCAGAGGATGCCATCGACAAGGTCGTCGAGGCGCTGGGAAACTACCGCGATGTGCTGCGGGAAGACCCTTCCCATCCGGGCCTGCGTCGGGACGCTGAGGTCGCGAAGCACCTGCTGCGGCGCTTGATCGCGCAGCAACAGGAGCAGCAGGAACAACAGGACGGGGAACAACAGGACGGGGAGCAACAGGACGGGGAGCAACAGGACGGGGAGCAACAGGACGGGGAGCAGCAGGACGGGGAGCAGCAGGACGGGGAGCAGCAGGACGGGGAGCAGCAGGACGGGGAACAACAGGACGGGGAGCAGCAGGACGGGGAACAACAGGACGGGGAACAGCAGGACGGAGAGCAGCAGGACGGAGAGCAGCAGGACGGAGCGCAGCAAGCGATAGAGGAGGGCGCCCTTGAAGGCGAAGAGGCCCGGCGCTGGCTGGAGCGTCTGATCGAACAGCTTGAGCAGGCCGAGGCGCGCCGTCCGCGCAGCGGGCCTCCGCCGCAGAAAGTGGAGAGAGACTGGTGAGATGGTTGCTGCTCTGTTCGCTGCTGGCAGCCCCGCTGCACGCGCAGCTGTCCGTCGAGCTGAACGTCGAGCGCGCGGAGCTGTTCTTCGGTGAGGCCACCAACCTGACCTTGACCGTCTACGGCGTCGACGCCCTCGATCCGCCCAAGATCGAAGGGGACGGCTTCGAGACCCGCTTTGTCGCGGCAAGCCCCGGCAAGCGCTCGTCCATCGTCATCGTGAATGGACAGACCCAACGCCAGGACGCCGTCTGGTTGAGCCTCAACTACGTGTTGCGGCCTACCCGTTCGGGCCGCATGCTGCTTCCGCCGCAGAAGTTCGAGGTGCGGGGCCAGGAGCTGCAGACCCAGCCGGTGCTGCTCAATGTGCAGGCGCCCACCGACCCCGAATTCGGGTTCATCGAGACCTGGTGTGATCCTCCGCATGTCTATATCGGACAAGGCTTTGAGCTGGTGCTCGACGTGCACCTCCGACGGCTCGAGCTCGACGGCGAGCTGCTTGAGGTCGATCCGGGTTTCCCCGACAATCCTCTGCGCTTGCAGATTCCCTGGGTCGAGAGCCTCGAAGGCTGCGCGGGTGCCGAGGTCGGCGCGGTGCTCAACCCTCTGCTCGATGATGCCGGCCTGTTCCGCATCAACGACTACACCGTGGGCTCGAGTCTGTTCGGCCGCGAAGCGCGCTTCAAGCTCGAGCGCAGCGAGCTCGAAAGGGACGGCCGCGCCTACTACCGCTACCGCTTCCGGCGCCGCTTCGAGCCGCAGCGTGCGGGCACCCTGGCCGTTCCGCCCGCCAGCCTGGGCGGGAATCTCGCGATCGATGTGCAGCCTTCGGGCAACGGCCTGCGCGCCAGTCCCAAAGAAGTCCGGGTGCTGGCCGAGACTCTGTTCCTGCCGGTCAAGAGCCCCCCACGGGAAGGGCGGCCCGATTTCTACAACGGCGCGGTCGGCGCATTCGAGGTCAGCGCCAGCGTCACGCCGCAGGCGGCCGGCGTGGGCGATCCGATCACGCTCTCTCTCCGCATCCAGGGGCCGGGCGTCGCCCTGGCCACGCCACCGCAGCTGGCCGGCCAGGCGGGCATGGAGCTCTTCAAGCTGAGCGAAGATCCCAGCAAGGTCAGCCAGAGAGGGGACACCAAGACCTATGTCTACACCCTGCGCGCCACCAGCGCAGACGTGCAGGCACTGCCCTCGTTGGCTTATGTCTTCTTCGACCCACGCAGCGAGAGCTACCAGACCGCCCGCACAGAAGCGCTGCCGCTCGCGATCACCGCCCGCGGCCAGCTCAGCCTCGATCTGGTCGAGGGCCGCGGTGCCTTCGACCTCGGTGCCGAGCAGGGCCCTGGGCTGACGGTCGCCGAGCAGGATGCGGCCTGGCTGGAGGACGCCACGCCTCCCTGGTACGGCTCGAGCCTGCGTGGTCCCGACCTCTGGTGGGCCCTGGCCGTGCTTCTCGGGCCTCCCTTGCTGGCGGCCGCGCGGCTGTTGCGCCGCTGGTTGCAAAGGCGCGAGACGCCCGCTTCGCGGCGGCGCAAACAGGCCTGGAGCCAAGCCCGCGCCGCGCTGCGCACGGCACAGGACCAGCTCTCGCACAACCCGCAGGCCGCCGTGGCCGCTGCCGAAGCGGGTCTGCGCCACTATGTCTGCGACCTGCTGGACCTGCCCGCCAGCGGCCAGACCGGGGCCGAGCTCTTGCGGGAGTTGCGCCAGCGGGGCCTGCCCGAGGCGCAGCTCAGCGCGCTGCAACAGAGCCTCGGCGCCTCGGAGGGGTTGCGCTTCTCGGGCGGCGGAGCTGCGCAGGCCCCAGAGCTGCTCGCACGGATCGAAGGCGTGCTCGCTGGCCTGCGCGCCCCCCTCAGCGCCCTGCTCCTGCTGTTGATGCTGTTGGCGCCCGCGGCTGCCCGCACTCCTCTGGAGCTGCTCGAAGACGCCCGCGGCGCATTGCGCCAGGCCTCTGCTCTCGACGGCGACTCGGCCCAGGCGGCCCTGAAGACCGCTCGGGCCGACCTCGAGGCCATCACCGCGCAGGGCATCCACAACGCTGCCCTCTACACGCAGCTCGGCAACATCTCCCTGCGTCTGTCCGATCCGGTCGCAGCCATCGTCGCCTACCGGCGCGCCCTGCGCTATGCTCCGGGTTCTGCGAGCCTGCACGCCAACCTGGGGGTCGCACGCGAGTTGGCGGGCAGCGAGCCCCCTCCGCCGGATTGGCTGGACGAGGTGTTGTTCTGGCGCAGTTGGTGCGATGACGGCAGCAAGGCTCTGCTGGCCGCGCTCTTGTGGTGCGTGGGCTGGTTGTGGTGGGGCTTCACGCGCAAGCGGCGTGGCTGGGCGTGGCTGCCCTTGCTGCTCGCCGGGCTGCTCTACCTGAGCGGCTACCTGCACCAGCGGGCTTTCCTCGCGGGTGAGCACGGTGTCGTCGCTCAGCCCGCCTTCCTGTACCGCGGCGATGCCGAGAGCTACGGCAAACGCTTCGAGAATCCCGTGCCGGCTGGCAGCGAGTTGCGCATCGAGCAGCGCAGCCCCGGTTGGCTGCGGATCCGTCTGGCCGAGGGCTCCAGCGGGTGGATGCCCGCCGATGCAGTGGTCGAGCTGTTTCCATCAATCCAAGCATCAGGAGAGACTCCGTGACGACACGGCATTGGTTGGGGAGCGGCGCGCTGCTGGCGGGCCTCGGGGTAGGGCTGGGGGCTTTCGGGGCCCACGGCCTGAAAGAGCGCTTGAGCTCGGAGATGTTGGTGATCTACCAGACCGGCGTCTTCTACCACCTTATTCATGCGTTGGGAATCATGCTGGCGGCCCTGACCGCCGACCGGCTCGGTCTGCGCGGAGGTCTGATCTGCGGCTTCTTCGCGCTCGGTGTGCTGCTGTTCTCGGGCAGCCTCTACGTCTTGGCGATCAGTGGCCAACGCTGGCTGGGAATGGTGACGCCTTTCGGTGGGACTGCCTTCCTGGTGGGCTGGGGAATCCTGGCCTTCGGTTGCTTCCGCGCCAAGCCTGATGTTTGAGCTGCACCGTCCGGGTTTTGCGCGCAGTGCGGTTGCCTGCTAGGGTAGGTCATACCCTGCTTGCCCGGAGATCTGCATGGCTGCCGACAGCCTCGTGCCGCTCGCACGCTCGCCGCTCTGGCAGCTGAACCGCATCTACCATGCAGAGCGCGGGCCAGCAGCCTGGAGCTCCGGAGAGCTGCCCGACTACATCAGCAGCAACCCCTACCTGGCCCATGCTTACGCGCGGGTGGCCCTGACCTTCCTGCGCGAGCGCGCCGCCCTGGGTCACGAAGGACCCGATCTGCTGGTTGAGCTTGGGGCGGGCAGCGGCCGGTTTGGGTTCCATTTTCTACGCGCCCTGCTGCCCGCCTGGCGGGCCGAGTTCGGGGAGGAACGCCGGCTGCGCTACATCATGACCGATGCCTGCGCTGCATTGCTGCCCGCCTGGCAGGAGCATCCGTCTCTGAAGCCCTTCGTCGAGCAGGGCTGCCTCGACTTCGCCCGCTGTGATGTGACGCAGGATACGCGCCTCGAGCTGCTCGAGAGCGGAGAGACGATCGAGCTGACCGAGCAGCAGACGCCGATCTTCATCGCCAACTACCTGCTGCACTGCCTGCCCGCCGATGCCTGGCGGGTGCGGGGCCATCGTTTGCAGACGGGCCTGGTGCAATGGCGAACGAGCGAAGACAACGCGCCGCTGTCCAGCGAGCAGCTGCTCGAGCGGGCCCGCGCGCGTCCCGAGGCGCCCTTCAGCGGCCTCGAGCTGCAGCTCGAGGGCCAGCCCCTCGAAGGCGATGCCTGCGAAGATGCCGGCTGGCAGGCGTTGCTCGAGGAAGCGACCAGCTTGCCTGCCTGCGAGCTGTTGTTTCCCCGGGCTGCGCTCGAGAGCCTGCGCGCGCTCAGCCCCGAGAGCGGGTGCCTGTGGCTGCTGGCCGACCGCGGCCGCTGTGGCTTCCGGGGACAGCTCCTGCCCGCAGACTTGCGCTTGGCACGGCACGGCACGGTCTCCCTGCCCGTCAATTTTCACGCCCTGGCGGGGGGCCTGGGAAACAACGCCCGGGTCTGGCTCGACGAGGCCGCCCGCGAGCTGGTCTGCGGAGCGATCGTGTGTGGCGAGGTCGCTGAGCAGCTGCCGCGCACCCATCAGGCGGTGCAGCGCGCGTTGCTCGAGGCCAGTCCTGATGCCTTCTTCCAGACCAAGAAGGCCTGGGAGAAGCAGGTCGTCCGCCTCGATCCGCGCCAGATGCTGGGCTGTCTGCGCCTGGCACGCTATGACGCGGCTGTCTTGCGTGTATTCGCCGAGCGTCTGCGCTTTGTGCTGGCCGATGCTCCCCGTGACGCCAAAGAGCTTTGGGGACAGGCTCTGGAGAAGGTCTGGCAGGGCTGGTTCCCCGACGGCTCTGGCAAGGACCTGGCATTCGAATGCGCAGAGCTGTGCCGCGCGATGCAGCGCTATGCGCAAGCTGTGCAGTTCTATCAGCGTTCTCTGGAAGCCTGTGGGGAGGATGCGGCCTGCCTGTTCAACCAGGCTTTTGCCCATTGGCAGCTTGGGGAGTTCGCGCAGGCGCGCGCCAGCCTCGAACACTCGCAGGCCGCCGATCCTCTGGACGGTGCCGCGCGCCTGGCTGCGCGCGAGATGGCGCGCTGGCAGCGGCGCTGCGAGGGGTTGGCTTGGTATGGCGCGCTCGAGGCGCCTGCCGAAGGAGTCGCCCTGCAGCCGCTCGGCGAGCTCCACGCAGACGCTCTGCGGCGTGGACTGGCTGATGAAGCGTGTGCTGCGGGCAGCGGCTTCCCCGTGCTGGCCAGCAAGGGCGAGGCGACCCGCTGGATCGGCGCGCTGCTCAAGGATCCGGGCCGTACGGGCCTGGCCATCGTGCACGCCGAGTACGGAGCGGTCGGAGCCTTGCAGTTGCAGACGCACGCAGGCGTGGCTCTGCTGAGCTTCTGGTTGGCGGCCGACTTCCGCGGCTATGGGCACGGCGGAGAAGCGCTCACACAGCTCGTACAGCTGGCGCCGGCGATGCAGCTGGCGCAGCTGTTTGTGGTGTTGCCCCTCGACGGAGTCCTGGGCAGCGGGTTCAACCGCCTGGAGACGATGGCGGCGCGCGACGATGAGCCCTGTCAGCTGTGGGTGCATGGCAGCGCTGAGCTGGCCGGCCTGCGGAACCTGCTCGAGCATGCCGAGACCGGCATCGAGCTGCCCCCCGCGGAGGCCTGACGATGCTCTCGATCCGCTCCGATCAAGTCCAGAGCTTCGGCGAGCATCTGCAAGCGGCCTTCCTCGAGAGGATGCGCGCGCATGTGGCCCAGCATTTTCCCTCAGCGGCCGCCGCCGAGGACAGTCGCACGAAGCTGCAGGCCAGCGTAGAGGCCGGGCAGACGCTCGGACTGCGCAGCGAACGTGAGCTGTGCGGCTATCTCGGCCTCGATGCCAGTCTCGACTGGAAGCTGCGCAGTGCGCCGGAGCACTCCTGGGCGCGTGAGATCCTGGCAGACGAGGCGCAGAGCCCCCAGCAGCGCTTGGATCTGTGCCTCGCGCGGGCGCTGGAACGTCTGGCCGAGCAAGTCGAGACGGCCCGCCTCGACGAGAGCCGGGCCCGCGCGGGGGCTCGTCAGGCAGAGGACTACGAGTGTCCCGAGCTCGAATCGATCGAGCAGTTGTTTCCCCGTAAGTGCTGGTGGGATGACGGGAAGGGGCCGCAAACGGCCCAGGTTTCCCCGCCCGAGAGCTTGTCCGCGGGGTAGAATTTCCCCACAAGGGCGCGGACAGAGAAGAGGGTACGATGGGTTTCGAGCCAAAGAGTGGCAAAGCCTCCGCCGGAGCCTCCGGACAAGCCGCCGCTCAGCACCAGGGGCTGAGCACAGCGACCGCGGCGAGCTCCCAGCATTCGGCGAGCGCCGCCCCCGGGGACGCGGTCGATGGCTGTCCGCTGGACAAGCCCGTGCTGCAAGCGATCGCCTGCACGCTGCTCGACGAAGCCGATCAGCCGGTGCCCGACGTCGAGCTGACGCTGAAGAACCCGGGCGGCCAGGTCGTGTTGGCCCAGACCGGCCGCGAGGGGACGGTGCAGTTCAAGGGACTGCCCGCAGGAAACTACCAGCTCGGCATCTGCGGGCTCGACAAAGCGGCCTGGAAGCTCGAGGGCAGCGAGTCCTTTCCCGAGACCGGGGGCACCGAGCCTCGCTGGCAGCCCGAAAAACAGCTTCCCAACGAGCCCCAGTCCCATACGGTGGCCGAACAGGACTGCATGGCCTCGATCGCGAGCGTGTTCGGTTTCCACCGCGAAACCCTCTGGCAGCACGCGGGCAACAAGGCCCTGCAGGACGCCAAAGCCGAGCCCCTGGTGCTGCTTCCCGGGCAGAAAGTCGAGATCCCTGCCCGCGAGCTGCACTGGCAGGCGGTCGAGGCCGGCCAGCGCGTCAAACTTCGGCGCCTGGGGGTGCCCGAGACCTTCGCCCTGACATTGCTCGACCGCGAAAAGAAGCCGCGCGCCGATCTGCCCTTTCTGGCCACGGTGCTCGCAGCCGACGGCTCGCGCCTCAAGCGTGAGCAGGGCAGCAGTGACGGGGATGGGCGGCTGGAGGTGAAGATTCCTCCTCACGCGCACAAGCTCGAGCTCACCCTCGGGCGCGGCCCGCAGGAAGTGAAGAAGACTTTTCTGCTCGGGCGTCTCGAGCCGGTCAGCAGCGACCGCGGGGTGCAGTCTCGTCTGAGCCATCTTGGCTACCTATGTGGCAAACCGGACGGCAAGCTGGGCCCGTTGACCGAGAAAGCCCTGCGTGCCTTCCAGAAAGACAACGGCCTCGACGTATCCGGCAAACCGGACGAGGCGACCCGAGCCAAACTGAAAGAACTGCATCGGAGCTGAGCTGCGTGCAGCGGGAGGGCAGCCATGCTGCAGGAATCAACGGGCCGCGCGAAGTTTCTGCTCGACGTCGAGTTCTACCATCACCTTGCGCGTCGCTTTGACGAGCTGTGTGGCGGTGGAGCGGAACATGACGCAGTCCGCGGTGAGAATGTAGATGTTGACCCCCCGCTTGCGTACATGCTGGTTGGGCTGTGGCGCTGTGATCCAAGAACGCGCATCGGCATTCCGGCAGGCGACGATGATCCCGGTGTCCCAGAGCGCACTCTGGAGGAGTGGCTGACTGCCCTGAATGCAGCCGGTGTGTACGTCGGCCTGGTCCTGTGGGAAGGCAGGAACATGTCCCACGGTGTGAACTGCTACCGCAACAGCCAGGCCATGGTGACCCTGGCGGGCGGCCTGGACCGGCTCGAGGTCTACCGTGAGCCCTACGCCGGCACCGGCATTGGTTGTAGCACCCACCAGAAGATGTTCGTGTTCTGGAACGGCGCCTATCTCGAGGCGGTGGTCGGCGGCTTCAATCTGCATCCCCACTTCTTCTTTCAGCCTCACCATCGGCCGCTTAACGCGGAGGGCGAGGACGACGGAGAGAGTAAGAACAACCTGTGGCATGACACTGCCGTCGCTTTGACCGGGCCTGTGGCCCTCGAAGTGCAGCGCGAATGGGAGCGACGTTGGGCCAAGAAAGGAGGGACAGGTGCGGCGTTCCTCGACAGAATCCATACTGTCGAGCCTGTGACTGCTGTGGACGATCCCTACCCGATCAGCCTTGCGACCACGAATTCCGAGGCTGGGGCCGACGAGAAGCACATCCGCGAGCAGGTCGTGGCCGCGATTGCTGCTGCGCAGAACTCCATCTACATGGAGAACTATGCCCTCAACGACCCGGCCATACTCACCGCTCTGACCGCTGCGATGAGCGCGAATCCGGATCTCAACGTCATCATCGTCGTCAACCATCCCCGCGCCAAGAACATTGAGGGCAACGAAGTCTGGACCTACTTGATGTGGTACACCTTCGTCGAGCTCTCGCTGGTCCGCCCGACCTCGGTTACGGCCCATGTGCTCAACCCCGACCTGGTCGTCAGCTCTTTCGGGACAGTACATGACGCCACGCTGCTCGAAGAGCTTACGGTGGCTGATGGCTATACCTTCACAGTCGAAGACGCCACCCCGAGTATCATCCCGCGCCGGCACCGAGCCAGTCCGGAGTTCATCCGCCTGTATTACCGCATCGTTCAGTGGACCGGACCCAACGAAGGCGGTGACTATGTGCACAACCTCAAGGACGTTGTCGGGCCTGAGGTCATGTACAGTCCGCGACGTTTGGGCGCCGCGGAGCGCTATTGGCCCTACGTGCACAGCAAGCTTGCGCTGTTCGATGACGAGGTGGCGTTTGTGGGCTCAGCCAACTGGACCAACCGCAGCATGGACTTTGATGGAGAGTTGACAGCCATCATCCGCCACGGCGCCACGGTGGAGGCGATGCGGACTCGGTTGCTGGACCACTGGTCGCCCGGGCTGACCCTCGCCAACTGGAGAGAGCGCTACCATCGCGGGGCTGCTGAGAATGGCGCCGACGGGGACGTGTGGATGGACACGCTGTCGTTTGACGACTTCATCCATCCCGAAGACGTGGGCTGGACCAACGTGGCGCTGGTCGCGGCCTGGTACCAACCACAAGCGTTCTGACAGTGCCCTCAGAACCCCTCGAGCTCGGACTCGCCGGCCGGAAGGTCCGCTGTAGCGGCGGTCTGCGACCGCCGAGATGAGCGATCTGTTTCGGAGAGCCCGGAATCCTTGCTGCACCCCGTGTGAACGGGCCTTCCGGCGCTCACAGAGCGCCGCTACAGGGGCTGGCAACGAATTCTGTGCGGCCGCCTGGTCCACGGCGGCTCGCCGCTTTCAGAACCCCTCGAGCTCGGACTCGCCGGCCGGAAAGGCAAACGGCGTCGGCTCGCGCATGTCCCGCAGGTCGTCCTCGATGGTCGACTCGAACAGCATGTACTGCTCGCTGCGTGACTGCGACAGGTTCGCCAGGTTGTCGAAGCAGAAGTCGTCCTGATCGCCCTGGCTGGGCGGAGGCGTGGAATCAAACTCGGGATCGCGCGCATCTTCCCAGGGCAGCTCGGGCTCGTTGGCCGCATCATCCAGCGCCACACAGAGCTCCTGGGGTGTTTGGAATCGCCGTCGCGGTTCCTTCTCGAGCAGGCGTGTGATCACCAGCGTGAGCCGCGGGGGCAGGCGGGAGAGGCGGTCGGCGACCGACACCGTCTGGATCTTGCGGCGCAACTCGGCCATCGATTCGGCGACGAAGGGTGGCCGGCCGGTCAGCAACTCGAAGAGCATGCAGCCGAGCGCGAACAAGTCGCTGCGGACATCGAGCTCGTGGCCCGGCGTGACGTGCTCAGGCGACATGTACTCGGGCGTGCCCTCGGCGCTGCGGGTGGCATCGACCGACCACGAGCGGCGCAGGCCGAAGTCGCCCAGGGCCACCTCGCCATCTGCCTTCAAGAGCAGATTCTCGGGTTTGACATCACCATGGACCAACTGCATCGTAGCCGCCGCGGTCAGGGCGACAGCCGCCTGCCGGATGATGGCGATCGCCTGCTTGCGGCCCAGTGTGCCGTTCTTCACCAGCAGCGCCCGGACCGTGCCGCCCGGGTGGTAGGGGGCGACCATGAAGAGGAACCCGCCCTTGGCGAACACCTTCTGCACTTTGACCAGGCCGGGGCTGGCGACCCGGCTGAGCCGTTTGATGGCGTCGAGCAGGCGCGCCTTGCGGCCACTGTCCATGCTGAAGCGGGGCGCGAGCACACGCACCGCCCAGGGCTTGCCGCCTCCCTGCGCCAGAAAGACCACGCCCAGGTCACTCTCACCGAGCTTCTTCTCGAGCTGGTAGCCGCAGATGCTCTGGCCGAGCAAGATGTCGAAGGGCTTAGCCACCAGCGGCGAGAGGCACTCCACGCAGAAGTAGGCGTTGCCGGGGTTCTTGCGCGTACACTCGCCACACAGCCGAGCGGTTCTCCGACTGCCCATCTTCCGCCTCCAGGCGCCCGCCTCTTGGTTTTCCTGAAATAGATGTCAACGATGGCGGGGCGGCTGTCAACCGCAGCAGGGCAAACGGGGAAGCGCTCACGGCTCGCTGGGAGCGAGGACCGCCAGCCGCAGGCGTGACCATGTTTGCTGGAAATCAGGCTTCGCGCCGGCCTCGAGGCAGGCGCGGTAGGCTTCGACGGCCGCCTCGGTCGCACCGCGCCGCTCGGCGAACATACCGATGAAGCCCAGAGCTTGCGCACGTTGTTGGAGGCCGAAGGATGTGGCTTGTGTGAGAAACGCCTGTTCGCTCACGGTGCCGCGCGCGAACTCGAGCACGGCTCCCGGCAAGCCCTCGGCCTCGACCTGGCTCAGCGCAGAGTCGTCGCCGAGCGCCGCGCGCCAGATTGCGCCCCAGACTGCCCGCTCGCCTGTGCAGGTGGCGAAGTCGGCGCAGGCCAGGTCGTGCTCGGCCAGCATGGCGTGCGCGACGCCACGCTCCAACTGCGCTGCGAAACCGCCCGCGATCGCGTGGCTCAAGTCGACGATCGCCCCCCGGGCATCCCCTGCAAGGATTCTGTAGTAGCCACGTTGCCAGGCAGAGATGGGCAGGGTTGGATCGAGGGCGAGAGCCGCCTCGAAGTCCTCGAGTCCAGTGCCGCCCAGCTCGATGCGGATCATCCCACGATGTTCGAGCAGTTTCGCGCGTTCGGACTTGTAGCCGGGTAGCCGCTCGTAGAGTGCCAGAGAGACGTCCGCGTGGGCCAACGCCTGTTCGGGCTGCCCAAGCAGATAGGCGATCGGCGCCGCCAGGCCGTGAGCTTCGGCCAACAGTTCGTTGTCGCGCACGCCTGGTTTCCGTTGTGCGTGCTGCTGCTTTGCTATGGAGATTCCGTCGACGAGCCTAGCATGGGCCTCAGCCATTCTGTCCTCGGCCTGTAGGACCATCGCCCGCTGGGTATATCGGCTGCTGAGGAGTCTCTGCAGCCGCACGGAGTCCTTCCAACTCGAGGGCACAGGCTCGAGCAGACTGTCGAGCTCATCAAGGGCGTCATGTGCGCTGGAGGGATCCCCGTTTGCGGCCAGGAAGCCGGCCTGGCGGAGCAGCACGAACAGCAATTCTGGCGGCTCCGTATGATGCTGTTCTTCGCAGTTCCCATCCTGCCGAGCGAGGCTGGTTACCGCTCCCCCGAACTCCACGGCGCTGGCGATCTCGCCTCGGGCCAGGGCGACCTCGGCCTTTTCGAGTAACGCCTTCACGTGAAGGTACCGCCCATGCCGCTGATCGCCCCGCTGCGCGAACAGCTCCAGAGCGTCCTCCACGGCTGCGCGGGCCACCTGCAGCCGACCTTGCTTGCGCGCGCACGCAGCCAGCTCCAGTTGGATCGCCACTGCTAGCTCGATGGGCTCGCCATAGAGTGGGAGCGTCCTCCCGGCGAGGAGCGCGGAGCCACGCTCGAGGTCGGAGGCTGCCTGTGAGAACCGGCGTGCGTAGAGGTGGAAGACGCCTCGCCCAAGCAACGCCTTGACGAGCAGGAACAGGCTTTCGTTGCCCGCTGGGAAGCGTTCCCAGCTGCTCTCGGTGAGCTCGACGGCCTCGTCCCAGAGCGCTTCTGCCTCGGGGTCCTGCAGCGCCTCGAGCAGGTCGGCGAGTCCGATCTTCGCGCTGACCAGCGAGCGTCCGAACAGGGGTGAGTCGGGGTCGCGCGCCCGTAGGCTTTCTTGGATGGCAAGCGCCGTTCTGCGGCGCAGGACGGCTTCCTCTGGGCGCTGCAGCGCCATCGCCACGTCTGCGAGCCGTTCGTTGATCGCCGATCTGAGGTCGAGGATCAAGACGCTGGCGGTCGAATCCGACGAACTGCTGACGAGCTCTTCTGCCCGGAGCAGATGGGCCTGCGTGGTAGCGACCTCGCCGCGCGCGATCAGTGAACCCGACAGGCCCAGCAAAGCGGCCGCCAGGTCCCGTTGGAGCGGCATTCCGCGTTCGACCAGGCTCGAGAGCAGTACCTGGCTGGCGGAGTATTCCGCACCGGCGGCAGAGTATTGTCCCAGGCGGTGGTTGATGTCCCCTGCCAGGCTATGGAAGGTCGCGCAGATAAAGCTGAGCAGAGTGTCCTCGGGATCCGAGGCCAAGCGCTCGGCAAAACGGGCCTGGGAGGCCCTTGCCATGGTGAGGCTCTGCTGCCAGTCCCCCTCAGCGCCGCGCACCTCGCACAAGAGCCGGACGACTTCCGAGACCGTCCCGAAGCCATGGGGCGTCTCGCCCTGGCCCTGCAGCAGCTCGAGCGCGCGTGTCAAGTCACGCTCAGCACCCGGCAGGTCTTTTTCGATCAAGAAACGCAACTCGCCCGTGCGCAGATAGACCTGGGCCAGCCCTCGGGCAGAAGCGGCCTCGTCGGTGCCGATCGCGGCCAGCTCCTGCCAACCTTGCAGCGCCTCGGCCAGCACGTCGCGGGCTGCCTGGCGCGAGCGCGCGTCCCCTGCGTGCAAGAGCAGCTTCTCACGCACAGCAAGGGTCAGCCGGTCGAGATTCCTGGCCGCGACATCGAACTGCGAGACGACGACCTGGTTGCTCTCATGCAAAGCGGAATTCAACTGCCACAGCCAGGCGGTGGCCCCGCTCAGAAGCACGAAAACCATGAGCAACGTACCTGCCAGACCCCGGCGCAGCTTTTGACGCGACTGCAGAGCCCTCTCCTGACGTTGCCGTGCGCTCTGGACCTGCTCACGCAGGGCGACCGCCACTTCGGCCTCGACGCGCGCCAGCTGGTCCTCGGCCATGCGCAGGTCGCCGTTGCGCAGAGCAGCCTCGGCCAAGCCCAGGCGCGCGCGTTCGACGCCGTCCTGGGCCAGCGGGTTGGCCGGCCAGATCTTCAGCGCGTCCCGAAAACCCGCAGCCGCCTCGGCGTATGCGCCGTACATCAGGCTGCGCCCCTGCTCGTCGGCCAGCGACGATTCCTGCTGGCAGGCGGCCAGGGTCTGGGCCGCATCGCGGGCAATCCGTCGACTCTCGGCGTGGCGCAGGTAATCGCGCAGCTCTGCTTGAAAGGCAGCGACACTTCCCCGCTGCTGGGGTTCACTGCTCATGGCCCGCGCGCACAGGGGGCGCAGCTCTTCAGGAACCTCGCTGAGATCGGGCAGCGTTCCCTCGACCGCCTCCATCGCGATGCTGACCATGCTCTTGCCCATGCGGGGCGGCACGCCGGTCAGCAACTCGTAGAGCGTCGCGCCGAGCAGATAGACATCGGTCCACGGCCCCAGGGCCAGGCCGTCACCCAGGGCGAGCTCAGGCGCCATGTAGGAGGGCGTGCCGCCCGGGCTGGTGAACGCGGACTTGTGGCGGATGCGCGCGGCGGCCGGGTCGTCGCAATACTCGACGGCCAGTCCCCAGTCGAGCAGCAGGACCTCGCCGAACTCTCCCAGCATGACATTGGTCGGTTTGATGTCGTTGTGGACGACGCCCCGGCTGTGCGCGAAGGCCACCGCATTGCAGACTTGAATCAAGGTCTCGATGTTCGCACGGGGCGCCGCGCTGGCAAGCACGGATTGCCAGGTGTGGCCCTCGACCATACGCATGGCCAGGAACGGTAGGGGGCCTTGACCCAGGTCGTAGATCGGCACGATGCCCGGGTGTTCCAGCCGTCCGGTGAGCAGGGCTTCAGCCAGAAACAGCTCGCGATCCCCGCCGGGCCGTAAGCGCTTCAAGGCGACATCCCGTGCCAGTTTCTCCTGGCGCGCCCGCAGAACCACGCCCATGCCGCCAGCGCCGACCTGCTCGATCTCGGTGTAGCCTTCTGAGAGGGTTCCAATCGGGGTGGCAAACTGGCGAGGCCGGTAGCTCTGCTCGGGGCGCACCGTTGCGAGCACGGTATCTGGACCCAGCGTCTCGCTCCAGAGCTCGCGCACGCGGTCTTCGTCCATCTTCTGCCTCCTGCTGCTGACGCCCACCAGCTTGATTCTCCCCCAGCGGGCCCGCCGCTGCAAAGCGGTGTGTCTCCGAGAAGGATTCGATCTGAGAGCTCAGCTCGAGTCGCGCAGCCGCGCCGCCACATCCTCGGGCCGCAAGCTGTCGAGTTTCCGGTCCGCGGCCTGCAACACCCGCAAGCCGTTTCCCCACGGGCGCACCTCGCGAGGCTCGGTCGGACCGAACAGCACCAGCCCCCGGCAGCCTGCCAGGCCCGCCAGGTGGGCGGGGCCGGAGTCGCAGCCGAGGAAGTCCCTGGCGGCGAGCAGCAGCGCCGCCAGGGCGCCGAAGCTGGGGGGTTGCAGCGGCTGCAGAGCGGTGCCCTCGGCGAGGGACGCGGCCAGCGCAGCTTCCCCCGGTCCATGTACCAAGCGCAGGGGAATACCTGCCAGCAGAGGCAAGAGCTTGCGCCACCAGGCGGCGCTGGGCTGCTTCGCCGGCCAACCCGCGCCGGGATGCAGCACCAGACCCCGGCGCGGCAGGCCCTGCGCCGCCAGCGCTCCCAACTCCCCGCAGGGCAGGCTTCGGCCCCACTGCTGCGCGGCCCAGGCGCTCTCTTCGGCCTGCAGCCACAGCTCCGGCCGGGGCCCGTGAGCGGCGACGCCCAGAGGCTCGAGGAGTGCCAGGCCCTGGTGGATGCGATGGCCTCGCGGCGGGCCCAGCACACGGTCGTAGCACAGGTCCAATCCCTGCGGAGAGCGGCCGATGAAGACACCTCCCGCACAGATCCATCGCCCGCAGATGCTCGAGCCGAGCACGCCGGTCGCGTCGAGCACCGCGTCGTAGCGCCGCGCACGCAGGCGCGATGCAAATTCCCAAGCCCTGCGCCAGTCGCTGGCGGGCTCGCGCGTGCGGTCGGTGCAGATGGCGTCGCACAGCCAGAGCCGGGAGATCCTCGGGTTGGCCCGCAGCACGTCTTCGCAGCGCGGATCGAGCCACACCTCGAGGGCGCAGCCGGGCAGGCCCCGCTGCAGCGCACGGAGCAGCCCCGTCAACCAGAGCACGTCTCCCCGTTGATGCAGGGCGATCAGCAACAGCCGCTGCAGGCGGTGCGGCCGTCGGCGTCTGCGCACGAGCGTGCCCGGGGCGAGGCTCAGCGCCCGTAGCAGCTGTTTCAACCCGGCTCGGAAGCTCATCCGCCCGCAGCGAGCAACGCGCACACCCGGTCGTGCACCTGCTGTGCGCTGGGCCGGTTCTCGGGCTGCCGGTGGATCATGCTCTGTACCAGCTCAGCCAGCTCGGCGGACAAGACGGCCTCCGCGCCGAAGGCGTGGCCGGGCTCGTTGTTGACGGTGCGGTCGATGATCCGGCGCGTGCTGTCGCCACTGAAGGGCAGCTCGCCGAGAGCCATCTCGACCATGGTGATGCCCAGCCCGTAGATGTCCGAAGGGAAGCCCGGACTGGCTCCCAGGATCTCTTCGGGGGCCAGGTAGCCCGGTGTGCCGAGGATCACCTGGTTGCTGGTCAGGCCGCCGCCGTCCTCGCAGTGTTTGGCCAGCCCGAAGTCGACCAGCTTGGCGCGGCCGACCGGCAGCAGGATGTTGCCCGGTTTGATGTCGCGATGCACGATGCCCATCGAATGCAGATGCGCGAGCGCGGCGCACACGTCGCGGCTGATCTCCAGCAGCTGGGCCTCGTCGATCCCGCCCTGCTGTGCAAGCAATTCGCGCAGCGCGGGGCCTTCGACCAGCTCCATCGAATAGAAATACAGGCCCTGGCTGTAGCCGATCTCATAGAGCGACACGATGTTGGGGTGACGCACGTTGGCGAGCGTGTCGCGCTCGCGCAGAAAGCGGGGGATGATGTCCGGCTCGATGGTCAGGCCCGGGTCGAGGATCTTCAACGCCACGCGCCGTCCGCTCGAATGCTCCTGGGCCTCGTAGACCACGCCGCCGCTGCCCTGCCCGAGCAGCTTGCGCAGCGCGAAACGCTCGAAGTCGATGTTGCCCTCGGCCAGGCGCTTCTCGATGTCGAGCTCAGAGAACAACAAGGTGTGTGGATCCTGGGCGGGCGCGCTCAGCAGCGACGCCTCTTCGAGCCATAGTTGCACGCGGAAGAGCAGCGCTTGCGGCTCAAAGGGCTTGGCGACATAGTCGTTGGCGCCCGCCGCATAGGCCTGCATGATCATCGCCTCGCGTTGACATTGCGAGAGCACGATGATCGGTATCTGTGCGTCTGCCTTCCGGAAACGCCGCACCACCTCTACCCCGGACAGGCCTGGCATCATCAAGTCTGTGAGCAGCAGGCTCCAGGGCTGGTCGAACACCTTGAGGGCTTCTTGCGGGTCCGCGTAACAGGTGGGCTCGATGTCTTCGCTGCGGAGAAGCGCGGCGATCACCGCCAGCAGATCCTCGTCATCGTCGATCACCAGCACCCTGGTTGTCATCGAGAGGGCTCCGAGCTCAAGAGCGCGTGCGGAAGTCGGGTTGCTCCCGAGTGTATCCGGGCCTGCGGCAGCCTGCCGCCTTTTTCTCCTGGCACGGCTGCCTCGCCTCAGGGGTCGGCTCGAACAGGCGCTTTCTTCGCGCAGCTGCAGTCTCTATACTGAGCAGCCTCAACCTACCCTGAGGACACGATGGCGGAATTCCTGCCGGCCGCGTCGGAAGCCTCCTCCGCGCAAGGCCATCAGCTCGAACGCGAGGGCGACTTCGACGGCGCTGCGGCGATCTACCGAGAGGCCTGCGAAGACTACCCACAGGCCTGGGTAGACCTCGGGCGCATCCATTTCAGGCAGGGCGCCTACGGCCCAGCTCTCGAGGCTTTCGAGCAGGCGCGCGCGGGCGACGCCGAGTTGGCTGCCGCCCATCTGGGGGTCGGCCTCGTGCACTGGGAGGCGGGGCGCCTTGAGGAAGCCCTGCAAGCCTTCGAGCTGTCGATCGCGCAGCAGAGTGGCTACGTTCCGGGGCAGTACTACCTCGGTCTGTGCTACCTGAAACAGGGTGAGCCTGAAAAGGCGCTCCAGTATGCCGAGCTGGCCTCGCGCAAT
This sequence comes from Planctomycetota bacterium, assembly GCA_029260765.1. Taxonomy (GTDB): domain Bacteria; phylum Planctomycetota; class J058; order JAJDCP01; family JAJDCP01; genus JAJDCP01. The sequence continues at coordinate 79,071 of JAJDCP010000080.1, forward strand.
GCGCGCAACAACGGCAAGGTGTTGCGGGCCTTCGGCGAGGCACTGTTCGGCTGCAAGCTCTGGCTGCCGGCCCGCGACGCCTTCCGCAAGGCGCGTTCCCTGCTGTACGTCGACGATCCGCAGCTGCGCTACCTGCTCGGCTGTTGCCAACGCGAGCTGGAGAAGCCCGAATCGGCGCGTGCCCTGTGGGAGGCCCTCGCCGAGGAGTTTGAGCACAAGCCGTCCCTACGGGCCCTGGCCGAGCTGCTGGCCGAAGCAGAGCCCGAGTTGGCCGCCGAGTACCGAGCGCGGGCCGAAGCCGAGGCCCCCTCCGCCGAGGCCCGGGTTGAGGCCGCCCCCACCCCGCCTCCACCCCCGGTCAAGGCCGCGCCCGTGCAGATCAGTGTCGACGAGCTCAGCAAGCTCCGTGCGGCAGGAGACCCGGGCAAGGCCGCCGAGCTGGGGCGCAAGGCGCTGCTCGCGCAGCCCGCGGATGCTGCACTGCATCTCGAGCTGGCACGCTGCTACTTGGCGTTGGGCCAGAAGCGCGAGGCCGTGTCATCGCTGCGCCGTGCCCTGCAGCAACGCAGCGACTGGGCGGAGGCGCATTGGGAGCTGGGGCGCCTGCTGCTCGAGCAGGGGGACGACCTGACCGCCAAACGTGCCCTCGACGCTGCGGCAAAGGGGGGCATCATCGAGGCCCGCGAGGCATTGGGCCAGCTCTTCGAGTCGAATGACAATCCCGCTCGGGCGTTGCGCGAGTACCTTCAGGTTCGCAAGGCGGGAGGAGCGGGACCTGCGCTGCTCGGGCGCATCGGAGAGCTGCAGCTCAAAGCCGGGGAGCGGGCCGAGGCGCGTCAGGCACTCGAGGAGGCACGGGCCGCCGAGCCCCTGGCCCAGGTTCTGGTCACGCTGGCCGAGCTTGAGCTGGCCGAGCGCAACCTGCCCCAGGCGGCAGAGCTTGTGGCGCGTTTTGGCGAGGTCGAGCTGACCACGTCGGATGAGCGGATACGCGCGCTGCGGGTCGGCAAGCAGCTCGAGCGCATGGAGGAAGCGCGCAAGCGCGCCGAAGTAGCGCGTCAGAAGGAGAAAGAGGCGGCCGAGGCGCGCCGGCTGGCAAAAGAGGCCGCCGACCGCGCGGCGGCTGAAGAGCAGGAGCGGCTGGCCGCCAAGATGGAAGAGCTGCGGGTGCACGAGGCCGCGCGCCGCGAGCAGCTGGCCCGCGAAGAGGCAGAGGCGCTCGCCGTGGCGGCTCAGCGCACGACCGCAGCGCCCGCGGCGGAGAAGACGCCCCCCAGCGCCGAGACCAAGGCCAGCCCGGAGCCAGAGGCCGAATCTGCCGCTGCTGCCGAGCTCGTGGTCGAGTCCACGCAGGCCAAGCACGCCGAGCCCCAGACGGCCCTCGAACGCGAGATGCAGAAGCACGGCAAGGCGCAGAACATGTTGGCCAAGGCGCTGGTAGAGGCCAAGAAGGAACAAGCTTCGCAGCAGGCCCCACGCCCCGGGACCTCGCGCAATCAGCCTGTCCGTCCCGAGGCCCGGGAGGCGACACCCGAAGAGCGGCGGGCACGGGTCGGGGTCTACCAGGAGATCCTGGCCGCGAAGCCTGATGCCTATTTGATCCGGGCCCGGCTCGGCACCGAGCTGCTGAAGCTCAAAGAGACCGAGCAGGCTGCTGAGCATTTCGATACCAGTCTGGCACGCGACCCCAACGACGCCCGCTCCTGGCATGGCAAGGGCTGCCTCAGTCTGATGGCGGGCCAGTTCAGCGAAGCGGTCCCGGCTCTGGAGAAGGCTGTGCGCCTCGACCACGACCTGGTGAAGTCGTGGAACAACCTCGCATTTGCCTACGGCGAGCTTGGAAAGCATCGCGACTCCGAACGCAGTGGACGCTCGGGCCGGCTCGCCGAGCGGCGGGTGGAGAACACGCTGCAGACCCATATGCACAAAGGCCACAAGCTCGGTCGTGAGGGCAGACACGAGAACGCCGAGAAGGAGTTTCTGGCGGCGCTGAGCAAAGATCCCGAGCGGGGGGTGCTCTGGAACAAGGTCGGCACAGCTCGTTTCGAGCGGCACGACTATGCCGGGGCTGTGCTGTTCTTTGAAGAGGCGGCCTTCCTCGATCCAGACAGCGCCCAGGTGCACAAGAATCTCGCGATGGCCCTGAAGGCGCTGGGCAGCCTCGAGGCAGCGCTGGTGTGTTTCGAGAACGCGGCGGTGCTCGACCCCGAGGACAGCTCGGCCCGCAATGAGATGGGGTTCATCGCCCTGCATCTCGGCAAGTTCGAAGTCGCCCGCGCAGCATTCGAGGGTTCCCTGGCCATCCTCAGCCAGAATCCCATGATCCACCTCAGCCTGGGCCAGGTCCATGAGCGTCTCGGTGTGCTCGACAAGGCCGAGGCGTGCTACAAGGCGGCCATCGCTCTGCGCAGTGGCCAGGCCGAGAACCACCTTGCGCTGGGAAACCTGTATCTGAAAATGCGCAAACTCGACGAGGCGCGAGGCGCCCTGTTGGCTTCGCTGGAGCGCTCAGCCGAAGACAGCTCGGCGCTCTATTCGCTGGCCTGTCTGAACGCGCTGCAAGGGGATGTGGACGCCGCCTTTGCGACGCTGGAGAAGGCGGTCGACGCCGGCTTCCACCACGTCGAGGCGCTCGAGCGCGACGACGACCTGGCCGCTTTGCGAGAAGACCCGAGGCTGCCCGCTCTGCGCGAGAAAATGGCGCAAGAGACCTGATCTGACTCTCGTTTTGAGGTCCTGCCATGGAACCTGCCTACAACTTCGATTCCTATCTGCAGCAACAGTCGGGCAACTGGTTCGAGTCCGATGCCTTTCTGCAGGCCTGCCTCGAGACCTGGGTGGGCTCAGGCTGGCATGACCGGGCCGAAAGCCTGGGGAGGCTGGGCGGACGTCTCGTCGACGAGTACGATCCGCTGGCGCGGCGGGCGGCGCGGCCGGAACACCTGCCCCGTCTGGTGCCCTACGACGGCTATGGCCGGCGCGTCGACACGGTGCAGATGGCCGGCGAGACCGAGCGGCTGCTGCAGAGCTTCTACGACGCGCGTCCGTACCGCAAACCGACCTGGGAGCTCTACACCCGGATGTTCCTGTACGCCCAGCTGGGAGAGGCCGGCACGCTCTGCTCCGCGGTCTGTACCGACGGACTGGTGCGCGCGTTACGGGCGTTGGGAGAGACTGCCGTCCACCGGCGCATGCTCGACGAGTTGGAAAACGGCGCCCATGGCGCCCAGTTCATCACCGAGATCCAGGGCGGATGCGACGTCGGACGCAACGTCGTGCGGGCGGAGCCCCAGGCTGATGGGCAGAGCTGGCGACTGTACGGCCAGAAATGGTTCTGCTCGAACATCATCGCCGACCACTTCGCGGTGACTGCCCGGCCCGAGGACGCGCCTCCTGGCGGGCGCGGAGTGGCGCTGTTCGTCGTGCCGGCCTGGCATGAGTCTCGGCGCAACGGCTACCGCATCGACCGCCTGAAGGAGAAGCTCGGCACTCAGAACCTGCCGACGGCGGAGGTGCAGTTTGACGGGGCGCTGGCCTACTCCCTGGGCGCTCTGGATGCAGGCATCGCCAACCTGCTCCGCTATGTGATCTCGACCTCTCGTTTCGGCTGCGCCATCGGTGCCGCCGGGTACCTGGCGCGGATCGCGCGGGACGTCGAGCTCTACGCGGACTTCCGCGAGGCGTTCGGCCAGAGCATCCGCCGTTATCCGGTAATCGCTCGCGAGGTCGAAGCTATCAAGCAGGCGGCGCGGCAGTTGTTGGCGGGCTGTCTGCGTTTGTGGAGCTTGTGGGATGCCGTCGAGGCGGGTCAGGCTGACGCGCGTGCGAAGACACGCCTGCGGATCATGATGATGCTCAACAAGATGGTCTGCAGCCGTCGATCGAGCACGATGCTTCATCGGGCCCTGCTGATTTTTGGCGGCAATGGCATCGACCTGGGATTCACGCCAGCGAGCGTCTTCCTGCGGGACTCGATCGTCAACGAGATCTGGGAAGGCCCGCACAGCCTGATGCTGGCAAATGCGCTGCGCGACCTGGGTCGGGCCGTGCCCAGCTACCCCGTGACGGAGTTTGTGGCAGATTGTGCACGGAGCGCAGATGCGCCCGCCCTGGCTGCGTCCTTGGAGGAAATCCTCAAGCTCGCCGATCCCGCACGCAGTCTACGGTTCGAGAGCTGGGCCGAAGAGCTGGTCGACGCCTGGCAGGTCGCGGCGGTCGAGCAGGTCGAGGCGCGTTGACAAGTCATCGCGGGCGGATTAGGATGGCGCTTTGCTTTCACCCGTGCCCATCGGCGCCAGGAGGGGGCTTTGTCGAACACGCGCAGGCATGAGCGCTTGAGTCTCGGTCTGAAAGGAGTGGTCACCCCACTCTTGCTTCCGAGCGGTATCGATGAGAGCCAGACTGGGCCTCTGCACGAGACCTACGAGGTGCACATCGAGAACATCTCCGCGCGCGGGGTCTTTCTCGCGCGCAAACCACCTCTACCCGTAGGCACTTTCCTGCGCATCGACTTCGACCTTGATGAGCGGGCCTTCCACACTTTTGGTCGCGTCGTGCGAATTTCCGAGGGCAATGAGCCGTCGGGTAATGGTGTGCGCCTGGTCTTCGTCGAAGAGCGCGACCGGACCAGCTTGATGAAGTTTCTCGCCAAGCAGCTGGAGTCTAGAGCATGAATTTCCGTGACGGCCTGTTTGCCCTGGTGCTGTTCGGACTCAGCGCCGCCCTGTTCTTGGGTGGGCCTGAAGAGCAGCCGGCGGTCAAGGCCGACGCGGCCGTGCTGTTCACCCCCGAAGACCAAGCCACCGAGGCCCTCAGCCAGGTCATCGATGACGCCCGTGCCGAGGTGCTGGTGGCGATGTACACGCTGACCAACCGCGACCTGGGCGATGCGCTGGTGCGGGCGCAACAACGCGGTGTCTCGGTGCGGTTGCTGGTCGACTCCCATCAGGCGGAGGTGCGCTACAGTCAAGTCGATTCACTGATCGAGCGCGGAATCAACGCGATCAAGGTCAGCCTGGGCCAGACCGGCAACGGCATCGACATCCGCTACCACAACAAATTCGCCGTCATCGACCGCGAGCAGGTGGTGACTGGTAGCTTCAACTGGACGCAGCAGGCCGATCTCGAGAACTACGAGAACATCGTGCTGCTCAAGTCCGAGAAGCTCGCCCGGATGTTCCAGGAGAAGTTCGAAGAGCACTGGGAAGCCTTCAGCGAAGAGTGAACCCGGGTCTGCCAGGCCCGAGATCCCTGCTCCTCCCTTTCCGAGCTACGCAGAAGTCGCCGCTCCCTGTGGTATGGCGCGTGCTTAGAGAGTAGACTCTGCCGCTGCAGAGGAGGACTCTTGATGGCGCCTGCCCCCAGCTCGCGGGTCACCCCGCGAACTCTCACCGGTTTTCCCGAGTGGTTGCCGGCCAAGCGAGCCCGCGAGCTCGCCTGGATCCAGACCATCGGCGAGGTCTTCGAGCGCTTCGGATTCCCGAACATCGAGACCCCGGTGTTGGAGTACTCCGAGATCCTGCTGGCCAAGGGCGGCGAAGAGAGCGATCGGCAGATCTACCGCTTCATGCGGGGCCAGCGAGACGTGGCCCTGCCTTTCGACCTGACGATCCCGCTGGCGCGTTACGTAGCCCAACACGAGGCGAAGCTCAGCTTTCCCTTCCGGCGCTACCAGATCCAGCGCGTCTGCCGCGGTGAGTCTGCGCAGATCAAGCGCGGCCGCTTCCGCATGTTCTACCAATGCGATGTAGACGTCATCGGTAGCAAGTCGAGCCTGGTCGATGCAGAGATCGTGGCGGTCATCTACGAGGTCTTCAAGGCGTTGGGTTTGCAGGACTATGTCGTGCGCGTCAACAACCGTAAGCTCCTGAGCGCCGTCTACGGGGGCTGGGGCATCAGTGAGCCGGCGCGTGTACTGCGGGTGATGGACAAACTCGAGAAGATGCCGCGCGCCAAGCTCGCCGCAGAGCTACAGGGGTTGGGCATCGAAGCCGGGCTGGCAGACAAGCTGTTCGCCCTGGCGGGCCTGCGGGGAAGACCCGAGCCGGTGCTGGCAGCAGTCCGTGAGCTGGCGGGCGAGCCCTCTGAAGCCTTGGAGGCCGCGCTGGCCGAGCTGGAGGCCCTGGGCCGCGATCTCGATGCTTTTGGCGTGCCCGAGGCAGCCTGCGAGCTCGACATCAGCATCGCCCGCGGCCTCGACTACTACACCGGCACGGTCTATGAGACCGCGCTGCGCAGCCACCCGGATATCGGCAGCATCTGCAGCGGTGGCCGGTACGACGACCTCGCTTCGTACTACACCAAGACGGCGTTGCCCGGGGTCGGCATCTCGATCGGGCTCTCTCGGGTCTTCGACAGGCTGTATGAAGCCGGGGTGGTTGCCCCTGGCCGCGCATCTCCGGCGCAGGTGATGGTGGCCCGGCTCGGCGAGCCGGCGGCTTCGATCAGCCTCGCGGCCCAGCTGCGCGCCGCCGGCCTGGCCTGCGAGCTGTTTCCCGATGCGCGGCGGCTCAAGCACCAACTCAAGTATGCCCAGCGCCAGGGCATCCGCTTTGTCGCCCTGATGGGGGAGAATGAGCTGGCGGCTGGTGAAGTCGCCGTCAGAGACCTCGCCGCCGGCAGCCAGGAGAAGATTCCTCAGAGCGCGTGTGCTGCCTGGTTGCAAACCCGCATGGCCGTGGAGGGCTGAGGAATGGCGAGGATCCTGGTGGTCGGTGGAGCCGGATACATCGGCTCGCACGTCGTCCAAGCGCTTCTGGCTGCGGGCTACAAGGTCGTCGTCTTCGACAACCTGTCGACGGGTCAACGTTGCAACCTGTTGAAGGGCAGCATCTTCAGACATGGCGATCTGTTGCGGCCCGCATCGATCGCTGAAGTCTGCCGGGAATTCCGCTTCCAGGGGGTCATCCATCTGGCTGCCCTGAAGGCGGCGGGCGAGTCGATGCTGCGTCCTGAGGTCTACGCCCGCCACAACATCACCGGCTCGCTTAATCTGCTTGCTGCCGCGACCCAATTCGGCGTCGAGCGCTTCGTCTTCAGCTCGTCCGCTGCAGTCTACGGGGACCCTGAGCGGCTGCCCATCGACGAGCAGCATGCCACGCGGCCCGTCAACTTCTATGGCTTCACCAAACTGACAGTCGAGCAGAACCTCGCCTGGTTTGCGCGCCTGCGTGGTCTTCACATCGCCAACCTGCGTTACTTCAACGCTGTCGGCTACGACCCCGGGGGCGCGCTGCGTGGGCTGGAAAAGCGTCCGGCCAACCTGTTGCCGGTGTGCATGGAGGTGGCGCGCGGCTGGCGCGAACGGCTCGAGATCTTCGGCGATGACTGGCCGACGCCTGACGGAACCTGCATACGCGACTATGTGCACGTCACCGATCTCGCAGCCGCCCACGTCCGTGCGCTCGAGGTGCTCGGCACACGGGAGACCCTGACCCTCAACCTCGGCAGCGAAGTCGGCTACAGCGTGCTCGAGGTCGTGCAGGCCGTCGAACGCGCCATCGGGCGGGAGCTTCCCCGCAGCAACGTGGCCCGCCGGTCCGGGGACTCGGCCGAGCTGGTCGCCAGCGCCGAGTTGGCGCGTGAGGTGCTTGACTGGCAGCCGCAGCACAGCTCGTTGGAGACGATCGTCTCCAGCACCTGGAACGTCTACCGCGACGCTCCCTGAATGCTACTCCAGCTTCTCCCGCAGAGTGTCCAGAATCGTGGCCGGGGGGTAGATGTTCTCGGTGAAGCCAACGTGCGAGCGGCCCCAGCCTTCGCGCAGGCTGAAGACGTGGGCACCGGTGGCGCGTTCGTAGGCGAAGCCATCGAGGCGCGCCCAGCCTTCGCGCAGCGAATAGCCGATTTGGATCAAGAACGGCACACTCTCCAGGTGTTCTTCGGGAACGTAGTAGTCGGGGTAGGGGATGGGGATGCCGATGATCCAATCTCCCTGCCAGAGCGCTCCCGCCGCGGCCCGCAACTCAAACACCACGTCTGCATCCTCCAGCGCACGCACCAGCAGCGCGCCGGCTTCGGCCAGTGCTTCGAAGAAGGCTGATTCCACATAACCTCGGTCGACGACCTCGAGGTAGCGGGTGTCGACGAACACCCGCTGGCCGGCCAGCGGGCTGAGGTCGAGCCGCGCCAGCGCGCGCTGGTGGGCTGTCGAGAGCAGCAGCTGTTCCTGGGCCGTACGTTCTGTGGTGCTGTCGCGCACCCCCCCGATACAACCGCCCAACAGCAACAGCAGCCAGACAAGCCTACTCTGTCGTTTCATCGGCTTCTTCTTCGGGGTCTGCTACGGCCTCCTCCTCGGGGTAGATGTCGTTGGAGAAGCCAAACGGCCCCATGAACAAGATCCACCAGGATGAGTAGTAGGAATGGCCCCACAAGTCTCCGGACTTCGCCAGGTACACCCGTGTGTCGGGGTCATAGACCCAGAGCTGCAGCTTCGCCCAACCCTCCTGCTTGCCGCGGTAGAACAGATAGAGTGAAGGCGTCTCAGTCGTCAAGTTGGTCTGAGGAATCGGAAGAGGGAGTGGAGGCAGGCCGATGCCCCAGCTGTTGTCATTGACCCCGAGCGCGCCGCTACGCAGTTCGAGGATGCGCTGCGGTTTGAGAGGGGCGTCGCCTTCGTGCTCGCCTGGCAGGCCTTCGGCCGGGACCAGCACCACACCCTGCTCACTGAGGGCGTGGCGCAGCGAGCTGAGCACGTAGCCCTTGTCGTAGCTTTCGAAATGCGAGTCGTCGATAGCTACGCGCAGCCCGGCCAGGCCAAGGCTGTCAAAGGGGCAGCGGTCGATGGCGCGCTCGGCGGCCGTCGAGAGCAGCAGCTGCTCGGTCGAGGTCCGCTGGGTGGTCGTCTCGCGTACCTCACCCACGCAGCCTGCGAGAAGCAGGGCCAACAGGCAGAGGCAGAAGGGCATGCGCGTCACGGTGTACTCCTTGGGAGGTCTTCGCTGAAGTGGGCTGGCCATTATCGTGGGGGGCGCGGCGGATGCAATGGTGGAGAGCTGGTGTCGCTGGGGAGAGGGGAGGTTGCACCGAGCCCCGCGGGAACGGAGCTTCGGCACGCCCCCCGATGGAAGCAGAGACTCCTCCCCGGCAGCGGCTGCCACGGGACCGCACGAGTGTTGGACTGGCACAGACGTGCGCTGTCGGCCATGCTGAGAGGAGCAACGGGGTAGGCGGCGGATGATCGAGCTCAAGGTGATTTCCGGACCCGACCGGGGATTGAGGATCGGCTTCGGAACAGAGACCATCGACCTCGGTCGGGACTCCAGCAGCGGCTTTGTGCTCTCCGACCCCCGTGTGGCGCCCCGCCACGCTCAGATCGTGCTGTCCGATTCGCGTTATATGTACGTCGATCTCGACAGCCCGGACGGCTCCACGGTCAACCAGGAAGAGCAGATCATCCGTCTCGAACAGGGCGGACGGCGCTCGGTGGTCCTGACGACGGGTGCCTGCATCGGCGTGGGGTCCAGCGTCATCGAGGTGACCATCCGCCGCCACCCGCGGGCACGCACGAGTCGGCTGGCCACGGGGAAACCCAGCAAGAAGACCGCCACGATGCAGGCGGCCGCCCCCGGTGTCGATGCCCAGGAGCTCATCGACTGGTCGGGCAAGCTGACTTGTTGGGATGGGCTCGGCGCCGCGCGTGTTGTCCGCACGCAGGTCCCGATCGCTTCGGCCCAGGCGCCGGCCCTACCGAAGTCGTCCGGACCCACCACTTCGATCTTCGGCGATGCGTCCCCTCCTCCCGAGGCCCGCATCGACGGGACCTGGATGGACCGTCCCACGCGGAGTGAAGCCGGCAGTTGGCGCCAGCCCTCCCAGGTAGGTTCGGCAGGCGGCAAGAAGGAGCCGAGCGCGCGGCTGTTCCTGCGCAAGGAGGGCCAGCTCAAGGCCCTGCTGCAGTTGTGCGGCGAGTTGCTGCCCGACGTGAGTTTCAACCCGATGTTGGCGGCAGCCCTGCGGGCGGTGCTGCCGATGTTCCCCAGGGCCACCTGCGGGGGTCTTTTCCTGCGCACGTCCGACGGCTTCGTCCCCTCGGCGTTGCATTTTGCTCCAGGCGAGACGGAGTTGCCGGCGGAGCTCGCGTTCAGCCGCGATCTGGTCGAGTGGGTGGCCGTGCGCGACCGGTCGATCCGGCATCCGCAAGGCCTCGGGATCGGCGAGCTCGACCAGGCGTTTCGCGAGGGACCGACCCAGTCATCGGTGCTCGCGCCGCTGCGTGTCTCCAGCGGCCTGGTCGGGATCTTCGGAGTGTCGAGCACCAGCGACCACCACGCCTTCAGCAGTCGGGATATCCTGCGCTGTGAGGTGGTCGCGGGCTTATTGGCTACAAGCCTGCAACGAGCCCGCGGCGCCGACGCACGCCGACCTCTGTTCGAGAGGGCGCTGCTGTTGTGCGCCCGAACGGTCGAGCTGGCCGAACCTGCGCGGGCCGGACACGCCGAGCGGGTGGCCGCGTCGGCCGCCGCTCTCGCGCGCGCAGTGCCCGGCCTGAGTCAGGGGCACCACGCAGCGGCCCGGCCCGGTGCGGCGGCGATCGAGCGGGTCCGTCTGGCGGCGCTGCTGCACGACCTCGGCCGCTGCGGAATCGGAGCTGGCGGGGCCGTCCGCTCCCACGCACAGGAGCTGCAGACCATCCAGAAGCGCTTCGAGCACATCGTCGCCCGATTCACGGCACAGGCCCAGGAGAGGCTGCTGCGCGCGCTTGTGCAGCACGGTCGTGCGCCGACCCCGGCCGATCTTGCGCGGCTGGCCGGGGAGCAGGGCGCGCTCAAGACCCACCTGCAGAAGACCCTGCAGTACCTGCGCCAACTCAGTGAGGTCCCGCAGCTCGGAGAGGCCCATCGGGCGTGGCTCGACGAGCTGCGCACGATGGAGATCCGGCTGGGAGAGGGGGAGAGCTATCCGCTGATCGATGACCGCGAGCTCGAGGCGCTGCGCCAACGCGAGGGCTTCCCGAGCGCTCATGAGGCGCAGAGCATCGCAGGCAGCCGGAGACGCGCCGTGGGACTGTTGGAGCAGCTGCCCTGGCCGGCGGAGCTCAGGGGTCTGCCCGAGCTGCTGGCGCGCTTCCATCAGACCCTGGAGGGGGGGCCAGCCGGCGCAGGCGGGGCCGATCTGGAGTGCAACATCCTCGCGGTCGCCTGTTGCTTCGACAGCCTGCTGCTGGACGGTGTTCCTCAGGCGATGGCGCTGAGTGTGCTGCAGCGGAATGCGGCAGCGGGCTCCCTCGATCCGGAGCTGGTTGGGCTGTTCGTGAGGCTCGTCGGGGAGCAATCCTCCAAGCGCTCAGAGGCTTCGAAGCCAGGAACGAGCCAGCCCCCGGCCAGCGGACGCCAGCCTTCCTGATGCAGTAGCGCTGGTAGCACGGGCCGCGGTCTCTGATCCGCGGTGGAAGCTGGTCCGCGTATGCCTTGAGACCCATCGAGGAATCGACGATGACCGTGTACCCAACCGGGCGGATCGCCGTCGACGAACCACGGGTCGTTGGTACGGGTGTCCGGAACACGCTCGCCGCCGAGCTCCCAAGCGGACGGTCGAGCAGCTCAGCGTGAGTTAGACAGATGCGGGTGAGAGTCGGCATGAACAGCGGGTCTAGCCACATCAAATGTAGGCTCGTTGGTGCCGAAAAGTAGGGGCGGGGTTTACTCCTCGAAGACTCGGACGCTTCGCTCCGCCCGTCCGCTCAAGCGAAGCGTCCGAGTCTGCGAGGAGGGATAAACCCCTCCCCTACAAGGAATAGTACCTGGGCCTTGGACACGCGCACAGGCAAACATGTGATTTCTGGCGCCACATACCGTCTAACTCGCGCTCAGGGGGCGTCGATCTCGAGCAGCGCCTCGAAGCCGGGCAGGGCGCGCAGGTTGGCGAGGCTCTCGTCGTCGCGAAGCCGGATAAGGTGGTCTCGGAGCTGCCCCCGCGTCGTTTCAAGGAGCCCGGCCCCGTCGGGGTCCTCAAGCTCTTCAGCGAGCGCAGCGATCCGCGTGCGGCGGCGCCGAAGGTCCTCCTCCAGCCACCCAAGCGCGAGCTCGGTACCGGAGCCACCATCCGCAGTCAGGTCAGCGGCGGTGCAGGCGGCGTGGAACAGGTGGGCGCCCTCGGTGTCGGCGCGCAGGGAGGGATCTTCCAGAGCGGCCTGGAAGCTGGCGACGGCTCGGGCGCGGTGGGCGGAAAACGGGCGCAGGCCGTAGGCCAGCTCAAGGTGCTCAGTGGGCGACACTGCCGCCCTCTCTCCGGCGAGCCTTTCCAGCCCGGGAAGCACGTCCACGAAGAACGCGAGCTCGCCCGCGTGGTCAGGGTCGCGGGCGACGACGCCCCGGTACAGGGCCACCGTCTCGCGGCATAGCGCGAGGGCCTTCACGTACCGGCCCTCGGCGTAGTGCACTGTCCCGAGGTTGTACACCGTCGTCGCCAGGGCGCGGCGCCAGAGCGTGCTGTCCGGGGAGCTCGCGAGCAGCTCGCGGTGCAGGTCCACGGCCTCCGCAAAAAACTGTCGCGCGGCGTCCAGCTCGCCGGCGGCGCGTGCCTGACGGCCATGTTCGGCCAGGGATCGGGCGAGCTCGCGTGTGTTCGGGCCGTCCGGGTTCTCCTGCCACAGGGCGCGGCGCAGCCGCAGGGCCTCGGCAAGCAGCGCGCGACCACTTGGGTCGTCGCGCGCCACCAGCAGACTGCCGAGCCGGTGCAGGATTTTGGCACGCAGGCGCCCCTGCACGGAGTCGCTCGGGGTGTCGGGGAGCTGGGCCAGGGCTTCGGTGAGGAGGCGCTCCGCTTCTTCAGGCTGTGCGAGCCGCTGGCGCAGGCTCGCAAGACGTTCGAGTGCTTGGCCGAGCAGGGTTGCGGCGCTTGGCTCCCCCGCGAAGGTCCACGCGATGGCGAGGGCCTCTTCGAGCAGGGCAAGCGCGGCCACATGGTTCCCGTTCAGTTGGTGCGCGCTGCCGACCGAGCCCAACGAGGCACATAGGTCCCGGCGGGCGCGCTCCTGGTGTTGCGCGTTGGGGGGCAGCAACGAGTCCTCGTGGTGGAGCAGGGCGCGGCGCAGTTGCAGGGCCTCGAGATACAATGCGAGCGCTTCCTCAGGGTTCCCGAGCTCTTGGAGCAGACCAGCCTCGGCGTGCAGGCGCGCGGCCAGCTCGCGGCGCAGCGCGGGGTCCGCGTCCGCCTCGGCCAGGTCGTCGTACACGCGGCGCGCCTCGCGTAGGAAGAGAGCGGATGCTTGGCGCGCCCCGCTCTCCTGGCAGCGCTGGACCAGATACAGCAGGCGTTCGGCCCAATCGCGCTGCAGGCCGACGGGCGGCTCGGGCAACTGCTCCCGACGCAGCGCGATCGCCTCCGCACGGGCGGCAAGCGCTTCTTCCGGCTGCTCGAGCAGCTCGTGCAGACGGGCGATCGCCGCGACGGTAAGGAAGCGTTCGAGGTACAGTGGGACAGGGTCGCCGAGCACGCCGAGGCGTGGCTCGAGGGTCAGAGCGTGGGCGGCCAGCGCGCTCGGCCGCAGTTTCAGCTCGCGGCGGAGCTCCAGGGCTTGCCGGCGCAACGCGAGCGCGGCGCCCCAGGAGCCCTGCTCCTCGACGACCATCGCCAGGTTGTCGAGACCCTGCGCCAGCCAACGCCGGGCCAGGCCGTAACCGGGGTCGGCGGCGAGGAGCTGTTCGAGATGCACGAGCACCCTCTCGAGCAGCTCCTGCGCTGCCGCGAGGTTCCCCTCCACGTGCTCATGGACAGCCCGCAGCTCGAGGCAGGTCGTCAGAGTCTGGCGGGCCTCGCGCCCGCCGTTGACCCGAAACACCTCGGCCGCGAGCTTCTCGGCCTCCGCGCAGGCCCGCTTGGCGCCCTCCCCATCCCCCGCCTGGCGTAAGAGGTCGCCGAGGTGCAGCAGGGCCGTAGCGAGGTCCAGCCAGGCGGCGCCGTCGAGCTGGTCGGCGTCGAGCCAGGTGCGTGCGACCCGGACCGCTTCCTGCGCGGCCTTCTGGGCCTCGTCGTGCCGGTCCGAGGCGACAAGACTCTCCGCGATCGACTGCAGGCACTGGCCGATCCCACGGCCGGTTCCAACGACCTCCGGCCGCGTCCGCAGCGCATAGCAGGCCTGAAAACTGGCCAGGGCCTCGGCGTGCTGCCCCAGATGCTGCTGGCTCTGACCGAGCATTTCGAGGCCAAACGCGAGATCTCGTTGGGCCTCGGCACGGTCCGGATGCTCGTCGCGCAGGCGGCGAAACACCGCACAGGCGCGCTCGCTAGCATGCAAGGCGGTCTCGGGCAGGCCGGCGAGCAGCGCCATCCGGGCCAGAGAAGTGTGGGCTCGTCCCGCACGCCGCGAGATAGGGGCCTCTTCCTGGTATGCATCCGAGATCTGCTCCATGGCATAGACGCCTGCTTCGAGCATCTGTAGCCGGACCTCGCCGAGCGGCGTCTGCGGTTCGAGGTCCCAACTGTCGAGCCGGGTGACAAACGCGTCGAGCGCGTCGGTCGCGATCGCCTCGCGACGCTGAGCCGTCTCGGAGGCCTCGGTGGCCCGCCGCGTCTGGCGACGGAGGTCGATCAGGTACCCGATGCTGAGCCCGACGAGGAGCAGCGCCGCGGCGGCCGCTGTGGCCGCGACCGCACGCACCGATCTATGGTTCTTGCGCAGCCACCGCCGGAGCCGCTCTCCTCGGCTCGGTCGGCGGGCAGCAATCGACTCGTCTCGCAGGTAGCGCCCGAGATCGTCCGCGAGCTGCTGGGCCGAGTCGTAGCGGCGTTCGGGTTCCTTGGCCAGGCAGGTCAGGCAGATGGTCTCGAGGTCGATGGCGAGCTCGGGGCGCAGGGCGCGCGGAGGGCTGGGTTCATCGTGCAGCACCTGGTGCAGGATGTTGATGGCGCGGGGGCCCGAGAAGGGGGGCCGGCCTGTCAGCATCGCGTAGAGTGTCGCTCCGAGCGCGTAGATGTCGGCGCGGCGGTCGATCTGGTCGAGCAGACCGTCGGCTTGCTCGGGAGGCATGTAGGCCGGCGTGCCCATCACCTGTCCGGTGCGTGTCAGGCCGCGGTCCTGCGCCGCCACGTCTTTGGCGAGGCCGAAATCGGTGATCAGCGGCTCAGCGCTGCGGCTGAGCAGGACGTTGGCAGGTTTGAGATCGCGGTGGAGGATGGCGCGGGAGTGGGCGTAGGACAGGGCCCGCGCCAGGGTCTCCGTCAAGGTAGCCGCTTCCCGCGGAGGAAGAGGGCCCTCGCGGCGGATGCGCTCTTGCAGGGATTCGCCCTCGATCAGGTCCATCACCAGATAGGGCCGTCCTTGGTGCTCGCCGACCGTATGGATGCCGACGATGTTCGGGTGGCGGAGGCGTGCCGCGGCGCGGGCCTCGATGGCAAAGCGCTCTCGTTCTTCCTCCGATGCCTCCGCCTCGAGCAGCAGCTTCAGGGCGACGGGCCGGCCGAGCCGCGGGTGGACAGCAACATAGACCACGCCCATGCCGCCACGCGCGAGCTCGCGTTCGATCGTGAACGGACCGACGCGCTGGAGGGCTGCCGCCGGCACTGGGGAGCACGGCCGCAAGGTGTCCGCCTCGGGGTCGGGCTCATGCGGGGTCATCGCCAGTTCGGTCGCTTCGCTGTCCGGATCGTTGAGCATGTATGCCAGGATACCACGCCGTCCGGCAACCGGACAGAGGCCTCGAGCGGCTCCAGAGACTGCGCGCTGATCCCTCAGGCCCGTGTGGTCGGGGCGGCCGGCAGCGCGACAGCTCGTTCGGCTTCCCTGACAGCGAGCAGTGATCTGTTCCGCTTCGACGCGCGCAAGCTCGATGTGCGCCAGGCCCGCGTGTCCCGGCGCACACTGCAGCAACCAGACAGCAGGAGACGGCGCCCGCGGGGCGAGGCGTTGATGGCCGCGTCGTAAGGGCGCTGGCCCGATCCATCGGTTTGGGAGGAAAAGTGTCGTCGACACTGGCATACTGGAACGAAAGGCACCAGCAGCCCAGGCTGCATTGTGGGGGAGTCGTGTCCGATTCCGATGCCGACACCAGCATCTCCGACGGTGCCGATCCGATCCGGGTCCACACCGGCCGGCTGCAGCGGATCACGGTCAAACGGCGGCTCGCGAAGCTCGCCGAAGAGGCCCTGGCCGTGGGCCGCAAGCGCACCCGCAGCACGGGTCCCGAAGGAGTCGAGCATCTCGTCAGCAAGATCCAGGACGAGCGGGCCAGCGCCCTCGCCAGCGAGGTTTCGGGGTCCCTCGATCGCAAGCTGTCGGGCCTGGTGCTCAAAGTCCAAGGCCCCGCGCAGGCAGAAGCCCGCACGATCTTCTTCAAGGCACTGGCGGCGCGCAAGGAGGCTCTGCTCGGCGCGGACAGCCGGGCGCGGGATGCCGCTGTGGACGAGCTGAGCGCGTTTGCGCCCCGGCTGCACGGTCTGGACCTCGCCAGCCTGCGTGCCCGCTCGACGGTGTTGGACCTGGACTCACGCGTATCGACCAGTGATTTCGACCCCACAGGCATGGACGAGCTGCGCGGGGTGGTCCATGCGCACACCACCGAAGCTGCGCCGATCCGCGACAATGACGGTCTGTTCCAGCGCTTCATGGGGAGCTGCGGGACCACGACCCTGCAGATGGCCATCTGTGAGGCCGACCCGGTCCGGGCCTTCCAGCTGCACGAGGCGGGCTTGCACAGTGCGTCGGTCTCGGACATCGCCGCGCGCTTCCAGGAAAAAGTGCTGAAAGAGCTGGGCAGCGCCGCACTGGGCCGAAGCGCGAAGACGCATCTGGCGCGGCTGCGCAACGGCCTGGGACGGCTCAAGGCGCAGGACAAGGTCAAGCCCGAGGACGCTCGCTCACTGGTGGCGCACGCTGAAGGGCGCCGCCGCCTGACCCAGCGTGCGGAACGGGCGCTGGCAGCCTTGCGTGGGCTGACCGGGGGATTCCCCAGCGACAAAGAGCTGGGCGAGATCCGCTCCGATCCTCTCAAAGGGGACGACGGCCTGGAGCTTGCAGCCCTGCAGAAGGGTCTGAACAAGTACCTGACCCCGGTCACGGGGACGCGCTACAAGATCCTCGGTGGTGCCGAAGGCATCCCCGACGGACAATGCGGGCAGCACCTCGACGCTGTCGAACAGACCTTGCGGAGGGGCTACGATGTCCCTTTCGGCACGATGGGGCCGGGGCATTACTGGCTGATGAGCGCCGTGCGCGGCCCGTCCAGCCAGCGCCACTTTCTAGTCAGCGATCCGTGGAACGGCAAGACCGTCTGGATTCCGGAGCCGGACCTGGTCTCCTCGCGCTTCATCGTGGAGCCCTTTGACCAGGCGTTCCTCGAAGACGCCGGCTACATCGACTCCTTCTACGTCCCAGAGTAGGCACGTGCAGTGCGTGCAACAGGCGGCTGGCTGCGCGGGTTCAAAGCGGCTCGAAGGGCATCGGCTGATGGGGTGGGCGGCAGACCATCCCCGGGGCGCGGCGGTCGGCCCGTAGCCCGTCTGCGTCGATGGCTTGCACAGGCCCGTTCAGCCCAAACGACATCGATCGGAAACACATCTCTTTTTCGGACAAAGAGATGTGTCGGAGGTGGTGTTATAACCTTGATTGTGCATGGCAAATCACACACATACAATTACGCCGTCCGCGGTCGAAACTCTGCCGCCGGCAAGGGACTTGGCAGCCAGCGCAATCCATGGGGGACCGATGTCAGACCAGGCCGACCTCGAGAACGGGAAAAGTGGAAACCGGGCCAAGTCAGGGCCCACTCCATCCAGACCCTTGCGGACGGATCACAGATCTCGCCAGCAGGCGGGCAGTGACGGATTGCCCCAGCCGACGCCCCTGAAGCGGCGGCCCAGAGACTCCACCGGGCCCAAACCGCGCCCCAGCAAGGGGCGCCGTCCGAATGCAACCGTCGGATCTGGAGACAAGGGGCCCGCCGCTCGCTGGAAGGTGGGCCTGCTTGTCGGGCTCTCCGTGACTGCCGTCGTATTCCTGGCAGTGTACACCCTGCCGGCCGTCGTTGGCGGTGGGCCGTCGGCCGGTGATGCGGACCTGGTGGTCCCGGCGCGCCTGTTCCTCGCCACGAGCCCTGTAGCGCGAGAGGCGCTGGGGCAGATCCAGACCGTGGAGGCGGAGCGGGTAGATCGGACGGCAACCCTGGTGACCTATGTGGTTCGAGTCGTGGGTTCCGGGGCGGCTGGCCGCGTGACACTGAGGTTCACGCTGCGCGACGAGCGTTGGAACGTCGAAGGCGGCCAGATCGAGCTGGCAGATGGTGCAAAGGTCGACATTTGACGGCCCGCGTTCTGTGTGCAATGCCCAACAACACCCGCAGCTTCTGGGTCGACAACCGGGGAATGCCGCAGGTCGATCGATCAGGCGCAGACTTTGTCTCGGACTCCGGGACCAGCTATGCTGTAAAGAGGATCTTGCTGAGAGGGAGTTGTGATGGCACCTGGAGCCTATGGCGGCGGCCGGCCCCCGCGCCGTGGACCGCGGATACGGGTCGAGCTGGTCCCGATGCCCGCCGGAGCGAGGCGCGCGCGGCGTGCCGCCCCCAAGAACACAAGGCGGCCTGATCTGGCCTCGGGCCCGCCCCCACGCCGGCCGATAGAGATGACCATCCGACCGGCCTGGCTCGCTCCGGTGGAGGCCGTCGATCTGCCGCGCTCCGGTCCGGTCGTGGGCAGGCCTCTTGCCCGGGCCACCCCTCAGAGAGCACCGCGCCGCCGCCTCGCGCAGCCCGTCACCGAACCACCCCGGAGCATCGTCCGTCAGGCCTCCAACCGTGCGCGTCGCGGCGCCTCGCCGGCGGCGCTGCCCAACCGCAGGTCCAAGAGCACGCTAACGCCCAGACCGATGGCGGGGACAGATCCCCGGGCCCTGGAGGGACGCTTCCGCAACCTCGAGCTCGACTGACCAGGACTGTCCAGCTCCCAGATCCGAGCCTCCGAGCGATTCCCGCCTGCTTGAAGGGGCCCTGGTCCAACAGGATCTTCATGCGGCTCCGCCAGCGCGCGATCCCTGCGCGGCGGTGCCGGTCCAGAGCTGCCTCTTTGTCGGGGATTGTGGACATCGCAGCTGCCCTGGGGGCCAAGCGTCGGGGGCTCGCCCCCAACTGCATCCTTTGGCGATCAGAAACAGCCCGGCGGGTTTCACGCCCGCTGCCGCTCTGATCCCTCGTTTGCGCGGGGACGCCGCCCCTTCGCGATCCGCTCACGACTCTCCGTGGAGCTGCAGTGTGTAGCGCGTGCTGTGCGCCTTGCGCAGGAGTGGAACGACGTTGCTCCGTCGCCGCCCATGGAGCTTGGGAGCCGCGGTGAGGGCAACGCCCTGGGCCAGGGTTTGTGTGCGGATGTCGCGATAGATCGCATCCCAGTCTCGGAACATGCGCTCCTCTTCAACCCGCGAGAGCCAATTGGGCCGGAATCGGGCTTCAAGCGTGACCAGCGCGCTGTCGGCGGCGTTGCGAAGCGCCGTCTGTAGTTTGGATGCGTGCGCCCCGTCACTGAAGAGACCGCTGATTCCCGATCGAAGTGAGGCGAGCACCCCAGCGAGGCGGCGGCTGCGGGGACGGCTGCGATAAAAGCGCGCGAACATGCGAAGCTTCCACAGCGCAAGCTCCGTGCGGCTCAAGCTGTCGCAATAGCTCTGACTGGGCACGAGCTGGAGCGACGAGAGGATGTGACGGAAGTAGGCGCGGTCTATGCGGAGCCGTCCACGGTCGATCAGGTCGCTGAAGAGCTCCGTCCCTGGTAGGGCCATGTAGAAACCGACCGAGCAATCGGTGACGCCCGCCGAGGCCAGGTCTTCGAGAAAGGGCAGATTCTCCGCCAGGCTCTCCGGGTCATCGTGGGGAAATCCAATCACCATGAAGATGGCGACATTCAAGTCCGACTCGATGGCCGCCTCGATACTGGAGAGCAGGCGATCCGTCCGCATCTGCTTTTTGATCAGACGGCGTGTCTCCTCTGAACCGGACTCGGGGGCGTAGGCCAGGGAGATCATCCCCGTCGCTTTCAGCAGCACAGCCACTTCGGCATCGATCGCCTCAGATCGCGTCCCGGTCGGAAGCTGCCAAGTGATGTCGAGCCGCCGAGCCAGAAGCTCCCGACAGAAAGCGAGGATCCAGGACTTCTTGATGATGGCGGTCAGATCCTGGAATGGAAAGTTCCGCGCCCCATAGCGACGGACGTACGATTCGATCTCGTCGACGACCTTGACCGGATCCCGCGCAATCCATTGGGGGGTCCACATGTTCGGAGCCGCGCAGTAGGTGCATTGGTAGGGGCAGCCACGGGTCGCCAGAATCGGCATGGTCCGGCGTGCCGACCACATGCCCCCGACGAAGCGGTGTTTGTTGTAGTTGGCGACGTCGAAGAGATGCCAGGCGGGCGTCGGGATGGCGTCGACGTCTCGACGTCGCTGACGCCGTGGGGTGACGACCAGACGCGTCCCATCCCGAAACGCAAGGCCATCGACCTGAGCGAGCGGGCGTTCGTTCTTCACGGCATCAACGAGGGCGACAACGGTCTCCTCGCCCTCACCGAGAACGACCGCATCAGCCTGAGAGGTTCGCAAGCAGAAGCTGGGCATGGCCGTTACGTGCTCGCCACCGAGCACGACGAACAGCTCGGGCCGTGCCGCCTTCAAGCCTTCGATCAGCTGCACGACCGCCGGCCACTCGTGGGTAAAGATCACACTGATACCGACGATCTCGGCATGTTCTGGAACCCTCTGCACAATAGCCTCAACGGGGAGCCCGACCAGGAAACCCTTGATGTAGCGGGTATAGGTCGTCGGCTGCTCGCCCACGGCATCCACTACTTGAACCCGGCGACCGCTTTCCTCCAGGGCGGCTGCCACGTAGGCCAGTCCCAGGGGAAGGGTGATGGAGGTGGTCGCGAAACGAAAGGTCTCGACGGCGGGAGGTCGGATCAGGCAGATCGGAGGAGACTGTACACGCCCGCGAGCCGTCCCCTGTCTATGCGCTCCCAAATCGTTCTCCTCCATCTTTCGTTGACACTTGACCGGCGGCGCGCCGCGTTGCCTCCACTGTACATCAGCCATCTCGACCGAGTCATCCAGAAGCTGTCCCGGAGGCGGACAAGAGCTTGGGGGTTCGGTGCAAGAAATGGACGACCCCCTCGCCCTGGTACTCTTTGTACTTCGCTACCAGGCCGGGCCGCACTCACGTTACCGAGGGAGCCTGCCGGCACGTGCTGCCAGGGATTGCGGCCTCACGCTCCACCTGCTCTCCAGCATCCGCCATGATCCCGCCGTCCCATCCTCGCGCATCTCGGTCTCCCCTTCGGCATGCCGAGACTCCTGACGGCTCGCGCCCGGCCCGCGGATTGTTCGGACTGGTTCTTCCGGTGCTGACCCGGCAGCACTCGGAGTCTTGGACGGCCGGCGAGGTCGAGTTCGAACAGGATGTGTACAGCGGAGATATCGGGCGGGGCAGCTGTGACGTCATCCTTCGAACTGCCACACCGGGCCGCGCGCGCGGGGGAACTCCCCGCGCGCGGTGGCCGCAAAGGCAGCGGACCCGGCGACGGCGACCTGCGCGAAAACCAGTTTTT
>JAJDCP010000009.1 GCA_029260765.1 Planctomycetota bacterium
ACTTTTTCGGACCCTGGCAGGCCCCTCCAAGCCATTTGGCGCGCTCAAAACACCGATTGGGGGCCGCCACGCTTCTTCATGGGATTCCGGTGGTTCGCCATGCATGGTGTGCGCCGTCAAGTGACGTGTGCGTGGACGTGGACGTGGACGTGGACGTGGACTCGGGCTATGCGACACGGCCTCCTAGTGCAACCGTCCCTGGACGAGGGCTTCGGCCTGCCTCTGGTCGAGGCGATGGCCTGCGGCCTGCCGGTCGCCGCCAGCAACCGGGGCGCCCTGCCGGAGGTGCTCGCGGATGCGGGGCTGCTGTTCGATCCTTGCAACTACCCGGCGATGGCCGCGAGCCTGGAGCGCCTGCTCGACGAGCCGCCGCTGCGGGCGGAGCTGCGGACGCGCGGCCTGGCGCGGGTCCAGGCGTTCTCATGGCCAAGGACGGCACGCCGGGTTATGGGAGCTCTGGAGCTGGCGGCTGGCGCGGGGAGCTTGCGATGCTGCCGTGGCTCGATGGCCTGCGCGGCAAGCCAGGCACATTGCGGCGCACGCTGCGCCGACGTCTCTATGCCAGCCCACGCACGCGGCAGGGGCTCATCGACGACTTCCACAGGCTGTACTACAACAGCTGGCATCTGCTCGACGAAGACACCCACGAACTGCGTTGGCTGGGCCACAAGCTGCTGAGGTGCCCGCTCGACCTGTGGACGTACCAGGAGATCCTGGCAGAGACCCGGCCCGAGTTGACCATCGAGACCGGCACCTACCACGGCGGTAGCGCGCTGTTCTTCGCCTCGATCCTCGAGCTGCTCGGGGTCGGCCTTCGGCCGCGTGCCGGTCGAAGCGGGTGCGTTCGGCATCCCGAGCATCGCCAGCGCTACCGGCGGCCTGAATGAAGCCGTGGGGCCCAGCGGAATCCTGCTCCACAGCCGCAGCCTCGACAGCTGGCTGGCAGCCATCGAGCGGCTGGACGCGCCGGCGACCAGTACCCGGCTGTCCGCGGCCGCCCGCCTGCACGCGCAGGGCTTGACGCTCGAGAGCACCAGCGCCCCTTGGCCGGCTCTCTGCGTTATGCTGAGCAGTGCACGCACATGGAGGGCCTGCCATGCCAGCCAATCCGGAAAGACGCTCTTCCAAGAGGATTCCAACCAGGATCGAGGTCCGTTACCTGGATGAAGCCGCCGAGAGCCGGAAATACCCCGACCTCGGCGAGATGTCGCACGATTTCGTGTTCGACCTCTCCATGGGTGGCATGCGCCTGGTCTCGAGCTTTCATCGGCCCGTGGGCACAGCGGTCCGCGTGTCCCTCGTGCTACCGGGAGACTCCGAGCCGACCGAGTTGCCAGGAGAAGTCGTGTGGAACCGGACCTACGACGAAGGCGAAGGGCAGTGGCTGGTCGAAGGCATGGGCGTCCGCTTCGAAAAACTGCAACCCGCGGCGGCCGAGCGCATCGAGCGCTGGGTCGAGCGCTACTATGCCGAGCAGCCGCGGCGCCCGGGATCAGACGCCTGAGGCGCTGCCGGGACAGGCCGTGCCGGCGTTGCCACGGCACCGGTCACGGCTGGGCGCACCTCGTGCTGCACGCCCACGGGAGCCAGAACCCCGAGCACCCTCAAGAAGACCCCGAAGGGATCGTAGGTCTTCGCCCACAACAGAGCGGCGGCCTGCTTCGTGCTCTCGATCTTCTCCTGCTCGATCGCCTACTCCGCGTCGTACAACTCTTCGAGGAAGTCGACGGTCACCACGACACTGCTGAAGTCGTCGGAATCCCGGGTGGCGGTCAACGACTCGACTGCGCGCTTGGCATCACGTGCTGGCAGCCGCGATTGGACAAACAGATGCGCAGCCTGCCCGCCGCCCGGTAGAATTCCAGTACCTACCGACTTGCGAGAAGACCATGCGCTTTGATACGGGCGGTGCCTTGCACCTGCACTTCGTGGCCAATTTCACCGGCAAAGGCTGCCCGTTGGTCACACTCGATGTCGACCTGGACAACAAACGCAGCAAGGGCTCGTGCAAATATTGGAAGTCCATCGGGACCGCACGCGTGGCCTCGTGCACACGGAACACTCTGCGGGTGACGTTCATCATCACGCGTAGGTACGACGAGAAGGTCGTGAGGCTCTCGGGCAGCGCGACCATCACCTCCGACGGGGAGATGGAGCCGGCCACCACCAACACCGTCGGCAAGACGGTCAACGTCTCGATCTATTGCGACACCTTCGCCCTGAGCGGGGGAACCCTCAACAAGTCCATCTCCTGGAGCGGCAAAGCACGGGCTACCTGGGTCCGCCATCCGCTCAACGCCGACAGCCAGTTGGCCCGCATCATCCCGGAGTACAAGCAGGCCCTGTCCGCCTATCTCAGGCGCTGGCAGCAGCCCCTGGCGCGCTTGTGTCACAACAATGGCACCCTCGCCAATCTGGAGTCGGGCTTTGCCTTCCTGTTTTCGGCGGTCGCCCATGGGAGCGTCACCGACCCGAAGGTGATGGCCAAGCTACGCACGGGCTGCCAGCAGACCCGTGACGAGACGGACCGGGTGCTGGCCAAGGCCATGGCGAAGTTCAAGTCCTGCCATTGGACCCGCTCGAAGTTGATCATCGGCAGTAAATGGCAGCATGTGGCGATGGGGGTCCACAAGAAGGGCACCAGCTTCAAACAGGGCTTTGTCTTTGACCCGTGGATGCACCAACGCCCCGAGGTCTTCCCCTACGCGCAGTGGAGCTCGCGCTTCTGGCACTACCGTTTGATCAAGGGCGGGCGGGTCGGCACGAAGTAGCAGCCGGGGAGCAGCCCCTCAGCGCTTGAGCAACTGTCCACAGCCAGGACAATGCAGGACGTCCCTTGCGATGGCGTCCGTTCGTACCTGCGCGCCGCACGTCGATCACGGCAGCTGGCCGCGTGAGCGCCCTCAAGCCCATAATTTGGGCGCTCAACGCCAAAACATCTGGCAAAAAGTCAACGATATTCACGCAATAAACACCGTTTCCGGTCTGGCACGCATCTTGCTCTCCCCCTCAACGTCGCATGAACCGCCACGGTGGCAACTGCGACACCGCCGCTGGCGGGAGCCGCATCAGCGCGAAGCAGGATCCGGTCCGCACAGTTGTCACAGAAAGTGAAGTGGCGGAAGCAACACCAACGAACGGAGAGTGGAACGATGAAGACCAAGACCCACATCAAGGCCGGCCCCTACGATTGCTGCAACCGCGACATCATTCGCCGCAGGGTGTAGTCCGTTCCCCGTGAGCTCAGCTTCGACCCTTGCAGGTCGGCTGTGTGACGACCCTGGCGCGCAATCGAAGGACGAATGCGTACACCGACCGTCGTAGGCTCACCAAGGAGGCCCCCCTTGCGAATCCGAACCCGTGCCACCGCAGGCCCTGAGCATCCGATCCGCCCCCTGTGCCATGCCGAGCAGCGTCGCACGGCCCGCGGATTCCAACTGAGGGGCTGAACCCCCACAACCTGGAGACTTCCATGCGTATCAAGACACAATTGAAGGCTGGTCCCGAGCATCCGACTTGCCCCTGGTGCGGCATTGACGTTGAGCCTGACATCAGCAGTCGTAGAACCCGCCGCTGAGCCCCACAACCTGGAGACTTCCCATGCGTATCAAGACACAATTGAAGGCTGGTCCCGAGCATCCGACCTGCCCCTGGTGCGGCACTGACGTTGAGCCTGACATCAGCAGTCGTAGAACCCGCCGCTGAGCCCCACGGCCTGGAGACTTCCATGCGCAGATCCTCGCCCGTAGACAGATGCCCACAAACGTGCCAATACCGATGGCGAGGTTGGCGGCGAACGTTGGAGCGCTGGCCTTGAGCGAGGATCCCTGGGGACACGCCAGCCCCTCTCGAGTTTGGGGGGATTGTGGCCCAAGGAGCGCGCCTGTTGAGGGCGAGCAGGCAGCCTGCTCAATCCTTGAACGGGCTCTTCTGCAAGATCTGCGCGCACCCAGGCCCCCACTCGGCGTCTGCACACAACGGCTCCAGCTGCGGTTGCAGCGCCTGCCAGTCAAGGTACAGCTCCCCCAGCGCTGCCCAGTCTCGACCCTGGACGCACGCACGGACCTTGTCCGCGAGCTGGCGCAACGCCATGGCCAGGAAGGCGCGGACCCCTTCCCCATCACGCTCAGCCCGCAGGTAGCGATGGGCGAGATAGTGCGCGGCCGCCAGCCGCAGCTGATCCTGCCAGCGCAAGCCTTCCAGATACGAGCGCGAACCCATGGCCAGGGTCGCGAGCGGCTCCTCGATGCTCTCCAACAGACCGCTGGCGCCCTGCAGAGGCTGGACCGCCGCCAGGAAGAGCCGCGGCCAGTCTTCCTGATCTCCGGTTGTGCGAAGCCGATCGGCCAACTGCAGCAGGCGCCGCGTAATGTCCGGATCTTGTTTTGTCAGCTCTTGCCAGCGCAGGCTCTCGTCGAAGCACTGCACTGCGAGCGGCAACTGCCCCGACTCGGAGTACAAGGCTCCCAAGGCGGCCTGCTGCTGGACCCGCAAGCGGGCGCTGAGCCAACCGGGACGGGTATGGGGGAGCCGCTCTTGCAGGACCCCATCCAACGCCAACAGATTGTCTATCGCCTGTTCGAGGGCACCCTCCGCGGCCAGATGCCGCGCAAACACGATCGTCGTGCGGCAACGCTCGGCCAGGTCGACGGGGTTGTCCACCGCCCCCTGCATCAACAGATACGCCTGCTCGCTGGCTGCCCGCGCCTCTTCGTACCTGCCGAGCGCCATCAAGAGCCGGTGCTGGCAGTGCAGGGCCCGCGCCTGAACGCCAGGCTCCTGCGACGCCAGCAGGTCCAACTCTGGCTGGCAGACGGCCAGAGCTTCCTCACGCAAACCCGAAGCTTCCAAGAGCTCGCCACACAACACCGCTGCCTGACACCAATGACTGGGCTCAACGGCTTCGGGGGCGGTTCGTGCGAGCCGCTCGAAGATCTCAAGCGCCCTGCGCACGCTCGCCAGTGCCTCGGCCTTGCCGCCCAGAGCGCGCGACGCCTGCGCGATCTTGAGGTGCCCCAGGCCACGAGCATTCTGCGTAAAGGGCGAGCTGCTGTCCGGCTCCGGCAGTCCGGCCAGGATCTGCAGACCTGCCCGGTATTCCCGCAGCGCGGCGTGCGGACTGTCGGCCAGCAGGCGATCACCGGACACCAGCGCGAGCAGTCCTGTGGTGCGGGAGCTCCGGCCGTGGGACTGATCGAGGGCATCCAATTCCTGCGACATGGCGAGCACCGTGGCCTCCAGCCCTTCGCAGATGGCCCGCAGTTGCGGGCTGCCCTCAGCGAGCAATTGCTCGCGCAAGCCATTGACCAGCCGTCGGGTTGTGGCTTCCCTGATCTCGGCACTCCGCGCCCGTCGGTCGTACGCTGCCAGCAGCTCCGCGTTGCGCTTGCGCAGATCCGCCTGGCTGGAGCGCAGCTCGTCGTTCAACCGCCACAGAGTCAGCGCGGAGCCGACGGCGATCGATGCGACCAACAGCAAGGCAGCCCCCAGGGAGAACCGCAAGCGGCGCGTGGTGCGCTGGCTGCGGGCACGCTCGCGGCCGAGCTGCTGGGCCGTCAGCAGCAACGCGGCCGCCTCCGGCGCGCGGCACAGCCGCAGCTGGGCCTCGGCCAGCCCCAGGTCCCCGCCCTGCATCGCCGCCCGGGCGTATGCCAGGCGGGCCGCGGCCTCCCCTTCCCGGGCACGGCGGTTGCCGGGCCACAGCTGCTGGGCCTGGTAGAACGCCGCCACCGCTTGGGCGAACTGCTGATAGCGTGCGGTGGAGGAAGCCTGCCCGGCCCGCAGCAGGGAACAGGCGTTGTCGGTCAGTTGCAGACTCTCGGCATGGTGCAGGAACTCGCGCAGGTCTTGCTGGAACTGCGCCACCGAGCCATAACGCTGCTTCGGATCGCACGCCAGGGCGCGGCGACAGATCTGGGCCAGCTCCGGCGGCACCTCGGCCGCAAAGACCGGCACAGGCACGCTGATGGCTGCCCGCAGGACCTCGAGACACTGGCTGCCCCGATGGGGCGGACTGCCCGTCAGCAGCCGATGCAGCAGTCCTCCGAGCAAGAAGACGTCGGTCCAGGGCCCCAGCGCATCGCCCCGGCCCAGCGCTTGTTCGGGCGCCATGAAGGCCGGAGTGCCGAGCGGAAACTGCACGCTGGAGCAATGGCGGATGCGGCTCCCCCCTGCATCCGCCCCAAAACGCACAGCCAGACCCCAGTCAAGCACCAACACCTCGCCGAAATCACCGAGCATGATGTTGGAGGGTTTGAGGTCGAGGTGCAGGAAGCCACGGCTGTGCGCATAGGCCACCGCGTTGCAGACCTGCAGGAGGATCTCGAGATGGGGCAGCAGCTCGGGGGTCTTCTGCAGATGCTCCTGCCAGGTGCGCCCCTCGACCAGCTTCATCGCCAGCCCCAGGCCCTGCTCAGACTGCTGCAGGAAGTGCACCGGGACGATATTCGGATGCTGCAGCTTGCCTGTAACGACGGCCTCCGCCAGGAACGCGGCCCGGCTCTCGGGCTCAGCCATGCGTTCGCGGCGCAATCGCTTCACGGCGATGCTGCGGTCCAGGTGCGCCTGCTCGGCACGGAAGATCTCGCCCATCCCCCCCCGGCCGATGCGTTCATGGCACGACAGATCCTCCGGCGGCAGGGTCTCGCTGGCGAGGGCATCCGGACCGGGTGGAAGCGTATAGCTCTGGTGGGGATCGAGGCTAGCTAGATGCTGCCCCGCCTGCAGGTGCCGCCGCCAGATGCTGTCGAGCTCTTGACTGTCCATCATCTCTCCCAGCTGCTGGAATCTGACGCCGCCTCCACGCGCTCTCCGCCGCATAGGCCAGCACCGCGCAGCTGGCGGCAGCCCCGGCCAGCGGAGCCAGCCACACGCTGATCCCCAAGCCCAGCCCCAGCAGCAGCAGCCCCGTCCGAGGCGGACGGCCCGGGTCTGGTCGCGCGTCCAGACTCTCCAGCAGCGCGTCGGCTGAGTCAAACCCATCCGCCTGCAACCTGCCGGCGAGCCGCCGAACGTGCGCAGCCTCGGCGGGTGCCACGCTCTCGAGCAGGGCCCCGAGCTGCCGCAGGTCGCTCTGCACACAGGCCGACGCGCGGCCGAAGCCGCAGAGCTTCCAGCGGCCATCGGCCGTCCGCAGGCAGTGCTCGGCGCTGACAGCACCGTGGCAGACGCCCTGGCGATGGGCAAAGGCCAAGGCTGACGCCAGGTCGCGCAACAGCCCCTCGACGGCCTCGGGGGCGAGCCCCTCGCAGTCGACCAGTGCGTCCCCAGGCACGTCTTCGAGCACCAACCAGCACTGCTCTTCGGCCAGGATCAGGTCTTCGACCTGCACGATGTTCGGATGACGCAGCTCGGGCAGGCTCCGCACCGCTCCCAAGCTGGTCGCGAGCGCCTCCGAGGAGATGATCTTCAAGGCGGCGGTGCGGCGCAGGTGCAGGTGCTCGCCCCGATACACGGCGGGTCCCAGCGCCTCGACCACGGTATAGTTTCCCAAGCGTTGTCCCAAGCTGATCGGCAGCACGGCCGATTCCTCCAGCTCGCTCAGCAGGCTCCGGGCCTGCTCCTGAAGACTCTCGCTCACGGGCGGACGCAGCAGGTCGAATACGGGCCGCAAGATGTCGGTGTCCGGCTCCATATCAAGTCTCCATCAGGCGACGGGCCAGGGCGAGCGAAGCCTGCAGGCGCTTCCGCAGAGTCTTGCGGGCGCGCCCGAGGATCTGGGAGATCTCCACCAGATTCAGGCGCTCATCGCAGGCCAGCAGAAACAGCTCGTAGTCTTCGGGGCCGAGAGCAGCCTGCAGTTTCTCGAGCAGAAGACGCGCATCGTGGCGCGCGTCGACAATCTGCTCTTGCGGCCTGGCCGGATCGGCGAGGCCAAAAAGGGGCACGGCCGTCTTCTCGGAGCGCAGCCGGCGCAGGTACTTGAGAAAGACCGTGTGGGCCTTGATCCACAACCAGGCGTTGAACGAGCGGGTCGGGTCGTAGCTCTTTTCGCGCAGAGAGCGCTGCAGGAGCAGCAGGGTCTGGCTGACCAGCTCGTCGACATCGTCACTCCGCCAGACCTGCTTATAGAAGTAATTGCTGAGTCGTGGCAGGATCCGCTCGAACAACCTGCCGTGATGCCTGTTCTGCGACTTGCGCTCCGCTAGAGCCCGCGCGGCGAGGTGGGTGGTGCAGGTCTGATTCACGGCTTGGGGGTCCATGCTTCTACTATAGCTTTCTCAGCGCAGATACTGGTTGCTGAACGCCAGAACCTTCAGGAAGCGCGCGCCTCCAGCTCCTATGACAGGGAACTCTCCAGCAGGGGGCGCGCGTGGGGAGAGAATCATAGAAAAATCGTGGGAAGCTGGCGGGTGGGCTCCAGCCGCGCCTTCGTGACCAGGCCCAGGTCACGGGGGGAGTGATCAAAGCCCGGGCTCCTGCTTGCGGATTCCCAGGGCCTTCATCTTCGAAGCCAGAGTGGTGGGCTTGATCGCCAGCAGCTCTGCCGCTCCTGCCGGTCCGTACAGCTTCCCGGATGCCCGGCGCAAGGCTGCCTCGATACTGACGCGCTCGAGCTGACGCAAGCGCGGATAGGGAATCAGACCGCCTGGTGGGGGTTCGGGCTGCTTGCTGATCGGGCTCGCTGTGGTCTCTTGCGGCAGCCGAAATTCCAGACACCCGCGCCGCAAGCCCAGAGCTGCACGCTCGACCACATTCTGCAGCTCGCGCACGTTGCCCGGCCAGCTGTATGCCTGCAAGGCGCACAGGTCTGTGTCGCCCAGCGCGGGCGGCTCCAGACCCAGGCGCCGGCAGGCGATCGAGAGGAAGTGGCGGGCCAACGGGGCCAGATCTTCGGCGCGTGCCCGCAGCGGCGGCAAGGGGATGGGAAAGACCTGCAAGCGGTAGAACAGGTCTTCGCGGAAACGGCCCGCGCGCACCTCGGCGGGCAGGTCGCGGTTGCTGGCGGCGATCAGACGCACGTCGGCGCTACGGCTGCGCACCTCGCCAACCCTCTCGAAGGTGCCCTCCTGCAAGACGCGTAGCAGCTTGCCTTGTTGCTCGAGGGGGATCTCAACGACCTCATCGAGGAAGAGTGTCCCGCCGTCGGCCAGCTCGAAGCGGCCCGGGCGGTCGGCGATGGCTCCGGTGAAGGCTCCGCGGGCGTGCCCGAAGAAAGCGCTCTCGAACAGCTCGCGCGGGATCGCGGCGCAGTTGACCCGCACCAACGGGCCCCGACGGCGCAGGCTCTGCTCGTGGATGGCCGCCGCGACCAGCTCTTTGCCGGTCCCGGTCTCGCCCGAGATCAGCACGCTGGTGTCGCTGGCGGCGACCAGGGCGATCTGGTCGAGCACGGCGCGCAAGGCGGGACTGTTTCCGATGATGCCGCTGCCCAGCTGCCGGGCCCGCACCTCCTCGCGCAGGTAGGTGTTCTCCTTTTCGAGCCGCAGCTGCAAGCGCTCGATCTGCTCGAAAGCGCGCGCATTGGCGACGCAGGCCGCAGCGTGCTCGGCAATCACCTGCAGCCAGTGCAACCGGGCAGCTGTCAACGGACTGCGCAGGAACAAGCCGAGCACACCGAGGATCTCGGGCTCGGCCTGACCGTCGAAGCGCCGCAGAAGCAGTGGCTGGCCGGCAAAAGCCCGGATGCCCTCGCGCGCCGCCCAGGCGGTGTCGACGATCCAGCCCGGGTCCTGCTCGATATCCTCGACGGTGATCGGCTGGCCCGTCAACGCGATGGTCCCGACCTTCCGCTCACCGAGGGGGATGCGCCGGAAGCGGCCGCCGGTGCGGCTCCAGTCCGCCGAGTCGACCTGCGGGCGCCCCGCGCTGGCCTGCAGGTGCAGGCAACGAGAGCGGTCGGCGCAGCACGTCCGTTCGGGGCAGACCTCGCAGAGGTCGCCCTTCTCTATCGTCCAGACCCGCGCCAGAGCCACCGGCTCCAGTGCGCTCAGGCGCGTGACCAACTGCTCAAGCAAGGCTTGCACGCTATGCTGACGGGTCAGTGCCAGGAGCAGGCTGTAGACTGTGGCTTCGGAAACTTCCAAAGGTAGAACCATGGCTGCTGCAACTGCCTGGTATCCTAACGCATCGCGAGATTCCGTGACAGTGCCACGACATCTCGTGAATCACGACATCCCGTGATGCTCTGCACCGCTGCCGGCGGCCGCGCAAAGAGGTTGGCCCGGCAGGCACGCGACGTGCAGGAAGAAAGGGCGGAGGACGATTCATGGCACGACGCCCCCAGATTCTTCGCAAAATGCACCAGAAGCCGCATCGCTACCGCTGGCTGCGTGGTCTTTCCCAAGCGCTCACCTTGGCGGCGCTCTGGACCGTGCCCCTGCTCGGCATCGTCCGGATCGACCTCTGGGGAGGCCAGCATCTGTTCCGTGGGCAGACCGTCTCCTTTGGAGGCGCCGTCGTCGGAGCCTGCCTGACCACGGTCGTCTTCTACCTGATCACCTATGTCGT
Source organism: Planctomycetota bacterium (assembly GCA_029260765.1). Classification (GTDB taxonomy): domain Bacteria; phylum Planctomycetota; class J058; order JAJDCP01; family JAJDCP01; genus JAJDCP01. Next base: position 10,450 of record JAJDCP010000009.1, read on the forward strand.
CAACATGTTCTTCGCCCGCATGTTCTGTGGCTGGGGCTGCCCGGTCGGCCAGTTGCACCGGTTCGGCGACGCCAGCGAAGGCAAGGGTCCGGCCTGGCGCCGCTGGGGGCCGCTCGTGCTCCACTCCGCGGCCGTCGCCGCCGCGTTCATCCCCTGGTGGGTCGACCTGGCCGTCTTCCGCGACGGCAGCGCTCTGGCCATTTCCGCCACCGTCGGCGGCTGGTTGGGGCTGACGGTCGTGTGCGCGCTGCAGGGACGTTTCTGGCGCTGGGCCTTCTGCAAGAGCTGGTGCCCGATCGGTCTGTACTACTCGATCATCCGTACCGAAAAGTCGCAGAGCGTGGTGTTCGACAACGCCGCCAAAACCTGCATCGACTGCGGGGTCTGCGACAAGGTCTGCCCGGTCGGACTGGCCCCCCGCGATCTGCAGGGCACCATGCCCCACCGCGGAGGCTTCTCCATCGCCGGGCTGGCCGGCCACAATCACTGCCTGACCTGCGGAGACTGCGTCGAGTCCTGCGAGATGGTGTTGGCCAAGAAGCCCGGCCCGATTCCTCTGCTGTTCGGGATTCCCAAGCAGCCAGAAGCCCAGCCGGAGCCAGCGCAGGAGGAGGCCGTGAGCGCGGAGAGCTGAGCTACTCCGCCTCCTCCCAATCGACCACTACGCGCTCATAGTTGCGTTTCGCGCGCCGCACCGAGGTGCGCACGAGCAGAGGATAGGCTAGCGCTAACAGCGGATGGATGCGCAAGCCCAGCGCCAGCACAAAGCCGAAGACCCCCGCGCTGATGGCCAGCGCGCTCTCGCCCCGGATCTGCGTGCCGCGGTAGTTCTCCAGGCTGAAGGCGGCGAAGAAGTGGCTGAGCATGGCCGCAAGCAGCGCTCCTTTCAGGCCGAGTCCCCAGGCAGACCACTGGGACAGCTCCAGCGGACCCGCCAACGGCACCAGCAACAGGCCGAGGATCACAGCGGGCGGAGCGGCGATGGCCAGGCTGGCCCACAAGGCCGTGCTGCCCGGCACCGGATGGGCGCGCTCCAGAGCAAAGCCGCGCGCTTTGAACTTCCAGAAGTCCAAGCAGAAGAAGTAGCTCGCGAAGCAGGCCAGGAAGACCGCGTGGGACGAGCTGACCAGCTCTTGCCCCAGCTCGTGGCTGATGCCGCGCACCAGCTGGTGATACACCGGATAGACGGCAAGCATCAACAGCCCCGCCCACCGCACCCGGGCGTAGCCTTTGCCTCCCAACAAGACCAGATCGCGGCGCAGCAGCGTTGCGAAACGCGTGGGCAGGAAGGCCAGCAGCCGACGCAGCACTGCCCACAGCCGACCCCGGGGCGAGGTATCGGCAGCCAGGGCCTGCGAGACCAGCTCGGCCCGCTGCGCGCGCATCGCCAGCACACTCGCCACGCCCGCGAGGCCGGCCAGCGCGTAACAGAGGCCCACGGCCGTCCAGCTCGCCGCTGGGCCCCAGACAAAGGTCGGCCAGGCAAGTCCCCACGAGGCTTGCGCCCAGCCCTGAGCCAGCCGGCTCCAGAGCGCATCCATCGCCAGGCTCTGGCGCAAGACCGCCACCACGCCGACAAAGCCCAGCGGATAGAGCAACAGTCCCCAGGGGAAACCGCGGCTGCGCAAGCGCAGACGCGCCAGCCCGACCGCCAACAGCGGGGCCAGCCCCGCGAGCGCCAGACCCGCTCCCAACGCCGCCAAAAGGCCCCGCAGCAGGTCGGCGCCCGCGCTGGTTCCCCACCAGAAAGCTCCGGCCCCGGCGGCAAAGCCCAAGCCGAGAAAGAGCCCCTCAACCAGCTGCACCAGCGCCAGACTGCCCGCCCCCACGGGCAAGATCAGCAACAAATGGTTGTCGGCCGCGCTGCACAAGCGCCGCTCGTGGGAGCTGCAGCTCAAGAGCAGGCACGGCAGCCATACCAGGGGTAGGAGCGCCCCGAGCTCAACAGCCAGGCCCGCGCCGCCCACCGCATCGAGACGGGCAGCGCCAAAGCGCTGCCCCAGGTAGAAACACAGCCAGAGCGCTCCAGCGCCCAACACCAGGTTCAGCAGGTTGCCGTGGCGCCGGAACCAGAGCTTGAGCCGCAGCCGCAAGACGCTACGGAAGACACCCATAACCTAGTGCCTCCGCGCACAAATTCCGGTCCAGTTCTTGCGGCGGCACTGCGCTGGCTTCATCCTCCTCCTCCCCGCTACGCGTAGGGGCTCGTCGTCGATCTTCGCCATCACAGCACCGGCGCGGCGCCCTGTACCGAAATTATCGCGCTGCGCCACTAGTTGCCGCCAGGTGGAACCAGCTCGGTGACCGAACCGGCCGTGGTGATCCGGGCGACGTAGCTCTCGCCCACTTTGAACTTGTCGGCCTTGGTCTTGTTCTCGGCCTTGCTGACGTCCAAGCGGTACTCGTAGGTGTCCTTGGTCTTCGGGTCGAGCAGGGCAAACACGATCTCGTCGGTCTTCGTCCCCACGCGCAGCTTGTTCGTGACCTCTTTGACCTTCGGCCACTCAGGCGCCGAGTCGCCTTCACACTGGGCCTGCAGTTTCTTGCCGGCCACCCACTTCATCTCGCGGTAGTAGACGTACGGCTCGGGCACCATCTTCTCGACGTACTTGTCGCGCGTCTCGTAGACATCTTCGAACATGCCATTGCCGAGGTCTTTCTGCCCGGTCTTGACCCTCTCGGTACCCTCTTTGACACGCTTCTTGCGGTCTTTGGTGATGCGCCGCACATGCTCGACCGTCGAGCTGGCCCGGGGAACTTCGTCGGCCCAACCTTCCTTGTCGACCCACTTGCGCTCTTCAGGCGTGACCGTCCGCACCCAGGTCTTCTTGGAGACCTGCACGCCGACATCGACGGTGCGCAGGAACAAGAACCAGATGCCGAAGATGGCGAGCGCCGCGACCCCCAGACAACCAACGATGGCCCCCGCCCCCAATTTGGCGGCAGGTTTCGGCGCGGGTTTGGGAGGCGCCGCGTTGGCGTTCGGAATGAACTTCGCCTCGCGGCCCTTGGTGCCGTCTCGGGGCGCCCCGCAGCCCGAACATTCGTTCTTGGTGGCGGGAGTCTCGCTGGAGCAGTACTCGCAGGTCCAATCTCCCCCGGCCTTGGCACGTTCGAGCAGCGCCTTGTCTTTGACTTCGGGCGCATTGTCTTCGGTGTAGAACTTGATGTCGTCCTCACGCGGCACTCCGCAGTTCGGACAGTTGCGGTTGGGTCCCTCGATCTTGGTGGTTCCACAGGACTCGCAGTCCCAAAACCCCATCCGGATGGCCATGGGCGTTCCCTCTCAGCTTGGCGGTCTGGTAGAAGTCCCCTATCCTAATTCCATTCTTCGAGGAATGCCACACCCCAAGCCCCCCTGTTGGAGGAAGCATGGAACCCTGGATGATCTTCGCGCTGATCGCTGGCTCGTTACTGCTCAACATCCCTCTGGTGGTCTGGGCCATCAAGAAGCAGGCAGCCCGCAACCAACAGCTGCAGGGAGCCCTGGAGGCGCTGGCCGGCGAAACCAACGGAGAGCTGCAGCCGGCCACAAAGCTGCGCCGCGCCGAGCTGCGCTTCCCCCATCGCCAGCAGCAGGCCCGGCTGACGCACCACAGCAGCGGGGGCAAGCATCCGGTCTACTCCACCCATCTGTGCCTCGACCTCGAGGGGCTGCCGCACTTCGAGCTGCGCATCTACGCCGAACATGCCTTTTCCGGGCTCGGATCGCTGCTGGGCTTTCAAGATGTGCAGATCGGAGACCCGGAGTTCGACAAGACCTTTGTCCTCAAGACTTCCGACGCGGACAGCCTGCGGAGCTTCCTCGACGAGCCTACCCGCGCCAGCCTGCTGGCGCTGCATCGGCAGCACAGCCCCGGCGGTGCCTCCCTGTTTCTGCAGGGCGGTGCGCTGATCCTGAGCGTGCGCGGCTGGCTCGATGCTGCGGAGACGCTGCGCGAGTTTCTGGCTGCCGGGCGGAGCGTGCTCGACGCGTATTTGCGTACGTTGGTCGAGGGGCCGGGTTCTGAAGATGGGTGAGGTACCCGACGAGGAATCCCTTTGACCTGCGCGCAAACTCGCAGAAACTCTTGCCAGGAACCCGCTCCTGGAACCCCGCATGCCCCGTCTGCTCTTGTGTTTGCTGTGCGCCCTGCTCTGCGGTTGCCAGAGCTCGCCGTTGGCGCTGTTCGGCCTGGGTGCCATCGAGGTCTACCGGACTGCGGTACGCCCCACCCACCCGGCCCGCTGCGCCTTCCACCCTTCCTGCTCCGAATACGGTGAACAAGCGCTGGAACAGCTCGGCTTCTGGCAGGGCAGCCTGAGCATCAGCGAGCGGTTGCTGCGTTGCCACCCCTTCAACCGCAGCCAGTATCCACTCTCGCCGCAAGGCCAGCTGCTCGATCCGCTCGACCTGCCGGCTAGCGGAGAGGCCCGCCCGCGTCCCCTCTTCAGCCTGGTGCTCAGTCCCGAAGAAGAGCAACAGCTGGCCTTCGCTCGCAGCCTCGACGAGGGGGGGCAACACGACCGGGCCGCGACCGAGTGGCTGCGGTTTCTGGCGATGTTCCCCGAGTCGACGCGGCACGACTGGGCGGGCTTGCGTCTGGGACAGTCGCTGGTGAGGGCAGACGATCTCGGAGGCGCGCAAGAGGCCTTCGAGCAGGTCCCTCCCGGGCCCTGGTGGTTCAACGCCCAGCTGCAGTTGTCGCAAGTGCACGACCGGCTCGAGCAGGGCGCGCAGGCGCGCTCGTTGCGCGCCAGCCTGCTGGAGTCGGCCGGGGACGACGAACAACGCCAGGCCGTGCTGCTGACCGACGCCCTGGCCGCCGCCGAGGCCGGAGAACGTTCCCACGCCCAGCAGCAGCTTCTGCTCGCCGCCGAGGAGCAGACCGAGCCGCTGGCGCGGGCCTACCTGCTCGAGCAGAGCGCTGCACTGCAGAATCTGCCTGCCCGCAGTCCCTGGCTGGCCGTCGGCCTCAGCGCGCTGGTGCCGGGCAGCGGACAACTGTACGCCGGCCAGGTCCAGGACGGCCTCTTCACCTTCTTGATCAACCTCGCCTGCATCGGCGGCGCGGTTCTGGCAGCTGTGTTTGACGAGCCTGTCACTGCAGGCGTGCTCGGCTTTACCGGCCTGGTGTTCTACAGCGGCAACCTCTATGGAGCCGTGCGGGCGGCTGATGTGTTCAACCGTCAGCAACAGGCTGCCTTCTCCGCCGACACCCGTCACGTGCTCGGAGAGCAGGGCTGGTTGCAGCCCTGCTGGAGCCAGGGACCTTGAGCCCGGGGAAGAAAAACTGGTGCAACGCGCGGCCCAGGGTTATCGTCTGGGCTTTGCCAAGCCCCGTTTGTGGGGGAGGTCGCCGTTGCCCGCGCAATTGGGCCAGGACCAGCTGACGCTGATCTTTCTTGCGGTCTGCGTCGTATGCGCGACGTGGTGGGTGCTGAAGAACCTGCGTGCCGCAGGGCAGGGCAACCACTGGACCACCAACATCGCCGACGTCTCCGACGAGGTCCTGCAAGGTCTCAAAGCTTCCTCCGAGACCGCCGGCCTGCGCCAGAACCTGCGGCTGGCTTGGTTGTTGACCGCTCGAGGCTCCTACCGTGAGGCAGCCGAGGTCTGGGACCGGGTGATGGCGGAGGCACCGGAGAGCTTGCGGGGCAGACTGGTCGCCCAGAAGACCTCGTTCCACTGCGAAGAATCTCGCGACGAATTCTGGACGCACGAAGACGGCGAATGGGCCGTGCTCTACTCGACCATCCTGCACGGCAAAGCCTCGTCCGCGCAACGCCGCCGGTTTGTGGTCGAGGCCACGGTGCACGCTGAAGCCGAGGAAGCCATCAACGTGGCCAAACAGTTGCGTGAAGCTGCCCAGCGCCAGGAGGGCCACGTGATGGTCCATATGCGCAACAGCGTGCGCAAGAAGTTCTCTGCCGTCTTCGACCTCTCCTACTCGTTGGCAGACGCGTTCGAATGCGTGACAGAGAACGACGGCTATGGGCTGCTGCCCTTCCACAGAATCAAGAAGCTGGTCCTCGGCCAACCCGTCAGCTGTTGGGTGCGCGCACAACTGCAAGAACGCGGCAGCAGCGTCTCCAAGTACATCCTCGTGCCGTTGATCTATCGCGGCAGTCTCGCCCACGAGGATCTCTCTGTGCGGCAGGGCTTGATGGCCGTGACCGACGATGCCACCCGCGAGCCCCTGCGCCACTTCGGGCGCAAAGTCCTGGTCGGGTGCAATGAGGGCGCCGAGCCACAGATGTTCGCGCTGGCCGATGTCCACAGCCTCGAATTCACCGGACCCGCACAAGAAGAGGAAGGCTGGCATTTCGGGGATCCGCTGGAGGCCGGATGATGGAGGCCCAGCCGCGCAACCAACCCCCGGACGACGACGCGCTGCGGAAAATGTGGAGGCAGACCCTCGGCTCCGATGTCGACCTCAACTCGGCTTCCAGTGACCAGAGCTACCGGCCCCTGCTCGACGCGGCTCTGAGCGAAGAGACCGTCGACGGCGCGCCGCCGTTCGAACGTCTCGACAAGATCGGAAAGGGCGGGATGGCCGACGTGTACCGCGCCCGCCAGCGGGGTCTGGGGCGCGAAGTCGCGCTCAAGCAGCTCAACGTGCGCCATGCAGGCAGAGCGCGCTCGCGGGCGCACTTCCGCACCGAGGCGGTGGTGACCGGAAGGCTGCAGCATCCCAACATCGTGCCGGTCTACGCCCTCGGCAAGGACCCCGAGGGCGCGTCCTTCCTCGCCATGAAGCTGGTCGGCGGCCAGAGCTGGGCCAGCCTGATGCGCGGGGAGCGGCGTGGCGATCTCGACTTCCACCTCGATGTCCTGATGCAGCTGTGCAACGCCGTGGGTTTCGCCCACGACAACGGCATCGTCCACAACGACCTGAAGCCCTCGAACGTGATGCTGGGCAAATTCGGTGAGGTGCTCCTGCTCGATTGGGGCTTGGCCCTTGCCTTCAGCGACGCGCTCAAGGACGACCCGTCGTTGCGGCATCGCGATCGTTTGGGAGGGCCGTGCGGGACACCGCTCTACATGTCCCCCGAGCAGGCGATGGGACAAGGCGCCCTCATCGGCCCGCACACCGATGTCTACCTGCTCGGCGCGATCCTCTACCAGATCTTGACCGGCAAACCGCCCAACCGCGCCAAGAACATGCTGCAGACCCTGCGCCTGGCCGTGGGCGGGGTCGAGCTTGCCTTCGGCTCCGAGGTGCCCTACGAGCTTGAGAAGACCTGCCGCCAGGCGCTGTCTTTGGCCCCTGAGCAACGCCAGGCCGGGGCGCTGGTGTTCCAGGCCGAGCTGCGCGCCTACCTGCTGCACCGCGAAAGCCTCGAGATCACCGAGCTGGCCGAACAGGCCCTGGAGGGCTGCAAGAGCTCGGCCTCGAGCAACGAGTACAACGCTCGCTCCGACAATACCCGCCTGTACCGCAGCTTCGCCGAGGTTGTCGCCAACTTCCGCGCCGCCCGCCGGCTGTGGAGCGACAACCAACGCGCCGTCGAGGGCGAACGTCGGGCCCGCGTCGCCTATGCACGTGCAGCCCTGCAACTCGGCGACCTCGGACTGGCACGAACCCAGGCCGCTTCATTGCCAGGAGAGGCTGGCAGCGCCATGCGGGCGAAGATCGAGCTCGCCCACCAGCAGGTGCAGGCGGCCCGTCGGGCGCGCGAGCGCTGGCGCCGCGGGCTGGTGCTCGCCTGCCTGATCATCATCGCCGGGCTGACCATGGGTCTCTGGCTGCTCGAGAACAAGAACCTCGCCATCCGCCGCGAGCAACAGCTGACCGCACGCCAGAGCGAAGAGCGCGAGCTGCTGCGTTTCCAGACCGACGTCGGCTACCAGAGTTTCTTCATCAACAGCCAGATGCAGCAACTCGAGCACACGGTCCGCGTGCTGGCGGAAGCCGGCACCTTCTTCATCCTCGAAGGCGACGCGGACAGCCGTGAGCTTTTCAGCAGCGCCGACTTCGATCGAGGCGTTCCCCCGCACTCCGTCTGGTCCACGCTGTACGGCAAACGGGTCAGCATCGAGAGTCCCGTCTACAAGCTGGCGCCCGGAGTCGAGCTCGACAGCGTCGAGGTCAAGCTCCGCTGCCTGCTGCGCCTGCGCTCGCAGTTCAAGTGGATGTTCCTTGGCAGCCGCCTGCCGGCGCACCCGATCACCTCAGGCCTCGAGGTCATCCGGCTGCTGACCGTCGAGGGGGTTCCGCTGCGTTGGGCCTACATCGGACTCCAAGAAGGCGTGATGTTCTCGTTTCCAGGCAAAGGAGGCTACCCCCCCGACTATGATCCTCGCGCACGGCCCTGGTACCGATTGGGCGCGCACAGCCGGGAGATCCGCTGGGGAGAGCCCTATCCAGACCTGCACAACCTGGGCCTGGTGCTGCCGTGTGTGACTTCGCTGTACGACGAGGAAGACAACTTCTATGGCGTGGCGGGGGTCGAGCTGACCTTTGACTTCCTGATCACCCACTACATGTCCCCGAACCGTCCTGTGCTGGAAACCTATCTGGTCGATCAAAGCGGAGCCGTCGTGGTGCGATCGGGTCAACAGGTACAGCTACCAGGCGGCGTCGAGCATGGCGCCGTGGCGCTCGACACGATCCCCTGGCCGGCCCTGCGGCAGGCCCTCGCCAGCGAAGAAGAATCGGGCGTGGTCGAAGCCGAAGAGGATGGGCAGCCGCTGCTGCTGGGTTTCCACCGCCTGCCCTCACTCGGTTGGTACTACGTCGAGAAGGCTGCCCGAGGTTCGGTGCTACACCTCACGTCACCGGAGCCTTAGCCAGCTTGAGGCAGTACTGACGGAACAGAGCCGCGAACAGGCGCGGCAGCTTGCGCATCGCCAGAGGTTCCTCAACGCAGGCCAAGCGCATCTGGGTCTCACTGGGGCAATTCTCGATCCGCTGTCCGTAGAAACCAGCCAACGGAGCCACCAGCAGAGTGTGGTCGCCCCCGTCGAGCGGAACCCGTCCTTCGGAGGCGCACCAACGCACAAAGTCGGCCGCGCGGAACCCCGGGGGCGCCAATTCGCGCACGTCGACCACTGCGTACAGCGATGCGTCCGCCCGCGAGACCACGACGCCGGGCAGGACGTCGAGCAGGTCATCGCGCACCTGCCGCATCAGCTGCGCATAGTAGTCACATTGATGGTTGTACCACGCTTGCAACTCAGCATGCGACTGGTGGGCCAATGCGCCGAAAACGTACTGCCCGATCACGTTCGCGCACAGGTTGGCCGTGTACTCGGCGACCGACTTGGTGTGCAATTCGTGGTTGTCTGTCACCAGCGCGCCGATGCGCAAGCCGCAAGCATTCCAGACCTTCGATGCGGATTCGATGCTGATGCGGCGGCCAACCAACCCCGGAATGGCGTCTGTGTCCAGCCTCCAGACACTGCTGGCGCGCTGGTCGACATAGTGCAGCTCGCGGTAGGCCTCGTCACTGATCAACCAGAGACCGTGTTTCACACACAGGCGGGCGATGCCTTCGATGGCCTCGAGGCGAAGGAACTGGCCGGTCGGATTGTCGGCGGGGATGAGCACGACCCCCGCCGGCTGCTGCAGAACGATCTGTTTCTCGAGCTCGGCGAGATCGGGTGGCTCGAACAGGCCGTCGTCCCGCAGGTGGCGGCGCAGCGATACGGTGCGGATGGAGGCACGGCGTGCCAGGTCCATGTAGTTGGTGTAACAGGGATCGATCAGCAACAGCGGGCGCTGGGCCGACGGTCCGCAGACTCCCAACAGCATCAGCTCCATCGCCTGGGAGCCGCCATCGGTGATCTGACAGTGCAGCCCCTCGGTCTCGCCCCCGGCCGAAGCGATGATGTTCAGAAAAGCCTGACGCGCCTCGTCGAAGCCGACACTGGACGAATACTTGACCACGCCTTCTGCAAAAGGACTCCCGCTCGCCGTCAGCTGCGCCATGCGCGCGAACAGCGCGGGGTGGATCGGGCGGCTGACATTGCCGATCGAGACATTGACCACCTGCAGCTGCTCGCGGTCAGGACGCCTCGCGAACAGGATCTGCGCCTCGCGGATGGGCGAGGGCTGACGGGCCTGAAAGTGTGGGGAAAGCGGGGCGTGCATGCTCGCTCCTGGGGTTGTACGACAATCCGCCTCCAGCGCTGTTCTGCGGCCAGAGCTTTCGCCAGAGATCGTCTGGGCTGTCGAAACAGTGTAGCACAACCAGGTTCAAGACAACGGAGCCGCTTCCCGCAGAAGCCGCAGCATGCGGAGGGTGTCGTGCAGACGCTGGCGCCAGACATCCAGACAGGCAGCCAACAGGGGCGACGCCAGGCCACGGGCCTCCAGCAGCGCATCCCAGGCTTCGGCTTCGGCCGCGAGCCCCGTGAGCAGCGCCGGGAGGCGCTCGTAGTCGCACGCAGCCTGCAGCAGGTTGTGCAGCAAACGGGCGCGCGGCCCGAAACCCGCGGGCAGTTGATGACCCCGGCCGAGTGCCTGAAGGCGCGACCGGCTGAGGAACATCCCGCAGCTGGCCGGAGCACACAAGGCGCCAGCGATCTCTCGCAGCCCTGTCTCAGGCCGAGCGACCAGATCGGTCAGGGACTCCGCCGTGGTCGTGGGCACGAGCCGCCCGCCGGGCGCACGCCAGGCACAGACCGTGTCGAGGGCGGTGCCGACCAGCGCTTGCAGCCAAGCCGCTCCCTCCCCGGCCTCGCGTTGCAGAGCACAGTTGAGCGCGGGCAACCAACTCAACAGGTAACGGTCACACAGCTCGCGCAGCGGATCGAGCAACCTGGCGGTACGCTGTGCGTCGCCCTCCCGCAGCCAACGCGCGTGGGCCGCGCAGCCATGGGCCAGGGCGGCCAGCAGGCTGGCGATATGGTCCGGACGTTGGGCGGAGCTTCGGGGCACCCCCAGCTGCTGGTAGCGTCCGGCCAGCTCGGAGCACAGCCCCGCACCGCGCGCAGAGACATCTTCGTCGCGGCCCGCAGGGTGCAGGAACACGCTGGCCAGGGGCTGAACCTCAAGCTGCAGCAGACGCTGCAAGGCCTGCTGCGCCTGCACGAGCGGCGCGTCCCCCAGAGTGTTCGCCAGCCCCGGTAGCGCCGCCAGCAGCGCGAGCTCATCGGCTCGCAGGCCTCGGTCCAACCAAGCGGCAAAGAGCTCGAGCACAGCCGCGAAGCCCTCGGCTGTGCGCGCCGGAGACATCCCTCCGCCGAGGGCCTGTTCAGGCATCGTCCAGCCATTCCACTTCGGGCCCCACCTTGGACAGAATGTCGAGGCAGTCTTCGGGGGTGAAGATGGCGTAGTGCTTGATGATCCAGCTCGAGCACTCACCGATGGTCTCGGCATGGAACCAGGCCACGAAACGAGACTCTGTGACCGTGAACAGAGACGAGCTGCCCTCAGGCGTCAACTCCTGCCAGGTGCGCACGCGGTAGCTCTCGTTGGTGTTGCCATAGGCCAGCGGATTCTCGAAGTAGATGCGCAGCTTCCCCGGGCGCTGCTCGCAATGCAGAAACACCTGCAAACCCTGATGATCGTGCAGGATCGAGTCGCTATACAAAGGGGCAGGCAGATCCGGTATTGGACGCCAGACCGTGTAGTTCTCAGCCATCAATCCAACCTGTACAGCAGATACCCGATGAACATCTCATCGGTCGTCTGTTGCCCAAAGTGCAGGCGTTGGCTCGGGTCGGGGTTGAGGGGGTTGCCGGCCGAGTTGTCAAAGGCCCCTTCGACCTCGATCGTGCTGCCCGCCGGCACCGCCAGTGGTTCGCTGAGCATGTACTGACGCTGCCAGAACATGTCGTACTGCGGAACCGACAGCAAGAGCTCTTCACTGCCATCGGGGCGCCGCAGAGTGAACCGCATCCAGGAACCTCGGAAGTGCATGTGCGGGATCATGCCGTACAGCACGGCATCGACCGGCACGATCCGGCTCGCGCTCGCCCGCGTTTCCGGAGACCGCGGGGGAATGTCGAGCCTTCGGTTGACCGCGCTGGCGACCCTCAGCTCGTGTTCTGGCGGCTCGTCGTGGAAGTACAGCCCGATGCGCGGCTTGTCGACCAACGGGCGCCCGTTGGTCGTGTAGTGCAGCTGCACCTTGATGCGCGTGCCTGCCGGCAGGCGCTTGCCGGTGTCTTCGGGAAAAAAGCCCTGCAGCATGCCCGGAACGTAGGCTCCGAAGAAGTCGCTCAGCCCTCCATTGGAACGCTCTTGTAGGTGGCGCAGGTGTTTGGGAAAGCGCGCGAAGACGAAGGCGTGGTGCATCACTTCGGGCTCGCTGGGCAGGAACACCACGCCCTTCACCCAACGGTCCTCGACGATCTCCTCGGGCAGGTAGAACTCGCGGTAGCCCAGGACGCCGGTGGCGGGAACCTCCTGAGCCTCGATCTCGATGACCAGATCGGGCTCGCCTTCGGGCCAGTCTTGCAGCTCAGCCTCCCTGTCAGCCAGGGGATCGCTCTCACTGCCCGGCGCCCCCGCGCGGACCCAGTGCACCAGCTTGCGCTGCTCCTCAACGCTGAGCGAGGCATCCCCTGCGAAGCTGCCATGGTCGGGATCGGCGTGCCAGGGCGGCATGCGGCGCGTCAGCACGGCCTCTTCGATCATCGCGCTCCAGCCCTGCACCGAGGCGTGGTTGCGCATCGCAAACGGAGCGGCTCCCCCCCGCTGATGGCAGTCCACACAGCGCGCTTCGAGCAGCCCGGCGATGTCTTCGGCATAGTCGACCTGATGGCGGGCTTGCGGCTGCTGGAATGTGATCGCGCAGCCCTTGGCCGCGGGCACATCGCTGGGCGGCGCCCCGCCTTCGAGTAGCGCGTCGAGCGCCTCAGCCAGGAACTCTCGCTGCGCCTCCGCTTTCTGGGCGCCGTACTCGAGTCGGTCATCGAGGGGACCGCGCCAGAGGAGTTGCAGGCCCGAGGGATCGATGACCAACGCTTCGCCCGTGCGCTCGAGGCTCAGGGCCTCGGCCACGAGTTGGCTGGCATCCCGCAAGATCGGTAGCTCGATCGAAAACGCCTCGATCTCTTCGAGCAACGCCAGGCGGTCGTCCTGGGGGTTCGCATTGAACAGCAGAAAACGGACCTCCGAAGGCTCATAGCGCTCGCGAAGCGCGGTCAAAGCAGCCAGATTCTGGCGCACAATCGGGCAGCCATTGCCCTGGACATAGAGCACCAGCAGACGGCTGCTCGCATAACGCGAGACTTGATGGAAGCGGCCGTGCGCGTCGAGCAGGGCGAAGTCGTCGATGGCGCGGGGCCAGGCGTTGTCGATCTCGAGGACGGCCGGAGCCGCAGCGGGGAGCGGAGCCGCGATGTGGGGGTAGACCCGGGGAGTGCAAGCCAACGGCAGCGCGGACAAGATCACCAGTAAGGCAGATAGGAGACGATGCATGGAAGCCTCGATCAAGACTTGAGTAGGTATCCGTGTTAACGGAACAGACGCCGAACAGTTTGATGTGTCAGGGGGGAAGTTGTCAATCGCGGGCGCGGGACGCCCCCACAGGCCCGACGCCATCCCTCCGAGAGGGAGCCCCGCCGGCCGGGCCGGGCAAGAAAAGAGCGCTGCGCCCTTAATGCCTGTGACGCTTCGCTCGTCATGCTTGCAGTTGAGAATCCGGAGGAACCCCATGCGTCCGCTGATCGCTTGCCTCGTCCTGTCCTGTACCCTGCCCCTGGCTGCCCAACAGGACCTGGTGGTCCATGAATGGGGCACCTTCACCAGCGTCGCAGGTCCCGACGGCCGCGCTCTGCGCTGGCGGCCGTTGCTTGTAGACGAGGATCTGCCCAGCTTCGTCCACAGCGCGTCGCAACCGAACCAGGGCCTGCGTTACACACTGGCGAGAAAGGAGCTGATGTCGGGGCTCGTCCGCATGGAGACGCCCGTGCTCTACTTCTACGCCCCTGAGGAGATGGCTGTCGAAGTGCGGGTCGACTTCCCCTCGGGTGCGATCACCGAGTGGTACCCCCATGCTCGCGCGCTACTCGAGCACGGCATCGACTGGGGCCAGGTTCTGCTGCAACCCGGTGTCACTGCCCCACTGCCCCATGAAGAGGGCGGCAGTCACTATTATGCGGCACGCGAAACCGCGGCGGACCTTGTACGCGTCTGTGGAGACAACAAAGCAACCGAGAGTGAGAAATTCCTCTTCTACCGAGGCATCGGCAATTTCGACCTGGGTCTGGAAGCTCTGGTCGAAGGCGATGCCGTGCTGCTTCGTCCTCAGCAGGCTTTCGGCGAGGTGCTGATCTTCGAACGCCGCGGAGACTGGTACGGCATGGGTCGGGCCGACCTCGAGCGACGTCCACAGCGCGTGCCGCGCCCGGAGCTGGACCTGCCCGCCGACGACCTCGAGCCGATGCTCGCGGCCCTGCGGGCGCGGTTGTTGGCCGAAGGCTTGTTCGCCCCCGAGGTCGAGGCGATGCTCGCCACCTGGCGCGACAGTTGGTTCGAAGACGGCTTGCGGGTGATGGCCGTCTTGCCGACGGCACGCACCGAGGCGCTGCTCCCGCTGACTCTGGATCCCGCCCCCAGCGAGTGTGTGCGGGTCCTGGTGGCGCGGCTTGAGCTCATCAGCCCCGAGCAGCAACAGGCGCTCTGCGAGCGCCTGGCACAAGCCCCGGACCTCGAGGCCGGGCGCACGGAGTTGCGGCGCTTCGGGCGCTTTGCTGAGCCGGTGTTGCAGCACCTGCTGCCGCGTGTCGAGGAGCTCGGCGACCCGCACCTGACCTGGCAGGTGCAGAGCCTGCACCGGCAGGCCAGCGAGGCGATGCAGCCCTGAGGGAGACCGCCTCAGGGGACGCGAATCCGCCGCTGGGTTGTCTTGGATCCTCACGTAGGGGCGGGGTTTACCCCCGCCCTCCTCGCGGACTCGGACGCTTCGTTCCACGCGGGAGGAGCGAAGCGTCCGAGTCCTCGAGGTGTAAACCCCTCCCCTACAAGAAGAAAGGTCGGCATCCTCAACAGAGTTGCACGAACCAGGGACTGTCATCTGGAGTCCATCGTGTGCCGGCAGGCCAGTGCTGCGATGCAGCCCTGAGGGAGACTGTCTCAGGGCACCAGGATCAGCTTTCCAACCGTGGTGCCCGACTCGAGATCGCGATGCGCGTCGGCGACTTTCTCGAGCGGGTAGGTCTTGTGCGGCGGGGGTTTGATGGTGCCGTCTTCGAGCCAGCCCGTCAGCTTCTCCATCGCCTCGTCGAGCAGCCATTGCTCTTCAAACATGTAGCTGAGATTGAACGCAAGCACGCTGCGGCTGCGGTTGGTCATATCGAGCGGGTCGAAGCGCGGTGTGCGCAGGTAGCCCGAGATCAACTTCAGCCAGTTGGGGCGGCCGCCCTTCTTCGGCATCATGGTCGTGAAGCCATACACGATCAGTTTGCCAGGAGTGCGCAGGTGGTTGTAACTGGCGCGCAGGGTGGCCACGCCATTGGCATCAGCGATGACGTCGAAGCCCTTGGGTGCCACACGCTCGGCCGCCGGCCAGAGTTTCTCGCGCGACTTGTCGATCACGTGATCGGCGCCGAGAGCGCGGACGGTCTCGATCTTGTGCGTGCCCCCGACCACCCCGGTCACCTCGCATCCGACCGCCTTGCCCAGCTGCACGAGGCTGCTGCCGACTCCGCCGGCCGCCGAGTGGATCAGCAGTTTCTGACCGGCGCGCGGCCGGGCCAGCTCGAGCAGCCCGTAGTAGGCGGTCAGAAACACCGCAGGTACGCCGGCAGCTTCTTCAAAGCTGAGCTGTGCTGGAATCGGGAAGACCTTGCCGCGGGCGACTTTGACCTGGCTGGCATAGCCGAAAAAGAGGGTCACGGCGAACACGCGCGCACCGACCTCGAGGTCATCGACGCCTGCGCCGACCGAAGCGACCACGCCCGCGACCTCGAAACCCGGCGTGATCGGCCAGCCCACGAACTCTTTCGCCGAGGAGTACAGGCCCATCCGGACGATGACGTCGGCGTAGTTGACGCCGATCGCGCGGACGTCGATCACAACCTCACCGGGGCCCGCCTCCAACGCGGGCAGGGTCTCCAACTGCAGCCGATCATGAGATCCCGCCTTCTTGATCGTGACGCGTCGGTAGGTCTTGGTAGTAGGAACTGCGGACTGCATGCTCGGGCCTCCAGGGTTCGATGAATCGCTGCCACACCACAACGATTCGATATTTATCAAATCATCGAACCGGAGACAAGGAAAATCTCCCCGCCTGCTGGCCGCGCGCACCATGCCGTTGCCCCGGTCTGCGCCTGGCGCCATACTGGTGCAAACACGCAACGCGAGTACGCGGACCAGGGGCGCCGGTCCCCCAAACTCCCGTGCCGGCTGCTGGGAGTCGATGGATGTCGGGGAAACTTGAGCGAGGGCTGCTGGCGGCCTTGCTGTGCCTGGGCTGCACGGGCTGCGGCGGTCAGGGCTGGGGATCTTCGGTCCTGGGCTTCGTGTTGGAGAACAACTTCACCGACCTGCTCTTCGCGTTGATCGTGCAGGCGACCATCGGTGGCTTTGTCGGCCTGATCCTGGCCTTTCCCCTGTACTGGCTGCTGCGCCGCCTGCGTTTCTTCGAGCTGGACTGGAGGCACGCCCGCTGGATACGCGTTCTGGTCGTGATCGCGCTGTTCCTCGGCACGATCTTCACCGCTGGCAGCGTGGGATTTCTCGAAGGCGCCAACAGCGGTATCGGCACCGTGGTGCGCGATGGACAGCTGGGCACCGAGGTTCTCCCCCTGGTAGGGCGTCTGGGGGCCGAAGCGCTCTACGAGCTCGACTGTTACCGGCGCGACGATCCGGAAGCACCTCCCTACGCGGATAGCCTGAGCATCGGCCTGATCGCGATGATCGAGTGTGTCGACGTCGAGTTGATCCATCCGGTGATGGAATCGGTCAAGGTGCAGCTGTTCAGAGTCGATCCAGAGCTGCGCGGTGGCCTGGTCGAGATGCTGGTCGACGAGGTCTTGAGCTACGCGGTCCACCGGATCGTCGTCAGCCAGGCACTGAAAGGCTTCGACTTGATCGGCGTCAAGCACCAGGTCCAGCATTGCGCCACCTCGATGCTCGCAGCGGCAGAATCCGCAGGGGGCAACCTGACCGGTGAGGAGGTCGCGCTGCAGTTTTCCCAAGAGCTGCTGGTGCCCGTGCTGCTCAAGCCGGTCCGCGCGTTCACACGCTCGCAACAATGGACCGTCAGCCTGACGCTCCTGGCAGCGATTCTGGGCGTCCAGCTGCTGTTCTTCATCACCAACTTGATCATCCGGCACGTGCGCAAGCAGCGCGCACGCGCGGCAGCACAGGCCGTTGTGGGCGACGCGGCGGCACCGGAGGCGGTCCCTCCTGCACCTCAGGATCCAACCTGATCAGGCGCGGACCTTGACCCCGGTGATTACCGTCCGCAGAGCCGCCACGGCTTCCTCGGTGGAGTCTGCCCGCACCAGGACCCAGCCCTCCCCCTCGTAAGAATCCGCACGAGCCTGGCCGACCCGGGGCCAGAGGGCGCTGACCAGCTTGTCCCCGAGCTTCTGGCTGACGGTCTCGATGCCCGTTACCGAGCGGACGATGCGGCCGCCCCCCTGCGCCCGAAGGAAGGCGCTGCCCGCGGCACAGCTGCGGGGCGGAGCGGCGAAGCGCTGGAAGACTTCGAGCTCGAGCCACTTCTGCCACAGGTCCATGTTGTGGGCGATGCCCATGATCGCCATGATGTTCACCCCAGGCGGCCGCGCGCCGACCTCGCTGATCACAGGGCGGCCATCGGCTCTGAGGAACCACTCCATGTGGGAGATGCCCGTCCCCATCCCCAGAGCCTGCAGCGCCCGGGTGTTCAGGTCGTAGAAGTCGCGCACATGAGGACGGGCCTGCTCTCGCGGCAACAGCACGCAGTATTGCATCCAAGGAGTCTCCAAGACCTTCAGAGGCCCTGGCAGGTAGTAGGTCGAGCTGCGCCAGACAGGTTTGCCGTCGATGCACACCGTCTCGAAGGTGTGCTCCTCACCCACCACGAACTCCTCGCACTGAACGGGCCTCGCAGGCGAGGGCGTCAGGCGGTTGAGCGCCCGGTACAGGTCTTCGAGGTTGCTGCAACGCAACGTGCCCTTGCTGCCCATGCCGTCGAGCGGTTTGACCACGACCGGAAAACCGACATCTTTGACAAACCGCAGGGCATCCGCCGCACCACTGACGCGGGTCTGCCGCGCCACGGGCAGCCCCGCGGCGCGCAGCACCTCTTTCATGCGGTTCTTGTCGCGGAAGTTGCGGGCTGCCTGCGGCAACATTCCCGGGATGCCAGCCGCCTGGCGGGCTTGCGCCAGAGGCAGCTGCAGTTGTTCGAGATAGCCGATCAGGCGATCGACCTGGCCCCACTCCTTCTGGAAGGCGCGCACCCCGTTGGCGAGCTGTTGCGGGTCAAGGCAATCGTCGATCTGGTAGTGGCCGGCCAGGGCTTTGCGCAGGGGCCCGGGCAAGGAGTCTGCCGCTTGGCTGCTCAGCACTCCCAGGCGCAGGTTCATGCCGGCGAGAAGCCCGAGACAGCGGATCATGTTGGCTCCGAAGTAGGGCGCGACAAAGATGACGTTCATGGGACCTCGTGGGTTGTGGCTGGCTGCGGATTGTACGCATTCGCAGACAACTCGCGAGCCTTGTGGCGCGGTTTCTGTTGGGCGAGCCGAGAGCGTGACGAGGAAAAACAGTTCCCGATCCGGCCTGGCAGCTTGTCGATGGCAGCTGGAGGTGTAGCGGCTGAACAGATTGACGGACTTCGGCGCGAAAATAGTTGAGCCGTTGTCTGATTCCGGCACAGAGGGATGAAGCTCAGCCTGCGAGGATCCACCATGCCCGTCACGACACGCGCACGCAACCGTGCCCCCCAACGCAAGCGTCCCGCCGCGCCTGGACGACGCCGCCGGCGCGGTGCTGCTACGACCAAGCGCACGCGACGCTGTCCACGCTGCCGGGCCAGCGCCCTGCAGGAGATCGTCGTCAAACACAAGCTCGGCGTACGCGCGAGCTACGGCACCGCCAAATGCCAGCAGTGCGGGGTCACGGTCGACCTGAAGAGAGGGACCGTCATCAATACCGCCCTGGTGGTAGGGGTCACCCTCGGGCTGGTGGGTCTGTTGTTCCTGGTGTTGATGGGCATCGCGCTCGCACTGACCTGAGCCCTGCGGACCGACTCCAGAGCTCCTGACATGGGCACCTTATTAGTAGGACTTCGCTCCTGAGCCTGCGGTGAAACGCCTCCGAACTGCTGAGAACCGCCTGTAGCGTCGGTCTATGACCGACGAGACGACCGATCCGTTAGGTGAACCCAGAACCTCTGGATGGCATCCTTTGCCAAGGCTCCTTCCGGCGCTCACAGAGCGCCGCTACAGAAGACGCATGCGATTCCTGCGTGCTTTGCTTAGCCGATCCGTTAGGTGAACCCAGAACCTCTGGATGGCAATTTTTGCCAAGGCTCCTTCCGGCGCTCACAGAGCGTTGCTCTAGAAGATGCATGCGATTCCTGCGTGCTTTGCTTAGCCGATCCGTTTGGCGGACCCAGAACCTCTGGATGGCAACCTTTGCCAAGGCTCCTCCCGGCGCTCACAGAGGCTGTCTCACGGAATGCTTGGAGGCGTGGGGTTGATTCCTGATGGCAATCTCAGGCCCCTGCGACTCGGGGGGAAAAACCGACTTTTCTCTTGGTAGGGGAGGGGTTTACCCCCTCCCGAGGGCGGAGCGAAGCGTCCGAGTCTTCGAGGTGTAAACCCCGCCCCTACATGACAATCCAAAGCGAC
>JAJDCP010000081.1 GCA_029260765.1 Planctomycetota bacterium
TTCCGGTTCCGATTCCGCTTCCGATTCCGATTCCGGTTCCGGTTCCGGTTCCGATTCCGGTTCCGATTCCGATTCCGGTTCCGATTCCGATTCCGGTTCCGATTCCGGTTCCGATTCCGATTCCGGTTCCGGTTCCGATTCCGATTCCGGTTCCGGTTCCGATTCCGGTTCCGATTCCGGTTCCGATTCCGATTCGGATTCCGGTTCCGATTCCGGTTCCGATTCCGGTTCGGATTCCGGTTCGGACTCGGTTTCGGGCTCGGTTTCGGGCTCGGTTTCGGGCTCGGACTCGGGTTCGGGCTCGGGTTCGGACTCGGGTTCGGACTCGGGTTCGGACTCGGGTTCGGACTCGGGTTCGGACTCGGGTTCGGACTCGGGTTCGGGTTCGGGTTCCGGGCTCGGTTTCGGGTTTCGGGCTCGGTTTCGGGCTCGGTTTCGGATTCGGACTCGGGTTCGGACCCGGATCCGGCCCCTCGTCCTACAGCGGCTCCTCCCCCTCCACCATCCACTGCAGCTCTTCCAGCAAATCGAGCAGCTGCGCCTCGAGGTGGGGCTCGCGCTCGACCACCGCGCGGAGCAGCTCCAGAGCCCTCGCCGGCTCGCCGCTCTCGAGCAGGCGTGCGACCGTCGCCAGCCCGAGGTCCAGTTCGCGTTGCAACGTCTCGTCGGACAGCGATGGACCCCACACCGCGAACACCGCGCTCGCGAGCACACCCGCCAGGGCTTTGCGGCAGAGCAGGTCTTCAAAGTGCACCCGCAGCCAGGCACCGACGCGTGCACGAAGCACCCTCCGCGCTGCTTGCGCGGGAAGCTCGTCGGGGCTTTGCCCACTGTCGTCGAGAATGCTGCCCGCAACGACCACCAACAGGGGCTCGGCATCGGGAAACGCCTGGATCTCGATGAAGCCGTCGCGGTCGCGCCGTCGGTAGCTGAGCACGGCCGTGCCGAGGTCCGCACTGAGACCTGCGGCCAACTCCTCGTCCTCCAACTCGAGGCAGGCGCGGTCCTCGCAGATCTGCGTCCAGTCGCGCAGTTGCACGAATAGAAAGCGGCGCTGGGACTTGGTCTCGGGCAGCTCCGCCGCCGCGCGGTACGCATCCCGACTGGACCGGACCAACGCGCGTCGGGCCTGGCGCCGAGCCCCTTGCGGAACCCTGACGGCGGGTTCCAGCGCGCGCAATGAGCGGCCCCGCATCCGTCGACCGCACGCCGCCACCACATCTGCCAACGGCGAACGCACGAACAGGCTATAGCCATCACAACGCCGCCGCCGCCGGACGAGGCGGGCCAACGCCCGGCCGCATGCCCGGGGCAGCCTGCTCACGGGCGGTACCGCAGCGAGATCGAAGACATCTTCCTTCGGAGCTGCCGGCGCCACAGACGCCGCCTGGGCATCGAGCTCTGCCAAGCTGTCGACCAGACGGGGAGCCTCGGCGAGAGGACCAGGCAGGCGCGGCAGCGCACCGACAGCCTCGGCCAGGGCCGCCTCTTCCAGCTCGCAGAGCAACACGAGCCGACCAGGCAGCAGCAAAAGATGGGCTTCAAAGATGTCGGGATCCGGCACGCCGATCCGACGCGCGGCTTGGATCAGGGTCCGTGCGAGCGGCCCGTGGTCCCAGAGCTCCCAGGCACACGCCAGTAGACGCCCAGCCCGCGCCGCCTGTTCGAGCTGCGCCGCGTCTTCCACCTCACGAGAGAGCGGCTGCAGCCACGCGGGGTCGCTGGCTGCATACCCGGACTCTTCGAAGGCCTCCGGCAACCAGGGCCGCAGGCGCTCCATCAGCTGCTCAGGCGAGCCGGCAAAAGCCAGGGCCAGCCAGGTCACCTCACTCCAGCTCGTTGCGGCTGGTCACGACCTTGTCGACCAGGCCGTATTCGACCGCTTCGGCGGGGCTCATCCAGAAGTCGCGGTCGGAGTCGGCGGTGATCTTGTCGACGTCCTGGCCCGTGGCCTCTTGCATGATCTCGTTGTACTTGCGCTTGAGCTTGTTGATCTCGTTGGCCGTGATCATGATGTCCGAAGCGTCGCCGCGCGCCTTGGTCGAAGGCTGGTGCAGCAAGAACCGGGAGTTGGGCAACGAGAAGCGCTGTCCCTTGTCGGCCGCCACGAACACCGGTACCGCAGCGCTGGCACACATGCCGGCGACGATCGAGCGGATCGGGCACTTGCAGAAGCGCAGCATATCGTAGATGCCGAAGCCGCTGTCGGCGTGGCCGCCAGGGCTGTTGATGATGACAGTGATGGCCTTGTCCTGATCGATGTTCTCAAGAATAGCCAACTGGGCGTAGATCTTCTCCGCCAGCTTGTCGCTGATCGGTCGGGTGACCATGATCGTGCGAGCCTCGAGCAGCTTCTCGAGCACGAACTTTCCACCGCCGTTCTTTTCTTCTTCGTCCTCGTCGTCTTCGAGGCGCGTCAGCACGCTGTCTCTCATGCCTTTGCTCCCTATCTGGTGGTAGGCGCCGGCATCGGCGCATGGCTCGCAAGTTTAGAGTCCAGGCGGTGGCGGCGCAAGCCAATTCCCCCGCGCCGGGCAACCTCAGCTGCTCGCCTTTTGCCCGGGGTTTGAGTAGACTCGCCACCCGACACACCAAACGAGGAGAGACCCATGTTGCTCGAAGGAAGGAAGGGCGTGATTCTTGGCGTCGCCAACCAGCGTAGCATCGCCTGGGGCATCGCCGAACGTGCACGCGCTGAGGGTGCCGAGCTGTATTTCGGTGCTGCCAACGAGCGCATGCAGAAGGGGCTGCTCAAACTGATCGCTGCCGACACGCCGCACGGCCTGTGCGACGTCTCCGATGATGGGTCTCTGGACGCGTTCTTCGCCGGTGTACGCGAGCGCTTCGGCCAGATCGACTTTCTGCTCCACTCGGTCGCCTTCGCCCGCCGCGAAGACCTGAGCAACCCGTTCCTGGCCACACCCCGCGAAGGTTGGGCGGTCGCGCAGGATGTCAGCGCCTATTCGCTGGTCGCGACCCTGCAACGAGCGCAGCCGCTCTTTCCCGAGAGCGGTGGCGCAGCCGTCAGCATGACCTACCTCGGATCGGAACGCGCCGTCAGCAACTACAACGTAATGGGCCCAGCCAAGGCCGCGCTCGAATCTGCCACGCGCTACCTGGCCCTCGAGCTGGGCCCGCAGAACATCCGCGTCAACGCCATCTCGGCAGGGCCGGTCAACACCCTGTCCGCACGCGGCGTCTCCGGGCTGCGGAAGATGCTCGAGTTCAACGCCGAACGCGCCGCTCTCAAACGCAACATCACCACCGATGACATCGCCAAGGCCGCCTGCTTCCTGTTCTCTGACTGGTCATCGGGCATCACCGGCGAGGTTCTGCACGTCGATGCGGGTTTCAGCATCGTCGGGATCTGAGCTTCGCCGTCCTGGGCAGGCGGGTTGAGGTTTTTTTGCAAAACGCTGTCCGGATCCGGCGAGGCCCCTCCACAAGGGAGTACTGACACCCCACGGAGGAATCCCAATGCGCCTTCTTCTCAGCCTGTTGTTTGTCGCCGCGCCGCTGCTCGCCGGCAACGCCACGATCCGGATCCACTATCCCGACACCTCGGTCGACATGTTCGTTCGGGGTGAGAGCCCTCTCAGCTGGAATTCGGGCCAGCGTGCGCAGCGCCAGGGTCAGACCTGGACCTTCTCGGTCAACGTGAACGGCCGCACCGAGTTCAAGCCGCTGGTCGACGACCGCGACTGGTCGAAGGGCGCCAACTTCTTCGTGTATCCCGGCGACAACCTCGACATCTATCCGTTCTTCCACAACAGCCGGGGAACTCTCGAGATCAAGCGCAACTTCCACAGTCCCCAGCTGGGGAACTCGCGCAGCCTCCGCATCTACCTGCCTCCGAGCTACAGCGAGAACAGCCTGAAGCACTATCCGGTAGTCTACGCCCAGGACGCGCAGAACCTGTTCGAAGATGCGACCTCCTTCGGCGGTGAATGGCGCATCGACGAGAACCTCGATGGCGGCATCGAGAGCGGCTTCCTGGCCGAGATGATCGTGGTCGGCATCGACAACACCTATGCACGCATGAGCGAATACACGCCGACCACAGACGCGCGCTACGGTGGCGGGGACGCCGCGAACTACCTGGCCTTCCTGCGCGACACGGTCAAGCCCTACATCGACCAGCAGTACCGTACGCTTCCCTCGGCGCGCCACACGGCGGTGCTCGGCTCGTCGCTGGGCGGCCTGTTCGCCTTCTATGCCGGCTGGACCGAGCCGGACGTGTTCGGCAACGTCCTGGCCATGTCCCCGTCTTTCTGGTGGGACAACGAGGTGGTGCTGAACAGCCTGGGCGCCGGAACGCCGATGCGCGATATCTCCATCTATCTCGATTCGGGAGATGCCGGACCCAGCAAGGACGGCGCGCCGCAGACGAACGCCGTGCGCGACGCTCTGCACGCACTGGGCTACCAGTTCGGTAGCGACCTGAGCCATTGGTTGGAGCCGGGCGCCGACCACAGCGAGGCTGCCTGGTCGGCGCGGGTCTTCAGGCCGCTGCGCGCCCTGAGCACGGTCGGAGGTTTCCCCGAGCGTTGATGCCGCGATCTGTGAGGCTGGTCAGCCGGCCAGGCCCTCGTGGCCTTGCTGCTCGAGTACGCTGAGCACCGCCAGGATGAACTCGCGGTCCCGGGGACCGCCCAGCTTGAGGTAGTGCTGCAGGCCGCTGCGCGTGATACGCATTCCTTTGAAGCCCAACTGCCGTCTCCTTACTAACGGAGCACACGTCCTGCTCCTAATTGTATCGATCGGTGTTGCGGGTTGTTTTCTTCAAAGTTTTTCCGCTGTCAGGCTTTCTGCTATCATGCGTCCCCTTTCGGTCCAACAGCAGGATGCCGCATGCGGTGCGAGAATTGTGGTTTCCGCGAGTTCCGCGAAGAGCTGCTCCCCGAGGGCAAGCTCGAGCTCTGCGAGCTCTGTGACCACCCGCACGGCGACAGCGCTCTGGTCGCCTCGCACCTCGACCGTCTGCGGGCCAAAGATGCGAACGTAGACTTCGCCATCTGGCCGCTCTACAAGTTGCTTGAGGGCTGGCCCGAGGTCAAAGTCGGCAAGAGCTCGGCCGGCGACCCCCAGCTGACGATTCCTCCCTACATCTACTTCAGCTTGCGGCGCAACACGCTCAAACCCCTCGAGAAACTGTCGATCAGCCTCGAAATGGCTGCCCGCAAAATGCACAGCCGCTGGGTGATCGAGGCGGCGTACCAGCGCGGGCTGAGCTTCTCTCTACGGCCGATGTTCTTCGCGGTCGATCCGCATGAGTTGCCGCAGGTCATTGAGCTCGCACAGCAAGATGTCCCGACCCTGGCCAGTACTCTCGAACGCGACATGAGCCTGAACTGGTGGTCGCAGAGCTGAGGCGGGCATGGAAGACCGCGGCTTGGTGGAGGCCTGCCTTGCCGGCGATGCACGCGGCTGGGAACAACTGGTCGCCCGCAGCGCACCGACACTCGCCCATGTGATCCGCCAGACTCTGCGCCACGCGCGCGCCAGCGCAGATCCCGCGACCGTCGACGACCGCCTGGCCGAGACCTATGCCGAGCTGCTGCGGGACGACGGCAAGGTGCTGCGCAGCTGGAGCGGACGTGCCCGCTTGCTCGGCTGGCTCAAGGTGATCGCCTACCGACGTTGCCTGAAATACCTCGACCGCCAACGCCCTGCCCCCTCCCTGGACGACAGTGGCTTTGTGCTCACACCGGTGTCAACCTGCGCTTCGCCGACGGAAGTTGCCCAGACACGCGAGGCGCAATCGCTGGTGCGAGGAGCCTTGGAGAGGTTGCCTCTGCGCGACCGACAACTGCTACAGGGCCACCTCATCGAAGGTCGTCCCTATGCGGATCTGGCTGCAGAGCTGGGGGTGGCCGAGAGCAGCGTGGGCTCCCTGCTCTCTCGTGCCAAAAAGCGCCTGCGCGCCCTTCTCGAAAGAAAGGGCATCTCGTAGCATGCGTTTCTCACCCGGACCATCAGGAGGGAAAGAGGCTGCAGCCTGAGATCTCCGTGATCATCCCCAGCCTCGACGAGGGCGCCTGGCTCGAGCGCACGGTGCGTTCCGTGCTCGACAATGCTCCTGATGAGCCGTTTGAGGTGTTGGTGCTCGACGACGGCTCCAGCGACGGCTCCGCAGACTTCCTGACTCAGGGCTTGCCCGGGGTGCGCCTGCTGCGGGACTTCCCGACCCGGCAAGGGCTGGCACGCATCAAGAACCACGGCGCACGAGCCGCCCGAGGCAGCGTGCTGCTCTTCCTCGATGCGCACAGCACCGTGCCAGCAGGAGGCATCAGTCGGCAGCTCGCGGCGCTGCGCGGCATGGACAACCGGGCGCTGGTCGGGCTTGCCCTGCGGGGCCTCAGCCCGATCGACGGACAGCCGCTGCCCGACGTGCTCGGCACGGCCATGCGTTTCAACCGCCGACTCGATATGGAGTGGACTTTTCTGCTGCCGGGGCAACAGAGCCCGATCCTGTCTGGAAGCGGGATGATGGTGGCCCGTTCCTTCTTTGAGGAGCTCGACGGCTTCGACCCGGGGATCCTCGAGTGGGGTATCGAGAACATCGAGCTCTCGGTCAAAGCGCACCTGATCGGCCGGGGTTGCCGCGTGCTCCCCAGAGATTGCTATGGCCACGTGTTCAAACCGATCTTCCAATACCCCGTGACAGCCTGGAAGTTCCAGTATGCCAAACTGCGTGCCGCCCATATCCTATTCCCCAAGCCGCTGCGAGAGCGCATTGTCGCCGAGCTTCCAGCGAAAGGTGGCGCGCGTGCGCGTGCGAAGCTGACCGAAGATGCCGAGAGCATCACCGAGCGGCGGGCCCATCTTCAGGCTTTGCAGCAACGCAGCATCGAACAATACCTCGAATTCTGCAGCATCGAGATCTGATCAGGGCCTCCCTCTGGTAAGCTAAATGGAAGTGCGGCGCGTGGTTGCCGGCAGCCCGAGAGCCCTATGGCTGACATCACCTCGATTGCCGATCTGGTGCCCGTGGTCCGTGACGCGGGCGCGATCGCCCTGAGCTATTACCGGGCCAACTCTTTGTCCCGCGAAGCCAAAGCCGACGGATCGCTGGTGACCCACGCAGACCTCGAGGTGCAGGCGTTTCTGGTCAACGCGCTGCGGCGCAGCCATCCGGGTACCAACCTGATCACCGAAGAGGGCTGCGACAGCCCCTTTGACCCACAACGTCCCTACACGTTCGTGATCGATCCTATCGACGGCACCACCACATTTGCGGCGGGCTCTCCCGGTTGGTGTGTGTGTGTGGGATTGCTCGACGCGGCCCTGCGGCCCGTTGCAGGCATCGTCTGGGCGCCTGCCTGGGACAGCCTGTGGTTCGCTGATCTGGGACCGGGCCCAGCGTATTGCAATGGATTGGCGCTGCCGGGGCTCGCCGCGCCCGATCGGGAGGGGAAGACTGTGATGATGCTGATCGGCTCTCACAGCCACCGCAGCCACGATTTCAAGGACTTCCCCGGCAAGATCCGCAGCTTCGGCAGCTCGGCTCTGCACCTGTGCCTGCTCGCCCTGGGACGCGGCTACGCCGTGGCTCATATCCCGCGCAGCGCGCTCTGGGATCTGGCGGCCCCGCAGGCCGTGATCGAGAGGGTCGGAGCGGTGTTGCGCGGTCCCACAGGCGAGGCTCTGGACCATCGGCAGCTGGCAGACGACTGGCAGCTGCCAGGCGAGGTTCTGGCGGGGACGCCCGAAGCACTGGCGGCCTGGGCGGGGAGCATCCAGCCCAGGGATGGGGCGTAGAGGGCCTGTGGCGCTCGCTGCGGTCCGACCCCGGGATCGGACTCGGGATCGGGTTCGGATTTGGGATCCAGCTCCGGTTCCGGTTGGGTCCATGCCTTCGAACTGCTGAGAACCGCCTGGAGCGTCGGTCTATGACCGACGAGATGATCGATCCGTATGGTGGACTTGGAGCCTCTGGATACAGCCTGTGTCAGAGTTCCTTCCGGCGCCCACAGAGCGCCGCTACAGGGGATCGCAACCTCGAGTAGAGCATTCCCGGGTATCCGTGGCAGTCGCAACCGATAATGGCCGCCAATCCCCACCAAAGCCGGTTGCATCGAACCCATATCAGGTGCTCTGGATTCGGGGCAGCCCCCCAGAATCAGGACCACCCGGACCGCCTACTCCGTCGGAGCGCTGCGCACCGGCCGGAAGCCTACGATCATGCTACGCAGAGCGGGATCGTCGGCCAGCCGCGTGGCACAGCGGCAGGCGCTGGCGAAGCTGGTCCATGCCCCACCCCGCCAAACCCGCAGATCGCCTGCTCGCGGTCCCTCCGGGTCCAGACTCAAGCCTTCCGGGTACGCTCCGTAGCGGTCCCAACACCACTCCCACACGTTGCCCAGCATGTCGTACAGCCCGAAACGGTTGGGCGGCTTGCGGCCGACGGGCAGCGTACCCGAGCGGGTCGGACCGAGCCCGAGCAGCTCCCCGACATCGCCTTCAACGCCCCCTTCGAGCGCCGAGCGGTAGAAGTCGAGCAGATCGACGCTGCCGGGGTAACTGACCTGGCTGTTGCCCCCGAACCAGGCAATGGCTTCCAGGTTCGGGCTGGCAAAAAAGCCCTCAGCAGCGAGCGGCCCCGTGGGGAGCGCGCTCGTGCTACCAGCCCGGCAGGCATACTCCCACTCCGCTTCGGTGGGTAGCCGATACCCCGCGCTGGCGCTGCCGTTGAAGTGGACCTCAGCGGAGACGATGCTGCCCGCTTCACGCTGGATACTGCTGAGCAGATAAGCCGGCTCAAGCTCTTCCCTTTCGGAGAGCCGGTTGCAGAACAACAGCGCGTCGTACCAGCTGACGCTCTCGACGGGGTGGTTTCCGCCCGCCGCCTGAAACCAGGCTGGGCGGGTCTGCATGACAGCGCGCCACTGATCCTGGCTGACCTCGGTCGCTTTCATGTAGAAGGCACGCCGCAGCATGACCCGGTGCTCAACCTCATCGTCGCCTCTTTCCGGCTCGTCCTCGGGGCTGCCCATTTGGAAGCCAGCGCTCGGAATCAGGCAGAAATCCATCCCCAGCCGGTTCCGGATCGCGAGCGGAAAGCCGGCAGCAGCCAAGGCCTTTTGGCTCTCGGTCGGCTCCCACCAGAGCTCCTCGAGCACCGCGGTACCGCTCGGCGAATCAGACGGACCTGGCTCAAGCGGCGGCGGCTGATTCTCGATCACGACGCGGACCACGTACACGGACAGGCTGGTCAGCAACACCAGCAGCAACAGTCCGACCAGCTGAGGACGCGCGCGCCGTGGCGGACGGGTCTTGTGCGCTGGTGTCGCCTCGGAGTTGGCGGCGAGCGCGCGGGCACCGCTGCCGCTGTCGGGCTGCTGAGAAATCACAGCCTCACAAGCACGCGCCAGCTCAGAACCGTTGGCGAATCGCTCGTCCGGCTTCTTGGCGAGCAGCTTGCGCACAATACGGGCCATGCGGGGTGAGACGGCGGGTACGAGCGCGCGCAGGTCTGGGGGCGGGCGTTGGGCGTGCTGCTTCTCGTAGCTGCCGGAGGTCGGGCCCGCAAAAGGCAGGTCGCCCACCAACAGCTCGAACAGCGTACAGCCGAGCGAATAGAGATCGGAACGATGGTCTACCATGCGGCAGTCTTCCCATTGCTCGGGCGACATGTAGCCGGGCGTCCCGACCGATTCCCCCAGCTCCGTCAGCCCCTCGCGCCCCCCTCCACGCGGACGCAGCTCTTTAGGAATTTTGAAGTCCGCGCGCGACTGCGACTGCAGCGCTTTGGCGACGCCGAAGTCTGCGATCTTGACCGTGCCATCGTTCGTCAAGAGCAGGTTGTCCGGCTTGATGTCGCGATGCACCACGCCCTGCTGAGCCGCTGCCCAGAGGCCGAGCGCCGCCTGCCGTACAATTTCGGCGGCCGTGCGCTCATCGATCCTGCCTCGCTGGTCGAGCAGGTCCTTCCCCGAGCCTCCACGGACGAACTGCATCACAATGCAGAAGTAGCCTTCGGCGACAAACATGTCGTAGATCGGTACGATGTGCGGATTGTCGAGTTTGGCCAGCACCCGCGCCTCGAGGCGGAAGCGCTCGATCAACTCGGCATCGCTGGAGAGATGCGGCGGCAGCACCTTGATCGCGACCGCACGCTCGAGCTCTAGTTGCACCCCCAGGTAGACGGTTCCCATCCCGCCTTCGGCAACCAACTCGTCGAAGCGGTACCCCTGCAACGTGCGGCCCTGGAAGAGTCCGTGCGTGTGGCCCCAGGCCGCCTGGCGTGGGGGCGTACTGGCGGCCGCATCGAAGACCGTCTTGGCCTCCCGGCGCACCGCGCCTGGAAAAGGCGTACCACAGTCGAGGCAGAATGGTGCCGTGGGCGAGGGCCTCGGATGGGAACAGACCTTGCAGAGCACGTATTCCTCCAGCAATCCATCCTCCACAATGGCGGCAGGAAACTCTGGGCGCAAGCCCGCACGCGCCGGCGCAGCCAGAAACGGCCTGGCACGCGGTCGGGCTGGCCTGCTCTTTTTCAGTTTTCCAATTCAGTCGTAGTCATATGATCCACAGGCCCGATCGTCAGGCTACCAGTACTTCTCCAGATGCACCTGGCCCGTCCCCGAACGCCGCGAGAATTGCTCGTAGCCCCCCTCCTTCAAGATCTCCAACATGGTCTCGACCATGCCCGGGTGGCCACACAAGAAGACATGGCTCTTCGCCGGCTCTGGCTCAAAACCCCACGCCTTGCTGATCAAACCGGCCTTCCAGGCATCCTGTACGTAGCCAGTAAAGCCATTCCACGGTGCAGCCTCGTCCTTGGGGCGGCTGATCACGGGCAGATAATTGAAATTCGGACACAGCCGCTCGTAGGTGTGCAGCTCCGAGCGGTAGCCCAGATCCCACGAATGCCGCGCCCCGTGGACCACCGCGAAGTGCCGCGGACCGCCGCAGGTGAAGACGCTGCGCATCATGCTCATGTAGGGCGCCAGGCCCGTCCCGGTCGAGATCAGCACGATATGGTCGTCCGGTGGCACCTCCTGCAAGGTAAAGATGCCTGCGAATTTTGGTCCCAACCACAGCCGGCTGCCCACCTCCAGGTGGAAGAGGCGCGGGGTCAGCGCACCGGAGCGCACGATGGTGACATAGAGCTCGAGATATTGATGGGAGACCGAAGAGCTGGCGATCGAGTACGCCCGCTTGATCATCTTATCCGGATCGGCTGGAGGATCCTCGAGCTCGGCGAAGGGAAAGCGCGGCGCGCTCCCCGGCAGGCCGAGGACGGCAAACTGACCTGCCTCGAAGTCTGGCAGCTCCCACCCGTCGGGGAGCACCCGCAAGATGATCAGACCGGGAGAGACCTCGATGCGCTGGGTGACGATTGCATTGAGCTTTGCTTCAGCCATGACTACCTCTTGTAAGGATCCTCAGCTAGACGGGGAGATCGAGGAGGCCGGAAAGAAGTCCGGCGCCCTGCGGTCTGCCCAGGGATGCGTCTGTTCCAGTTGACGACAGACCGCCAGCAACAACCCGTCCTGCCCTGACCTGCCGACCAGCTGGACACCGATGGGCAGGCCCTGCTCGTCGAGCCCGAAGGGAATGTTCGCGGCCGGCTGCCCACTGACATTGAAGGGGGCGGTGAAGACTCCGAGCTGCGCCGCTGCCCTGAACTGCTGCTCGGGCTCGAGATGCTTCCAGGCCCCGACCTCAGGAGCCCCGATCGCGACGGTAGGAGTCAGCAACAAGTCCGCGTCGCCACACCATTCCAACACGCGGGCAGCCAGGCGATCGCGGACCTCCAACACCTGCGCGGCGTGATAACGCCGCCCTCCCGCCCGCAGCCAGCGGGTCACCGGTTGCAGCCAGCCCTCGTACAGCACAGGGACGCTGGCCAGCTGACTCTGCCACAGAGGCAGGAAGTCGTCGAGCTCGGCCCGCAGCACCGGACACGCCTCGACCTGGTGGCCCAGCTCAGCCAACCAACCACCTACCTGCTCGACTGCCGCGGCCCGGGCAGCATCGAGCTCGCCCATCGGGTTCTCATTGCACAGGAAGACCTTGAGCGAGGCGGGAGCCTTGCGACACCGCTCGAGCAAGGAAAGCTCCGGCGCGTCGGGCAACAAGCGCGTGCGTCCCACCATCACGTCGAGCAGCGCCGCGGCGTCCTCGACGCTATGGCTGAGCGGACCCACACAGCTCAGACCGATCGACTCACCGCGGCCATGGGGATCGGGCAGGTAGCTGCGGGAAGGCTTGAAGCCGAACAGGTGGCAGAGCGCCGAGGGGATCCGGATCGAACCGGCCCCGTCCGAGCCCTGCGCCATAGGCAGCAGCCCAGCCGCCACAGCAGAGCCTGAGCCCCCACTGGAGCCGCCCGCGCTCCGGCCGCTGTGCCAGGGGTTGGTGGTCGGCGCATGGATGTCGGGCTCGGTGACCGGCATGGCCCCAAATTCGGATGTAGCCAGCTTGCCAAGCAGCACGAAGCCTCCCTGGCGCACACGCTTGGTGACCGGCCCATCGAAGGGGGACCAGAGATACCGGTAGGAACGCGAGCCGAAGCTCGTGCGCGCGCCGGCCAGCATGTTCAGGTCTTTGATGCCACATGGCACCCCGACAAATGCCGGCAGCGCGGCATGATCCTCAGCCGCCAGGCGTCTGTCGGCGCGCTTTGCTGCTCGTATCGCCTGGGCGCCCAGCACCCGCACAAAGGCGTTCAAGCGCTGGTTGTGCGCTTCGATGCGCTCGAGACAGATGCGGGTCAGCTCATGACTGCTCAGCTCACGGCGGCGGAGCGCCCTCGCCATCTCGAGTGCCGTCCACGTCCACGGCTCGCTCATGCTCGCATCTCCCGGGCCACCAAGCGCACACGCCTCTGCGGCGCTGCGATTTTCGGGTCTCCCGAGTATAGGCGGCAGACTCCAGCGACGCGAGCTCTCATGAAGACGGTCCCGGCGCGCCATGCAGCGTCCCCCCCCTTGGCGATTGCACACAGAGAAGGCCTGGTGTATGTTTGCACTCCCGCACCAAGCCCTTGCGAGGTCCCCATGCCGCGCCGCATTGCTGTTCTGCTGGCTATCCTCAGTTGCTTGCTGATCGCCGATGAGACATTGACAGCTCTGTGCCTGGAATTCGAGGGGCTCGACCTGCTCGACGATGGTGATGTCGAGATCCCCTGCCTCCAGCTGCTCGAAGGCAGCGCGCCGGACGAAGATCCCGCTGCCCCCCTGGTGCTCGTGTTGGTCGAAAGCCGGCTGCTCGAGACCCCTGACGGCGAGGCCGAGCTTCTTCCCCATCTCCAGACCTTCGTCTCCGACCTCCGGGCAGAAGGCTGGCGGGCCAGACTACTGGAGGCGCAGCTGTACCAGGGCCCGCGCCATCAAGACGGACGCAGCCTGCTCGCCCTGCGGCGCTTCTTCCAGGCGGTCTGGCGGCAGGATCCCCAGTTTGCCGGCGCATTGTTGGTGGGCTCTTTTCCCGAAGCGTTCCTGGTGCGCAATTACAACTGGCGCAAAAAGGGCCGGTTGACCCTGCGCAAAGGAACACCTGAGGAGAAGAGCTACGAGAACGTGCCCTACCTCCGCGCAGTCCCTGAGCCGGTGGCGCAGCGTTGCGAGCTTGTCCTTGCCGACCTCGACGGCGCTTGGGAAGACCGCTACATCGAGCAACGCGAGCGGCTGCCGACGCTGATCGGCATCTATCCTGACGGCGTCCCGTCCCGCGGCGGCCCCTGCGCCGATTATCAGCGTGGTTCGGTCGTCTTCGAGGACTTCTTCTACGTCAACGATGGCCGCTTCGACGCCCGCGAGCGCCTCGCTGCCGGAGGCACACTGCTCGGCCTGGACATCGAGGTGCTCGACGAGTACGAGAATGCCGAGTGCAACCCGTCGGACAAGTCCCAGGGAAACCCGCTCGCACGGCCGGACGTGGGCATCTCCCGCATCGACGCCCGGCACGTCGCGCTGCGCCCTCGCGCTGATGTGCGCGGCCTGAACGGCGAGGGCCTGTTGGACGCCGACGGGCAGCCGCAACGCGTCGATTTCGGCCCCGACGCGAAGATTCCGAGCCCTCTGTCGCTGTGGGAACGCGACCCGCAGCTCGAACTCCAGCTGCTGCGCGAGTATTTCGTACGCAACCACGCATTCCGGCTGGGGATGCCCGCCGAGCATTTCCGGCCCGCGGCCATCGCCCGCGACCTCGGCAACGGCTTCGCCGTTGCGCGGGACGCTTCGGACCTCTGGCAGGATTGCGATCAGCCCGCCGCCTACCAAGGGCACACGGCCAACCTGCTCGATTACGTCGCATGGTTGAAGGAGCCGGCTGCCCTGCGCGATGTGCGCGCCCACACCGACTGCTACGGCAGCATCTTCGGCAAAGTGCAAGCAGCGAAGCTGGTCGAGGCCGTTGGAGGCACAGCCTGGGGTTGGTCAAAACGCGGCTCGGCCCTGGTGCCGGGGCTGCACACGTCCAAGGCGGACTTCCCCCTCTACCGGAGCCTGTGGGAGAACAGCCAACAAGCGCGCGGAGGGGCCCTGTATCTGCACACGGGCTGCGATGTGGTGTCGCCAGCCTCCGCTTCGAAACGCGCGTACAATCACCCGGGCTACGGTCATTGGCAAGGGGCTGAGTGCCTGCTCTTCTATGCCGATGCCCTGGTCCTGCTCGGACGGGCCAAGGTCTTCTACGACGCGCCTCGAGGTTTCAGCCAGGTTTTGGCCGGGGGCGGAACGATGGCTGAGGCCTGGCAGAGATACTTCCAGATCGAGTCCGAGGCAGCATCGGCCGCCAAGGTCGGCGGCGGAATCGGACGCAAGCGAGCCTACTTCTGGAGTCTGGTCGGAGACTGGACCCTGCGGCTCCGAGCCCCGACGGCACCCTGACGACTGCGGAGCGGATTGCAATGACTCCCGAGAGCCCCGAGAGCCCGGAGACTGCGCCGGAAGATCCGCTGGCCGCAGAGGCTGCGCTGCAGTGCGCAGAAGATGGCCCGCTTGGGATTCCCCATCCGTACAGCCTCGGTGAGGATGTCTTCGTACCGCGCGACGAGGCTGCCAAACTCAGCGGTGTGATCGCCGCCGAGCGCGAACGCTTGAACCGCGAGCTGGCGCCCCGCCTTGCGAAGCTCGCGCAGCGCGCCGTCGCCGCTGCGCTGTGTTGCCGCGACTACGTCGAAGCTTGTGCCGAGCTGGAAGTCGAGAGCCGTCTGCGTCTGGCCGAGGCCTTCGAAACTGCAGCCGATGCGCTGGGAAGCGGCGCGTTCGCGGGCACCTTTGCCGTCCCCGAATTCGTCTTCGACAGCGACGACCTGGCTTCGGGCAGGACCAGTCGGGAAGATCTGCGGGATGCTGTGCTGAAGGAACGCTACGGCACGCAGGACACGCTGCTCGAGCACCTGCAGGCGGAATTCCACCAGCTCTGCCCGAATCCGCCTCCCGAACCCGCCCCAGTCTTGGTTTCGGTGCCAGAGCTCAGCCCGGAGGAGGCCGCAGAAGAGGCACTCGAGGACGAAGAGACGCTGGAGGCCGACGATGCCTGCGCCTGACCTCGGCACACTGCTGGACCAGCTCTGGGAAGAGGGGCTGCGCTTTGCCAGTCTCTGCCCTCCCGATAGCCACTTCCAGACTCTCGAACGCCGGCTGGCCATCACGACCGGCGAGGCTGCCAGAAGGTTGGCAAGCTGCGGCCAGCCCGAGCTGCTCGAGCACCTGATCGACGCGCTGGGGACGCAAGCACGGGCGTGGCTGGCTTGGGTCCTGCTGGCCTCGCTGACCCGCAACGAGGAGAAGCTGGTGGAGTGCTTCGCCCATCAGCCTCTTGGTTGGTGGGAGAGCCTGGGCCAGACGGCGCAGGCTCGCTGGCAGAAGTGGCGCGCGTCCACAGGCCCCTTGACCTGGTGCGGCGAGCGCGCTTGCTTCTTGCCGGAACAGACAGCAACCATCGCGGCTCCCCCGCGCTATTCGCTGGCGATGCTTGCGCGCAAGAAGGCCATCCGGCTCGCGCGCATCGATCTTCAGGATCTCCACCTGGCAGCCTGCAAACAGGCCTGCCTCAGCGCACTCAAAGCCGTCGGCGCGCTGCCCCTCGATGCGGACCCCGACTGCTTTGCGCTGTACTCCACAGCCAAGGCCTGCCTGCCCGCAGAAGATACGTCTGCTGCCGAGGCCGCCAGCTCTGGCTTGTTGTTGGTTGCCGCTCCGGCCGCACGCAAAGAACGCGCGGCCGAAGTCTCGCAACTGAAGCGCATCAAGTTGCGTCACGGCATCCCTCGCTTCACGCAGAAGATGTTCCGCCAGTGTTTCGCGCAGAGCGTGTCCCTGAACGCTCCGCCGGTCATCGAGGCCTCGACAGCCCGCCTCAAGTTGCCACGGCGCGCGACCGACCGCTTTCTCAGCGCCCTGCCCGCAGAGCCCCCACCACAGGGCCCGACTGCGCTGGAAGCCGCTGAGATCGGCGTGGGCGTGTGCCTGGCCGGTAGCTCGGCCAATGTCCGCCTGCACATCCGCACACGGCGCGAACGCGTCACCGTTCGCACGCTGCGCCGTGTGTTGTGTCGCGCCCTGGCGAAGCGTCACTTCAGCGAAGAGATCGGCGAGGACGACTGCATGGTAGTCGGCGAAGCGCGCTGGCAGGAGCTTCCGATCGAGACGCCGTTGCGGAAGGCCGGCGCCCTGATGTTTGTCGCCCGAGAAGGCACCCTCAGGTTGACAGAGCGCGGTCCTGCCTGTTACGCGCTGCCCCTGCGCGGCGAGGGAGAGCAGCTGGCCAAACGCCTGGGCCGCATCCGGGGCATGGATTGCGAGCTGCTGATGGAGATTCCACGCAGCAAACCTCCCGGCAAGCCACGCAGACGCATCTTCAACTGCTCCTGCGGACGCAAGCTGGCCGCTCGCCCTGAGCACGCCGGCAAACGCACCGTCTGTCCCGGCTGCGGCCGCAAGCTGACCATTCCCGGCAAGCGTGCGAAGTCCTGAGCTCCACGGTCCTTTACAAGCGCCCGACCATCAGGCAGAATCGGCCCCCAGTGGGGGGTACCGAGCTATGGACCTGATCGAAAAACTAGCTACAACGGCCGCTTTTCTGGCCGACACCTTCGGAACCTGCCCTCGCCTGGCGCTTGTGCTGGGCAGCGGGCTGGGAGCCTTCGCGGACAACCTGGCCGATGCGCAAGCGCTGCCCTACGCGGACATCCCGAACTTCCTCACCGGCAGTGTGCAAGGGCACCAGGGTCGGCTGGTGGTCGGCAAGGTCAACGGCGAGCGGGTGGTCTGCATGCAAGGGCGCTTGCACCTCTACGAGGGCATCCCGATCGCGGATGTGGTCTTTCCCGTCCGCGCCCTCGCGCGCTGGGGGGTCAAAGCGGTCGTGCTGACCAACGCGGCCGGCGGCATCTCTGCCAAACTTGCTGTCGGCAACTTGATGTTGATCACCGACCACATCAACATGCTGGGCCAAAACCCTCTAACGGGTCCCAATGTTGACGGCCTCGGCCCGCGCTTTCCCGCTCTGGACGACGCCTACGACACCGCCCTCGGGGCCGTGGTGCAAGAGGTAGCACGCAACCAGAGCCTGCCTCTGCGCGCCGGAGTGTATGCGGCCATGGCGGGGCCGTCCTATGAGACGCCCGCCGAGATCCGCATGCTACAAGTGCTGGGAGCCGACGCCGTCGGCATGTCCACGGTGCCGGCGGTCATCGCGTTGCGCCACATGGGCGTGCGGGTGGTGGGAATCAGCTGCATCACCAACGTCGCTGCAGGCTTGAGCGAGGTCAGCCCGGACCACGCAGACGTGATCGAAACCGGAGCCCGGGTCGCAGAGGGCTTCCGCAATCTACTGGCCGGGGCCGTTCCCGAGCTGATCGAGCAACTCGGCCATTCCGAACGCAAGGAGACCTCTTCGTGACGCATCCGCCCATCGAAGCCTTCGAACCGATGCTCTCCAGTGCCACTATCGCCGAGCGCGTGGCGGAGCTGGGAGCACAGATCAACCGCGAGTTCCAGGGCCAGGAGCTGATCGTGGTCGGTGTGTTGAAAGGCGCAGCCCTGTTCATGTCTGACTTGATCCGTTGCATCGACGTGCCCCTGCGCTGCGACTTTTTGAGAGTTTCCAGCTACGAGGGAGGCCTGAAGAGCACGGGCGTCGTGCGCTGGGAGTTCGACCTCACCCAGACGATCGAAGATCAAAATGTGATTCTGGTAGAGGACATCGTCGACACAGGTCTGACCGCGAACTTCCTCTACGAGAGCCTGCTCCTTCGACGGCCACGCTCCCTGAAGTTTTGCACCCTGTTGCACAAGGAAGCCAACACCAGGATCAACTTCGATCTCGACTACATCGGTTTCACGATCCCGAATCGGTTCGTCATCGGTTATGGACTCGACCTCGACGGGAAATACCGCAACCTCCCCCACATTGCGGCTTTGCCGGTAGAATCCTGAGCGACATCAGGGCTGAGAGCTGAATCCGGACTGGATTTGTCGTATAATGGCACAGGGGTCGCGAGCGGCCTTTCGAACGGAGGAGTCTCATGGCCATCAGCCAACGCCTTGTCGACATGTACCAAAGCATGCCCGAGCCCTACCGCGAGGCGCTCGTGGGAGCTTGGATCCTGAACCGCGAGTTGACCCGCAAGCAGGCCGAAGAGGCAGGCTGGGTCACCGATCACATGCGACAGGACCTCAAAGAAGACACTGAATACGCAGTGTTGTTCCAACGCATGGTCGACCGCAGGCTGAAGGAAAAGATCGAGCCGCTTGCAGCCAAGTCGTTGTCCGAGCTGCTGGTCCTGCAGATCGAAGGGGACCAGAATGACCGTGCGCTGAAGACGCTGGCCATCGGCAAGCATGAAGATCCCGAGGCCACACCTTCCCTGGTGACCTTGTTGCAGGATGGTATGCCCCTGGTGCGTGGTGCTGCTGCCTGGTGCCTTGCAGAGCGGAGCGGGCGAGAGATCTCGATCAAGTTGGTCGAGCTGCTCGAAGATGACGACCGCCGTGTGCGCGTGTTGGCCCGTCGCTCATTGATCCGCCGTTTCGGCGAAGACCTCGGCCCGAAGCCCCGCCCCTACCTGGTCAAGCTCGAGGTTCCCCTCGGCGACTGAGCGGCCCAGAATCCTGCCCGCATCCACTCAACGCCCGGACTTGAGCCAGCTCAAGGGTGTGGTCACGGCTAGCCAGACCAGGTTGAACACCAATGCCAGAAACAGCAGAGCGAGCAAAGGCGCGAGATAGCGCCCGCCCGCTGCCAGGTTGGCGTTGACGTCGACATCCAGCACGACCAGCAGCAGGTTCAGCCCGTAGGCGAGCAGCAGGCAGAGCAAGGCACCTTCACGGCCCCCCTTCAGATCCACGCCGCTCGGAGCGAGGTAGGAGCCGACGCCAAATGCCAGGTAGACAAAGAGCCAGAATCGCCATTCGTTGTAGTGGCGTGGATGGAAGACGTTGCCGACCAGTGTCGCCGCGCTTCCGAATAGTGAGCTCAGCTTGTCTCCCCACCCCTGGGAACCAAACAGGTCGGCGAAGGACGCCGTCTCGATGCTGCCTGGCTCAGGGTGCACAAACATCAGCAACAACAGCAGTACGGTTGCCCCACCGAACAAGGGCGCGATGCCGATGAAGAAGTTGCCGATGCGCTGGTACAGGCTGTCCCGCCGGAAGGCGTGGCGCACATATCCCAGGCGGCCGTCGTCGTCGGGGCTGAAAAGCTTGATCTCCAGAACCTTGTGGCGAAACACCCAGCACATCAAAGCGTGGCTGATCTCATGCACGGGGGTGCCGATCCAGCCATTGAGATAGATGCGTGAGCGGCCGACAAGCTGGTGCATGCGACGGTTGAGGGCCTTTTCGAGGAAGTGCAACAACACGCACGCCAGCACCACCGGTCCCAGGAAAATGCCCAGCTGCCAGCCGAGATTCTGGAGCGCAGCCCATAGAGTATCGAGGACGGCTTGTATCAACGCGGCTCACTCATCTCTGGCAGGGCATGCATGCCAAGGCTGCAGGAAATGCCGGCACGGCTAGCTGTGCAAGGTGAAGTCTCAGTCTGACGGGTTGCTCGCTGGATTTCTGGTCTCTTCCGTACACATCGGGCATCCCGGAGGCCACAGACATTATCCAGGCAGTGTTTCATAACCTCCGAGGTTGCAGTTTTCCTCGTATAGGGGTGCGGGGTTTTTCCCCGCCCGGAGCGAAGCGTCCAAGTCCGCGAGGTCGACAAACGCTCCCCTACAAGAAGAACGGTCAGCTGCCCTCCATTACCCCGGGATTCACTCGTCGCGGCCCACCTGGTTGAGTTGATCGAAGTAGTCGCGCACCCGCTCAACGTAGTCGCGTGGGATCTCGGACCGCTCCAAAGCCTTGGTCTCCATCTCCAGGGCGCGTTCGACCGCTTCCTGGAACTGCACCCGCATCTCAACGGTGAGGGGCTCTCCTTCGACGTTGAAGCTGCCGATGATCTGGCCACGGCCCAGACGCCCTTTGACGCGGTCTTTGACGAAGTCGACCGGTGCGTCGAAGTCTCCCTCGGGAAGCACGCCGCCCCCCTGACCGCGGTTGCCGGGATTGCCGCCGGGGTTGCCGCCGGGGTTGCCGCCGGGATTCCCGCCGGGGTTCTGTCTGCGGCGTTCGAGCTCCTCTTTCAGCTGTTTGATACGCTCACGCAGTTTCTCGGTTTTTTGTTCCTCTGTGAGCTCAGAGCTGCCATCGGGGCCTTCGCCTGGTTCGCTGCCCGTGCCCGGTTCGGTTCCCGGCTCGCTGCCTGTGCCCGGTTCGCTGCCCGGTTCGCTGCCTGTGCCCGGCTCGGTGCCCGGTTCGCTGCCCGTGCCCGGTTCGGTGCCCGGTTCGCTGCCCGTGCCCGGTTCGGTGCCCGGTTCGCTGCCAGTGCCCGGCTCGGTGCCCGGTTCGCTGCCTGTACCCGGCTCGGTGCCCGGTTCGCTGCCGGTACCCGGTTCGCTGCCGGTACCCGGCTCGGTGCCCGGTTCGCTGCCAGTACCCGGCTCGGTGCCCGGTTCGGTTCCGGGTTCGCTCCCGGTGCCCGGTTCGGTTCCGGGTTCGCTCCCGGTGCCCGGTTCGGTTCCGGGTTCGCTCCCGGTGCCCGGTTCGGTTCCGGGTTCGCTGCCTGTACCCGGCTCCGTTCCGGGTTCGCTGCCTGTACCC